>CAZEYU010000007.1:0-41161 GCA_964516395.1 uncultured Candidatus Thioglobus sp.
GTGACATTATTGAGTCAACTGATATGCAGGGTTATGAAAAAGATCCTCGCTCTATCGCTAAGCGTGCTGAAGCTTACTTAAATGAAACTGGTATTGGTGATACTGCATACTTTGGTAATGAGCCAGAATTCTTTGTTTTTGACAGTGTTAAGTGGGATACAGGTTTTGGATTAGGTAAAGCATTTTATGAAATCCACTCTGAAGAAGCTGACTGGGAGTCAGGCTCAGATTTAGAAGGTGGTAACAAAGGACACCGTCCAAGAATTAAGGGTGGCTACTTCCCAGTTCCTCCAGTAGATTCTCTACATGATCTTCGTGCACAAATGTGTTTAGCGATTGAAGAGATGGGTGTGACAACTGAAGTACATCACCACGAAGTGGGTACTGCTGGTCAGTGTGAGATTGGTGCTTTATTCAACACAATGGTTAAGAAGGCTGATGAAACTCAAATTCTTAAGTACTGCGTACACAACGTGGCTCACATCTACGGTAAGACTGCAACATTTATGCCTAAGCCAATTGCGGTTGATAATGGTAACGGTATGCACGTTCACCAATCAATCTCTAAAGATGGTGTTAACTTATTCCATGATGCTGATGGCTATGGTAACTTAAGTGAAACAGCACTACATTACATTGGTGGCATTATCAAGCACTCTCAAGCTTTGAATGCATTTTGTAATTCTTCAACTAACTCATATAAGCGTTTGGTTCCAGGCTTTGAAGCACCAGAAATGTTAGCTTACTCTGCTAAAAACCGCTCTGCTGCAATTCGTATCCCATTTGTATCTAATCCAAAAGGTACTCGTATCGAGGTACGTTACCCAGATCCAACAGCTAACCCATACCTTGCATTTGCTGCAATGTTAATGGCTGGCCTTGATGGTATTAAGAATAAAATTGATCCAGGTAAACCAGGGGATGAAGATTTATACGAACTAACTGAAAAAGAAAAAGAGTCAATTCCTAAGGTTTGTAGTTCATTAGATCAAGCATTACATGCATTAGATAAAGATCGTGAGTTCTTAAAAGCTGGCGGTGTATTTACTGATAATGTAATTGATTCATTCATCGAGCTTAAGATGGAAGAGGTGACTGCACTACGTGCTTCTCCACATCCAGTTGAGTTTGATATGTACTACAGCTGCTAATTAGTTAGCAAGCTTAAACAAAAAAGCCGTACTTTTGTACGGCTTTTTTGTGTCTAAAATATCTGTAAAATAGCCAAAATATTATTAATTAATAACACTTATGAGTAAGCTAAAACATGATTGGAGTATAGAGGAAATTAACGAGTTATTCGCCTTGCCATTTAATGATTTATTATTTAAGGCTCATACGATTCATAGAGAGAATTTTGATCCTAACAAAGTACAAGTTTCATCACTTTTAAACATTAAAACAGGCGCTTGCCCTGAAGATTGTTCATACTGTTCACAATCAGCAAAACACGATTCTGGTCTAGAGCGTGAAAGACTGATGAAAATCCAGCAGGTAAAAGATGCTGCAACAAAAGCTAAAGAGCTAGGCTCTGAAAGATTTTGCATGGGTGCTGCTTGGCGTAATCCTACTGACAAATCTCTTGATATTGTTATAGACATGATCAAAGAGGTAAAAGCTTTAGGAATGGAGTCTTGTGTAACACTAGGTATGTTAAGCGAACCTCAAGCTAAGAAATTAAAAGAAGCTGGGCTTGATTATTACAATCACAATATTGACACCTCAAAAGAGCACTATTCAAATGTAATTACTACACGTGAATTCCAAGATCGTTTGGATACGATTTCACATGTTCAAGATGCAGGTATTAATGTTTGTAGTGGTGGAATTTTAGGCTTAGGCGAAACGGTTGAGGATAGGGCGTCCATGTTGCAAACATTGGCAAATATGGATCAGCATCCAAATTCAGTGCCAATTAATTTGTTGGTTCCTGTGCCAGGAACGCCATTTGAAACCATGGAAAAGCCTAGTGATATTGATTTTATTCGATCAATAGCAGTGGCAAGAATTTTAATGCCTGAATCTGTAGTTCGCCTATCTGCAGGTAGAACTGATATGAGTGAGACTATGCAGGCAACTTGTTTCTTTGCAGGGGCAAATTCAGTATTTTATGGCGATGAGTTGCTTACCACGCCAAATGTGGTGCAAAGCAAGGATGAGGCTTTATTTAAAGGCCTGGGTATCAACATGCATCAGCATGCTTAATTTTTTTTAAGGAATAAGACAATGAACAAACAATTAATAATACTAGCAGCATTTATTTCACTAAATACAATGGCTGGTGAAAAAAAGTGCACCAGTGGGTATGATAATTTAGAGCATTTGGGTGGTTGCTTAGGCAGTGTGGTCGATTCTAGTATTGGTGCTTTGGCTAACCTGCCAAGTGATGCTAAACTGTGGACGGAAAAACAGCATAAAAAAGCCAAGCAAAAACTCGAAAATATTAAGCAGGATATTTGCAATGAGGGTGCTGAAGTTAAAGAAGTGATTGTTGAAAAAATTGTATACGTTGATCGTATTGTTGAGGTGCCTGCTAAAGTTCAAGAAAGACGCTGCGTTACTCAGAGACAATCAGATAGATTTGGCAATACCAATGAAGCAGTCACTTGTACTGAATGGAGATAAGTTCTTTTTTTAAAGTGTTATTAAGTAGTTTGAGACTTGCTTGGCTGCTTCAGGCTTTGCAAGTTTTTTAGCATTATCAGACATACTATTAATCTTTTCTTTACTGAGATTAAGTAAAACATCTTCTAAATACTTGAGGGTTAAATCCTTTTGCTCGATTAATATTCCAGCATAGTTATTTTCTAGAATTTTGGCGTTAAAAAATTGATGGTTATCAATGGCATGAGGTAAGGGGATTAAGATACCTGGTGTGGCTGATAACATTAATTCTGAAACAGTCATGGCGCCAGCCCTACAAAGCACTATATCTGCCCATGCATAGGCTTTTGCCATATCGTCAATAAAAGCATCCACTTTAACAGTGCTATTTTTATATCGAGATTTAACGTCATTAAAATGAATCTTTCCGGTTTGATGCCAAATATTGATTGGTATGTTTAGGTTGGTTACCACTTCATTAATAGGTTTAGAGCCTAGCGAGCCACCAACAATCAACAGATTGAGTTTTTTATTTTTTACAGTATGTTTTTTTGGTGAAAAGAGTATTGGATTGCCAGAGGTGGTAGCGTTTTTAAGCGTGTTATCAAATGCTTGAAAGGTTTTATTAGCAACTTTTGTAAGTAGTTTATTAGTACTTCCAGCAATGGCATTTTGCTCATGAATTACCAAAGGGATTCGCAATATCCAAGCAATTATCCCACCAACGCCTGAGGCAAATCCACCCATACCAAGAACAACATCTGGCTTTATATTTAGAATGATTTTTAATGCTTGAAAACTAGCCAGTGTAAGCAACAAGGGTGCTTTAATAAGACTTGACAAGCGTTTGCCGCGCAACCCAACACTACTAATGGTGTGAAGTGGCAGGTGATGTTTGGGAATAATACTGTTTTCCATGCCGTTGTTAGAGCCTAGCCACTGAACATTGCAATTTTGTTTTTGTAGCTCTTTGGCGATGGCTAATGCTGGGAAAATATGCCCACCAGTACCACCAGCCATTATTAATATTCTCTTTTGTTGTTTAGACATAATCTCTTTGCTTTGAATAGGTGCAACGATTTTCCATGTCTATTCTAAGCAATATTCCAAGTGAAATGAGTGCAAAAATCATACTTGAACCGCCATAACTAATTAAAGGCAAGGAAAAGCCCTTGGGTGGGATTAATCCAAGATTCATAGCAACATTAACACTGAATTGCAATGACAGCCAAGTACAAATACCAAAGCCAACATAAGAGCTGTATTTGCGCTTGTGCTTTAGTGCATCTTTTGCGATTTTAAAGCCTTTAAGCATAATATAACCAAATGCAAAAATAACAAACAGCATGCCAAAAATACCGGTCTCTTCACCAATAATGGCAAATATCATGTCTGTATGAGGCTCTGGTAATCTGCCACCATGTTGTGCATATTTTTGCAGACCATTGCCCAGACCAACACCGGTCCAATCACCTCTAGCAATGCCAATGAGTGCCGCTTTGGTTTGATCTACTTTTGGGCTAGTGTTAACCCATAATTCAGTTTGCCAAAATTCTGTTAGTCTCAGCCAACGAACTCCACCATTTAGTCCGTCAATATAAAGTCCTGCTGCTGCAGCTCCTAACAACAGAGATCCTGTTGTAAGTAGTTGCTTTAGATAAGTGCCAGCAGAAAACAACATTATTAAGGCAGTTAGCGTAATTATAGTTGTTGCACCAAGGTCAGTTTCTAACAACAATAAGACATCTGCTGAAAAAACAATAATAAGTGTTTTGACCAGTCCAAGCCAAGGCTTTTGTACATCATCTTGTTGATCCACCAGGAATTTAGCCATGAATAAAATCATGACTAATTTCATCATTTCAGAAGGTTGAAAATTAAAGAAATAAAGACTAATCCATCTAGTGGAACCTTTAACTGTCCTTCCAATTGGCTCTGGTAAAAAAACCAATGCTAGAAATACTAGGGTAATGATAAAAAATAGTTTTGAGTTTTTTTTGTAAAAATATAAAGGTATTTTTAATACTGTAAAGGCAATGGCCAAGCCTAGCCCAATAAAGATACTTTGTTTAATAAAAAGACCATAACCCAGAGAGTGGCCAAGTGATGCAGAAAATGACATAATCCAGCCAAATGTAAGCAATACAAGGATTGAGAACAGTAGATTTTTATCGGGTGTTTGTCCAGTCTTATCAAACATAATATTGTTTATTTTTTACTCTGTATTTATACCTTATTAATAGTTGTGATTTTTTTAATTCGTATGGGATAATATTCGCTTTTGTTTTGTATAGATAATACTCATGATTTCTACCGCTAATATCACCATGCAATTTGGTGAAAAACCTTTATTTGAAAATATTTCTATCAAGTTTCAAGACGGTAATCGTTACGGCTTGATTGGCGCAAATGGCTGTGGAAAATCAACCTTTATGAAGATTTTAACAGGCGAGCTTACACCAACACATGGTACGGTTAGTATTAGTGAAGGTGAGCGCTTAGGCATACTCCGTCAGGATCAGTTTGCTTATGAAGAGTTTCGTGTGGTTGATACTGTGATCATGGGACATGAAAAACTTTGGGAAGTTAAAAAAGAAAGAGATCGCATTTATGCACTACCTGAAATGAGCGAAGAAGACGGCACCAAGGTGGCAGAGCTAGAAATGGAATTTGCTGAAATGGATGGCTATATGGCCGAATCTTCTGCCAGTGAATTGTTGTTAGGCTTAGATATTCCTGAAGATCAGCACTATGGTCTAATGAGTGAAATTGCACCAGGTTGGAAGCTTCGTGTCTTACTAGCGCAAGCTTTATTCTCTGATCCTGAAATACTATTGCTTGATGAGCCAACTAACAACTTGGATATTAACTCAATTCGTTGGTTAGAAGGGGTTTTGAAAGAGCGTAAAGCAACCATGGTGATTATCTCTCACGATAGACACTTTTTAAATGGTGTATGTACGCATATGTCTGATTTGGATTATGGCGCATTAAAAACTTTCCCAGGTAATTATGATGATTTTATGATTGCATCAACAGCCATTCAAGAAAAAATGCAATCTGATAATGCTAAAAAAGAGGCCAAAATTAAAGAGCTTAAGCATTTTGTATCACGATTTTCAGCTAACGCATCTAAATCTAAGCAAGCTACTTCTCGCTTAAAACAGCTTGACAAGATTGTTTTAGATGATATGAGACCTTCATCAAGAGTCAGTCCTTATATTGTTTTTAAGCAAGAAAAAGAACTACATAGGAATGTTATTGAGGTGGCGGGCTTAGAAAAAAACTTTGATGAGTTACAAGTATTGAAAGACATCAATTTTATTTTTGAAGTGGGTGAGCGAGTTGCAATTATTGGTCAAAATGGTATTGGTAAAACTACATTGTTGCGCACATTAGTAGGTGAAATTGAAGCTGATAAAGGCAAGATTAAGTGGAGTGAAAACGTTAATATTGGCTATTATGCACAAGATCATAGTGATGATTTTGAGAAGGATATGACTGTACTAGATTGGATGGCTCAGTTTAAAAAACCTGATCAAGAGATGCAAGACATGCGCGCAGTACTGGGCAAAATGCTATTTGGTAAAAATGATATTATCAAAAGTGTTAAATCACTCTCAGGTGGTGAAAAAGGTAGAATGCTATTTGGTAAATTAATGTTGCAAAATCCAAATGTATTAGTAATGGATGAGCCAACTAATCACCTTGATATGGAGTCAATTGAAGCACTTAACCTTGCGCTGGACAATTATGAGGGTACACTAATCTTTGTGAGTCACGATAGAGAATTTGTATCTTCATTATCTACCAAAGTAGTAGAACTTAAAGAAGATGGCATGCATTACTATTCTGGCAATTATGAGGATTATTTAAAATCACAGGGGTGAAATGATTTCAGCAGTATTAAAAAGGTTTATCAATCGACAAAGTTTTGATGCTGCTGCCATACTCTCATTTGACACTTTATTTGCAATTGTTCCGGGATTAGCATTGGGATTGAGTGTTTTTTCTCTTTCACCTTATTTTGCAGACTTACAGCAGCATTTAGAACAGTTTTTATTCTCTCAGCTATTGCCACAAAATTATGACATGGCTAAAGAATATATTCACCAGTTTATTGCTCAAGCGCAAGCATTAAAAGGTCTTAGTTCTGTTTTTTTGATTTTTGCTGTCATGTTACTTTTGTACGAAATTGATAAGCGTATTAATTTAATGTGGCATGACGCTCATCATCGTCATTGGATGGAGGGGTTGGTATCTTACTTATTTGTTTTATTTTTAGGTCCAATACTGGTTGGTGCGTCACTATTTTTTAGCTCGTATATTGTTGCTTCTGAACTGTTTAGCATATTACCTGCTGCTTCATATGTTGGTAAATTTACACCGTTTCTTCTTTCTAGCGTTGGATTTGCTGTTCTTTATTATTCTGTTCCACTTGAAAAGGTTAGATTTTCTAGTGCTTTTAAGGCGGGCGTCATTGCGGCAGTTTTATTTGAGATAGTTAAATATGCCGTGTTTGCCTATATTCAATATTTTCCTGTCTATGAGCTTATTTATGGCACTTTGTCTATTTTGATTTTGGTAATGCTTTGGGTTTATTTGGGATGGATGATTGTTTTACTCGGTGCGAGTTTTTGTTATTGCTTTGAAAATAAAGACATAATCTAGCGTAAAATTGGATTGTATCAATACACTTAATATTTCATATGTTTACTGGCATTATTCAAGCTCTCGGGCAAATTAAATCAATTAACACTCATGATCAAGGTGCTACTTTAGAGTTTCAAGCTAATGGTTTGGATTTTTCCACTGTGGCTATTGGTGATAGCATTGCTGTTAATGGGGTGTGTTTAACAGCCATTGAAGTTAATACTGATAGCTTTAAAGCTGACTTGTCTCAAGAGACGCTTAATTGTAGTATTTTTGATCAACTTAATGAAGGTGATAAGGTTAATCTAGAAAAGGCGCTCAGACTCAATCAAGGTATTGACGGACACTTAGTTAGTGGTCATGTTGATGGTATTGCCACTGTTGTTGATAAATTTAATGAAGGAGAGTCAACACGTTTTAAAATTAAAGCACCACAGAGTTTGGTAAAATATATTGCCAGGAAGGGCTCTGTATGTATTAATGGCGTTAGCTTAACAGTAAATGAAATCATTGATAATGTGTTCGATTTAAACATTGTTCCACATACATTAATAGCAACAACTTTGGGCGAGCTTAATATTGATTCTCAGGTTAACCTAGAGGTTGATATTATTGCGCGTCATCTTGAGCAGCTAATAGCCAATAAATAAATTAATAAGGTAATGTTATGAAAGCCAATATTGAAGAAATTCTACAAGATTATAAACAGGGAAAAATGATCATCTTAATGGATGATGAAGATCGTGAAAATGAAGGCGATTTAATCATTCCTGCTGCCACTGTTACCAAAGAGGATATTAACTTTATGGCCACCCATGGCCGTGGCTTGATTTGCTTAACCTTGACACAAGAGCGTTGTAAACAACTTAATTTGCCGTTAATGGTGGCACAAAATAACGATGCTAACGGCACTAATTTTACGGTTTCTATTGAAGCTGTAGAAGGAGTAACCACAGGCATTTCAGCGGCAGATAGAGCCAAAACAGTGCTTGATGCAGTTGCGCCAAATGCCAAGCCATCTGATATTGTTCAACCAGGTCATATTTTTCCACTCATGGCTCAGCCTGGCGGTGTATTAATACGCGCTGGACATACTGAAGCAGGCTGTGATTTAGCACGCTTGGCGGGTTTAGAGCCTGCGTCAGTTATTGTAGAAATTCTTAATGAAGACGGCACCATGGCGCGTCGTGATGATTTAGAAATTTTTGCCAAGAAGCACAATATCAAGTGGGGCACCATTGAAGATTTAATTTCTTACCGTATTGAAAATGAAAAAACCATTGAGAGAATTAACGAGCGTGATTTCAACACTGAATATGGTAAATTTAAAGTTGTTTCATTTTTAGATAGTATTCACAACGAAACTCATCTTGCTTTGGTAAAGGGTGAGATTAACAGTGATAAAAACACTTGTGTTCGTGTGCATATGGAAGATACGTTTAAAGATGTACTTAAAGAAAGCTCAAACAGTTTTGGTGTTGATGCGGCTTTAAGCTATATTTCTAAGGCTGATAGTGGGATTTTATTACTACTTCGCAAGCAAACAGACAAATCAATTTTGGAAAATATTGACAGTGTAGTTACCGGCGGTGGAGATGATATAAAAACTTATGGTGTCGGTGCTCAAATTTTGTCTGATTTGGGTGTTAAAAAAATGAAAATATTGGGATCTCCAAGAAAACTTCATGGTTTAAAAGGTTTTGGCTTGGAAGTTACCGAATATATAGACACTAATAAATAAAGGATTATTATGGAATTTAAATTTGATCGTGATGCTAATCAAGATTTTTTAGCAACGTCAAAAGTAGCTATTATCGTAGGATATTTTTACCAAGATATTGGAGATAAACTATTAGCCGCTGCTCAAGAAACTCTAGCTAAGTACGGCATTAATCAAGACAATGTTAATGTGTTTTATGCACCAGGTGCTTTTGAGATTCCACTACTGGCTAAACGCCTAGCTGGACAGAAAAATGGCAATGATAATTTGTACGACGGTATTGTTACCCTAGGCGCAGTTATTAAAGGCGAAACTCCGCATGATGAGTATGTCTGTAATGAATGCTCTAATGGTATTGCCCAGGTATCTTACAACTATGAAATTCCAACCACTTTTGGCGTATTAACAACACTTAATATGGATCAAACCATTGGAAGAGCGGGTGGCTATAAAGGCAATAAGGGTGAAGAGGCCACCATGGCAATGATCGAAATGATGTATTTAATGCAACAGGCTGATAGTCAAAAGTTTTAAATTATGGCCTTCAAAACTCCAAAACAACGCTCTCGTGAGCGTGTTGTTCAAGCATTGTATCAATACCTAGTATCAGGCGGGGAAGTGCTGCAAATTGAACAGCAATTTCTTAATCAAAAAGAAGGTAAGATTTCTAAAGCGTTTTTTTCTAATTT
Source organism: uncultured Candidatus Thioglobus sp. (assembly GCA_964516395.1). GTDB lineage: Bacteria > Pseudomonadota > Gammaproteobacteria > PS1 > Pseudothioglobaceae > Thioglobus_A. The sequence goes on from CAZEYU010000007.1 coordinate 9,667, forward strand.
ATTTATCAATATTTTAAAAAATAGATCTTCATTAGATGAACTGATTGCGCCGACTATTTCTAGAGAAACTGATGAGTTAGGTTCGGTTGAGCATGCAGTGCTTTATTTGGGTGTCTATGAGCTTCAAAATTCAATTGAAGTGCCTTATAAAGTTGTCATTAATGAAGCACTTGAAATTGCCAAATTGTATGGTGCAGAAGGCGCATTCAAACTAATAAACTCATCACTTGATCAACTAGCCAAAGAACTGCGTAGTATTGAGGTTAGTGCTTCAGCCGGTTAATTTTGGTTTGCAATTTGTTGCATGAGTTCTAAAATTGTTAAAAACCCACTGGATAAGCTCCCCGAAATTCTTATTAGAAATATCGAAAAAAACTTGTGTGTTTGTAATGAAGTGCCAAAAAAAGTAGTTATTGACGCTATTGCAAACGGTGCAACAACACTAGAAGAAGTAAGAGAAAAGACTTTTGCAACGGGCGGAAATGGTTGTTGCACTCGTCAAGTCCAACGTTTAATTGAGTGCATTCACTCATAAGTATTTTTATTCTAAATTAGGAGAAAGAAGGGTTTCTGCTTGATCAACAGAGATTCCTTTTCTACTTGCATAGTCTTCTACTTGTTCTTGATTAACTTTAGCCACACCAAAATACTTAGCGTCTTTGTTGGAAAAATACCAGCCACTAACACTGGCTGTTGGTAGCATTGCATATGAGCTGGTTAGGGTCATGCCCGTATTTTTCTCTACGTCAAGCAATTGCCAAAGTTTTTCTTTTTCACTATGATCTGGACACGAAGGATAGCCAGGAGCAGGGCGAATACCTTGAAATTCTTCCTTAATAAGCTTGTCGTTATCAAATACTTCATCACTATAAGCCCAAATCTCTTTGCGGAGTTTAAAGTGCATCAGTTCGGTAAAGGCTTCGGCCAAACGATCGGCCACTGCCTTAATCATAATAGAATTGTAGTCATCATGCTCTTTTTCATAAGCTTCTACCAGTGAATCAATATTAATACCGGCAGTTATGGCAAAAGCACCCATGTAATCTTCTATGTTGCTGTCTTTTGGAGCAATAAAATCACTTAAGCAGAAATTAGGTGTATTACCTTTTTTATCCAGCTGTTGACGTAAATTATTAAGCGTGGCTAGTACATTGTTATTTTCATCGTACAGTTCAATATCTTCATTAATACTACTAGCTTTAAAAATACCGATTACTGCATTAGCGGTGAGTAGTTTTTCATCAATCACCTTTTTAAACATAACTTTTGCATCAGCAAATAATTGAGAGGCTGACTCACCAACCACTTCATCGGTAAGAATATCTGGAAATTTCCCTGCCAATTCCCAAGTGCGGAAAAATGGCACCCAGTCGATAAATTCAAATATTTCACTTAGGCTGTAATCTTTAAAAACTTGAACACCTAATTGTTTTGGTTTTGTAATATTGTCAAATGAAATAGCTGGCTTGTTCGCACGAGCTTTTTCTAAAGAAATCAGTTTGCTTTTTCCTTTATTGGCACGACGTTGTCTAACTAATTCGTATTCTGTTTTGGCATCGGATAGTAATTGTGGTTTTAGGTCTTTAGATAACAAACTAGAGGCCACACCAACTGATTTAGAAGCGTCTTGCACATAAAACACGCCTTTGTCATACTCTGGTTCAATTTTTACTGCTGTGTGCGCCTTAGAGGTGGTAGCACCGCCAATCATTAGTGGAATATCAAAACCTTGGCGATTCATTTCTTTGGCCACAAATACCATTTCATCGAGCGAAGGGGTAATAAGTCCAGATAAGCCAATAATATCCACATTTTCGGCCTTTGCGGTTTCTAAAATAGTTTCGGTTGGGACCATAACACCCAAATCTATAATTTCATAATTATTGCACGACAGAACCACACCAACAATATTTTTACCAATGTCGTGCACATCTCCCTTAACGGTGGCCATTAGAATTTTGCCCTGAGAAGTTGAAGCGCAATCTTGTTTTTCAGCTTCTAAAAATGGATCTAAATAAGCCACCGATTTTTTCATAACTCGAGCTGATTTAACCACTTGAGGCAGGAACATTTTGCCAGCACCAAATAAATCTCCCACGACATTCATACCAGCCATTAGTGGGCCTTCAATAACAAAAATAGGGCGGCCTAATTTATCTAATGCCTCTTGAGTGTCTTCGTCAATGAATTTGGTAATACCCTTAACTAAAGAATGCTCTAGACGTTTCTCTACTGACCATGTTCGCCATTCCAAGTCTTGTTTGTTGTTTTGTTGTGTGCCAGATCCGGAGAATTTTTCAGCAATATCAACCAGGCGTTCACCCGCGTCTTTACCGGTATTAAGTACCACATCCTCAACTGCTTTTTTTAGCTCAGGATCAATATCGTCATACACTACCAGTTGTCCGGCATTAACAATACCCATGGTCATACCCGCTTTTACAGCGTGATATAAAAATACTGAGTGAATCGCCTCACGCACTGGGTTGTTGCCTCTAAATGAGAATGATACATTTGATACACCACCTGATACTTTTGAATAAGGCAGGTTTTGGGTGATTTCGCGTGTAGCTTCAATAAAATCCACACCATAATTATCATGTTCTTCAATGCCTGTTGCAACGGCAAATATGTTCGGATCAAAGATAATGTCTTCAGGCGGAAAGCCAACTTCATCCACTAAAATGTTATAAGCTTCAGTGCAAATTTCAACTTTACGCGCTTGAGTATCGGCCTGACCAACTTCATCAAATGCCATAACAATAATGGCAGCACCATAGCGTTTACATAAGTGTGCGTATTTAATAAAATTGTCTTTACCTTCTTTGAGTGAAATTGAGTTAACAATAGGTTTTCCCTGAGTGCACTTAAGACCAGCTTCAATAATATCCCATTTGGAAGAATCTACCATGAGTGGCGCTTTAGCAATATCAGGCTCTGAGGCAATTAAATTCATAAAACGAATCATGGCTGCTTTACCATCGAGCATGCCTTCATCCATATTGATATCAACCACTTGCGCACCATCTTCAACCTGTGCCCGACAGATATCCAGCGCTTCTTCGTATTCTTCATTAAGAATTAAGCGCTTAAACTTAGCAGAGCCAGTAACGTTGGCACGCTCACCCACATTGACAAATAAAGAGTCACTGCCAATATTAAAAGCTTCTAAGCCAGATAGACGACACTCTGGTTTAATATCAGGAATGTTTCTAGGCGGTATTTCTTGAATAGCATCAGCAATAGCCTTGATGTGATCAGGTGTTGAACCACAACAACCACCTAAAATATTAATCAAACCAGAAGATGCCCATTCTTCCACTTGCTTACTCATGTTGACAGGATCTAGGTCATACTCACCAAATTCATTTGGCAATCCGGCATTAGGGTGGGCCGATACATAGGTATCTGCTATGCGTGACATTTCAGCTACATATTGGCGCAGTAAGTCTGGGCCAAGGGCACAGTTAAGGCCGATTGATATTGGTTTGGCATGTCGTAGTGAATTGTAAAAAGCTTCAGTTGTTTGCCCAGATAGGGTACGACCAGAAGCATCGGTAATCGTGCCAGAGATCATAATTGGCAATTCAACCTCATCTTCTTCAAACACTTGTTGCACAGCAAAAATAGCCGCTTTAGCATTGAGTGTATCAAAGATAGTTTCAATCAAAATAATATCTGCACCACCTTCAATCAACCCTCGAGTAGCTTCTGAGTAAACACCAACTAATTCATCAAATGTAACATTTCTAAAACCAGGATCATTAACATCTGGTGAAAGTGAACAGGTACGAGAAGTAGGGCCAATAACACCAGCTACAAAACGTGGCTTATCAGCTGTTGAGTATTCGCTGGCAGCCTCCTTAGCAAGTTTTGCACTTTCAACATTTATTTCATAAGCAAGATCTTCCATTTCATAATCTGCCATAGAGGTGCGAGTAGCATTGAAAGTGTTGGTTTCAACAATATCTGCACCCACTTCAAGATAAGACTTATGAATATCTTTAATAATGTGTGGTTGTGTTAGTGATAACAGATCGTTATTGCCTTGCACTAAGATATGCCAATCTTTAAAACGATCACCACGATAATCCTGCTCGGTGAGTTTATGCTTTTGAATCATGGTGCCCATAGCACCATCTAAAACCATGATTCTTTTTGCTAAAATTGATTGTAATAACTTGATTTTATTCATATTTTGCATTATACCCACAGCCTATTGCTTCAGCTTTATAATGAGAGTGTTAAATGATTCATATTAATTATGGAAAATTTTCATAATCACTTGAGGAGAGGGGATGAAAAAGCTATTACTAATCGCTTTATTGCTAGGCAGTGTTAATGTCAGTGCATTTTTAGACTTTAATAGTTACGGGCCTGGTTACAAAGATAATGACTGGCCGATATGGACACCCATGTATTGGATGGAAAAAATAACTGATAACGACACTTTTGGAAACAATCGTTACAATAAATATCCATACCCATATAACGCTCGTCCGTTTAACACGGGTGCGTCACATTTTAATATGTCCCAGATGCCAACGCCTGATCAAGCTTATCAGCAAGAGTCTAACAATCTACCAACCCCTAACTACATGACACCAGCAGCCATGTCATTTTACAATGCTCAAAAAAATAAGATCAATAATGAGCCACTAAGTCCGTATCCTGTGGGTTATAATTTTGTTGAGCCACGCAGTCCTTATGGTCGTGGTTTTTGAGTTGGTTTGATAAATAAACTTGAAAATATATATTAGTATGTTATAATATAGTTTCATTTACTTTAATTTTAATAACGGAGATATAACAATGAAAAAGATTTTCGCAGTAGTATTACTAGCATTTACACTAGGTGCAAATGCATTTTGGAACAACAACGACATGCCTTGGAATAGCAATAACTACAACGGTTATGGTTATGCTGAAGACAATGGTATTTTTGCTTACAACCCATACGATTACTGGGATCCACGTTGGTACATGGAAGAAATGTCAAACATGGTAGATGAGTTTGATGATGAATTCAATAACGATAACTACTACAATGGTTACTACCCATACAACAACAGCAACACTCCTTGGGGTAACAACACTCCATGGAACAATAATGGCCCTTGGAACAACGGTCCTTGGAATAACCAAGCGCCAGTAGCTCCTGCTGCACCGGTTGCACCAGCAAAATAATTTAAATTATTTTTGTTGATAAAAACCAGCACTAGTTGCTGGTTTTTTTTCACCCTATGAAAAATATAAGGTTTATAATGACCATTCATTTTATTAATTTTTTTAAGGAAACAAATGAAAAAAGTACTAGTAGCATCACTAATGACACTAACTTTCAGCGTATCAGCTGGATGGGGAAACGCTCCTTGGAGCAACAACAATAATGGCCCGTGGGGTGATGATAACGGCTTTATTGCACATAATCCATACGATATGTTTACACCAGATTGGTTTAGTGAAGAAATGGATGATATGATGGATGAGTTTGATTCAGATAATAATGGCCCTTGGGGTAACAATGGTTGGAATAATAACCGTGGCCCTTGGGGGAATAGTAACGGTCCATGGAATACTCAAAGATGGAACAATAACGGTCCTTGGGGTAATAATGGCCCATGGCAAAATAGAAATTGGAATAATGGCCCTTGGAATAATTCCCGACCATTTAATTTCAGAACAAATTCTTTTGGCCCGATGAATAACGGTCCTTGGAATAATAACTCGGCTCAACAGCAAACGAAGCCGACTGAAGAAAAAAAGTAACACTAACTAAACAAAGGGGAAAATAATGAAAAAAATACTAGCAATGTCATTAATGACAGTAGCACTAGGTGCGTCAGCTGGCTGGGGTAACAGCTGGAACAGCAATGATCCAATGAACTTTGGTAATAACACGCCGTGGGGAAATAATAATAACTTTAACAACATGCCTTGGAATAGTGGCAATAGAAATACACCATGGGGCAACAGTAATAATTTCAACAACATGCCTTGGGGTGGTGGTAACAACTGGGGTAATACTCCTTGGAATAATAATGGTGGCAATTCATTTGGCCCATTTAACACTAATAGTAATTTTAGTCCTTGGAGTGGTACTTCACAGCCATTTAGTTTTGGTACTAGTACGTCACCTTGGGGTTTTGATACCAATTCCAATTCATTTGGACCAATGAACAGTCGTGGTCCATGGAATTATGGTTATAACAAGCCTATTTCTGCTAAAGCTGATAGCAATGCTGAGGCACAGCCAGAAGAGGTTAAGGAATAAACTAACTAACTTCTAAAATTAATTGAAAAAACCAGCACTTGTTGCTGGTTTTTTTGTATTAAGCGTTAAAGACTTTTAAAGCACTTTGGGTTAAAATATCTGCTCCAAATTTAACAAGGTTTTAACAATGTCACAAGCATGTATTTTTTGTAAATTAAGAGATGAAAGGATAATTGGAGAGTGTGAACACACAATAACATTTATTGATACCTATCCTGCCTCACCAGGACATACACTGGTCATTCCAAAGCGTCACTTTGCGACTTATTTTGAAGCCACAGAAGATGAATTGTTGGCCATTGGTAAGGCGGTACAAAAAGCCAAAAAAATCTTAGATGAAGAATATGAGCCAGATGCTTATAATATTGGTATTAACAATGGAGAAGCGGCAGGGCAGAGTGTTAAACATCTTCATGTTCATATCATCCCAAGATACAAAGGTGATGTTGAAAATCCAAAGGGTGGTGTGCGTTGGATATTAAAAGACAGAGCTAACTATTGGGACAATAAAGATAATACTGAGCGTGTTAAGTAGCCACTTTGGTTAAATTATATAAAATAATTCCATTTTTGAAAAACGAAGTGTATAGTTGATTTCTCAATACTGATTAATTCTTGGGAAAATCTTATGAGAGCTAGTAATTTTGTTAAAACCTGCATTGGTTTATCTATGTGTTTTGGATTGTCAACTCAGGCAAATTGGGGCAATTCTTCATCCATGATGCCGTTTGGCATGCAAAACAATGCACAACCTAGAATGCAAACCAATCCTTGGGCAGTGCAACAAAATCGTCAAACTAATTACAGACGTGTTAGCCCTTCAAATGTTCAGCCATGGACGATGAATAACATGCCTGTAAGACAAGCGCCACAAGCTCAAGCACAACCTTTTAGCATGGGCATGATGCCTTTTAATACCACAGCTTCAAATTCTCAAAGTCAGCCTTTTGGCGGTATGAGTATGATGCCTTTTAATCCTGGTATTCAGCCTCAACAACAATTTACACAGCCTAGTTCATCATTTATGATGCCTGGTATGGATCAAGGTATTCGCTCAATGATGGAGCCAGGAAAAATTATGGCTGAAGAAGCAACACCTGGTGTATATATGACACCAACCTGGCGTTAACAATTATTGTTGATTAAGCCAGCGATCTAGGTGGCTGGCAAAGGTTTGCCTGTCTGCTTGACTAAGTGGTGGTGGACCGCCTGTTTGCACGCCACTAGATCGAATTTCACTCATAAAATCACGCATACTTAGTTTTGACTTAATGTTTCCAGCATTAAACAACTCACCTCTTGGGCTTAATGCAATGGCACCTTTGCTAATCGCTTCATCTGCCAAGGGAATGTCACTAGTAATAACTAAATCACCAGAATTTAAGCGCTTAACAATTTCATTATCAGCGACGTCAAATCCTGCATGAACACGAATAAAACTTAAATATTGAGAGGGTGGTAAATGCAGTGAGTGATTTGCAACCAAAGTTGTCTGAGTTTGGGTGCGATTAGCTGCTTTAAAGAGTATTTCTTTAATAACAACTGGGCACGCATCTGCGTCAACCCATATTTGTGCTGAGCGTTTGGTGTTCATTGGTTATGCAATAAAAAACCCTTTAAAAAGGGTTTTTTATTGATAATAATCATATTCAAAAAAGGTATGCGTCAGAACGGAATGTCATCATCAAAGCCAGAGTTATCAACAGGTGTAATTGGGTCTTGAGCTGGTGCTTGTGCTTGTTGAGCTGGGGCAGATTGTTGTGGTGCACCGCCTGCAGCAGGGCCGTCACGACGATCTAACATTTGTAATGTGCCATTAAAGCCAGATACAACTACTTCAGTGGTGTAGCGATCAGCACCTGATTGGTCTTGCCATTTTCTAGTTTGTAGTTTGCCCTCAACATAAACTTTAGAGCCTTTGTCTAAGTATTGACCAGCAATTTCAGCTAACTTTCCAAAAAGACTAACACGGTGCCATTCTGTTTTTTCTTGTTTTTGACCCGTGTTTTTATCTGTCCAAGATTCAGAAGTTGCAACAGATAAATTAGCAATCGCACTGCCATTTGATGCATACTTAACCTCTGGTTTTTGACCTAAGTTACCTACTAAAATTACTTTGTTAATCCCCGCCATTTTTGTTATTTCTCCAATTAATTATGTGTATTTTTTTCTTGCATTGAGAGTGTTATTATCCACCAAATTATGGCAACAAATGCGGTAAATAAGAATACGTTATTTAATCCAAATTCGCTATAAATCCAACCACCACCAATACCACCAACAAATGCTCCTAAAAATTGTGAGGTTGAGTAAAAACCCATTGCCAGACCGCGCATTGAGCCACTTGCTGTTTTTGCAATCAGTGACGGCAGTATGGCCTCTAATGCATTAAATGCGATAAAAAACAGACTCAAGATAATGAAAAATGATGTGTAATCAAGCGTGGTCTTATAAAACAAAATTTGACTTAGAGCTAAAAGCAAAATAACAGCTAAAAACACAGGTTTATTTTTTTGATATTTAGAGGCAATAATAACCAAAGGAATCATCCCGATAAACGACAAAGTGATAACAGGTAAGTACATGTGCCAATTGTCTTCAATGGCAAGAATATTATTATCAATTAGTAAAATTGGCAACACAACAAAACTACTGGTTAAGATTAAATGTAGTGCGAACACGCTAAAATCGAGACGAAGCAGTGTTGGGTTGAGTATTTGCTTAATGTTGTTTAATGATAAGCTGTATTGCGCACTAGGTTTGGCATGAGGTAATGTAAATACAACCAATAATGCAATAACTGATAATATAGCAATCATCCAAAACAACCCTGATATGCCAAGACTAGCGCCAACAATAGGCCCTAGTAACAGTGCCAACATAAATGCCATACCGATTTGTACCCCTACAAAAGCATTAGCTTTAGGGCGTTGTTCGGCTGAAACATAGTCAGCTAAAAATGCCATCAATACAGCGGAAATTGCACCTGCACCTTGTAAGCCTCTACCTATGACAATCGTTACAATATCATCAGCTGTAGCTGCAACAACACTACCCAGTAGAAAAATAATAAGACCAATAACCAACATGGGTTTGCGCCCATATTTGTCAGATAAATAACCAAATGGAATTTGCAGTATTGCTTGAGTAAGACCGTAAATTCCAATCGCTAAACCAATTAAATAAGGTGTGGTGTCAGAGTAGTTTTGAGCATATACCGAAAAAATCGGAAAAATCATAAATAGACCAAGCATACGCGTGGCCATAATAAGAGAAATTTTAAACGCAAATGAGCGCTCTTGCTTATTCATTAAACTTAGGTTTATCTAGTCTTCTAAAGAGTAGTGCGGCGTGTAAAGTGGGTAGCTTTTTGCCAATACTCGGCGAGCATCTTTTGCTAGAGTAGGTGTGTTAATAACATCATAATTATGTGCCATTAAGTGTAGCGCTGCAGGCACTGATGGCGTGTTTGGATATTTTTCAATAATGTATTTACATCTGTTAATAGCAGCAATGTTGGCACCTTTTCTCGTATAGAAAATAGCAACAAATAATTCATGGCGTGACAAAATATTTCTTAAAACAATTAAACGTGTTTTGGCTTCTTCAGCATATTCGGTTTTAGGAAATTTATCAATTAGAGCCAAATAGTAATTAAAGGCATCACGCACAGAATCAACATCACGCTGTGCATTGTCAGTTAAGTAATCATCTAGAATTGAGCGAGATTTATCTTCTGAAACAACACCGCGCAAATAATAAGCATAAGGTGTTGAAAAATGTTCTGGATAAAGTTTAATATAGCTATTCAAACGATCAATTGATTGGTCATAATCTTCACTTTTGTACAAGGCGTAAGCAATTTCAAGTTTAGATTGTAATGCGTATTTTGACCCTGGATAGGCAGCTTGTAATTGTTCAAACAGTTCAATGGCTTTATCCATAGATCCTGCTGAGATCTGTTCTTTAGCTTGAGTGAAAAAGGTTTTAGGTGACCAGCCTTTGGTAATTGATTCGCGTTTTTTTTCTTCCTCCCAAAAACAACCGCCTAAAAACAAGGTTAATATTGGTAGGATTATGATGAGTTTTTTCATAAAAATAAGGCTTAATTTATTACAAATATGCAAAGCATTATACTGATACAGTTGTATTATAATGGCAAAAACTTACGCTTAAATTTATCCCGTTTTTAATGACAACCAATAACAAAAGAATTCTGATCAGTGAATTGTGCGATGTACTTGAAGATTACATGCCTAGATCTCAAATTGAGGGTGTGTATCAAGCCTATATTATTGCAGCCACTGCTCATGATGGGCAATACCGAAAATCAGGTGAGGCCTATGTGTTTCATCCTATTTCAGTTGCCATGATTCTTGCTCAGCTAAAGCTTGATTATTACTGTATTGTGGCAGCGTTATTGCATGATTGTATAGAAGACACCTCAGTTACTTATGATGATATTAAATATGATTTTGGTTATGAAATTGCTCATATTGTAGAGGGTGTATCTAAATTAACTGGCCTAGAGTTTCATACCAACGCTGATAAGCAAGCGCAAAATTTTAGAAAATTGTTTTTAGCCATGAGTGATGATATGCGCGTGATGGTGATTAAACTGGCTGATCGCTTGCATAACATGCGCACTTTAGGCTCGATGAATCGAGAGAAGCAACTCAGAATTGCCAAAGAGACATCTGAAATTCACGCGCCAATTGCAAGGCGTCTTGGTTTAAATAGCATAAGGGTTGAGTTGGATAATTTATGTTTTTCTGTTATTCACCCATTTAGACATCAAGTGTTGGTTAATCAAATAAAAAAACAATGTGGTAATCGCACAAAAGTTATTAATCATATCCAAGATGAATTAGAAAACAGACTCCAGCAAGAAGGCATGCCAAATATCGAGATTAGTGGCCGCAGAAAACAACCTTGTAGTATTTACAAGAAGATGAAAGTTAAGCAGCTAAAGTTCTCACAAGTGCTTGATATGTATGCCTTTAGAGTGGTTGTTGATGACGTATCTGAGTGTTATCAAGCGTTAGGCATTATTCATAATCTGTATAAACCTTTGCCTGGTAAATTTAAAGATTATGTCGCCTTGCCAAAATCAAACGGTTATCAGTCTTTGCACACGGTGTTGTTTGGTCCAAACAAGATTTTTATTGAAGTGCAGATCAGATCAAAAGACATGCATTTTGTTTCAGAGTATGGGATTGCGGCACATTGGCATTATAAAAGCGATTCAAACAGTGAGTCAGAATTAGCCAGTAATTGGCTAGGGTCACTACTTGATATCCAACAAAATTCAGGCACCTCTGTTGAGTTTTTAGAAGAAACCAAGAATGATTTATTCCCCTCAGAAGTGTTCGTATTTACTCCTAGAGGAGATATCATTCAACTGCCATACAAGTCAACTGTACTTGATTTTGCATATATGGTGCATACAAACATTGGCCATCAGACCTTTAAAGCAAAAGTTGATCAGGTTAATGCATCAATCTCTACTGAATTAAAATCAGGGCAAACCATTGAAATTATTACTGATGATAAGGTTAAGCCACATCCTTCTTGGTTGCAAATTGCGGTAACTGCCAAGGCCAAGTCATCCATCAAAACACACCTAAAGAGCCAATCATCTTCAGAACTTATACGATTAGGTGAGTATTTGTTGAATAATTCCTTGGATTATTTAAATATTGACGCAGATAAAATTTCTGATGAAAAGTGGAAAAGCTGTCTTGATGATGTAGATTGCCAGTCTAAGTCTGACTTGTACTTGCGTATTGGTCTATCTGAAATTTTAGTATCGGTAGTTCTTAACAAGCTCCAATGTGACGGCGATCATTGTGTTATTCAAGACATTAAAATTAATAAAACTCAAGGCAAGGCCATTAGTTTTGCTCATTGTTGTTATCCAATACCAGGTGATAAAGTGGCTGGTATTCTAACCACCACGAAGGGTATGGTAATGCACAGAAGTGATTGTGCCAATATGATTCGTGCAAAAAGCAAACATGCACAGTGGCTTAACATTGATTGGCAAACAGATGAAAGTGAAGATTTTGAGGTTAAAATCGTTATTGATGTGGTAAATCAGCGTGGAACGTTAGCCTTAATTGCCAACGTCATTTCTAAAATGAATGTGAATATTGAACAGTTAGATATTCAAGAAAAAGACAACTCTATGAAATCTTTAAACATGGTTGTTGTGGTGAAAGATACTAAGCAATTGGCGCAAATTTCAAAGCAGTTAAATAAGCTTGAATTTGTTCAAGGTGTTAGCCGGATTTAGTGTTGAAATTATTGCACAAAAAATACAGCTTTGGTTAAAATTAAAAGCATTAAAAATTAGGTATTTATTATGCGCTGGACAGACTCTTTAGATATTGCTATTGAACTTGATGAACAGCATCCAAGTGTGGATCCAACAACAGTGAATTTTGTAGATCTTAGAGCAATGGTTATTGAACTTGATGGTTTTGATGACGATAAAGATAAAACAGGTGAGAAAATCCTTGAAGCAATTCAAATGTATTGGATAGAAGAAAGAGAATGAAAAAGTTGTTTGCCATTGTTGTAGCATTTTATACAACCGCTGTTTTTGCCATTTTAGAAGTAACAGTTCTTAAAAAAGACGAGAATGCTTTTCCGATTGTTATTTCTCCATTTTTAATAAAAGATAACGCCGAACAAGGAAAAGCCATTGCTCATATCATGCGTGATAATCTTAACCGCTCAGGTGAGTTTAATGCAAGTAGTAGTAGTTACATTATTGACAATAATATAGATTTTGACAAATGGCAGAGCAACAAAACTGAAGCCATTGTTATCGGTCAGTTAGAAAAAGTTAGTAAAAAAATATTTAAAATTGAATTGCAGCTTGTCGATGTTTATTCTAAAAAAGTATTATTCGCCAAAAAATTTAAGGTTCATGACAGTGGTATTAGAAGAATTGCGCACTATTTATCAGACCAAATTTATTTTGCTTTATTGGGTGAAAAGGGCTCGTTTGATACACGCCTAGCATACGTTACTGTTACCAACAAAGCTAAAGGTGTGAGAGAATACCGATTGGAAATATCAGATTCCGATGCCCAAAAGCCACAAACTGTCTTAACCTCTAAAGATCCAATTCTATCTCCGGCATGGTCGCCAGATCAAAATAAAATTGCCTATGTGTCTTTTAGAAATGGACGTTCAGAAGTATTCATTCAATATCCATTTGTTCGCAGGAAAACACAAAAATTACCTTATTTTGATGGCATTGCTTCAGCGCCATCATGGCATCCAAATGGCGAAAGTTTATTATTAACTTTGTCTAAAAATGGCAATAAAGATCTTTATTCTTATCATATTGAGAGTAAAAAATTAACCAGACTAACAACTGACATATCTATTGATACAGAAGGCAGTTACTCTCCAGATGGAGAATCTATCGTCTTTACTTCTAATCGCTCAGGCCAAGTTCAAATCTACATTAAAGAGTTGAAAACAGGTGAAGTTAAACGAGCGACTTTTGAAGGTCGGTATAACGCCAAAGCAGTATTTTCACCTGATGGAAAAAACTTAGCCTTGGTGCATCGAGTGGGTAAGGATTACCGTATTGCACTACTTGATATTGCCACTAAAGATTTAACCATTATGACTGAGAATAAACTGGATGAATCTCCATTTTTTTCACCCAATGGTGGCATGATTATATTCGCAACCAACAAAGGTGATTCCGGTGTGTTATCAGTGGTGTCTGTATTGGGCAGACAAACCTTTGAGTTAGCAAGTAAAGCGGGTGAAGTCAGAGAGCCAAATTGGTCGCATTATTCTAAATAGAGGAGAAATTTTATGAAAAAAATATTACTAACAGCTTTAAGTGTTTCTGTATTGTCATCTTGTTCAACCAATGAAGTTAAAGATGCTGCAAATAATTTGTATGAAAAAGTAATGCCAAGAGCAGAATTGGTTAACTCTACCGAAGAGAGTGTTATTGCTAAAGACAAGTCTAGTTTTGAATCTCAAGGATTCTCTGGTAGTGAAATCTCATCAAGTAGTGCCCCTGTTAGTGCTGATCAAGTTGCGGTTGCTAATTTAAGATCATCCGGCGTGGCATTTACACTTAACTTTGCTTTTGATGGTTTTGAAATTGATGAAGCTGCTACTCAAGAGATTATCAAGCATGCAAACTTTATGCGTAACAACCCACAATTAAAATTACGCCTAGAAGGGCATGCAGATGAGCGTGGCACCCGAGAATACAATCTTGCCTTAGGTGAGAACAGGGCGCTTGCTGTTAAAGAAATCTTAGGTTTGTATGAATTATCTTCAAGAGTAGAGGTTATTAGTTTTGGTGAAGAAAAGCCAATTGCACAACTACATGAAGAAAGTTCTTGGCAGAAAAATAGACGCGTTGAGTTTATTTATCAGTAATTCTTATGCAACGCTTTGGCTTGATTTTATTTCTTAGTATTTTTGCCTTACAGCCAGTAAGTGCTGATATAAATACCGATAAAGTGATCATGGATCACAATAAGAAAATTAAGCGTTTAGTGCGTAAAAATAAAGCTTTAAAGGGCAAAATTGAACTTCTTGAACAACAACAAAAAGTAAGTAGTCAAAAAATTACTGAGTTGTTTAATCTCATGGAGTATAAAAAATCTAGCTCAGTGGTTGAGCAAACCATGCTACGTGTGCGCGAGCACAACAAAAAAGCCAAAAAAATCTATACCAATGCACGCTCATTATTAGTAACTGACCAATTAGATAAATCAATTGAACTGTTTAAAAAATATTTAGATATTTATCCTGATAATAATCATGCCTCAGACGCTCACTATTGGTTAGCCAGAGCTTATTTAGCCAAGCAAGATTACCAAATGGCCAAATTAACTTTTATTGCTTTCCAACAGTCTAGCCCATTACATCATAAGTTTTCTAATTCTTTATTTGAATTAGCAAGAGTCTATATTGAAATCGATCAAAACATTGAGGCAATAAAGCTATTAAAAAGCATGTTGTTAAAGTTTCCAGAGCATCATTCAATTAACAAGGCTAAACAAATGTTAAGTGAATTACAGCCAAGCCCAATTAACACCAACACCACAACTGATAAAACCTCAGAAGTATCAAACTAGCGTGAAAGTTATCGAAATTCCAAGCGTTGCGCTTGATAAGTTGTGTCAGCTGAATGCTCAGCGTTATCCGTATTTACTAGAAAGTGTTAATCATAACCAGAATAACCGATATTCGATTTTGTTTGCCTTTCCAGGTGAACAAATAACTCTAAACTCATTAAAAGAGTTTGATTTTCTCTCGACACTTGAATCAAAAGTTAGCGTTGATAATACGCATCTTGACTTGCCTTTTACTGGCGGATGGTTTGTATATTTATCGTATGAGTTAATTGGCCAAATTGAGCCTGTGCTTGCTAAAGATATTTGTAAAACTGAATTACCGATTGCAGTTGCTGTGCAAATACCATGTGCCATCATTAAAGATCTAGAAAATAATAAAACTTATCTATTAGATCAATTTAGCAATCAAACTAGAATGGATAGAGTGTTGTCAGACATTGATTCGTTGGATGCTATTCCAAGTATTGATTTTAAAGGGGTGCTTTCTCAAGATAAGGGGCAGGCGTTCTTAGCTTCGGTTGAAAAAATTAAAGACTATATTTTGGCAGGTGATGTTTTTCAGGTGAATCTCTCCAGATTATGGCGTTATGAATTAGAAAAAGATTGCACTTCGGCTCAGCTCTACCAGGCGTTAAAGCGCTCAAATCCAGCACCATTTTCAGCATTAGCACAATTTGATAACTTTAGCATCATCTCATCTTCTCCTGAGCGACTATTTAGCGTAGATGGCAACATTGTACAAACGCGTCCCATAGCTGGCACACACCCTCGTGGCAAGGGTAGTGAGGATGATGTGTTAAAACAAAGGCTGGTTAATCACCCTAAGGAGCAAGCGGAACACATTATGTTGCTTGATCTTGAACGCAATGATTTAGGTAGGGTGTGTGAATATGGTAGTGTAGAAGTTGACGAAATTATGACGCTTGAAACATATCCTTATGTACATCATATTGTGTCAAACATTAAAGGCAAGCTAAAACCAGGTGTAACCATCAAGCACTTAGTAAAGGCTTTGTTTCCAGGGGGTACAATTACTGGCTGTCCTAAGGTACGCTGCATGCAAATTATTGCTGAGCTGGAAAACACCTCACGTGATGCTTATACTGGGTCGTTAGGATATGTCAGTAGTAACGGAAAAATGGACTTTAACATCTTGATTCGCAGCATGATTAAAAAAGACAAAACTTTAAGTTTTAGGGCAGGTGCTGGCATTGTGTTTGACTCCATGCCTGAACGCGAACTAGAGGAGACCATGCACAAGGCACAGGGCATGCTAAAGGTATTTGATTAGTTTGTCTTCAAGGTTTAAATTTTGAAGTCATCGGATAGCGACGCTCTTTTCCAAAGGCATTTTGGCTAATTTTGGGCCCAGGCGCACTTTGTCTTCGCTTGTATTCATTGTTAAGTACCAATTTGGTAATACGCTCAACAGTTTTCTTGTTAAAGCCTTGTTTAACAATATAATCAACAGAGTGTTTTTGTTCAATGAATAATTCCAAAATCGCATCTAACTCATCATAAGGCGGTAAAGAGTCTTTATCCAGTTGATCGGGTGCCAACTCAGCAGACGGCTCTCTATCGATCACACGTCCAGGAATAATATAAGACAGTGTGTTTCTATATTTTGCTAATTTGTACACCAATGTTTTGGCCACGTCTTTTAACGGTGCAAAACCACCTGACATATCACCATAGAGGGTTGCATAGCCAACAGCCATTTCAGACTTATTACCAGTGGTTAAAACAATTTTTCCTAATTTATTGGAGATTGCCATCAGTAGGGTGCCGCGAACTCTTGCTTGTAAGTTTTCTTCAGTTGTGTCGTTTTCCAATCCAGCAAACAAAGTATTGAGTTGAGTATTAAAACTTTCAACCATTGAATGAATGCTAATTTCATGATAGTCGACACCCATGCTAGTGGCTTGAGCTTTAGCATCTTCAAGGCTCATGCTTGAAGTGTAAGTGTAAGGCATCATAATGGCTTTAATGTTATCACTGCCAATTGCATCAGCTGCAATGGCTAAGGTTAAGGCAGAATCAATGCCACCTGATAATCCAATCACAACACCGTCAAAAACATTATTTTTTTCAATATAGTCTTTAGTTGCCAGTACTAAAGAATTGTAAATATAGCTTTCTTCACTTTGAGTATCTTGCAAAATTGGCCTGTCTAGAGAGTGTTCACAGGTTTCAAAAAAAGGCAGTTGATGGGTAATTTCTCCTTGTTTGTTCATAACAAACGAGCCACCATCAAATACCAATTCATCTTGCGCACCCACCATATTGACATAAATAAAATCAATATTGTGTTCACGAACACGCTTGCGA
Source organism: uncultured Candidatus Thioglobus sp. (assembly GCA_964516395.1). Lineage (GTDB taxonomy): Bacteria > Pseudomonadota > Gammaproteobacteria > PS1 > Pseudothioglobaceae > Thioglobus_A. The sequence goes on from CAZEYU010000007.1 coordinate 27,397, forward strand.
ACAGTTTCTATACGCTCAGCATGTTTGTTGATTTGAAAAGGGGAAGCATTAATACTGATAATGCTGTCTATGCCGTATTTAGCTGTTGCATCAATACTTTGTTTTGTCCAAGCGTCTTCACAAATAACCAGGCCAAATCTATGATTTTGACAAGTAAAAACAAATGGTTCACTACCTGGCTCAAAGTAACGCTTTTCATCAAAGACACCATAGTTAGGCAGCTGTTGTTTGTGATAGGTGTGAACCACCCCGTCTTGAATTAAGTAAGCACTATTGTGTAGAGTATCATTAACTTTAGTAGGAGCGCCAAATACAATACTGATTGAATCTGGAATGTAGTTCTTAATCATATTGATTTTTTCTTCTACCTGTTGAATAAACCCCTCACGCAACAACAAGTCTTCAGGCGGGTATCCAATTAAGGCCAGTTCAGGAAAAATCAATAAATTCACACCTTGTTTGGCGGCTTCAACACTCAAAGAGGTAATTTTTTGAGCATTATTATCTAAATCGCCAACAATAGGGTTAATTTGTGCGATATTGATTTTGATAGACTTTGTTACCTTTGAAAGGTTTTCTAGCTGCTCCTGCCAAAATATAACCTTCGATTTATCACCCTTAATTTTGGCATGCTCAAGTTTGGTATTGGCAACCACTTGCGCAGGGTCAAGATCCAAAATACTGGCAAACATCCAAGCGTGAGTTTCAGATAGCGCTGCTTTTCCAGATTTATATTTACTTAAATTGGATTGATTAATGCCATATTCTTGAGAGATTTTATAGTCTGAAAAGCCAGTCTTTTTGCGTACTTTAGCCAGGTAATCCTTAGTTTTATTTGCCATAATTTTTTATTGAAATATAGTTGTATTTTTTACCTATTATAGTTATTTTTTACCACTACTTAAAACTAATTAAATTAGTTAAAAAATACAAGTACTTGCAAAAGTGCCATAAATAGGATTTAAGTTATTGATTTTTAAATAAAAAAACTTTAATTAATTTTTATTAAAATAAAGCCTTTACAAGGCAAAAATCACATGGTATATTTCGATCAAATTCATAACAAAAAGAGGAAAATATCATGAGTCAAATGCACAAACATTTACTAGCAGATTCACAGCTAAAGACACAGACTATTGAGATCCAGCAACAAGCTTATTTGGGCAATGCAGATGCTCAATATAAACTGGCTGATATTTTCCAAAAAGGAAAAGATGTTACTAAGAATGCAACTCATGCTTTTTACTGGTATCAAAGAGCGGCTAAACAAGGCAATTTGCTTGCTCAATACAACGTTTGGTATGCCTATTTAACAGGCGAAGGTGTTAAGTCAGACTCTAAGCTTGCCAACAAATGGTTTACAAGAGCATCGCTTAAAAACTCTAGTTCAGCAACATCAATTATTTCGCAATTAATGGGAACAACTGTTCATTAATCCATGCCTAAGTTATTAATAATTTTATTATCTTTTTTGTCTATTGCAGTGATCGCACAGACTGATTTGAAACAAAAAACTAGCTTATCAGATGCGTCTAAACAAAGACAAGAACAAGCTTTAATGTGGCTATCAAGCAACAAGGATAAGCTTGAAAAGCTTGGAATTAATCTATCTGATAAACACTTATAACTAATCATTTTCTTTACAAGGGGGAGAAATGGAAACTTTACTAAATACATTCATCTATTCATCAGCAGCTGTTATTGTTTCATTAAGTATTAACTTGATTCACTGATAGTTGTGCATTATTTATCTTGGGCTAAGGCTTTATTGGCTATAGCGGCTTCTCTTGCCATGGGCAGTGCAATCGCATCTGTTTATACAGCTTACCTGCCAACTGTTGACGCTAAACACTTAAGTGTGATTATTTCAATCACGTTCATTTTGGGCTTAATATCCCTACAGCAAAGGAAAATATAGATTTTTTAAAATATATTTCCACAAATTGTTTTTTTTTACTGTTAAACTTTTCTCTGTAATTTTTAATTAAGTTGCGTTTTTTTTTAATTATTCTAATAAAGGGGAAAAATATGAATAAATTATTACAGCTATCTGCCGCATCGGTATTAGCTATTGCTAGCTTTGGTGTTCAAGCAGACACTTTAAGCGATGTACAAGCAAAAGGAAGTCTAACTTGTGGTGTATCAACAGGAACGCCTGGTTTTTCTAGCCCTGATTCAAGTGGTAATTGGTCTGGTGTTGATGTTGACGTTTGTCGTGCGGTTGCTGCAGCGACTTTGGGTGATGCTAACAAAGTTAAGTTTGTACCACTAACAGCTAAAGAGCGTTTTGTTGCATTATCATCGGGTGAGATTGATATGCTTTCACGTAACACAACTTGGACACACACGCGTGATACTTCATTAGGTCTTACTTTTGCTGGTGTTAACTACTACGATGGCCAAGGTTTTTTGGTTAAGAAATCATTAGGTGTTAATGACGTAAGTGAGTTAGATGGCGCAACTTTCTGTATACAAGCCGGTACAACCACTGAGCTTAACTTAGCAGACTACTTCCGTTCAAATAAGATGAGCTTTAAGGCAGTTACTTATGACACTTCTGCACAAACTAAAGGCGGTTTTGAATCGGGTCGTTGTGATGCACTAACTTCAGATGTATCTCAGCTTGCTGGTCTTAGATCAACATTGAAAGATCCTTCATCTGCGGTAGTTTTGGGTAATGTTATTTCTAAAGAGCCTTTAGGCCCTGTTGTACGTAAGGATGACAACAATTGGCTTAACATTGTTAGATGGTCACTTAATGCAATGATTGAAGCAGAAGAATTAGGCATTACTTCAGCTACAATTGATAACGCTTCTACAAGCCCTGGTGTACAAAGATTGCAAGGTAAATCTGGCAAGCTTAATGAAAGCCTAGGTCTTGATAAGGACTGGTCACGTAACATCATTGCTCAAGTGGGTAACTACGGTGAAAGTTTCGAGAGAAACATTGGTATGTCAACACCAATTCAACTTCCACGCGGTGTAAACCAGTTGTGGATTAAAGGCGGTATTTTGTATGCCCCAGCATTTAGATAATATCTAAATAAAATATAAAAATGGCTAACAATGGTTAGCCATTTTTTTTATCAATTTTTTTATGTTTACAAAACTAAAGTCACTACTAAATAACAACGAAGTTAGAGCTGTTCTATTTCAAGCGTTAGCGGTTATTGTTATTATTTATTTTGCTTATCAAGCATTTGACAACATGATGCTTAATATCGAGTCAAGAGGCATTAGAAGTGGTTTTGGTTTTTTAAATAACGAATCTGGTTTTGCTGTTAATGATAGTTTCTTTTTAGAATACTCTCCAGCATCAACCAATCTTCAAGCATTTTATGTGGGTATTGTTAATACGTTAATCGTTGCCATAACCGGTATCTTTTTTGCGTCATTGATAGGTCTTGTTGTTGGTATTGCTCGCCTGTCTAGTAACTATTTAATTAGAAAAATAGCCACCATCTATGTTGAGATTTTCAGAAACATACCGATATTACTGCAAATTCTATTTTGGTATTCAATAGCGCTTAATGCATTCCCATCTCCTAGAAACAGCATCAATTTTTTTGACAGCATTTTCCTTAATTCAAGAGGCTTGTATCTACCTAAGCTAGTTGTTGGGTTTGAGTTATATTTAGTAATTGCAAGCTTTATCGTTGGTGTTTTGGGCTATATCTTTATTAAAAGACATACTGACAAAAAACACGATGATACAGGAATCAAAACCAACACCATTCCGCATTTTTTAGCGCTTGTCTTGCTATTGCCAGTGCTGACTTATTTTGTCTCGGGTGCGCAACTGGATTATCCAGTGCTTAAAGGTTTTAACTTTAGAGGTGGTGTTGATTTATCCATTGAGTTCTTTGCTTTGGCTTTTTCTTTAAGTATTTATACAGCCACCTACATTGCCGAGGCCATTCGCTCAGGCATTGAATCAGTCGATAAAGGGCAAAAGGAAGCAGCAGCGTCACTGGGGCTTAAAAACAGTTGGGCAATGCGTCTAGTGGTATTACCACAAGCTTTAAGAGTGGCGATACCGCCAATTATTAACCAATATCTTAATCTTACCAAAAACTCTTCCCTAGCAACAGCAATTGGCTATTCAGAGTTGATAACCATTTTCTCAGGTACCGTATTAAATGTGGTTGGTCAGGCCATTGAAATCATCATATTAACAATGTTGGTGTATTTAACAATATCTCTGGTTATATCGTTGATCTTGAATATTTTTAACAAAAAAATGCAGATTAAGGGTCGATAAATATTATGGCAATCTATTCGCTAAAAGAAGCAAAAAAACCGCCACAATCGCAAACCAAGACGATTCTATGGCTAAAAGATAACTTATTTTCATCTACATCTAATGTAATGCTTACTTTTGTGGCGTTATACATTATTTATCTAATCTTGCCACCAATTTTAAACTGGACGGTTTTTGATGCTAATTTTGATCTAAGTGCAGACAATGAAACCTGTGGCAGGGATGGCGCATGTTGGTCTTTTATCTATTCCAATCTTAAAATGTTCATTTATGGATTCTACCCACAGGAAGAGTTGTGGCGTGTGAATACCATGTTTGGCATTATTGCAGCACTTGTAGCCTTTGGGTCGTTAATTGGTAAGTCAAAATATAAAATGCATTACGTCATTGGGTCGTTCTTAATTTACCCTATTGTGGCCTTTATTTTGCTACATGGAGGACTAGGCTTAGAAGTGGTTGAAACTGACAAATGGGGTGGTCTTACCTTAACGGTAGTGGTCGCTGCTGTTGGTATTGTTGCTTCTTTTCCACTCGGTATTTTGTTCGCACTGGGGCGACAATCTGAAATGCGCATTGTAAAGTTTATTTCAGTTGTTTATATTGAGTTTGTGCGTGGTGTGCCTCTGATTACTATTTTGTTCATGGCCTCTGTTGTATTGCCGTTATTTTTCTCAGCAGGCATGGATTTTGACAAACTACTTAGAGCCTTAATTGGTATTACTTTATTCCAAACAGCCTATATAGCAGAGGTTATTCGTGGCGGCTTGCAAGCCATACCTAAAGGCCAATACGAAGCAGCTGATGCTGTCGGTCTTAGTTTTGCGCAGAAAACCACACTTATTATTCTGCCACAAGCATTAAAAATATCAATTCCTAACATTGTAGGCTCTTTTATCGCACTGTTTAAAGACACAACACTGGTGTTAATTATTGGCTTATTTGATATGTTAGCCATAGTAGGCGCAGCCACAAGTAATTCTAGCTGGCTAGGCAGAGAGCCTGAGGGTTATGTCTTTGTTGCTGTGGTTCTTTGGGTTATTTTGTATTCTATGAGTCGCTATTCTAAAAAACTTGAAATTAGATTTAGCACTGATCATAAAAATTAAAAGGAAAAAGTTATGAGTAGTACAACAAACGATCGACTTTGCTGCGATATCATTAATATCAAAGGCTTAAACAAGTGGTATGGAGATTTCCATGTGCTAAAAGATGTCGATCTAGAGGTTAAAGAAGGTGAAATTATTGTTGTTTGTGGTCCTTCAGGCAGTGGTAAGTCAACACTCATACGTTGTGTTAACTTTTTAGAAAGCTTTCAAGAGGGCTCTATTGTAGTAGACGGTACAGAACTAACCGATGACGTTAAAAAAATACGCCAAGTACGTTCGGAAGTGTCAATGGTTTTCCAGCACTTTAATCTGTTTCCACACTTAAGCATTGTTGATAATTTAACCTTAGCACCAATCTGGGTGCACAATGAAAGCAAAAAGGATGCTAGAGATAAAGCATTGAAGCTGCTTGATAGGGTAGGCATTAAGGACCAAGCTGAAAAATACCCAAATCAGCTTTCTGGCGGTCAGCAGCAGCGTGTTGCCATTGCTAGAGCACTATGTACTTCGCCTAAGATTATGCTTTTTGATGAGCCCACTTCAGCGCTAGATCCTGAGATGATCTCAGAGGTTCTAGATGTAATGGTAGAGCTTGCTAAAGACGGTATTACAATGATCTGTGTAACGCATGAGATGGGTTTTGCCAAAAAGGTAGCTGATCGCATTATATTTATGGATGAAGGGCAGATTGTTGAGGAAAATACACCTGATAAGTTCTTTAATAATCCAGAATCAGCACGCTTACAGTTGTTTTTAGATCAAATTTTGACTCAGTAGCACTCAAAAACACTAAAAATCATCTTTTTTAACAAATGCACGATGTATTTTGTTAAACTTATAACTCATAACCGTCCATTATTTTTTAGACATGGGTTTATTCTCTAGAAACAAAAGCAAGAAAAAAAGCCCAGATTCTGAAGAAAATCAAGACTGGAGTGTTGAATTACGACGCAGTAATTTAATGGAAAACATTTCCGAACAGCAGGGGTTTGACTTTCAAGAAAACATTGATACTTCGGGCTCAAAAGCCACATCGGGGATTAAGGACGGACTAAGTTGTGTTTATGAAAAAATAAGCCCGGATCAAGTCAAAATTTTAAAAAAATGCAAAGCTGAAAGTTCAGCTGATGAGCTAATGAAAATTGTAAAACGCTCTCATAAAACACGATTTAAAAATGATATTTTGAATCCGTTGATTGAATGTGGATTTTTTGAGCGAACCATTCCAGAAAAACCAAAAAGTCCAAAACAAAAATATCGACTGACCGATAAATTTGTCCAAGTTCGAATTTCAGATTAGATCTAGTTTTCTAGATTTTTTCTATTCTTATTCTTTAATTGGGTCTTTTTTAAGATTTTTCACCATTCATTTGCATTTTTTCCCAAATTTTCGTTTTTAGGCGTTTTTTTTATAAAATCACCTTCTGACCTTGGTGTGTTATTAATCGTTTAAATATGGAAAGGTGCTATTTTTACTCATAAGTCATTGATTTTTAATTAATTTATGTGTTTTTAGGCTTATTTTTAGGTTTTTTCGTGTTTACAGCTTATACTATGACTAACTTTTTCGTCTATTGATTAAAAAAACAATTACTATTTTATGAAAAAAACGTCATTCTTAATTTTTTCAATATTTTTTGCATTAAATGCCTTTGCACTTTCTAGTGTTTACACGATTAATGACAATACAAATATTCGTTCAGAAAGATCCGACACAACAGAAAAAAATATCATTAAAGTGCTTGCTAAAGATCAAAAATTGCAGCGCTCTACCATGCATTATTCAGGTTGGTCTATGGTAAGTATTGGTAGTATTAGTGGCTGGGTTTTATCACAAGAATTAACTGATCAACCACCGGTTGTTAACACTGTAAAACCATCACTAGATTTTGTTAAGAAGATAAAAAATCTAGAGCAGATAAATGCCAAATTATCCTCTGATATGGCTGATATGAAGGCATTATTAGCTTCTGAAAATGATAAATTGACCAAAGAAAACACCTTTTTAAAACAACAAGTTTTGCAATTGTCTAGCCAGCTGGAATCACTGACTTTGGCTAACAAAAAACTCTTAGACAACAATCAAAAAAACACCACTAATAAACCAGAAAAAACACCCACTCAAACGAGCGCAACTAATAAACTGCCGACAGCTGAGAGTGTAGAAGTATCAGACTCTAAAAACTCGTCAATGTTTGATATAAATATTAATTGGACTTATGCAGCTATTGCGTTACTACTTATTGTGTTGTCATTTATTGCAACGATGTTTAGTAATTCAAAACGTCGTCGCTCTGATTTAAACACCATACGTCGTTATTAATATGTCTTATACTGAAGTTTCTATCGATAATTTTGATTCATTGGTTATTGACGAGTCTCACAACAGACTGGTAGTTTTAGACATCTCTGCACAGTGGTGTGGTCCTTGTAAAATCCTGGAGCCAGTCATCAAATCTGTGGCAAATGAGTATGATGATAGTGAGCTTTTATTGGCCAAAATTGAAGCGGAAGATGAAAATATGAAAATCGCTGGACGCTATGCTGTGCGTGGTTTTCCAACGGTTATTGCTTTTATTCGAGGCGAGGAAGTGGATCGTTTTCATTCTGCAAAAACACCAGATTTTGTTAGAGAATTTATTGATACAAATTTACAAAAATTCTAAATGAAAACAGGCATTTTACTTACAAATCTTGGCACACCAGACTCTCCTACCGAGCAAGATTTAAGAAAATATCTATCAGAATTTTTATCCGATCCTCGAGTGGTTGATCCGTCTAATTTTTTTCAAAAAATAGTTTGGAAAATCGTACTTAACGGCATAATTTTACGAAAAAGACCTAAAAAATCAGCTGAAAATTACGCCAAAATTTGGGATAGTTTCGGCCCTGGTTCGCCACTGCTTAATATTACAAATAATCAGCTTGAAGGTGTTAAAACAACACTTAGTAAACGATTTAACAATCTTGAATTTGCAGTTGGTATGCGTTATGGCAACCCTTCAATTGCAAGTGCGTTGCAAGAGTTGAAGGTTAAAAACTGCAGTAAAATCATTATTCTGCCGCTCTATCCGCAAAACTCTGGCCCAACAACACTCTCTAGTATTGATGCCATTAATAAAGAAACCAGCTCGTGGAAGGATGATATTGATATTGTTGTTATTGATCAGTATCACCAACATGATGACTATATTCAAGCGTTAGCCCAGTCGGTTGCTATTCATCAAAAAGAACACGGCAAGCCTGATCAGTTAATTATGTCTTTTCACGGCATGCCTCAACGCTATGTTGATAATGGCGATGTTTATTACGATCAATGCTTAAAAACTGCTCAACTGCTTTCTGAGCGCTTAAATTTAACACAAAGCGAATACAAGGTTAGTTTTCAGTCGGTATTTGGTAAAGAAGAGTGGATCAAGCCGTATACAGATGCAACTTTAAAATCACTTGCAAAAGATGGTGTTGAGCATGTGCAAGTTATTTGCCCTGGGTTTTCTGCTGATTGTTTAGAAACAATTGAAGAGATTGATCAAGAGAATCGCGCTTATTTTCTAGAATCTGGCGGAAAGACATTCAGTTACATTCCTGCACTTAATGCTACTGATTCGCATATTCATATGATCTCTGAGTTAATTGCTAAACATTTAGAATAACTTCGCATAATTTATATTATGTTAAATAACACTAAAATCTAGAAAAATTCAGCGCATCATCCACCCTATTATTTTAATAGGCAATATTTTACTAAATAGTTAACAACTCGCCCCAATGTGTTGTAAATCGGTTTGATTGAAACTCAACCCTCGGTAGCCATCGATCATTTCCCAGCTCACTGGCGTATTTTATTAGCCTGCCATATGAGTGATCTTTTAAATTCGCATTGCTAGTACTAGCAATAAACAAATCTTGTTGGCTTTTGTCTGGTGTTAAATTTCCCAGCATTACCCCGCCCTTGTAAAACCCATAGCCAGGTTCATAAATCTGTTTAAGTAATTTAGCGCACAAAGGAATTAACAAATTTTCTTCACTAACCGGCGTACTCATGCCAATGGTTTTGGATAAATTAATGCAAGGTGCACTCTTCTTAAAAGGATTGGTATAGATAAACACACTCATTGAAGTTGCAGCTAAAGATTGTTTATTAAGCTTATTAACAGCTTTTCTACCTAAACTGGTTAATGCTTGGTTGATTTCATCAAAATCAGTTAAATCAAGCCCAAAAGAGCGAGAAGAGACAATTTGTTTTCTAACAGGTGCAACCTCCTCTATTGCCAAACAAGAATGCCCATAAAGCTCTCGATAAATACGTTTACCGTTAACTCCTAATAAAGTTTCAATAACACCAATATCAGCCTTGTAAAAATCATACGCACTGTTAATGTTGATTTTATAAAGTCTTTGTGCAGACTTTTTGCCAATACCCCAAACATCTCCTGCATCAACCGAAGCTAATAATTTTTCAAATCGATTTTCTGGCAACTGATCAATATCAAATACGCCATTAAACCTTGGGTAAATTTTAGCGATGCGATTCGCCATTTTTGCCAACACTTTAGTAGAGCCCATACCCACACAAACCGGGATTCCAGTCCATGATTTAACTTGGCTTTTAAGTGCTTGCATGTGTGTATTTACATTGATTGTAAAGCCACTTAAATCTAAAAAACTTTCATCAATGGAATACACCTCTTGTATGGGTGAATATTGACTAATAATTTTCATCACTCTGGATGACATATCGCCATACAAAGGGTAGTTGGAGGATTTAACCACCACTGACTTATCAATCAAAAACTCTTTTATTTGATAGTATGGCACGCCCATTTTAATGCCAAGAGATTTGGCCTCATTCGAACGAGCAATCACGCAGCCATCATTATTACTTAAAACCACAATAGGCTCGCGTTCTAATTTTGGATCAAACACACGCTCACACGATGCATAGAAGTTATTGCAATCAATCAGTGCAAATTTTTGCTCAGTAGATTTACGCATATTGATGAATAACCGAGGTAACCACACCCCAAATAATAAGCTCACTGCCTTCGTTAATTTGAATGTCTTCAAACTCTGGATTTTCCGCCTTTAGACTAATTTTGCCTTTGTATTTATTTAGGCGCTTAACGGTAAACTCACCATTCACAACAGCAATGACAATCTTGCCACTTTTAGCAACGAGTGATTTATCCACCACCAAAATATCCCCAGGATGAATTCCCGCATTAAGCATCGACTCGCCTTGCGCACGCACAAAGAAAGTCGACTCTTGGTGATGAATCAGGTGTTTGTTTAAATCTAATTGATCTTCTAAATGATCATCGGCAGGTGATGGAAACCCCGCTTGTACACGGGAAGTAAAAATAGGAATAGCCAAGCTGGGTGCGTCAAGCGCAGGAGAGAGTACCTCTATGTCAGTTTTTAGCTGTGATTTATACACCTCTAAGGTTGATTTAACTTGTCCTACCAAACTAAGTGGTACACGCATTACCTTGGTGTTTTCTTTAAATTTACCGGAGTTTTTCTTACGACCAGCGCCAGCTCTGGCGCCACCATGAGTTTGTATATTTTTCTTCATTTGAATATTGTAACATTATTCAAATAGCTTTTAGCACTCAATCCATTTTGGCATTGGCTTGTTTTTGGCAAATAAGCGTTTGACTACTCTAATCAATTGGTTTTCTCGCTTAAGCTTGAAATTAACAGTTGGCAGTATCCATTGATGTAATCGTTCAATTTCATCTAAACCTACATCAATATAGCTAATGTATGGCGTAACCCTAAAGCCTTTTAATCCAATGGATTTAACAAAGTCGATGTTTCTTTGGCTGTCATCTATCAGCATATCTGCGTTTAAATAACGAATGTCCTTTGGTAGAGATTTTCCCCAGGTTGCATCAGGGTCATAATCATCTCTAAATACCACATCAGAAAAATAACCACCCAGTTTGAGTTTATTAATAATTGGTTTAGCTCTGTCTTTGGTACTGGCTGTCCAGATACTCATTTTTACATGGTTGTTCTTTAGTGAATCAAGCAACTCAAACATACCTTTGCGAACACTTACGCCCTGCTCGCAAATAATGGTATTGTCTAAATCAAACACAACGTGTGGCAAGCTTTGAACTTTGAAACTTTCTAACACATCATAATCAAACTCATTAGCAATGCGTTTGGCCTCTTTGTTGTGTAGCCTGTTTGCATTTGGAATGATATTAACACGTGGCAAATCTAACCGATCAGCATCCCAGCAGGTGTTAATGGTAATGCAATCTGGCCTTTCTCCATGTGTGTGCCCTTTGCAGGCACCCACCAGCTGTTTAAATTGAATATCATTAAGTGGTATTAAATCTCTGTACTTCTTAGCAAATACCGCTGCCCTAGGGCCATGCCCCCTATCTCTGTTTTCATTCTCACGCATACAATCATGAAAATACGCAAAGTACGACAACACAGCTTTATCAGCACCATTAAAGTTAGCTAGGTAGTGGCCGTTGCGTTCAACAGTTTGCCAGTGTTTTAACCCATGAATAGGGCTATTTATAAAATTAGATTTTGCCTTTAATAAGGCAAATATCTCATCTGTAATCATTAGTGTTTGGTAGGTTGTTTTTCAGCATGAAATTCACATTGTTCTACGGCCATTTTTAGTAGCTTTAAAACACCCATATTGTTAATCTTTTTGTAGGCCTCAGCGTTTGTTTTTGCAGGGATTGACAACACCACATCTAAAGTCACATCAATGTCTTTAATTTGTTTCATAAAAGCCTCCTAAAAAAATTTAAAAAAAATCTTAAAACCCAGTCAATATAAGCCCTTTAGCCGATTTATAAACTACGATAAATTAAAAAATGACTTGAATATTCGATCCGAATTAGTAACAATTGTAGAGTAAATTTATTGTATTTTGTATGATTTTTTAGTGTTTTTTTTTGACTATTATTTGTAAGCCTATTGGGGCTTGGTTTTTTGTGAATTTTTTAATTTTTTGTCCTTAGAAAATCACCTGAAAAACACGCCTAAATCTTTTTTATTTTTACTTATTTTTCCATCCGGTAAATATCACCTTGATCGGTAGAAAAATAAATGCGCCCAGTGTTATCTATCAACAATGCTCGAATTCTTTGCTTGAGCATCGTTAGTAGTCTTTCTTCTGATTTCACTTGAAGATCTTTTGTTAAGCTAATACGGTTGATATGCTTTGCCCTGAGTGCACCTGAAAGCAAATCACCTTGCCAAGTGTCAAACATGCTGCCCTCATACACTACCAAATCACTAGGCGCTATCGAAGGCACGTAATATTTGATAGGTTGCTCCATGCCTATTTTATGCGTGCCTTCACCTACTTTAAACGGCCCCCAATATTCACGCCCATATGAAATCACAGGCCAGCCATAATTACGCCCTTTTTTAATCAAATTTATCTCATCGCCACCACGTGGCCCATGCTCAATCGCCCATAATCTTTGCGTACGCTTATCCCATACCAGTCCTTGCGGATTTCTATGTCCATAGCTCCAGATCTCATCTAATGCTTCTTCGTCGCCAAAAAATGGATTGTCTTTTGGTGCCGAGCCATCTAAATTTAATCTTAGTATTTTTCCGGCATGATTAGTCAAATCTTGGGCATTTTCTCTAACCCCGCGATCACCCACTGATACATACAAATACTCATCATTCATAGCAATTCTACTGCCATAATGGTGTGTGTTGTCATGCTCAGATTTGGTAACCAACAACTCTTCCCAATTTGTTAATTGATGATTGTTGATAGTCGCGCTTGCCAGTGTTGTAGCGCTAGTGTCATCTTCAAGTGGTTTTGCATAAGTGAAATAAAGTCGATCGCCTGCTACCAACACATCGAGCATTCCACCTTGTCCCTCATCAAGTACTTTGGCAGCGCCCTCTAAATACACCACTGATTTTGTTCTAAGATCTAAAACACCCACCCCACCTGAGCGCTGAGTAAATATAATTTTATCTTCTGATAGAAAATCCATCCCCCAAACAACGCCTAAGTCACTGGCTACTTTTTGTATTTGATAAGCGCTCACCTGTATAGGAAGCAATAAATAAATCAGGCCTACTAACGTAACTAACAACTTTTTCATTTCATCACCCTATTTGTCGTTTGCGTAATAATGATTAATTTTACCCCGATCTAAACACACAATAATTCTGACCAATGCGTGGTAAATCGCCTGGATTGAAACTGTGCTCTTGGCAACCAACGATTATTGCCCAGCTCACTGGCATAGTGCAACATAGGATGCTGACTCAAATTATTTAATGGATTCTTAATAGTGCCAAACAAATCGTGTTGCGATTGATCAGCAGTCAAATTCCCCAAAATCACACTGTTCAACAGCACGTTTTAGCTGCTTAAATATGTCCATTTTAT
>CAZEYU010000008.1:0-40483 GCA_964516395.1 uncultured Candidatus Thioglobus sp.
TCCAATTAAATGAATCAATGGCTTCAGCAGCTTCCATATAAATACAACGATGCCAAGAGATTTGCCTGCCTTCTTTGGTAGCTCCTTCTGTCCAAATAGTGCCGTTAGTTGCATCATTAAGCTGCTGTTGCAGCTCGAACATTTGTTTGATTTGATTCATAGAATTATTTTAGATTTTTAATAATAAATACGATTTTACACTTGCAAGACTATCTTGCGTTTTGGATTAGAATAATAGATGAGACAATTGTAATTGCAATCGTCACTGGAGTGGTAAAAAAATCATTTGCTAAGGCACTAATATAACCAATTAATCCTGCCATTTTTTAACTTCTCATTGCTTTATAATTTGCATCTATGTTAATGATTAATTGTGATCTTGGGGAGTGTTTAACACCCAATCCAGATGTTGAGGTAATGCCACTAATTGACATGGCTAATATTGCCTGTGGCGGACACGCGGGTGATGATAAAAGCATGGTTGATGCAATTAAGTTAGCTGTAAAAAACAACGTTAAAATTGGCGCGCATCCTGCATATAACGACAGGGAAAATTTTGGAAGACTAAGTGCTAATTTATCAAATACTGATCTTTATAATTTGATCTATTCTCAAGTTAAGCATTTTCAAGATTTGTGTTTGCAAAACAATGCAAAACTTGAATACATAAAACCTCATGGCGGGCTTTATCATGACATGATGCAAAAGCCTGAAGTTATGCAGGTAATTATTAATGTTGTTAGTGAAATTGATAGAGATTTGGATTTGGTGGTGCAAGCAGGACATGATGATTATTTGAAAAATTTCGGAAAAAATGCAAATAATCATTTTTTGCACGAAGTTTTTGCAGATCGGAGCTATGACGGCATACACATGAGCGCTAGAGGCGACAAAAACGCAGTTCACGACACTATGGATAAGATTATTGTTCAATATAGAGAGTTTTTAATCAGTAAAACATTCAAAATTGACACCATTTGCTTCCATGGTGATAATTTAGTCTCTGTAGAAGCTCTTAAGCAAATAAAAAATGCATAAAATTGTTCTAGCAGGTGAAAATTCAGTTCTGATTTATTTTGCTAATGAGATTGATTCTAGATTGCCTAAAAATATTGCAAATTTTGCAAATCTATTGAAAACTAATCTTTTACAGTATATTGTTGATTTAACACCTTCTTATACATCTTTGCTTGTTAGCTACAATGTTAATTTAATTACTCACAATGAAATTTATTCAAGAATAGAAAGCTTACTTGAAGGGTTTGAGATAAGTGATACAGATGTTGACGCTGAAGTGGTGTATATTCCAGTTTATTATTCATTTGAAACCGGTTTAGATTTAGAGCGATTACTTAGCGAAAAAGATATGAGTATGGATGATTTTATTGATTTTCATTCATCTAAAGAATATTTAATTTACGCAATCGGTTTTGCACCAAATTTTGCATTTTTAGGGGAGGTTGATAAACGCATTCAAGCGCCTCGTCTTGTTACTCCGCGGATTAAAATTCCAGCTGGTAGTGTGGGTATTGCACAGAGTCAAACTGCAATCTACCCTACTGATTCATCTGGCGGATGGAATATTGTAGGCAGAACGTTGTTAGATTTATCGTTAAAAAATCCTGAAAATGTGGATAAATTTACAGTAGGTGATTACGTTAAATTTTATCCAATCACTCGCGACGAATATATAGCCCACGGTGGAAAACTATGAGTTTTAAAGTAGTTAAATCAGGATTTTTAGCCACTATTCAGGACTATGGTCGTCTTAGCCATGGTAAGCATGGCATGAGCCACTCAGGAGTTATGGATGAGCACGCATATTCTTGGGCTAATTATTTATTAGGTAATAATTTTAATGCTGCTGTAATCGAGATTTGTTTTGGTGGTTTTGAGCTTGAGTCAAAAGTGGATACGTTTATTATAGTTACTGGAGCAGATTCAGGCTTTCAAATTAATGGAGAAAGCGCATCCACTTGGCATAGTATCCAAATTAACAAAGGCGATATACTAAGTTGGAATACGCTAAAAAGTGGTGTTAGATCGTATTTAGCAGTAAAAGGTGGTTTTCAAACTAAATCGATGTTTGACTCTAGATCAGTTAATCTTAGAGAAAATATTGGTGAAAAAATACAAACTGATGATGTGCTTAAATGTGACGAATCACATGAAAAATTAGAGCGCTTTATTCCACCGTCATATATTCCAAACTATACCGATAAGGTGGTATTAAGATTATTACCTGCCTATCAATTTAATGAGTTCAGCATCAACCAAAGGGACTTATTCTTTAATCAAAAATATACAATTACCAATGCTTCTGATAGAGCAGGATGTCGCCTATCAGGCGCACCAATAGCTCTTAAACGCGAGAAAACAATATCTGAGGGAATGAGCTATGGTTCGGTTGAAATATCAACAGATGGCCTACCTATTATTTTATTAAAAGATGCACCAACAATTGGTGGGTATCCAAAGATTGGCACAGTGTTTTCGCTTGATCTTGCTAAACTGGCACAACGCCAGCCAAATACTAAGATAAGGTTTGAATTAATGAGTGTTAATGATGCGCAAATTGAGCGCAGAAAATTTAATAATTTTTTTAAAATTTCTGAGAGTTAAAAATCTTACAAAATAGCTCTGCAGTTTTTTGTGTATCGTACAAAGCTGAATGAGCCTGAGCATTGTCAAATTCAATATCTGCCTTATCGAGCGCTTTAGCTAGCACTGTTTCGCCATAATAAAGTGCCGAAAGAGAAACAGTATCAATGGTTGAGAATTGATGAAATGGATTTTTAAGCTTTGACCTGTCACTGGCTGCGTATAAAAAACCTAAATCAAAAAAAGCATTGTGTCCCACTAAAATAGAACGCGTACAATCCTCGTTTTTCATTTCTAAACGTAACGCTTTAAAGATTTCATTCAGCGCTTGTTTTTCTTTAACTGCCATGCGTAGTGGATTGTATACATCGATACCATTAAACTTTAAAGCACTTTCTTCTAAGTTTGCACCCTTAAAAGGCTCAGTATGAAAATGATGTGGTGTTTTTGGATAGAATTTTCCAGCTTCATTGATACCAATAGCAATGGCACACACTTCTAACATGGCATCGGTATTTGCATTAAACCCTGCGGTTTCAATATCAACCACAACAGGAAGATAACCCCTAATTCTGTCTTTAATTTGCATGATTAGCTAACATCTTTAAAAAAGATAGAAGAATTACGATCGTGATTAAAATATTGTTGGCGCTTAGATGGAAGGTCAGAAATGTTCATCTGAGTAAATCCATTTTTAACAAACCACTGGGTGCCATATTTGGTTAGGGCAAAAATTTTGGAAAATTTTTCCTGTTGAGCTTTTAACATTATCTTGTCTAGTAAGTCTGCAGAGAGTCCTGTGTTTTGAGCTTGTCGCGCTACTGCTAATGAGTATATTTCGCCCATAGAGCCTTCTTTACAATCTTTTAATCCAGCACAAGCAACCAGCTGGTCATTATCAAATAACAAGACAAAATCATCAAGTTGATCGTTGATTTGCGCTTTTGTTCGAGGCAGTATCTTGCCTTGTTCAACAAATGGTTGAATTAAAGTAAGAATTTGACTGGCTTTATCCACAATATACGCATTTAAAACATTAATGAGAGGTGCTTATTTTAGTCTAAAATTTAAATTTTATTTATTCGATACTAAAAAATGAGAAGTGATACAGTAAAAAAAGGTTTTGATAAAACACCGCACCGTTCATTATTAAGAGCAACAGGTCTTAAAGATGAAGATTTCAATAAGCCATTTATTGGTGTTGCTAATTCATTTATTGAAATTATTCCTGGGCATTATTTCCTAGACAAGGTCTCAGATATTATCAAAGATGAGATTCGCGCTGCAGGCTGTGTACCGTTTGAATTTAATACTATTGGTGTAGATGATGGTATTGCTATGGGGCATGATGGCATGCTGTTCTCGCTACCTTCAAGAGAGATTATTGCTAATTCTATTGAGACGGTCATGAATGCACATAAACTAGATGCGATGATCGCCATTCCAAATTGTGACAAAATCGTACCCGGTATGATCATGGGCGCACAACGCGTTAATGTACCAACGGTATTTGTATCAGGCGGACCAATGAAAAAAGGTCACACTAAAGATGGTACAGCAATTGATTTAGCCACTGCTTTTGAGGCGGTTGGTAAGCACGAAACTGGAAAAATTTCAGATGAAGAATTGAAAGATATTGAGTGCAATGCTTGCCCAAGTGGCGGTAGTTGTTCAGGCATGTTTACTGCTAATTCAATGAATACGTTAATGGAGGCAATGGGTATTGCCCTTCCAGGTAACGGCACTATTTTGGCACTTACACCTGAGCGTGAAGTTTTGTATCGTCAAGCAGCACGCAGAGTGTGTGAAATTGCACTGATGGAAAAGCAAGAGGATCGAGATAAATTTAATATGCAAAATATCTTAAATGATAATGCAGTTCGTAACGCCTTTGCAGTTGATATGGCGATGGGTGGTAGTTCTAATACAGTGCTACATATGTTAGCCATTGCTCAAGAGGCAAACTCTGAATTTAAACTAAGTGATATTAATAAAATTAGTAAAAAAGTATCTCATATTGCTAAGATCTCCCCGTCACTCTCAACGGTTCATATGGAAGATATTAATACAGCAGGTGGTGTTAACGCAGTGATGCATGAGATGAATAAACGTGGTGAAGTGCTGATTGATAATCCAACCATTAGTGGTGAAACTTTGTATGAAAAAATTGCTGGTGCTGAGATTAAAGACACCAATATTATTCATACCATTGACAACCCATACTCCAAGGTAGGCGGGTTGGCTATTTTGTATGGTAATTTGGCTGAGCAAGGCGCAGTAATTAAAACTGCAGGCATTACTGGTGATCGTGTATTTACAGGCAGTGCTGTTTGTTTTGATTCTCAAGATGATGCAATTAGTGGTATTAAAGACGGCAAAGTTAAGGCTGGTGATGTGGTGGTTATTCGTTATGAAGGCCCTAAGGGTGGTCCTGGGATGCAGGAAATGTTAGCCCCTACTTCACTGATTATGGGTATGGGTTTAGGAGATAAAGTTGCGCTTATTACAGATGGTAGATTCTCTGGCGCAACACGTGGTGCCTCAATTGGCCATGTGTCACCCGAGGCTGCTGAAGGTGGCATGATTGGTCTATTAAAAGATGGTGATGAAATCCATATTGATGTGGATGAATATATCTTAAGTGCTAATTTGTCTGACAAGGAGATCACTAAGCGTAAGAGTGAATTCAAGCCGCTTAAAAAAGAATTAACCTCTAAGTGGCTGCAACAGTATCGCCTCTTAGTAAGAAACGCCAGTAATGGCGCTATGTTAAGAACAGAGCTGGATTAGTTAAGTAAAAAAAAGAGGTTTTTAAAACCTCTTTTTTATTGACTGTGATTTATTTATTAGCTACAAATCTAAGCCATAAAAATCCAAAGAATCCAGCAAATAGTGAGGCTAATAAGATGCCTATTTTTGCCTGAAATAAAATATCCAGATTATCTACAAATGCTAATTCTGCAACAAAGATGGACATGGTAAATCCAATTCCTCCAAGAAATGCAACACCAAATATTTGAGACATATTACTATTGTGTGGAAGTTGTGCAATTTTTAGTTTAATTGCTAAGTAAGACACGCCAAATATACCAAGAACCTTGCCTAGCACAAGTCCAACAATAACACCAATGGTTACCGGTTCAATAATTACATTACTGATTGAGCCAAAATCTATGGCTATTCCAGCATTAGCGAGAGCAAAAAGCGGAATAACAATCAGTGCTACTGGCAGGTGCATACCATGTTCAAGTCTTGCAGCAGGCGTTTTAATCTCTTTAATTCTATCTTGGATGTTAATTAGAATCGCTTTTTGACGTTCGTGCAGTAAATGATTTTCACATACCGGGTATTGATCATAAGCATCAAGCAGATCTTTGGTTTTTTCAACAAAGCCTATTGGTGTACGTTTGGGCTTTGATGGTATGGCCATGGCAGCAATTACACCTGAAATTGTAGCGTGTACCCCTGATTCCAGCATAAAAAACCACATAACAAGACCCATAATAAAATAAGGCGTAACTTCATGAATGCCAAATCTATTAAAAGCAACCATTACAAAGAAAGATGCCCCTGCTAATGCAAGAAATAAGACATGAATTTGATCAGTATAAAAGATTGCAATGACAACAACAGCACCTAAGTCGTCAACAATTGCAAGTGCAACCAAAAATGTTACCAAGGTTGCTGGCACTCTTTTACCTAATAAAACCAATGCACTAATTGCAAAGGCAATATCGGTTGCCATTGGTATGCCCCAACCGGTTGCTCCAATACCATCTTGATTGATATAAAAGTATATTAGTGCTGGAAAAACCATACCACCAATAGCAGCCAATACTGGCAAGATAGCAACCTTTATATTTTTAAGCTCTCCTACTAGTATTTCACGTTTTATTTCCAGGCCGATAATAAAGAAGAAAAAAGCCATTAGCCCATCATTAATCCAATGGTGAATTGTATGTGACAGACTCCAACTACCAACTGTTACACTAACATCGGTATGAAAAAAATGAGTGTAAGCCTCAGTTAGAGGTGTATTGGCAAGGATAAGTGCCAAAATTGTTGAAATCATCAGGATAAATCCTGTGGTTGTTTCAGCATGAATAAAATGCTCAAACGGTGTCGATATTTTTTTAAAGGTTTTTTCCCAAGGAGCGTACAGTTTCATCTACACTAATGCTGTTAATAAATTCAATGGTGTATTAGTATACTAAAAAAATATTGTATTAAACCAATAGTATTAGTGTGCGATGTAGGTCAATTATTTTCTGGAACAAACACCATTTGTCTATCATCTAAATTAACTGAGGCAACTTGAATTTTAATACTATCACCCAGTTGGTAGGTTTTACCTGTTCGTTCACCTTTTAATTGATGATGAATATCATCAAAAATATAGTAATCATCTTTCATATCACGCATGGCAATCATACCTTCTACAAATATATCGGTTAGTTCGATAAATATGCCAAAACCTGCGACGCCAGAGATAACACCATTAAATGTTTCACCAACTTTATCGCGCATATATTCGCATTTTAGCCACTGTTCTACATCACGAGAAGCATCATCTGCTCTGCGCTCAGTCATGGATAAGTGAGCACCTGTTTCAACCATTTTCTTGCTTGGTTTTCTTTTCTTTTTATTTAGTACTCGATTAATGGCGCGGTGTACCAATAGATCAGGATAGCGTCTAATTGGTGAAGTAAAGTGCGTGTAGTCTTCAAATGCTAAACCAAAGTGTCCTTCATTAGCTGGCGTATATACAGCTTGTTTCATGGTGCGTAGCACAACAGTTTTGATAATATTTTCATCATCACGACCCTTTGCATTTTCTAAGACTTTGGAAAAATGTTTAGATTCAGGCTGATCGCCACCTTCTAAAGTTAGACCAATTGCAGTTAAAAACTGCCTAGTTGTTTCAACTTTTTCAACTGTGGGTTTAGGGTGAATCCGGTATAAGAAATCTTCGTCATTATCAGCTAAAAACTTAGCTGTAGCCTGATTAGCCATCAACATACATTCTTCAATGAGTTTGTGCGCATCATTGCGAGACCTGGCAACAATGTTGTCAATTTTGCCTTTATTGTTAAAGATAATTTGTGATTCAATACGATCAAAATCCATTACACCACGTTTGATTCTAGCAGCCTTGAGTGCTTTGTATAAGTCATACAAAGCGTTAAGGTTATCCATAACAGGCGCATACTCTTGGATAAGTTCATCATCATCTTGTTCTAAAATATGACTAACCTTAGTATAAGTTAAGCGTGCGTGTGAAAACATAATCGCAGGGTAGAATTTATAATCTAGCAACTCCCCTTCTGAGCTAATATTCATCTCACAAGTCATACATAGACGCTCTACATTTGGATTGATTGAACATAAACCATTTGATAAAGCCTCAGGTAGCATTGGCACCACGCGACGTGGGAAATACACAGAGTTGCCACGATCTATAGCATCTTTGTCTAGATCCGAGCCTTCTTTAACATAATGTGATACATCAGCAATAGCAACCACTAGCTTCCAACCATCTTTTGTAGGCTCGGCAAATACTGCATCATCAAAATCACGTGAATCTTCACCATCAATGGTAACTAACTTCATGTCAGTAATATCAATACGACCTTGTTTATCTTCGTCAGTTACTACAGTTGGCAGCTTGTCGGTTTGTGTGAGTGCTTCTTTTGAAAAATCAACTGGGATGTTGTTGCGATAAAGAGCTGAGTCTGTCTCTACACCCTCATCCATATAGGCGCCTAATACTTGTGTAATCTTGCCTTCTGCTAGAGAATCCAATGTTGGAGATTTGGTAATTTCTACAATAACAATCTGTTCATCTATAAGGTCTTTATCTACTTTAGGAATAGCAATGTTATGTTTGATGCGCTTATCATCCACAACAACATATGCACCTTCTTGTTCAAGATGTAAGCGACCAACAACTGTCTTAATGCTTTCAATAACCTTAACAATTTGTGCGTCACCACGTTGATTAAGCAATCTTGCTTCGACTTTATCACCATGGAAAACCAATTGCATTTGTTTGGCTGATAGGCGTAAATCTTTACCGCCTTGATCAAGTGCGATAAAACCAAACCCTTTAGGGTTAGCGATGATAGTACCCGTCATGGTGCCTGATTTGCCATTAAATATGCTATAAACACCATCGCGAGTGCAACTTAGTTGTTGATCACGAACCATGGCTCTTAGGCGGTGAGTTAATGGCTTTTTTTGGTGATTGTCAATCTTTAATAAATCATAAAGATCAAATTTCGTTAAGGGTTTTTCTTGGATAAATTCAAGAATGTACTCCCTTGAAGGGATCGGATTTTTGTATTTTTCCGATTCTCTTTTTTGGTGGGGGTCGCTCATGTATTACTCGTCAAATGGATTATTTAATATTAAAGTTTCATCACGATCAGGGCCTGTTGATAAGATATCTACTGGTAGGCCAGAAAGCTCTTCAATCTTTCGAATGTAGTTTTGTGCTTCAATTGGTAGCGAGTCAAACGAGTCAGTGCCAATGGTTGAAGATTTCCAGCCAGGCATTTCGATATAGATGGGTTTTGCATCTGCATAGCCTTGAGCATCATATGGTGGTGTTGTGGTAATTTCATCATTTAGCTCATAAGAGGTACAAATTTTAATACTGTCAAGAGTATCTAACACATCTAATTTTGTTAAGCAAATACCAGTAACTGCGTTAAGTTTAAATGAGCGATTAAGTGTTACCATATCAAGCCAACCACAACGACGTTGGCGACCTGTGGTTGCACCAAATTCATTACCTATGGTTCCTAACACCTTACCAATAGCATCTCCCTCATCTGTTGATACATCGTAGATTAATTCAGTCGGGAATGGGCCACCACCAACACGGGTTGTATAGGCTTTTACAATGCCAACCACATAATCGATGTCTGTTACACCAACGCCAGATCCTGTCACTGCACCACCTGAGGTTGTGTTTGAAGAAGTTACAAATGGGTAGGTACCTTGATCAATGTCTAGCAATGCACCTTGTGCACCTTCAAATAAAATATTTTCATTGTTAGCAATGTGTTGGTGAATTTTTTCAGTTACATCAACAATCATTGGCTTAACAGTTTTTGCTTGCTCTAGTGCTTCAGCTAATACTGTATCGTAATCAAGTGCTTCAGCACCGTAGTAGTTAGTTAAGGCAAAATTATGGTATTCCATAACATCTTTTAGTTTTTCTGCAAAAGCAACTTCATCTAATAAGTCACCAGCACGCAATCCGCGACGTGCAACTTTATCTTCATAAGCTGGGCCAATGCCGTTTCCTGTGGTGCCGATAGCGGCTTTACCGCGCTTAACCTCACGTGCGTTATCAAGTGCTACGTGATAAGGCATGATGAGTGGGCAACCTGGTGATACTTTTAATCGTGATTGTGCATCAACACCAGCTGTGTCTAGCTCACCTAATTCTTTAATTAGTGCAGACATAGATAGTACAACACCATGACCAATTAAACACTCAACATTGTCACGCAAAATACCTGAAGGAATTAAATGAAGAACAGTTTTTTTACCGTCAATTACTAATGTGTGACCTGCGTTATGTCCGCCTTGGAATCTAACAACACTGGATACCTTATCCGTAATTAAATCTACAACTTTACCCTTACCTTCATCACCCCATTGGGTACCGATAATTACTACATTTTTTGACATACTAGTTCCTAACTATTTAATACTTTTTTTGTGAAATAAAATTATTTTGATTGAGATAAAAATTTCAAATCAAATGAAAACCCTGTTGCTGCTCGTGACTTTCCAAAAGAAGCACCAATACCATTGTAGCGACCACCTTGAGCTAATGCTTTAGAATAGTTTTCGTTATAAGCAGAAAACACAACACCAGTATGGTATTCATACGATTGAAGCTCTGCAAGATCATAAACAAGGCCTAGACCTTGGTTTTGTAATTGTGTGTTAATTTGGATTAACTCATTAATGGCCGAAACGGCTTTTGGCAAGTTAGCAAATATTGCTAACGCCTTATTCAGTACAGACGCATCACCCTCAAGTGTCATTAGGGTTAACAATTGATCTGCATAGTCAAGCGTATTATTTGCTAAAAAAACTGCCAAATCTGGCGTGGACCTATGAGTAAAAATCTCTTTTAATTCAGTCGTTTGGCTGGCATTTAGATTTTCAGATTCAACAATAGCATTAAAAATTGCCACGTTACCTAAGCTAATAACAACTGAGTCGATAGATAAGATTTTAAGGCTTTCGATCATAAGAGTTATTATCTCAACATCTGCCTCACTAGAATTTAGACCATATAATTCAGCACCTGCCTGAATAGGAGATCTGGAATCATAAAAGTCATTGGCGCTGGTTTGTAAAATGGCATTAATATAGCAATATTTTTGCTCTTTATCGCTGGCTCGCTTTGCATCAATTCTGGCAATTTGCGGTGTAATATCAGCATGAACACCTAGCATTTTTCCACTAACAGGATCTAAAAACTTAAAGGTGTTTTCGTTGACCGAATCGCTTGTAAGTAAAAGTGAATCAACGTGCTCAACCATTGGTGGAATAACCAACCCATAACCTTTGCTAGTATATAGATCAATTAGTTGACGACGAAGTGATTCAAACGCTAGCGCTTGATCACCTGTTAATTCGTCAATTCCTTCAGGCAGTTGCCAAGTGTTCATGATAACTACTTGGCCTCTGGATTAAAATGACGGAAAAACTCAGTATTTGGATTTAACACCATGATATCGTTTTGGCCAGTGAATGATTTTTTGTACGACTCAAGCGAACGATAGAATGAGTAAAAATCAGCATTCTGATTGTATGCTTGTGCATAGTTATTAGCAGAAATCGCATCACCCTCACCTCGTATCTTCTCAGAATCACGATAAGCATCTGCTAAGATAATTGTGCGCTCTTTATCAGCTGCTGCGCGAATGATCTCTGCTTCTTCAGCACCTTTAGATCTAAACTCTTTAGCAACACGTTGACGCTCAGCTTGCATACGACGATAAACTGAGTTTGATACCTCTTGTGAAAGATCAATACGCTTGATACGAACATCAATGATCTTAATACCAAATTCACCAATATCCTTATTGGCTAATTGAAGAATGTTGGCCATAATTTCACTACGCTCACCTGAGACTACGTCTGCAATAGTTCGTTTAGAAAATTCACTTTTCAAACCGGTTTTGATAATCTGAGCCAAACGATTGTTTGTTCTGGCTATATTGCCACCCGTTGATTTGTAAAACTGCTCTGCATCGATAATGCGCCATTTAACATACGAGTCAACAATTACGTTTTTCTTCTCACCAGTTAAGAAGCGCTCAGCTGGTGCATCTAAGGTTTGAATACGATCATCAAACTTTACAACATTATTGACAAAAGGCATTTTAAATTTAAGGCCTGGTGTTTTTTCAACAGTAACAATCTCACCCAGTCGAAGTTTAATAGCGGTTTGAGTTTCATTAACTGTATATAGCGCTGAACTTAAAATAAAAAATACAGCGGCAGCTAGAATTAATCCTATTTTTTGCATTATCTTACTCCTCTGTTACGGAAAAGACCTCTAACATCATCTTCCTTTTTATTTGATTGAGATGTGGCGTCTTTAATAATTACTTCAGTGTTTGAAGTCTTGCTTCCTACCAATTTATCAATTGGTAAATACATCATAGAATTAGCCTTAGAATCAACAACAACTTTGCTAGTTGATGCTAACACACCTTCTAGAGTTTCTCTATAAAGGCGTTCTTTAGTAACTTCAGGCGCTTTCTCATACTCAGTTAGAATTTGCTTAAATCGAGATGCCTCACCTTCTGATTTTGAAACAACTTCAGATTTGTAAGCTTTTGATTCTTCAAGCATACGTGCTGCCAAACCACGAGATTTAGGCAAAATATCATTAGCATAAGTTTGAGCTTCGTTAATTAAACGCTGCTTATCTTCACGTGCTTTTACTGCATCAGAAAAAGCGGCTTGAACTTGTTCAGGTGGTTGTGCATCTTGCATGTTAACTGTTGTAATAAACAAACCTGTTTGATACAAATCTAACAGCTCTTGAGATTTTTCCTTAATTCTATCAGCGATACTAACACGACCTTCAGTCAGGATGTAATCCATAGAGTTTTGACCAACCACTTGTCGAATGGCACTTTCAGACACTTGACGTAGTGTAGTATCAGGATTGGCCACATTAAATAAGTAAGCCTGTGCATCATTAACTTTATATTGAACAGCAAACTTAGCGTCAATCATATTTTCGTCTTTCGTTAGCATTAAAGATTCAGACGATACATTGCCACCAAAACGACGATTACCATTAGCGACATTTCTAAAGCCAATTTCAGCTGTTCTAATTTGCTCAACATTGATTCTATTAAGAGTTTCAATTGGGAATGGCAGATGCCAGTGAGGACCTTGAGAAGTTTGTTCTTGAAATGCACCAAAACGTAGAACCACACCTTTTTCTGCAGGATCGATGATATAGATGCCTGATAAAACCCAAACTAAAAATGCAATGATAAATATAAATTTAAAGCTGCCTTTGGGTGGTGTTGGGGTTGTGGGTGTTTTGTCAGATTTTTTTGAACCAAAAATACCGCCAAATTTATTTTTAAAATCTTTAATAACTTCATCTAATTCCGGTGGAGTTTGGCCATTGCCACCCCAAGGGTTTTGATTGTTGTTGTCGTTCCAAGCCATTTATATGCTTCCATTATTGTTAAAAAACCTGAGTCATTTTACCCAATTAAAACTCTTGATATGTAACTAATATATGCAAGCTATAGAATAGGCATATAGTGTTAAAATAAATGAATTTTAAAACCTTTTAAGTTGTTATGAAAACCCCTGCGATTCTTTACTCATTAGTGTTGTTTTCAGGTGCTGTTAGCGCCCAAGGTGTCTCGCTAAGTTGTCAAGACACTCAATTATTATTTCCCAAACAAACATTGTCTAGCAGTGATAATCTTGATGTTATTGCTGACCATAGTGAAATTAGCAAGAATGATCATTATTTATTAAGAGGCGGTGTGTCGCTCAACTCTAGCCAATATTACTTGGGTGCAGATCAGGTTAATATTTCAAGATCTGACAAAACCTCTAATGCAACCGGTAATGTTAAATTCCAAGATGCTGAGCTTATGTTTATTGGCGACCAAGCACTTATCAAAAAACAAGGTGATGTCACACATACTACTATTAACCAAGTTCAGTTTCACTATCCAGATAATAAGATAAATGGACAGGCGCAACAAGTGGTTAATGATGGCACTAAGCAAGTATTTGATTCTGTAAGCTACACTTTATGTCCGTTGGGAAATACCGATTGGAGTATGAATGCTGATCAAATTACACTAAATTCTAATACGAATCGTGGTATCGCTAAAGATGTAACTGTTAAATTTTTAGGTACGCCAATTTTTTACTCTCCTCGTCATGAGTGGGTGTTAGAAGGTCGAGGATCAGGATTTTTAGCTCCTAGTTTTGGTAGTTATGATGAATCTGTTGCCAATGAAGATAATAATTATCAAGTAAGAATCCCTTACTATTTTAATATCGCTCCCGATCGTGATTTTTTATTAACGCTTAATCAATTGTCAAGTCGTGGTAGTGTTGTTGAGGGGGTATATCGACAATTACTCTCTGGCAATCAAATGTTTAATGAGGGGCGTTTTGAGATTGAAGGTCACTATCTAAATGAAGACGATATTACCAACAACAAACGCTGGTTGTTAAATTCAAGTATTGATTTGTCACTGAATGAAAAAACTGATTTAAACATAACCACTAAACGTGTTTCTGATCAAAACTACTTTAAAGAAATTGCACATGATAACACTTCATTATCGGCTCTAAATTCACACCTAGATCTGACATATGAAGATCAAGAGGCTCAGTTAAATATGGCGTTATTTGCCGAGAGTGAGCAATTGGTTAATAGTGGTAGTGCAACTTATACGCGTGCACCAGAAGTATCATTTAAAAAATCTTTTACAGGCATGGATGATCGCGCCATGGATTTATCCTTAGTGAGTACAAATTTTAAACATAAAACTTCTAGTGACACTGGTGTGCGTACACACGCACAGGCAAACTTCTCTCGAGCTATCTCAACTAATGCTTACTCATTAACACCTAAGCTTAATCTTTCAACCACTGATTATGCGTTAGATAATGCTACTGATCAAAGTAGATCTATTTATAGTTTTGGGCTAGATTCAAAATTATTTTTGGAAAGAGAAGTTAATTTATTAGGTACAGATTTAATTCAAACCTTAACACCAAGGCTGGCTTATAACTACACGCCAAAGAAGGACCAGAGCGCCCTACCAAGTTTTGATTCAGCAGATAAGAGTGATTCTTATGAAAGTTTGTTTTCAGGGAAAAAGTTCACAGGTTTAGATAGAATTAGCAATGCCAATAACTTTACTTTGGGTCTAGAATCTGACTTTATTGACGAAGAAACAGGCGATACTTACCTAAGTTTAAAGGCTGCTCAAACTCGACATATTGATGATACTGACATGGCTAGTGATGGCACATTAACCACTAGAAGAAAGTATTCTGATATTGCTCTATCAGCTGATTTAAGTTTAGATGAATTTACATTTAACAAT
Source organism: uncultured Candidatus Thioglobus sp. (assembly GCA_964516395.1). Lineage (GTDB taxonomy): Bacteria > Pseudomonadota > Gammaproteobacteria > PS1 > Pseudothioglobaceae > Thioglobus_A. The sequence continues at coordinate 15,243 of CAZEYU010000008.1, forward strand.
TCACTTCAATATGATCCAGAAACCAACAAAGTTGATAAACGTGATAGTTCAATGAGTTATATTCTGAACCCTAGACAATTTGTAACTTTAGCTCATCACGATGACAACGGAACAAAGTCAGCTGAACTGTATGGTGCATACCCACTAACGCAAAATGTACATGTATTTGCGGGTGTTAATCGTTCAATTACAAACTCCATTACTAATAAAGAGACCACAGGTATTGCTTATGAGTCTTGTTGCTGGGCTGTACGTTTAGCACACTTTAAAAAGCATATTAGTGGCAACGATTATGATTATGTGACGAATTTTGAATTAGTGTTAAAAGGTCTGGCCTCAACATCACCTAGCTTGTATCGTCGTTTAGAAGAAGAAGTGCCAAACTATTTAGCTGATTTAGATGATTACTAATATGAAGAAAGTATTATTACTTGCACTGGGTCTTTCTACTTCAGTTTTTTCCACGCCAAATAGTATTATTGCTATTGTTAATGATGAATTGGTGACTTATGACACAATTGCTAATGATATTAACAATGCTCAAACCACTAAGCAGAAGCTTGTTTTGGTCAATAAACAAGTGGATTTGGTTTTAAAGCTTGAAAAAATTAAAGAATTGGGGCTCGAGCCAAAACCAGAGTCTGTTAATGCAATGCTTAACAAGGTTGCACTTCAAAATAAATTAAGTGCAGCCCAATTGCAAGCTAGTCCACAGTTTGATCAAATTGTTGCCAACATCAAACAAAAGCTTTCTTTAACAGGTTTAAAGCGTTTTGTACTTCAACAGGCTGATATTAAATTAAGTCAAACAGAGTTGTCACAAGCCTTGAAAGACAATCCAAGCAAAAAAGACAATCTTTCAACGCAAGTAAAGATTGCACAAATTGTGATTGCCTCAGTTGACAACTCAAGCTCTTTGCTTGAATCACAAGATAGTCTGATTCAGGCGTTTATGGCTGATTTGGTAATACAATTAAACAATGGTAAAACATTCTCTGCACTGGCTAAATTGTATTCACAAGATGCTTCTTATAAAGATGGTGGAGAGTTGGGCTGGCTAATGCTTGATAAATTGCCAAATGATTTTATAAGTGCCCTATCTAACCTTGATGAGAATAAAACCTCTGCACCATTCAAAACTCAGCAAGGTTGGAGGATTATTAAGCTATTAGATGAGCGTAGTGTGGATAATCATATCTCGGCAGTTAAGGTGGCACTTTTAAGGCAAAAACAAAATGTTTACTTTGCAAACTGGGTAAAAAGTCTTCGAGAAAAGGCTTACATTGAGATCTTAGAACATAAATTCTAGTTTGATTTAACATGTCAAAAACAATTGTCATCTTTGGCTTTCATGCCATTCAGGCTCAACTGGATTCATCCCCAGAAGGGTTTGTTAAGGTTTATGTGTTAGACAACCGTAAAGATAAACGTGTTAACCATATTTTAAATCAGTTAAATCACTTAGGTATTGTAACCCAACAGGCGAGCAGACCTCAGTTGGATAAACTCAGTAAAAATCAAACACATCAAGGTGTTGCTGCTGAAATTTTACTACCTACCCTACCTAATCAAAATGAGTTGATTAGTTATGTCTCTAAACTCAACCATTCGGCATTAATTTTGATCCTAGACTCGATTCAAGACCCTAGAAACTTAGGCGCTTGTTTAAGAAGTGCAAATGCTGCCGGTGTTGATTGCGTGGTGATTAATAAAGATGGGTCTGCACCTATTAATGCACTTGTGCATAAAACATCAGCAGGTGCGTTAAATCAGTTAAAAATATTTGCTGTTACTAATTTATCTCGTAGCATTAAAGCTTTGCAAGAGCAAAACATTTGGGTGGTAGGCCTAGATGGATCTACTAATACCTCGCTTTATCAAATTGATCTCATCACACCAACTGCAATTGTAATGGGCACTGAAGGGACTGGACTTAGAAAACTAACCAAACAATCTTGCGATCAATTGGCATTAATTCCGATGCAAGGCAATGTTGAAAGTCTAAATGTATCGGTAGCAACAGGTATCTCTTTATTTGAGGCTTGCAGACAACGAACTATTTAATATTGTGTCATATTAGGGTCAATTTGCTTGGCCCAGGCATCAATCCCACCTTTTAGATTAACAACTTGCTTAAATCCAATTGATTCAAAATAACGAGCAACTTGCATTGAGCGTACACCTAGATGACAAATAATAACAATGTCTTTATTTTTGTCTAATATGTCTATGTTGGCCATTATTTGACCCATTGGCATTAGTGTTGAGTGTTTGATGTGACACTTGTTCCATTCGTATTGTTCACGCACATCAAGTAGTACTGGGTTATTAAACTCCAAATATTCTTCTAATTCTTCAGGGTTTAGATCAAGCATGATTTAATTAAGTTGAATTCTAGAGCCCCATGGAATAGTTTCTTTGCCTTTTACCAGCCATATAACTGGATAACTAGGCTCAATACTAGGAAACTTACCTTTAGCGTCAGTAAAGTAAATCAAAACATTGGGCGGTGAGTCTTGCTGATTGATGTATTCAAACACAGGTGTAAAGTTTGTTCCTCTACCCCCACCAAGAGAGTTTGGAAATATTAACTCATCCCACGATTCATATCGCCAAATTAAATCTTGAGATATTTTTTCATCACAAGCGATTAAGGTGATTGAAGCTCTGATATTGCTTTTAATGGCATTTATTTCTGAGATAAATTCGTCTATCTCTTCTTGAGAGATAGATCCTGAAGTATCAATAGCAACACTAATATCTATTTGGCTTGATTTTAGAGAAGGCAAAATTGCATTATTTTCTCCACCACGTCTTGATGGGCGTTTGTAGGAAAAATCATCCCTAGCAAGGCTTGACATGTGTTGTGCTAATAAAGATTGCCAAGAGACTTGAGGTTGTAAAAAAAAGTCAATTAACTTGGCAAATTCTCCATCAAGCTTTCCTGCTTGTTGTGCAAGTTGTGCGCTAGAGGATAGATTTTTTTGCCACTGTGTGCTAAGTTGTTGCATCTCATCAGGAGTTAGTGGATTTGGCTGATCAGCAAGTGATTCTGACTCACTTGTGTTTTGATTATTTTTGTTTTTACCGCCAGCGGATGACTCATCTGTTTTTCCTTGCAAATCATCTTCTTTCATACCACCATCAGATTCATTTGCATCGTCATCAGGATTATCATCATAAAGATGCTGATCCATAGGCTCAGTATCAATATTGTCGTCAATCATGGGGTATATTTCCTCAGCAATCATATTTTCATACTGATGAAAAATAGGTAAATCTAGTGGTGGTCTAAACCCTTCTTTGACTAACAATGGATTAATGGCAAAGTCACAAGCTAAGTCCCATTTATGCTTGTCTCTATTGCCACGACGAGAAAAGTGCGTAAGTGCACAATGCAATGCTTCATGGATAAGGACAAACTTAGTTTGATGATTGTCTAGTTTATTGATAAAACTAGGATTGTAGTAAAAGTTTTTCGCATCAGTAGCACTGGTTTTACACCAAGATCCCGCGGCTTTTAATGGTAGTCTTAATACTAAATTTCCCAAAAAAGGCTTATCTAAAATAAGTTGAGTTCGAGCCTTGGTTAATTTTTCCTCAACTGCTTCAAGATCAACATTATCCTCATTGTTGTCATAAACAACCTCCTCGCCAATAACCTCAGGTACTTTTTCAGGGGCAAGCTCGTCATTTTTCCAAAATTGATATTCTGAATCACTCATGCGCTCATTAGCCAAATTGTCCATCTACACGTGCTTTAAAAAACATGGGTGTGTAAATAAAAACAAACCATGAAAAAGAAGAAATCCATAATACTTGAGAGGTAATAATCCAAATGCTGTAATGTTGTGGCATGATTGAAATCAAAAACACCCTAACTATAAATGCCAATGCTAACAAAACAAACATAAAATTAAGTTGTTTAGGTGGTTGAAAAACATTGCGACCTGTGTGTCCTAGAGAAACCCTAGACATCATGCTGAGTGTCATGAGCGCCATGCCAAATGCAAAGCTATGAATGTCCATATTTGGCATCATATTAATAAAATATGACAAAGTGTTTAAGCCAAATCCAAGAGTAATTAATCCATAGGCAAGATAAATACTCCAAAGTAAAGATTTTGTCCAAATTTTTGGATGATACCAATTGAACAATCTAATGGCGTGAATAACAAACAATGTCCCCGCAAGAATAACTGAGAGAATTGTTTGAAAAAATACTTCAACAATAATAAAGGCTAAAAATAAAAACAAAGAAGACAGGTCTAATATTTTTGAATTTTCCAACTCAGTACTGAGCCCAAGTCCGCGTTCAATAAAAAAAGGCAGCAATCTTCTAGACATCATTAACAACAAACTAATGATTAAATAAAACCCAAGGTAGATACCAAGATAAACACCTTGATTAACAATACCTAACAACCCTAGGTAGAACAAAATATGAGCAGCTGATAACAATAATAATTTAGCTAGGATGCTAATGTTATTCCAATTTTTAGCCTTGATAATTGGATGTGCAACGGCAAAAGTGGATAGTATTAAAAAACTCACATCAATAACTGCCTGATAAACAAGATATTCATGAGCAATAAAAGGTAGAAACCTACCTAAAATCCATAACAAGGCTAATGCCATAAGTGGTTTGTTATAGATGGTTTGTACACCAGTCCAGTTTTTGCTAGCCGTTAGTAAAAAACCAACAGTAACTGCCGAGGCGTACGCAAAAACCATTTCATGTGCATGCCAGTCAATTGGATTAGCATTATTGATTAGAATAACAGCTGGATAAAACACCATCCACATCAGCATTGACAATACTGCAATTACACCTGAGGCAAAGAAAAAAGGCCGAAACCCCAGCCTTAAAATTGGATGAGTTGAATGATTCGTGTTTTGGTTTAAATTAATCATGTTTCTTTAGTCAAATAAAGTATCGGCAATTTTTCCTGCCCAATCAGAAAATTCAGGTATTTCAAAAATATCCTCGCCAATTGCTCTTTGCATATCAGACACCAACATAACGCCCAGCTCTTTTTGTGGAAAGTCTTTGGCAAAATTTAAAATATTACCCCATATTTTGTGTGCACCATCTTCGTTTTTAACGCTGATCGCTCTACCCACAAGTGCGGCACAAATGGCATATTGCAAATCCAGTTCTTTAGGAATATTGACATTTTTGCCATTAATAATATCATCAAGGTTTGGTAAATCTACCATGTGCTCAACAAAGGTTGTTGCCTCTACACCAGCAACATCACCAACACAAGCACTAGCAGCTTGTCTAAATAGGGTTAAATCTTTTTCAAACTTCTTTAGGGCGCGATGAGTAAATTCCCAGGTTCTTGGGGAAGGAAAAGCAATGGGATTATGTGCTGGATCAAATTCAAATAAATGTTCAGGGCGATAGCGTAAAAAACCAATAATTCGCTCATCAATGTTGTGTTGATAAGCCCAAGCAACCCAATCATCTAGATTGACATCAAGTTCATAGTGTGAAAAGCGATTGGCTAATGGTGCCGGCATTGAATAAGTAACACCTCGATCACCTTGACGATTACCAGCTGCAAAAATCACCCAACCATCAGGCACTTGATAATCACCCAGACGACGATCTAGGATAAGCTGATAAGCTGCTGCTGAAACTGTTGGTGGTGCCGAGGTAATTTCATCTAAAAATAAGACCCCATGTTTTCCATGGCGTTTTTCATCGGGTAATAAGGCAGGAATAGACCAATCAACCAAATCACCATTTTTAAACGGTATACCACGCAAATCACTTGGTTCCATTTGTGACAGACGAATATCAATCATCTCAACTTGATACTTATCAGCAACTTGAGCAATAATCTGAGATTTTCCAATACCCGGAGCACCCCATAACATGACTGGTGTGTGATGTCCGTGATGAACCGATTCAAACTCTTGGTTAAGGATTGTGCTTATTTGTTGTGGTCTCATGATTTGACTTGAAAAATAAAAAACTGACCATATTCTACCGTAATAGAAGATAAAATCCCCTGATATGACTAGCACTAATATTACCCCTGAAGAGTTATGGAATTTTCCTTGCGATTACTCCATTAAAGTTTTTGGAAAAACTTGTGAAGAATTGCAATCAACCGTTTGCAGCATTGTTGAGACTCACACTGACAAGCTACATCCAAATCAAGTGTCAAGTAAGCAAAGCTCCAAAGGCGGATACGTTTCATTAACGGTTAAGATTATTGCCACCAGCAGAACGCAAATTGATTGCATTAATGCAGATTTGCAAGAGTGTCATCTGGTTGCCTACGTTTTATAACTACCATGCGAATTGTTAATCTAGGTGTTCAGAATTATCTTAACACTTGGAAGTCCATGCAAGAATTTACTATCTCGCGTGATGAGTCGACAGCAGATCAGCTTTGGATTGTTGAACACCCTGCTACCCTTACCCAAGGAATCTCTGGAAAGCCCGAACATATTCTAGTTAATACTGACATACCTATTGTTCAAACAGACCGAGGTGGTCAAGTAACTTATCATGGTCCTGGTCAACTTATTATTTATTGTTTAATTGATCTTAGGCGAATTGGTATTGGGGTTAAAAAAATGGTTCGGCTAATTGAAAAATCTATTATGGAGGCATTGAAGCTTTATAACATTGATTCTTCACTAAAAGATGGCGCTCCTGGTGTGTATGTTGATCAAGCAAAAATAGCAGCTTTAGGGCTTAAGGTTAAAAATTCAAAGACTTATCATGGGTTGAGTTTAAATGTTGATATGGACTTATCTCCCTTTAAACAAATAAACCCTTGTGGATATCAGGGACTGAAAGTGACACAAATGTCTGATTTAACGGATAATAATATCTCAATAAATCAAGTTGCTAAAGAATTAACTCAATTATTATCTGACAATATTAAAAGTGCCAAACAATAACGCAAGCGAACAAACAATTGAGATCAAAGATTTGAAAGGTGAGTCTAAAGTCTCAAGGCTTAAGATTAAACCGGATTCAAACAGGCCCGCCACAAGAAAGCCTAGCTGGATTCGCATTAAACATCCTGCCGGATCTAAAGTAGATAACTTAAAAAATACACTAAGGTCACAAAAATTATTTACTGTTTGTGAAGAGGCTCAGTGTCCAAATCTGGGTGAGTGTTTTAATCACGGTACAGCCACTTTTATGATTATGGGGCAAATCTGTACACGTCGATGTCCATTTTGTGATGTTGCTCATGGAAAGCCAAAACCGCTCGATACTAACGAGCCGAAACATCTTGCGCAAACCATCAAACAGATGCAGCTGAAATATGTGGTAATTACATCAGTAGATCGAGATGATTTGCGTGATGGCGGCGCTGAACACTTTAAACTTTGTATTGACAACATTAGACAACAAACGCCAGAAGTAAAAATTGAAATATTAACGCCTGATTTCAGAGGTAGAATTAACAAGGCACTTGATGTTTTTAACTCGTGTCCTCCTGATGTGTTTAATCACAATTTAGAAACTGTACCCAGTTTGTATCCTAAGGTTCGCCCAGGTGCAAGCTACGAATACTCTTTAAAATTGTTAAGAGAATTCAAACAACTCCATCCTAACGTTACAACTAAATCAGGCCTAATGCTTGGTGTTGGTGAGACACAACAACAAGTATTAAATGTACTTAATGATTTACGCAAACACGATGTTGATATGCTAACGTTAGGTCAGTACCTACAGCCAAGCAAACACCACCTGGCAGTTGAAGAATACATTCATCCTCAGCAGTTTGAACAGTATAAAGAAATAGCACTTGAATTAGGATTTTCACAAGTAGCAAGTGGCCCTATGGTACGATCTTCTTATCATGCTGATTTACAAGTGGCTGGAAAATCTGTTGGATAATAAGGCATAAATCCACCCTATAAAATCAACATAAGTTAATCTAAAAGCTTGATGTTATAGGGCTATTAGTGATAGAATCTGTTTATATTTAATTAAATAGGTCGTTAATATCATGAAAAATTGCATTCGTGCTTGCGTTATAGTATTGTCATTTACGTTAAGTTCATCTGTTGTTGCACAAGAAGGTTTTGTTAGTGCAAAGTTAAGCAAGGTTGGTTCTTTTACTTCTTTAGGTGGTAGTGTTATTCCACATCGCGAAGTAAATCTAGTCGCAAAAATGCCTGGAGATATTGTCTATATTGCTGGTGAAGAAGGTGATTATTTTAAAAAAGGTGATGATCTAGCAAGACAAGATATTGATGCATTAATGGCTAAAAGAGATCAAGCCAATGCACAAATTGCTAGTGCAGAAGCAGGTGTTCGCAATGCCCAAATGCAAGTTTATAACGAAATGGAAAATCCAAACGCGCAATCCAATGCAATGTTAGCAGGCATGCCAAGCATGATTGGTATGTTTTCTGATCCGGTTCGTTCTATGACTGGCGAAGGGAATTCATCTTTTCAAAAAAGAACCAATCTATTTGCCATGAACACCCAACTAGAAACAGCTAAAAACGCACACACTCAAGCACTAGCAGGACTAAGAGAGTTGGATGAGAATATCAGTAACGCAACCATTATTGCACCTTTTGATGGCGTTATTTTGAGAAAAATGGTAGAAATTGGTCAGCCTGCACAACCTGGTGTACCCATGTTTTTGTATGGCGATACTTCTAAATTACAAATCAGAGCTGAGGTGCCTGCGCGTCTAGCTAAGGGCCTTTCTAAAGGTATGTCACTTAATGCTAGATTAGACCAAAGTGATAAACTAACACCAATTACTGTATCAAGAATTTTTCCTATGGCTGATGTTATGGGCCATACAATTACTGTTAAGTTTGCATTGTCTGATACCAAAGAAGCATCTCCGGGCATGTATGCTGAAATTATGATTCCTGAGTTATCTAATAATTCTTCAGAAACAGTCACCATTCCAAGTTCTGCAATCATTTTAAGGGGAAGCCTGCCTACAGTTTATGTGCAAGTAAACAACAAGTTAGAGATGCGCTTTGTACGTGTTGGCGATACTGCTGATAACGGTTGGATAAGTATTCTTTCAGGCATTTACCCTGGTGAGATGGTTTTAGAAAAGCCAACTTCTTCAACCTCTGCTAAATAATAAAATTTATCTAAATTATGAACAACGAACAACAGCAACAAGAAGTATGTGATATTAATGAAAAAACTCCTGTTATAGACAAGGAAGAGAATTTCATTAAAGATAAGGATATTGGTTTTTCAGGAAACTTAGCAAAAACTTTTATTCATTCACCACTCTCTCCTTTATTATTTATAGCTATGATGGCTGTTGGTATTTGGGGGCTTATTGCCACACCAAGGCAAGAGGATCCACAAATTTCAGTACCAATGGTGGATATCTTTTTTCCAGCTCCTGGTTTATCTTCCAATGAAGTTGCGTCACAACTCATAGATCCGTTTGAAAAAGCTTTAAGTGAAATTCCAAATATTAAGCACGTGTACTCTGCTAGTGACAGGGAGTATGGAATTATTACTTTGCAGTTTAAAGTTGGAGAGCCAATGGGGCCTTCAATTGTACAAGTTCACAGCAAAATTCAATCTAATTTAGATTTACTACCAATTGGCATCGACCCGCCAAAAGTAAAGCCTAAAGAAGTTGACGATGTTCCTTCAGTAACACTTACCTTGTGGTCAGAAGATGTGGATGATGATCAGCTAAGGATTTTAGGTGTAAGTGTGCTACAGCATTTAAAACAAATCCCGCAAACTGGTGTTGGATTTGTCAATGGAGGTAGATCAAACCAAATGAGAATTGAGATTCTCCCTGAAAGATTGGCTGGATTTGGTGTAAGCCCTGGGCAGATTGTTCATGCAGTTAAAACCGCAAATACTGGACACACGGTTGGCTCAATTGAATCTAGCAATAAATTCATGTTTGTTGAATCTGGTGGTTATATTTCAAATGTAAATGATCTTAAGCAGCTTGTAGTTGGTCAACACAAAGGTACGCCAATTTTCTTATCAGATGTAGCTAAAGTAGTTGAGGGGCCACAGGAAGCAACTCAAATGGTTACTTTTTCAACTGGAAAATCATATTCTGATGACCCTAACTTTAAAGCAATTGTTAATGCGCCAGCAGTAACTATTGCTCTGGCAAAACAAAGAGGATCTAATGGCGTTAGTGTTGTTAATAGCATACTGAGTGAGGTTGAAGAGTTAAAGGGGTACTTAATACCCAGCAATGTTCATGTTGAAGTAACAAGAAACTATGGATTAAGCGCCAATACCAAAGTTAATGACTTGTTGTTTAAATTATTTATTGCAACAGGTGCTGTAACTTTGCTTGTGTGGCTGAGCCTAGGAATTAAACCATCTATTGTTGTTTTGCTCACCATTCCGGTAGTGTTGGTTGCTACTGTATTTGTATCAATGTTAATGGGCTACACCATTGATAGAGTAAGTCTGTTTGCACTTATTTTCTCTATTGGTTTCTTGGTTGATAACGCTATTGTGATAGTTGAAAATATTTACCGACGCTGGTTAATGGCAGGATGTATGAGTAGTGATGTTGCAGTTGATGCTGTGCGTGAAGTTGGAAACCCAACCGTATTAGCTACCTATACTGTGGTAGCGGCACTTATTCCAATGGGATTTGTGTCTGGCATGATGGGGCCGTATATGGAGCCAATACCTGCATTAGGCTCAGTTGCCATGGTGCTTTCACTTTTAGCAGCCCTTGTGTTTGCACCATATTTGGCCATGCGCATCATTCCTAGCATGGAAAAACTTAAAAAAATGGAAGAGCGTGATGAAAAAATTGATGAAAAAATGGATAAGTTTTTTCGAAAAGTCATTCTTGGCATGGTTAACAACAAGTTATATGGAAGAGGTTTTTTATTAGGGCTAGTCATGAGCTTCTTTGGTGCAATGTATATGTTTTACAATACTAGTGTGCCGGTTAAGATGTTGCCGTTTGATAATAAGGCAAATTTTAGTATTGTAATAGACATGCCAGATGGCACCGCTCTTGCCACAACGGCAAATTTTGCTAATAATATCACTGCTAAGTTAGAGGATATTGATGAGATTGTAGCAACTCAAAACTACGTAGGAACAGCACAACCTTTTGATTTTAATGGTCTTGTGCGTCATTATTATCTACGTCAGTTCCCTTGGCAGGCTGAAATTGCAATACAACTCACAGACAAAACTTTAAGAGACAGAACCAGTCACGATATTGCTAGTAGCGTACGCTCAATGTTGGAGCCAATCGCTAACAAAACCGGTGTGGCAATTACCGTTGTAGAAATGCCTCCTGGCCCACCAGTATTACAAACTGTAGTGGCTGAAGTTCATGGCCCAGATGCCCAAACTAGGCGCAAGGTTGCAGATGACTTGACTCAACTGTTTAAAGATTCGGAAAGAATCTCGGATGTAGACAACTTAATGCGTAGCTCTATGAAAACTTGGCGATTTGAAATTGATCGTGAAAAAGCTTCTCGTCAGGGTATATCTGTTGAAACTATTAATCAACATCTGGCGATGGTTATGGGTGAGTTTAAAGCAACTACAATATTTAACTCTATGATATCTGAGCCTACAAATATAGTGCTTACCATTCCAATTAGTAAAAGGTCTAATCTAAACCGCCTTGGAGATTTACCAATTATGACCATGGATCAACGCACTATTCCACTGTCTGAGCTTGGTAAGTTTGTTGAAGTTGAGCGTGACCCAATAATATTCCATAAAGATTTACGCAATGTGGAGTTTGTGGTTGGTGATGCAGTCGGTAGATTAGGTGCGCCAATTTATGCCATGCTTGACGTAGAAAAACTATTGGCTGAGAATAATTACGTAACACCAGATGGTATTGAGCTTCGTAGTGGAAAATATACAGGCGCTCCTAGTAGTGACAAGCAATCTGGTTTTGAATGGGGTGGAGAATGGACAGTAACCTATGAAACTTTCCGTGACATGGGTATGGCTTTTGGTGTGGCATTAATTGCCATCTATATGCTAGTTGTTTGGGCATTTGGCAACTTCACCATTCCTGCAATTATCATGTCCCCTATTCCGTTGACATTACTCGGTATTGTTCCGGGGCACTGGTTGTTAGGTGCAGAATTTACTGCAACCTCGATGATTGGCTGGATCGCCTTAGCGGGAATCATTGTGCGAAACTCAATCTTAATGGTTGATTTCACACAAAATGCATTTAGAAATGGAACCCCACTTTTGGATGCGGTAATTCTATCTGCAAAATCTAGAACTCGACCTATCTTAATCACTGCTCTAGCATTGGTTCTTGGCTCAGCTGTAATTTTGACAGATCCTATTTTCCAAGGTATGGCTATTTCATTACTGTTTGGTGTGTTTATCTCCACCTTGCTTACTTTAGTGGTTATTCCGCTTGGATGTATCAGTGCTGGTGAGAGAGTATTTACAAAACAAAGCCATGAGGATAATAATTAAATACAAGTCGAAATAAAAACAATAAAAAACCGAAGCAATGTGTCTTCGGTTTTTTATTGTCTGCACATCTAGACACCTTCTTGTGAATTGTATTTTATGTTCAAGAGTTACAACGATTAAATAAAAAGAAACTTATTAATCCAAAAACATGCAAACAACCTCACTTTACCTATGGGGTAAAAATACTAATAACTGCTTAAAATGACGATATTTGAGCCTTTTAGGCTTATATTTATCTGTGTTTATCTTATAGAATGATGACTGTATTCTTTATAAAAAAAACCAGCAATAATAATTAATGCTGGTTTTTAAAAGCATAACAATTTTTAATTATTAGCTAGACATCATTTTTGTCTTCTTTTTTAAGCAAACCATTGGTGTCTATTTTTTCATCATTTGACTCTTGATTAGTCTCTTGAGTCTGCTCCTTTTTGCGAATTGCAGCTTTAATCCATTTTTTAGGATCTGGTTTAGCTGTGTTTTCTTTTTTAGGTTTTTCTTCTTTGGTAATGTTGTACTTAGCATCTGCATCAACATCCCCTGGTAATAGACCCATACTAACAGCAATATTTCGACACGACTGCTCGCCAGCTGACAATGTACCTAAAGGAATCACGATAAGCGTTAATACAGTTGAAATCAACACGCCAAACAGTAATGAAATGGCCATACCTTGGAAAATAGGGTCGGATAGAATTACACTTGATCCGCCAACTAACGCAAATGCTGTAATCATAATTGGACGAGTTCTTGATGAACATGAGCTAATTACCGCATCAAAGAATGGCATACCTTTTGCATACTCTTGTACAGTAAAGTCAACCAATAAGATTGAGTTTCGCACAATGATTCCCGCTAAGGCAATCCAACCAATCATCGAAGTTGCAGTAAATTCAGCGCCTAACATCCAATGACCTGGAACAATACCTAGTAGTGTTAAAGGAATTGGCGCCATAATTATGGCTGGAATAATAAAGTTACCAAACTGCCATACCACAAGCATGTAGATAACAACAAGTGCAACACCAAAGGCCATACCCATATCACGGAAGGTTTCATAAGTTACTGTCCACTCACCAGCCCATTCAAATCCTGGTATGTTTTGATCTTCTGGAGGACCTAAGTATTCACCTTGCAGTTGAGAGCCATCCATTGTTTCATATCTTAACAATAAATCATCAACACCAAACATGGCATAAATTGGTGCGCTTAAACGACCAATAGGCTCACCTAATACATATTCAACATCTGCCAAATCTTTATGGAAAATCAAATCATCTTGTTTTTTATAACTAAATGAACCAAGTTCTGAAATTGGTATCATTCCACCGTGTTGAGACGGCACAGGAAGTTGAGTTAAATAGGACAGTTGAGATCTTTTTGCTAATGGCACTTGCAGGCAAATTCTAGAAGGCTCTAATGCATTTTTCAAACGAATAGTTCCTACATTAAAGCTACTCATCGCCATAGCCAGCGTTTCTTTAATTGTCATTACACTAACGCCAAATCTAGACGCTTTAGCTGTATCAACTTGAAAATCGATAACTGGGTATTCATCTCGCATCAGATTGTCTATATCAGTCATAGTGCCTGATTCTTTAAACAAAGCAGTTAAATCGTTTGCTAATTTACGACGTGTTTCTTTATCTGGACCGTACACTTCAGCAACCACTGGTCTAAGCACAGGAGGCCCTGGTGGCATCTCAACAACAGCATATTGAGCGCCTGCATCAGAAGCGATCTGTTTAATTAATTCTCTTGCCTCAAGTGCAATTTCATGACTTGATCGAGAACGATCAACCTTCTCTGTTAATTGAATTTGCAACTCACCTTCTGATGGTGTTTGACGCAAATAGTAATGTCTAACCAGTCCATTAAAGTCAAATGGTTTTGCTGTGCCTGAGTATGATTGAATAGCTACCACTTCTGGCACTTTTCTTAACTCTTGAGCCATCAAATGAAGTGTTGACGCTGTATCAGATAGCGATGTTCCATCTGGCATATCTAATACAACTCCAAACTCTGATTTATTATCAAGTGGCAACATTTTAACTGGAACCGATGTTGTATAAAACATCGACATTGCCATAAAAAATGCAATAATTAATCCGATTAAAAATCCCCAGCCGTAAACCGGTTTGTTAAATAGTTTGGTGATGGTTGCATGGTAAAAAGCATACATCGCTTTTGTTTCTTTCTCTTCCTTTTCATGCATCTTATGAAGAACATTCAAAGGTGGCACAAACTTCATAATAAAGTATGGCGCAAAAACAAACGCAGCAAACAATGAAAACATCATGGCTACTGATCCTAACACTGGAATCGGCGCCATATATGGGCCCATCATGCCACTAACTGCAGCCATTGGTACTAATGCTGCGACAACGGTGAAAGTTGCAAGAATAGTTGGATTGCCAACTTCACGAACCGCATCAACAGCTGTTCCAATTGTAATTTTGTTATCAATAAGCCAGCGTCGATAGATGTTTTCGGTAACAACAATTGCATCATCAACCAAAATACCAATAGAGAAAATAAGTGCAAATAAACTTACCCTATCAATTGTCATGCCTAATATCCAGGCTGAGAATATTGTCATGAGCAGCACAACCGGAATAACCAGTGTTACCACAATTGCAGGACGAACACCTAGTGCAAACCATACTAATAGAGTTACAGCACCAGTTGCGATAAATAGTTTTTTAATTAGAGCATTAACCTTGTCTTTGGCTGATTTACCGTAGTTTCTAGTAACACTAACTTCAACATTGTCAGGAATTAATCGACCTTTTAGCTCTTCAACTTTACTTAAGATGTTATTGGCAACCTCAACACCATTGGTTCCAAATTTCTTTGCAATGGCAATAGTAACAGCTTGTTCACCATTAGCCTTCTCTTCTGTTTTACTGGCTCTACCTGTGTAGTGGCTAACCATGTGTTTGGTTTCCTCTGGAGCAAAATATACATCAGCCACATCTCTTACATAAATAGGTTTGCCGTCTTGCGTAGTAATTACTAGGTTTTCAATGTCTTCAACTTTTCTAAAGAAGTCACCAGAGTAGACTTCCATCTGATAGCCGTTAAGCTCAATATTACCCGTATGTTCACGCACGTTTGCATTGCCAACAGTGCCGGCAATTTGCTGAATAGAAATACCGTAACCAGCAAGACGGCCAGGATAGGCATCAATATGGAAGATTTCTTTACGTCCACCAACAACAAATCCATTGTTGGTATCTTTAACTTTTTCAAGTTGTTGAACCAACTCTAGACCTAGTGAACGAAGCTGACCATCATCCAAAGACTTTGACCACAATGTTAGATTGATAATTGGCACATCATCAATTTCTTTTGGCTTGATCAGTGGTTTTCTCGCCCCAGGTGGCATAAACTCAAGGTTGGCAAGCATCTTGTCACGAACCTTGATAATGGAGGCATTCATTTCCTGACCAACATCAAACTCAACAGTAATAATACCTTGACCTTTGTCACTCACTGAATATACGTGTTTAACACCTAGAATTTGCGACATAAGTCGTTCTAATGGCTTAACCACAATATTCGAAACCTCATCAGAAGAGGCACCTGGGTATTCTACAAACAAATCAATCAGTGGTACCGATATTTGTGGATCTTCTTGCCTTGGTGTTGAGATAAGTCCGATAATGCCGGCACCCAGCATGGCAAAAAAGATAATAATTGATAATGGAGAAGTAATAAAAGCCTTGGTCAGTTTTCCAGCAATACCAAGTTCGTACTCCTTTACCGCTTCTTTAATTACTTTTTGATCTATGTTTTTATCTTTAGAAAGATCAATATGTTCGTGTTTTGACATAATTTTCTTAGATACTCATTCCTGAAACCATCAAAATATTAGGATTGGCAACAATCTTTTCGCCAATCTTTAGGCCTGATAAAACGCTTTTTTTACTCTTGCCAACTTGCTCTCCAAGACGCACAAAACGTAATTCTGTTTTATTAGTTAATGGGTTGATAATAAAGACACTTGGCAATGATGAGCGCCACATGATTGCTGACTCAGGAATAATTGGTGTTAGCACACCAGAGTCTGTTTCAAAAATTTCTACCTCAGCATAAGCGCCCGGCAACACTGGAACGCCTTCTGGTAAGTCGAATTTAACTTTAACACTGTGTTTAGCATTATCAGCAATTGGATAAACCTGCACAAGGTTGGCATCTACAACAACATTAGCAATATCTAGTTTAACTCGATATGCCTTATTTAATTTTAGGCTTCTAACTAGTCTTGAAGGAACATTAACTTCTACTTGAAGTTTTTTAATATTAGCAAACCTTAGCAGTGTTTGACCAGGGTTAACCACATCACCTTCATTAACATTTTTAACAATAATAACACCATCAAAAGGTGCACTTACATTTGCATCTTTTAAGCGAGATTCGACTTGCTTCAAGTTATTCTCAGCTTGAGTCAATTGGTTTTTTGCTTGTTGGTAAGCGGTGTACCTAGAAGTTCTATTGGCAAATTTATCAAATTCTGGGTTACCTTGACCACTAATTTTAAGCATTGGATCTGTAAACATTGAGAACATGCCTGGAATGCCACCCAACATTGGCGATGAGTTTGGCGATACAATAGATTGAGAGTATTGAACACCTGCATTTCTAAGCGCTTCATTAGCCGATGCAATTTCTGCATAAGCTGAATCTCGTTGTGCTTGAATAGAATCTTGCTCTAAAGTAACTAGCGTTGATCCTTTTTTAAACATGTCACCTTCTCGACCTCCAACGGTTAAAACATCACCGGCCACTTGAGCTGATAAATTAACCTCTGATGAAGAAATAACTGCACCTCCTAAAAGTGCTCTTTTATCAAGTGACATTCCACTAACAGTTTGAATGTTGTAAACTGAATCAAAACTATTGGTACTTTGAACTGGAGTTTGTGCTTGTAAAGGGAGTGAAAATGCTAATAAAATCGATGTAACAGATGGTGTAATAAATGAACTCATGAATAACCTATTTTTTAAGTTGAAAAAGTTATATTTAATCCGGAATTTTATAGGAATAAAGTAAGCTATGTTTTGTTATTTTTTAAAAACTTTTTAATCAATTTTTTTTGCTGTATAAGTTATTGATTTTTAAATAAAAAAATATTTTTAATGTATATGAAATTATGCTTATATATTAACACTATAATATAATCAATTTTTTTATTTTTTTGGCTTATGGAAACAATAGCATTCACACCTGGAGAACCAAGCGGAATTGGTCCTGATTTATCAGTGATTTATGCCCAAAAAAAATCAGATAAAAATTTGCTGATTTTTGCTGACCCTGATGTGCTTTTACAGCGTGCAAAATTGCTTAATTTAGAGCTTAAAATTGTTGAGTCTGAAGCTTGTTTTAATGCCAAAGAACTATGTGTTCACCCCATTAAATCTAATACAGCTGTTGTTGCAGGTTTTTTAGATAAAAATAATGCGCAATACGTACTGGATACGCTTGATATTGCTACTCAATATTGTCTCGATTCGCATACTCAAGCCTTAGTAACCGGCCCAATTCACAAAGGAATTATCAATACTATCCAACCTGGATTTACTGGACACACTGAATATTTGGCTGGTATTTCCAATACAGAAAAAACTGTTATGATGCTTGCCACACAAGGATTAAGGGTTGCATTAGCCACCACACACATGCCACTTTCCAAGGTAGCACAAAACATTACCAAGCAATCGTTAAAAGAAGTGTTGTATATTATTAACCAATCATTAAAATCTTATGGTGTTGTCAATCCACATATTGTTGTCTGTGGTTTAAATCCTCATGCTGGGGAAGATGGTTACCTAGGTACAGAGGAGATTGAAATAATTAACCCTTTAATAAAAGAACTTAATTCTGAAGGCTTTAACCTAACTGGCAGTGTACCAGCAGACACAGCATTTACAGCTGATGCACTTAGAGGGGTTGATTGTGTGCTAAGCATGTATCACGACCAAGGGTTGCCAGTATTAAAAACCCTAGGCTTTAAAAAGGCGGTTAATATTACCCTAGGACTTCCCTTTATTCGCACATCAGTTGATCATGGAACAGCGCTTGATTTAGCAGGAAGTGGTAATATTAGTTTAGGTAGTTTAAATACTGCTATTAATTATGCACATCAATTCATCCGCCATAGTCATGAATAAACAACAAGTAATATCTTCTAAACACAAAGCAAGAAAACGCTTTGGTCAAAATTTCTTAACAGATACTAAAGTTATCGAAAACATTGTTAGTGCGATTGCTCCAAATTTTGATGATAATTTATTAGAAATTGGCCCTGGTCAAGGTGCCATGACTCTACCTTTGTTAGAATGCGTTAAACAGCTCAACGTTATTGAGATTGATCGAGATTTGATTCAAATTTTAAAATCATTTGATAAAGATAATCTTGTTATTAATGAAGGAGATGCGCTTAAATTTGACTTAAGCACCCTACCAAGCCCTTTAAGGGTGGTGGGCAATCTTCCGTATAACATATCTTCACCTATTTTGTTTCATCTGCTTCAATACAGAGAGAAAATTATTGACATGACTTTTATGCTGCAAAAAGAGGTTGTTGAAAGGATGGCTTCAAGTAGTGGTTCTAAAACTTATGGTCGGTTAAGTGTTATGATGCAAGCTTTTTTTGAAGTTGAATTGATTTTTATTGTTCCACCTGAATCTTTTGAACCGGCACCCAAGGTTGATTCCGCTATTGTTTACCTAAAGCCTTTAATAAATTCTAAAGTTGCTAATATTCAATTATTTGAAAAAATTGTTAAAGCTTGCTTTTCTCAACGACGAAAAACCCTTAAAAATTGTCTTAAAAACTTACTTACTCAAGAACAAACCAATATTGACTTATCACAACGCGCTGAAATGCTCGATGTTGAAGACTTTATTGTATTAACAAATGACTATGCAAAACAATATTAAAGTAAATGTTCAGGTTGACTACGCTAAAAATCACAGCGACGTAGCTCGCAAACAACATGCTTTTACCTATACCATTACCATTGAAAATCTGGGTGATTTAGGTGCACAACTACTCACCAGGCGCTGGATCATTCAAGATGAACTTGGCAATGTCGAAGAAGTAGTTGGTGAAGGTGTTATTGAAAAGCAGCCTCATATTACTCCTGGAGAAGCTTTTGAGTACTCTTCAGGTGCTGTTATTAAAACACCAACAGGAACCATGAAAGGGGCTTATAGTATGATCAACGATAAAGGTGAGCGTTTCGAAGTGCCTATTGATGAGTTTGTGCTTAGTGAGCCTTATACGCTACACTGATTATGTCAGATTATCTAATTGGTGACGTTCAGGGGTGTTTTGACTCTCTCCAGTCTTTATTAAAATTCATTAAATTTTCAAATGATAAAGATAGATTGTTTTTTCTAGGCGATGTTGTCAATCGCGGCAATCAGTCTTTAGAGACTCTACGTTATATTAAGCACAATCAAGACAATACCTCAATGGTATTGGGCAATCATGATTTTCATTTATTAGCCTGTGCACTAGGAAGTAAAAAACCTAACAAAAAAGACACTTTTATAGATATTATTAACGCTCAAGATTCAACCTCACTGCTTGATTTTTTACTTGCTCAGCCACTGGTTATTAATCATAAGAATGGTCTTTTGGTACATGCTGGTGTACCACCACAATGGGATTTGAATACAACACTCAAGCAAGCACTACTGGTTCAACAACAATTACAATCTAGTGGATTGATAGATTTTTTAGACAGTATGTATAGCAACAACCCAACAACTTGGCAAGAGGGTTTAAAAGAATTTGATCAATATCGATACACGATTAATTCATTAATGAGAATGCGATTTTGCAAATCTAATGGTGAGTTGGAGTTTGACCACAAGATGAACTACGACCAACCACCAGTAGGCTACAAAGCTTGGTTTGAGCACAAAAATCGAAAGCTTAGAAATACAGATATTTACTTTGGCCACTGGTCAACACTTAAGCATGTGAATCAAGCGCATATTTATCCAATGGATCATGGCTGTATTTGGGGTGGAAAACTCAGCACAATTAGGGCCGAAGATAAGAAAATCTTTTCAATTAATTGCTAGAGATCTATTTGAGCTTCAAATACAAATTCAGCTGGGCCTGAAAGGTAAACACTACCCTGGTTTTCATATTCAATAACAGCATCACCACCATTTAAATGTGCGGTAACTTTAGAATCTAACAACCCTTGCTTAATACCATAAACCACTGCTGCGCATGCGCCACTACCACAGGCCAATGTCTCACCAGAACCTCGCTCATAAACACGCAACTTGATTTCACTTGAGTTAAGCACTTGCATAAATCCAATATTTGCCTGATTAGGCAACTTTATAGAATTCTGCACCCTTAGTGCAACTGGTTCAATATCAAAATTTTCAACATCATCTACCAGCATAACACAATGAGGGTTTCCCATCGATAGCACACCCATTTGATAATTCTCAACTTGGTAATTATCTTGCTCGGCATTTGCAATTAATGGAATTTCGCTTGGGGTAAAAATAGGCGCACCCATATCTACCCGTACAGAATTATCTTTGTTGATTAATAAGCTTATAACTCCTGAGCGTGTTTGAACTTTAATCGGGTTATTTTGTGTTAGCCCTTTTTGCGCAACAAAACGTGCAAAACATCGTGCACCATTACCACACTGCTCTACCTCAGAACCGTCTGCATTTAAAATTCGATAAGTAAAATCTATGTCACGATTAACATTTGATTCAACAATGAGTAATTGGTCAAATCCAACGCCAAAATGTCGATGTGCTAATCTAGCTACTTGATCGGCAGTAAATGTAATGTTTCCAGCGGTATTATCCACCACCATGAAATCATTACCAAGACCATGCATTTTTGTAAAATTTATTAACATGCTAACATTTTATCCACTTATAAAGCTCAAGGTTACTAAAAACAAGAGTTCTGATAAAATAATACCCTTATTTATCAACAAGGCAAAACTGTGCACACACCTAGTAATATCACACTTAATAAAGACAAAAATTTACTAACCATAACATTTGATTCTGTTGACTACCCTTTAACAACGGAATACTTGAGAGTTTACTCTCCTTCTGCCGAGGTTGTTGGACACGGGCCTGGACAGGAAACACTACAAGTGGACAAGGAGAATATAACCATTAGCCGTATTGAGCCCACAGGTAATTATGCTGTTATTTTATTTTTTAGCGATGGTCACGATAGTGGCATTTATTCTTGGTCGCATTTATATAAACTAGCTACAGAACAAAAGCAGCTTTGGGATGATTACTTAACGAAACTAAAGGATGCAGGCCATACCCACCCTCAGCTATAGTTGACAATGGGTTTTATTGTCACGTTAGCTTCTTTTTTAATTGCCATTGCAATTTTGGTTGCTATTCATGAGTTTGGTCACTTTTGGGTTGCAAAAAAAATTGGCGTTAAAGTCCTAAGATTTTCTATTGGTTTTGGCAGGGTTTTGACTTCGTTTAAACGTGGTGAAACTGAATACACGTTATGCGCTATCCCTTTGGGTGGTTATGTAAAAATGCTAGATGAAAATGAATCTGAAGTAGATTCATCTGAAAAACATAGGGCGTTTAACCAGCAATCTGTTTACAAGCGATTTGCCATTGTTGCGGCAGGTCCTTTGGCTAATTTTTTATTAGCTATTATTATTTATACGGCTATTTTTGTTATTGGTGTTAATGGCATTAAACCAGTAATTGGTAGTATTGAACCTAACAGCATTATTGAAAATTCAGGTTTACAATCTGGGGATGAGCTCTTAAGTATTAATAGCATACCAACACCAAGTATTAATGAGTTTTCTATTAACTTTATTCAAAATATAGAAAATACTCCTTTATATATTGAGGTTTTATCTGCTAATAACTCTTTAAAAACTCATGAAATTTTATTAAAGGGTGATTTTTTATCAAATCCTGAGCAAGGCATTAATAATTACCTAGGGTTTGAGTTTGCATTACCTAAAATTCCAGCTGTTATTGACCAAGTGCTGCCAAACTCTCCTGCTTATTTATCCGGCCTTAAAAGTGGCGATAAAATCATTACTGCTAACAAGAAAGACATTAATTCATGGCATGATCTGGTTGCCATCATTAAATCTCATAAAAACAAACTTATTAACTTAATTGTTAATAGACAAGGCGTTTTGCATCAAATCTCCTTAACACCTAGACTTGAAAATGGACGTGCTAAAGCAGGAATTAGTGTGTTAATGCCAGATGGTTATCTTGATGATTGGAAGATAGTGGTTAAAAAAGATCCTTTAGATGCCTTTTTATCTGCAAATAATAAAGTCTATCAACTTACCGCGCTCAACCTTAAAATGATTAAAAAAATGATCATGGGTGAGGCTTCCATTGATCAACTTAGTGGCCCCATTAGTATTGCCAACTATGCAGGCAAAAGTGCTGAAGTAGGTTTAATATCTTTTCTGTCTTTTTTAGCGTTAATTAGTATTGGCTTGGGTTTGTTAAATCTACTGCCTATTCCTTTATTGGATGGGGGTCATTTATTTTTTTATTTAATAGAAATTATTAAAGGCTCCGCACTGAGTCAATCAGCACAACAAAGCTTTGCCAAAATTGGCTTGTTTGTTATTTTATCACTCACAATTATTGCGCTGTATAATGACCTAACGCGTTTATTGTAACTCTTTAACAATTATGAAAAAAAATATTGCCAAATTTGCCCTTATAACAGGTGCTCTTGCATCTCTATCAAGCTTTGCAGCTCCTATCAAAAGTATTGAAATTTTGGGTCTTAATGCCATTTCCAGAGGTACAGTATTAAGTTATCTTCCTGTTGAGGTTGGTGATGATTACAACAATCAAATCTCAGGACAAATCATTAAATCGCTATATAAAACCAGCTTCTTTAAAGATATTGAAGTATCGCAAGAAGACAGTGTTTTAAAAATTAACATTCAAGAGAATCCGCACATTAAATATGTAGATGTTTTGAATTATTCTGACAAAGTGATTGATGAAGAACGTCTAACTCAAATTCTAAAAAATATGGATTTGTCTCAAGGTAAGATTTTTAACAAACGTCAACTTGATAAGCTCATCTCTCAATTAGAAGCCTCTTACATCTCCAAAGGATATTACGGCATTAGCATTAGTCAAAAAATTGAAACCGATGCGCAAAATCGCGTTGGCATTGAACTAGATGTTAACGAAGGTGAAGTGGCAAGAATTAATAGCATGACAATTACTGGCGGTAGTGTTCATGATCAAGATGATTTACTTGACTTGTTTGAAATTGGTGAGGCTGATTTTTTCATCATGAATTACTTTACTGAAAAAGATCACTATTCTAAAGTTGCGCTTGATGCTGGTATTGAAGCAATGAAGTCTTTATACATTAACGATGGCTATCTTGATTTTAAAGTAAATAAAATTCAAACTCAGCTTTCAGATAATAAAGAGAATATTGATATCGACATTCAGATCAGTGAAGGCTCGCAATATAAAGTTGGCACCATTTCTTTCACGGGAGATTTGTTAAATCAGTCTATTAAGGATTTAAATGACTTACTTACCATTAGTAAAGACGATGTATTTGAGCGTAAAAAAGTTATTGAAAGCATTCAAGCCATTACTGATGTTTTTGCCGACCAAGGTTATGCATTTGCAAAAATTGATCCAATTACAACTGAAAACACCAAAACACACACGATTGATTTAAATATTAATGTCGCATTAAACAAAAAGGTTTACATTAATAGAATTACCATTGTAGGAAATACCAGAACCCAAGATGAAGTAATTCGTCGAGAAATTGGCATTGCTGAAGGTGGTTTGTATTCCAACACTGAACTTGATGAATCTATTAAAAAAATTAAACGCCTAGGTTTTTTCTCTGACGTGAAAATGGAAGTTTCAAAACTCAAAGGCTTTAATGATAAGATTAACTTACACTTTTCAGTCGAAGAAACCAAAACAGGCACCTTCTCTATTGGCTTATCACACTCTAATAGCTCAGGTGCTGCCTTTAACATGGGTATCAAGGAAAATAACTTCCTAGGCACGGGCAATACACTTAACGCTGCATTTTCTAATTCTGAAGCGGTGCAGGAAATGAGCTTTTACTTCTCTGACCCATACTTTACCGAAGACAAACACTCAATTAGCTATGGTGTATTTAGTAAGTCACTTGATGGTGCTAACCTTGATGTCTCTTCATACAAAATTGATGAAAATGGTCTTAGTTTAGGCTACGGTATTCCAATTACTGAACAGACGAGAATTGGTGCTGATTTAAGAGTTTCTAGTCGTGATATTACTTGTGGTGCAACTTTTGCGGGTGCTAATTATGAACAGGCGCAGTGTGCCAGTGGTGATAAAACTGAAGTTAAAGCCAATCTTCACTGGTCAAACAATACATTAGATAATTTTAACTACCCTACTGAAGGTAGTAAAAACAATGTTAGTTTTGATCTAACCTTGCCAATTGCTGATTTTCAATACTATAAGCTAGACGCATCACACAAGAGTTATTACCCATTGGGCAATGATCTTACCTGGAAGGTTAATGGTAATCTTGGCTTAGCACAAGGTTATGGTGACAAAGACCTGCCATTCTTCAAGCGTTATTATGGTGGTGGTAGCTCCTCTGTTCGTGGATTTGACTTTAACTCTTTAGGTGCAACCTATGCCGATGGAAAGGCTAAAGGTGGTGAATTATCCATGCTGGCTGGTACTTCAGTCATTTCACCAATGAAATTTATCAATGACAGTAAAAATATGCGCATGAGTGCCT
>CAZEYU010000009.1:0-39249 GCA_964516395.1 uncultured Candidatus Thioglobus sp.
GAAATAGTTTATGCTCCTCAATAAGAACACGTTCTGCTAAAGATTTGGCAGTATCGTTATCTAGCACATCAATACTCGATTGTGCAATAATAGGACCGCCATCAAGTTCAGAAGTAACAAAATGAATGCTTGCCCCATGTTTTTTTTCACCCGCATCAATAGCTCTTTGATGAGTATTAAGCCCTTGAAATTTTGGCAACAAAGAAGGGTGAATATTAAGCAGTTTACCAGCATATTTCTTGGTAAATTCTTCGGTTAAAATTCGCATAAATCCAGCAAGAATGATTATTTGTGGATTATGTTGATCGATTAATTTGCTAAGCGCTTGATCAAACTCTTCTCTAGAAGGAAACAGTGAATGATCAAGTGTGTGAGTGGCAATATTAGCATTATTAGCGCGCTCTAGCCCGTATGCATTAGCTTTGTTGCTTATAACGGCTTGAATGTCTAGATTAATAAGTTCAGCATTGTCAATAATCGACTGCAAGTTAGATCCGCCGCCTGAAATTAAAACAATTCCTTTCATTTTAGACATGCTGTTTAGATGATAACTTGTTCGCCCTCATTATTGGTTATTTCGCCAATCAACCAGGCTTTTTCACCTTGTTCGTTCATGTGTTTTATAGCCGCCTCACTTTGCTCTTCAGGTACAACAATAACCATACCTGCGCCACAGTTAAATACACGATACATTTCCATGATGTCAATATTGCCATTGTCTTGTAGGAATTTAAAAATATCAGGCAGTTGCCATGAATCGCTGTCTAATTTTGCCGCTAGATTATCGGGTAGAACTCTTGGAATGTTTTCCAATAAGCCACCGCCAGTAATGTGAGAGATGGCATGTACTGAAAATTTTTCAATTAAAGAAAGTACTGATTTGACATAGATTTTAGTAGGTTCAATTAAGGCTTGTAATTGCTCATCAGTTGGGTTTGATTGATCTAAAACCTTACGAATTAGAGAGTAGCCATTTGAATGCGGACCAGAAGAGGCTAATGCAATAATGTGATCACCCTTTGATACCTTTGTGCCATCAATAACTTTGTCTTTATCAGCGATACCCACACAAAAACCAGCAAGATCATAATCTTCCCCTTGATACATACCCGGCATTTCAGCAGTCTCGCCACCAATGAGTGCACAGCCTGATTGCTTGCAGCCTTCGCCAATACCTGAAATAACTGAAGTAGCAAGCTCAGTATTAAGCTTGCCAGTTGCATAATAATCTAAGAAAAATAATGGCTCTGCACCTTGTACGATCAAGTCATTAACACACATGGCAACTAAATCAATACCAATGGTGTCGTGTTTATTTAGCATTTCCGCAACTTTCAGCTTTGTACCCACACCATCTGTGCCAGAAATAAGCACCGGGTTTTTATATTTATGAATAGGTAATTCAAACATAGCGCCAAAGCCACCAAGGCCAGCCAGCACGCCTTCACGAGTGGTAGATTTTGCAATGGGTTTGATTTGTTCGATTAAGTCATTACCTTTGGTAATATCAACGCCTGAGTCTTGGTAAGTCAATGATGACATGTTTGTTTTTCCGTATAATTAATTTTTTTTAATGGTTTTTAGCAGTTGAAAAATGAACTTTTCTAATGTGCCAAATGCGCTTTCAATTTTACGCATTATTTTAACAGTACCAGTTGTCATGACCCTGTTAAATCACCAATATTTTTTGGCAATGATGTTGTTTTTTGTTGCGGGGGTGACAGATGCGCTAGACGGATGGATTGCTAAACGATATTCATGTCAAACACGCCTTGGATCTATTCTTGATCCAGTGGCAGATAAACTGTTATTGGTTAGTAGTTTTATCACGCTGTATATTACTGGCTTGTTGCCGATTTGGCTCTTAGTGTTAGTATTTTTGCGAGATGTTATGATTGTTTCAGGTACCGTTGGGTGTTTTATTGGTTCTGGTGAGTCAAAAGACACGCTGCTTTCACCTTCAAAGTTGTCAAAGATTAATACCGCTTTACAAATTATGTTGGTTTTGTTTTTAGTGGTTGTGCAGATTTATCCAGTATCAGTGCAGTGGCATACTATTTTCTTTATTGTGGTGGCCACCTCTACCGTGCTTAGTGGTGCAGATTATGTTTGGATTTGGACTGAAAAAGTCATTTCTCAAGAAAAATCCAAATAGTTTATGAAACAATTAGGGTTGCCTATTTCTCTTAATTCAAAAATGCTACTTAGTAATTTTGTAGGTAAGCATAATCAGCAACTCGTATCTTTTGTTGAAAATTTAATGCATGACAAGGATGCATCTGTTGTGTTTGTATCGGGAGAAAAGTCAACTGGGAAAACACACATTCTTCAAGGTTGTGCACTTGCTGCAATGGATGCACAGCTGGAGAGTGTCTATATTGATGTTAAGCAAGAACTTCCTGAAGGGATTATTAGTAATTTAAGTGATTATCATTGGGTTTGTATTGATAATATTGAAAATCTAAATGCTAATCAACAGCAAGAGTTGTTCGACCTATATAATCAGTCTAAACAAAGCGGTACTAAAATTGTTGTTTCAGCGCCTTATCTGCCAAATGAGCTTGATATTCTTAAAGATCTTAAGACGCGATTATCTTTGGCTTGCACATTTACTCTAGAGTCTTTAAACGATGCAAATAAAATAGAAATTATTCATAAACAAATGATGAGTAAAAATATCGATATCGATATTAAAGTTTATGAGTATTTATTCAAGCATTTTTCAAGAGACCTGAACGACATTCTAGAGGCTATTGATTTGACGGATAAATACTCTTTGCAACAAAAAAAACCAATATCCATTCCATTTGTTAAGAAAGTATTAAATATTTAAGGCTTTTTTCTAAATTTAAATTTGGCAATTCTTGGCATGAGTTGTGAAAAGGGAATGTTTTCAAAACCATCATAATGGCTTTTTGTTGTGGCTACCAAGTCAAATATATTTGAAATACTGTTATTATCATCTTGCATGATAATTTCTTGAAGTGCTAACAGTCCGCCCATTTTTATTTTAGATTGCTGACCAACCGATAAGTTATTAGTGTGATGGGTTTTTAAAACAAAATCGCTATTATCGCGCAGGTGGTGATAGAGTAATTGACAATCATTGGAGGCTGGATGATTAAGACAAGCGCCGAACTCCTTTTCAGCAACACAGTCTTTTGTGCTGAATTTACAACCACATCTGCCGCTTAATATAAGATGAGAGAAAGGACAGGTGTAATGTTTGTTGTGCATAAAAATAAGTATTCTGTGGATTTATACAATAATCAAACATTATAATACATGCTTTTATTTGATAACCCAGTAGTCACACATGAATTACCTGCCTATTTTTATTGATATTAAACAAAAACCATGCTTAGTGGTTGGTGGTGGAGATATTGCTTATCGTAAAATTAGTTTACTAATTAAAGCAAATGCTCAGGTAAGTTGTATAGCTAAAGAGGCTTGTTCAAATATTATTGCATTAGCAGATGAAAATAAAATTACATTAATTCAGCGTAATTTTGAACCAACTGACGTAGGCTCTCAAAGATTAATTATTTCGGCAACCGACAATAAACAGCTAAATGCAGAGGTGTCTGAGTTGGCAAATTCTGCCAATATCCCGGTTAATGTGGTTGACTCCCCAGACTTATGTTCTTTTATTGTGCCATCAATTGTGGATAGATCACCTATTGTTATTGCCATTTCTTCTGCAGGTAAAGCGCCAGTATTGGCGCGACTTATCAGGGCAAAACTAGAAAGCACCATTCCGCATGCTTATGGAAAATTAGCAGAAATAGC
This sequence comes from uncultured Candidatus Thioglobus sp., assembly GCA_964516395.1. Lineage (GTDB taxonomy): Bacteria > Pseudomonadota > Gammaproteobacteria > PS1 > Pseudothioglobaceae > Thioglobus_A. The sequence goes on from CAZEYU010000009.1 coordinate 3,790, forward strand.
AGGTTCTTTTAGAGATAAAGTCAAATCAAAATTTGATAATATTGAAGATAGGCGTTACTTCTGGGAAAAGGTTTTTTCTGGCGTTATTGCAGAAAAAGTATTTGCTGGTAAAGCTGATGAGGCTAAAGTCGATATACAGGCTCAACTTGATAATACCAATAGCAGTGAAACGGGAGAGGTGTATTTAGTGGGTGGCGGACCAGGTGATCCTGATTTGTTAACCTTTAAAGCGCTTCGATTAATGCAACAAGCAGATGTTGTGTTGTATGATCGTTTGGTTTCTAAAGATGTTGTGGAGCTGGTTAGACGTGACGCTGAACTTATTTATGTAGGAAAAAAGTGTGATAGACATGCAGTTCCTCAAGGAGATATTAACCAACTTTTGGTTGATTTTGCAAAACAGGGCAGAAGAGTGTGCCGTCTCAAAGGTGGAGATCCTTTTATTTTTGGCCGTGGTGGTGAAGAAATTGAAACACTGGCAGAAAATAACATACCGTTCCAAGTTGTGCCTGGCATTACAGCAGCTTCTGGGTGTTCAGCTTATTCTGGAATTCCGCTTACACACAGGGACTACTCTCAATCTTGTCGTTTTGTAACTGGACATTTAAAAGATGGGACAATGGACCTACCTTGGCGTGAGCTTGCTGTTGAACATCAAACCGTTGTATTTTATATGGCATTATTAGGGGCTGAGCATCTATCAGAGCAGATGATTGCGCATGGAATGCGTGAGAATATGCCAGTTGCCATAGTAGAAAAAGGCACAACACCTGAGCATAAAGTTTGGACTACAACACTTGTTGAATTGCCAAATGTTGTTGCTACAGAAACAATTAAGGCTCCAGCATTGATCATTGTTGGTGAAGTGGTTAAGCTTCGTCAGAAGCTTAACTGGTTTGATCAAAACTAAAGTTATTTATGATTCTTTTAAGCCTGCAGCTTTAAAGATTTTTGCAGCAGGACAAAAGCCAGTAAAAGCAGCTTGAAATAGGTTAAATCCTACAAAAAATGTTAGCCATAACCAGCCTGGCTGTGCAAACAAATTATCCGCGCCCAGTAGCAGTGAAACCATAATAATAACACCTGCCATTGCTGATACTGCGTTGTTGATTGTCATATCACTCTCCTTGTGTTTGAAAGTCCACACTTTATCATTATTTAGGTATAATTTCAAATTCTTTTGCCTTTGAGGCGAATAACCATGCGGGAGTGGTGGAATTGGTAGACACGCTGGATTTAGGTTCCAGTGTCGTAAGACGTGAGAGTTCGAGTCTCTCCTTCCGCACCATTATTTTAAGGGGTGACTAATGAATACGATCATTCTACATAGTCAAGACCTAAACATTGCCAAGAAAATTTCTCACCGATTAGGCGATGCAGCGATAGAGCCAAAAGAATCCCACATTAGGATTCAAACTCATCAATCTCCAAATTTAGTAGAGTTTCGACAAGAATTTAAAGTTGATTTAAATTATTTACCTGAGTCGTTCGATTTTTCATCTGCAGCACTTTTTGTCAGCGACATGGATTCAACTTTAATCAATATTGAATGTATCGATGAAATTGCTGATTTTGCAAATTTAAAACCACAAGTGGCAGACATTACCGAACGTGCTATGCAAGGAGAAATTGATTTTAATGCATCGCTTGTTGAGCGAGTTTCGTTACTAGAAGGACTTGATGTTGATGTGCTTAATAAGGTTTATTCACAACGTTTAGAGGTAAATCCTGGCGGAGGTGAGTTAATTCGATTTTTTAAATCAAAAAAAATCAAGAGTGCTGTTGTTTCAGGCGGGTTTACTTACTTCACAGACCAATTAGCTAAAGATATCGGTCTGGATCATGCACGAGCAAATACATTGGGTGTTGAGAATAATCATCTAACAGGTAAGGTGCAAGGATCAATTGTTAACGCAACAGCCAAAGCAGAGTTTGTTAAAGAGCTGTGTAGACATTATCAAGTTTCTACTGAGCAAGTAATTGTTGCAGGTGATGGAGCGAACGATCTAGAAATGATGAATGTTGCAGGATTGTCAGTTGCTTATCATGCTAAAGAAATTGTTGCACAACAAGCAGATATTGCCATTAACTTTGGTAGTTTAGATAAAATAGTAGACTTCTTTGTCTGAATTTATAAATTATGCTGGTTGAAGTTGGTCATTTTGCATTGGTTCTATCTTTGGCTTTTGCTTGTCTACAGGTGTTATTGCCTGCTTTTGGTTTGGTACGTGGAGATACGTCATTGTCACAACTTTCTAGGCCATTATTATGGGGTCAGTTTTTCTGGATTTTGGTTTCGTTTGTGGTTTTGACAAATGCTTTTTTAGTCGATGATTTTTCAGTTAAATACGTAGCTAATAATTCAAATACTGAATTGCCAGATGTATTTAAAATGTCTGCTGTATGGGGCGCTCATGAAGGCTCACTATTATTGTGGGCGCTTATCCTTTCAGCTTGGAGCGTTGCAGTTTCCGTTTTTTCTAAAAAAATACCAAGCCAGGTTCTTAATCATATTTTGATTATTTTGGGTTTGATAAGTATAGGGTTTTTATTGTTTTTATTGTTAACATCCAATCCTTTTGAACGTCTAGATATGGTGCCAGTTCAAGGTAGAGAGCTTAATCCGCTCTTACAAGACTTTGGATTAATTGTTCATCCACCAATGTTGTACATGGGTTATGTAGGATTAGCCATTCCTTTTGCTTTTGTTTTGTCTTCACTTATTCGTGGGCAATTAGACTCCACTTGGCTTCGCTGGTCTCGTCCTTGGACATTGGTGGCTTGGGCGTTTTTAACCTTTGGCATTGTTTTAGGGTCTTGGTGGGCGTATTATGAGCTTGGATGGGGAGGCTGGTGGTTTTGGGATCCAGTAGAAAACGCTTCATTTATGCCATGGCTAGTGGCAACAGCGCTGGTTCATTCTTTGAGTGTGAGTGAAAAACGAGGTGCTTTTAAGCATTGGACAGTGTTATTGGCAATTTCTGGCTTCTCACTTAGTTTATTAGGTACTTTTTTAGTTCGTTCCGGAATTCTAACTTCTGTGCATTCTTTTGCTGCAGACCCTGACAGGGGCTTATTTATTTTGGTATTTTTAATTATCGTTATTGGTGGATCATTGGCACTATATGCTCATCGCGCATCACTTATGCGTAGTGAAAATACGTTTACTTATTTTTCAAGAGAAAGTGGGCTATTGGTTAATAATATACTGATGGTGGCCGCAATGCTTAGTGTATTTTTAGGCACGTTATATCCATTGCTATTGGATTCTTTAGGTCTTGGAAAGATTTCAGTGGGTAGTCCGTATTTTGATGCAGTCTTTATTCCTATTATGATTCCAGCTGTTTTAGCTATGGTTATAGGCCCTTTTTTACGTTGGAAAAAAGACAGTCTTTCTCGAGTGGGCTCAATGTTAACTTGGCCTTTTGTTGGTATTGTTGTTCTGTTTGTCTTGAGTCTTTTATTTAGTGACAACGCATCAGTTCTTTTGGCGGTATTTTTATTCATTTGGATTGTGTTGTATTCATGTTTTTTACTCTACCAAAGGTTGAGTAATAAATCGAGTAGCAGTCTTGCTTTTTTTGGCATGATTACAGCACACATTGGTGTGGCTTTCTTTTTACTAGGGGCAACAGTTACTACACAATATGGTGTTGAGAAAGATATTAAAATGGAAGTTGGAAAGCCTATTTTCATACAGGATTATCAGTTTGTTTTTAAAGGGGCAAAAGGGTTTTCTGGTCAAAACTATCAAGGCTTTAAAGGTGAGGTTGATGTTTATTATCAAGACGATAAAATTACAACACTTAAGCCAGAAAAACGCCAATATGTAACAGGTATGCCAATGACAGAGGCAGCCATTGACCCTTCATTCTATCGTGATATTTATGTCGCTTTGGGTGAGTCGTTAGAGGGGGATTCTTGGAGTTTAAGACTTTATTACAAACCGTTAATACGCTGGATATGGCTGGGCGGATTGTTGATTACATTTGGTGCGATTTTGGCTGCTTTTGATAGAAGATATAGATTGTCATCTTCAAGGACTGTTGTAAATCGCCAGAGGGTTAAGTCATGAGTTTAATGATCATTTTTATTATCATGATTGCACTTTCTATTGCTTGGACAGTGTGGTTTTTATACAAACCTTTAAAAGAAAACAATGTTAGTTTAGAGGCTTCAAATATTGCATTAGGAAAACAAAAAATCTTGGAACTAAAGCAAGATCTTGATCAAGGTTTAATTGATCAAAGTCAGTTTGAAAGTGCAAAAGAAGAAATCTCAACCACATTGGCTGTTGAGTTAAATCAAGCACATGAACCATCCAGCAACAATGGTAATAGTAATAACACTTTGTCGATTATATTGATTTTGATATTGTTGCCAATTATTTCCCTAGGGGTTTATGAATCAGTGGCGCCTAATGACCCTGCCGTGCAAAAATTAGCTTCAGAAAAACCGTTAAGTTTGCAAGAAAGTGCTAATAAGATTCATCTGCATTTGCAAGACAACCCAGAAGATATAGAGTCATGGAAAATGCTAGGATTGACCTATCTTGAAATGGGTCAGTTAGATTCTTCAGTTGATGCCTATGAGAAGGCTTATCAAATAAATCCAGAAGATCCTAGGTTGTTAGTTGATTATGCATCTGCACTTATTAGTAGTAACGATAATAAGTTTACAGCCAAGCCAGTTCAGTTTATTAAAAAAGCATTAGAGCTCGATCCAGATGCGCCAGATGCGCTTTATTTGGCCGGCATGTTTGCCGTGAGCGCCAAAGACTTTAGTTTAGCAAAAAGTTTGTGGAATAGGGCAATGAGCGCCTTGCCAGAATCTAGTCCTGATCGAGAGTTATTGCGCAATATCATTGCAGAAATTACCAGTATTGAGAGCGGCAGTATTCAAAATGAAGCTTCTCAAAGCATTATCACGGTTAATGTTGCATTATCTGAGCAGGTGTTATTGTCTAGATCGGCCGAAGATTTCATTATGGTATACGCTAAATCTGCCAAAGGCAGACCCATGCCAATTGCCATTGAAAAAATAAAACTAAAGGATTTTTCAGGAAAAGCAGTGTTGAGCGATCAAAACTCTATGGTTTCGAGTAATTTATTATCAAGTCACAAACAAGTGGTAGTTGTAGCGCGCATTAGTCAAAGCGGTTCAGCAATGAAACAGCCTGACGATATACAAGCGAGTAGCGATGTATTAACAGTTAGTGACACTCCAAGTATTGATCTAGAGATTAAATAATCCAATGAGTAAAACACTAGAGTTGGCAAAAAGCTTAATTCAAATTGATTCAGTAACGCCGAATGATAAAGGTTGTCAGACCTTAATGGCAGAAGAGTTGCGTAATTCTGGATTTGATATTACGCAATTAAAATTTGAAGATGTGGATAACTTTTGGGCAAAACGCGGCACAGGCTCACCTGTGTTTGTATTTGCAGGACATACTGATGTTGTTCCTGTGGGTGATGGTTCAAAATGGAGCATGCCACCCTTTGGCGCTGATATAAAAGACGGTATGTTGTACGGTCGAGGTGCTGCTGACATGAAAGGTTCTTTAGCAGCTATGCTTAGCGCAACTGAACAATTTGTTAAGGATTATCCAAGTCATAAAGGTAGTATTGGTTATTTAATTACTTCTGATGAAGAAGGTCCTGCAATTAATGGCACAGTTAAAGTTTGTGAGTATTTAAAAGAAGTTGAGCAAGCAGTTGACTATTGTCTGGTGGGTGAGCCTTCTGCCACTAAACAATTGGGAGATGTTATTAAAAACGGCCGTCGAGGATCGTTAAATGGAAAATTAACCGTTATTGGCAAACAAGGGCACATCGCCTATCCACATTTGGCCAATAATCCGATTCATTTAGCCATTCCAGCGCTTAACGATTTATGCAATGAAGTTTGGGATGAGGGTAATGAGTATTTTCCCAAAACTAGCTTTCAAATCTCAAACATTCATTCTGGAACAGGTGTGACTAATGTTATTCCAGGCGAGAGTGAAATTACTTTTAATTTTCGATATTCTACGCAGTGTACTCACCAGGATTTGCAAACTAGAGTTTGCGCAATACTGGACAAGCATAATCTTGAATATAAGATTAATTGGGATCATTCCGGTTATCCATTTTTAACACCTCAAGGCGAGCTGGTCGGCGCTTGTTTGGATGCAATAAAAAAAGTGGTTAATGTTGATGGTGAACTTTCAACTTCAGGTGGCACTTCAGATGGAAGATTTATTGCACCAATACTAGACGCCCAGGTTGTAGAGTTAGGCCCTCTTAATGCAACAATTCATCAAATAGATGAACGCGTCTCTGTTGAAGATTTGGATAATTTAAGTGATATTTATTATCATATCTTAAAGAATATTCTTACCTAGTAGTTATGCGTTTCGACGTTATTACTTTATTTCCAGACATGTTTTCTGCCATTAAAGATGAGGGTGTGATAGCGCGTGGAATTAAGCAATCGCTGCTGTCTATCAACACTTGGCAACTGAGAGACTTTTCTGATAATAAGTATAAAAATATTGATGATAAATCTTATGGAGGTGGTGCTGGCATGGTGATGCAGGTCAAGCCTATTAGAGATTGTATTGGCACCATTAAGCAAGAAAAGCCAAAAACAAAAGTAATTTATCTTTCGCCACAAGGAAAAAGACTAACGCACCAGCTGGCAAAAGAGTTATCAGAAATTGATTCAATAACGCTATTGTGTGGTCGTTATGAAGGTGTAGATGAGCGTGTTATTGAGCGCGATATAGATATGGAAGTCTCTATTGGCGATTATGTTCTTAGTGGAGGAGAGTTGGCTGCCATGGTATTAATTGACGCTGTTAGTCGTCAAATTCCCGGTGTATTAGGTAATGAGGATTCGTTGAATGATTCATTTGCTAATAATCTACTAGACTATCCACACTACACTAGGCCAGAGATGGTTGATGGGCAAACGGTGCCAGAAGTTTTGTTAAGCGGTCATCAAGCAAATATTGACACCTGGAGAAAAGATCAATCTATTAAAAAAACGCAAGAAAAGCGCCAGGATTTATTAAAAAACCAATAATTTGCTTTTTTCTGAAATTTTTCTATAATAGCTTTAGTTGTTTTGCAACGGCGCAAAACACTAAATCAAGCATTGCTGCTTACAAGTTGCCCATGAGGGGTTTTTCTATTTACAAATGTATGTTTGTAATTATCAAGGAGAGGAATATGAAATTTGTAACGGCAATTTTAAGACCGCATAAATTGGATGACGTCAGAGAAGCTTTGTCTGAAGTAGGCGTATCTGGCATCACAGTGACTGAAGTAAAAGGCTTTGGTCGTCAAAAGGGGCACACTGAGCTTTATAGAGGCGCAGAGTATCAGGTTGATTTTTTACCAAAAGTTAAGTTAGAGATAGCAATTCCCGCATCTAAATTAGATGAGGTAATTGAAACAATTAGTAATATTGCCAATTCAGGAAAAGTTGGCGATGGAAAAATTTTTGTTACTAATCTAGATAAAGTCGTACGCATTCGTACTGGCGAAACTGATCAAGACGCACTTTAGGAGTAAAAAATGAAAAAAATATTAACATTATTGGCTTTATTGCCAATGAGTGTGTTTGCCGAAGGCTTGGACGGCGCAAACACTTCTTGGATTCTAACATCAACAGCATTGGTGTTATTTATGACACTGCCTGGATTAGCACTATTTTATGGTGGCTTAGTACGCACTAAAAATATCTTGTCAGTACTTATGCAGTGTTTTGCAATTGCTGGCATTGTGTCAGTGCTATGGTTAGTGGCTGGATACAGTATTGCTTTTGCAGAAGGCAATGCTTATTTTGGTAGTTTATCTAACTTTATGCTTGCAGGTATCTCAGAAGATTCATTAAGTGGCGATATTCCTGAGAGTTTATTTGCGCTGTTTCAAATGACTTTTGCAATCATTACTCCAGCGCTAATTATTGGCGGATTTGCTGAAAGAATGAAGTTCTCAGCAGTTCTGTTATTTAGTGCAATTTGGCTAATTGTGGTTTATGCACCAGTTACTCACTGGGTATGGGGCGGCGGCTGGTTAGGTGAAATGGGCTTGTTAGACTTTGCAGGCGGTACGGTTGTGCATATTACAGCTGGTGTTGCAGCGTTAGTGGCAGCGATTGTACTAGGGCCTCGTAATGGCTTTCCTACAAGACCAATGCCACCACACAACATGACCATGACGATTACAGGTGCTGCCATGCTGTGGGTGGGCTGGTTTGGCTTTAATGGCGGATCAGCGCTTGCAGCGAATGGAGATGCTGCAATGGCTATGTTAGTAACACACATATCAGCAGCAGCAGGTGCAATCACATGGATGTTTTATGAGTGGGTTAAATTTGGCAAGCCAACCGCGTTAGGTACGGTAACAGGGCTTATTGCTGGCCTAGGTACAATTACGCCAGCGTCTGGCTTTGTAGGCCCCGCAGGTGCACTGGTAATTGGTATTGTTGCTGGTATTGTTTGTTTTAATGCAGTTATTGTTATTAAGCAAAAATGGAAAATTGATGATTCGTTAGATGTTTTCCCTGTTCATGGTGTGGGTGGCATTATTGGTACATTAATGGCGGCAGTTTTTGCTTCTAGTGAGTTGGGTGTTTTTTCTGGTCAAGGTTTGGCAGAAGGCATGACCATTGCCTCTCAGTTTGAGGTTCAAATGATTGGCGTTGTAGCAACATTTGCCTATACTGCAGTTGCAACATACATTATCCTTAAACTAGTTGGCATGATTACCGGCTTAAGAGTGAGTGCAGAAGAGGAGCAACAAGGTTTGGATATTATCTCACATGAGGAGAAAGGTTACGATTTGTAAGTTAAATCAAGCCTGATTAAACCCGTTAATAGTCTGACTATTAACGGGTTTTTTTACGCCTATTAAAATCAATTCGTATATAATCACTTTAATAATTTTTATAGTTTATTGTAATGCGACTTAATCATCCTTTAACTGGCTCTATGGTAGCCCTAATCACCCCAATGTTTGACGACGGATCGGTAGATTTTGACGCATTAAAATCTTTAGTAGATTTTCATGCTAAGTCAGGAACTAAAGCCATTATCTCCATGGGAACAACAGGTGAAAGCGCTACGCTTGATCAACACGAGCATATTGAAGTAATGCGTAGAACGGTCGAATTTGCTAATTCTAGAATTCCTGTTATTGCCGGTACAGGTGCTAACTCAACTTCTGAGGCAATTGAATTGACACGTGCCGCTAAAGAGATTGGTGCAGACGCTTGTTTGTTGGTTACGCCTTATTACAACAAACCAACTCAAGAAGGGCTTTATCAGCACTATAAGTTAATTGCTGAGACCGTAGATATTGATCAAATTCTTTACAATGTGCCTGGTAGAACAGCAGTGGATTTATTGCCAGAGACAATATTACGCTTATCTAGTATTACTAATATTATTGGTGTTAAAGATGCAACTGGAGATTTAACAGTTGCTAAAGAATTGATTGACAATTGTCCTGAAGATTTTTTACTTTATAGTGGCGATGATGCGACAGCGGTTGAATTTATTTTAATGGGTGGCCATGGCGGTATTTCCGTATCAGCTAATGTTATGCCAAAAGAGGTTGTAAACGCTTATCAAGCTGCATTTTCAGATGATAGAGGCTTGGCAGAATCGATTGATAGTGCACTGGCAGGCTTACATCAGAATTTATTTATTGAATCTAACCCAATACCGGTTAAATGGGCGATGCATAAAATGGGTAAGTGTAGAAGTGGAATCCGCTTACCATTGACACAATTATCACAACAAGCTCAAGTAATATTAGAGCAAGATTTATCTAATTTGGGGGTTATGTAAAAATGATAAAACAAGTAGCAACAGTGGCTTTAGCTTTGTCTTTAGGCGGATGTTTTTCTTTTGATTCAAAAGAAGAGGAAAAAACAACAACAACTTTGGGTGAGAGAGATATTAAATATTATTCTAATAAAACCGTAACATCATTAGAAATTCCACCAGATTTAACCAAGCCAAGCTCACAAAATGCATTTAAATTAAGTGAGTATGTGTCTAATGTTCAAGAAGACACCATTAGCTTTTCTGAGAAAGATAAAGCCATTAAAGAAGCGTCAAGTATTTTAAGAACCTCTTCAAATGTTGAAGTTAAAAAATCAGGTGAGCGTCGCTGGTTGATAGTTGATAAAAAGCCAGAAGATGTGTGGAATCTTTCTAAAAGCTTTTTTAAATCGCATGGATTTGCCATTAAGAAAACCAATAAGAAAATCGGCTTAATGGAAACAGATTTTTTAGAAAATCATCCTGAAATTCCAGATCAATCTTTAGGTGTTATTCGTTCTATGCTTAAAAAAGCCATTGCAGCTCGCTATGCATTGCCGATTGTGGATAAATACCGTATTCGTATTGAGCCAAATGAAGATGGCGATAAGACAGCGGTTTACTTGTCCTTAACATCAATGGAAGAGGTTTTAACCAAAGCTGGAAAAGAGGATGAGAATACAATTTGGCAATCTCGCCCTAAAGATCAAGCACTAGAAACAGAAATGTTGTACCGTTTGATGACGTTCTTAGGTAGTGATCATGCAGTTGCTAGAGAGAAAATATTAGCAGCTAAAGAAGAGCAAAAACTAACAGTGGCTGTTAAAAAAGGCCTAGGTGGTTATGCTAAATTGACATTCTCGTTAGGTCAGTATGACACTTGGGATAATATGGGATGGGCGCTAGATCAAATGAACATCGATATTGAAGATAAAGATGTTAAAGAGGGTAGTTTCTATATCAATGTTGCCAGAACAGAAGATAAAGGCCTTTGGTCAAGAATGTTTGGTGATGATGCTATTAAGAAATCTTTCCAAATCATGGTTAAGCAGATTGATAGCAATATGACTGAAGTATATTTCAACGACTTGTCTGAGGAAAATGAACAAGAAACCATTGACTTTAGTTATGAGTTCTTGGGAGATATTGCTAAGCAATTCTAATATGAGTTAGTCGTGGCATTGTCACAAAAAATTATTAAACAAATCACTCGCCAAGAACTGTTGGTGAGTGATTTATCCGAACAAGATTTAGCAGAATTTTGTCAAATAGCTAATAATACTTATCGCTCTGGTGAGCCGATTATTAGTGATCAAGACTACGATTTTGTTTTTTTGCCAGCATTGGCAGAGAGACTTCCCAATCATCCGCTACTGAACTCTGTAGAACCAGAAGGAGAGGGTTTTTCTGAAGAAAAGTTATTATTGCCAGAAGTCATGCTTTCAACAGATAAGGCTTATTCATGGGATGAAGTTGATAAATGGATTGAACGATTAAAAAAATCTGCTACTGAAATTTCATTAAACCCAGAGTCAATACACATTAAGGCCACACCAAAACTGGATGGATTTGCTGGTTATGATGATGGTGTGAGGCTTTATACAAGAGGTGACGGTAAAAAAGGCAGCGATGTGAGTCGTGTTTTTGAGCGTGGTATGCAAGTTTTTAACGACAGTAGTCGTGGCCAAGGTGCTGGTGAAATTGTGGTTAAGAAAAGCTATTTTGAGTCACATTTATCCAATGATTTTGAATTTCCTAGAAATTTTCAAGCAAGCCTAATTAAAGAAAAAGAATTGGATGATAAGGCTAAAGCAGCTATTGCTGCAAAGGCTGCTTTGTTTGTTCCATTTGCACAATTGCCAACATGGTCTGGTGATATTAAAACACTCATTCAGAAATTTGATGATATCGTCTCAGAAGTATTAGATATGGTTGATTTTGATGTTGATGGCGTGGTGTTTGAACTAACCAATGATGAATTAAAAACTCACATGGGTGCCAATCGAAAATTTCATCGTTGGCAAATTGCCTTTAAAGAAAATAAAGACAAGGCTCAGGTTAAGGTGTTATCAGTTACTCCGCAAGTGGGGCGTACAGGAAAAATAACTCCAGTGGCAGAATTAGAACCGACACTCTTAAGTGGTGCTACCATTGTTAGGGCTACTGGACATCATTATGGCCTGGTAAAAGAACAAGGGCTGGGCGCTGGCAGTGTGATTGAGTTAACCAGATCTGGCTTGGTTATACCCAAGATTAATCGTGTTATTAAGCCTTCAGCGGTAGAAATCCCAACCGTTTGTCCGAGTTGTTCAGAGAGTCTTTCCTGGGAGTCAGATTTTTTAATATGTACTAACCATCATCATTGTCCGGCTCAAATTATTGGAAAAATGGAATATTTTTTCAAAATTATGGCTAATAATGATGGTTTTGGCATTGCTACAATTGAAAGACTGTATGAACATGGAATTCGTAAAATTTCACAAATATATGAATTAACCCAGCACGAATTGACCGTTATGGGGTTTGGTGATAAAACCAGTGAAAATCTTATTAATCAACTTAAGCGATCACACACTGAACAAGTTGAGGATTGGCGTTTTTTGGCTGCTTTTGGTGTATTGAGAATGGGCACGGGTAATTGTGAAAATTTACTTAAATCATACCCACTGCATGACATATTTAATTTGAAATTAGAAGACATATCAGCTATTGATGGATTTGCAGAACTAACAGCAGAGGTTATTGTTAAAGGGTTAAAGTTAATTTCTCAGGAATTTTATTTACTTTCCACCTATCAGTTTAATTTAGAAATAACACCACTGAGTAAAGATCAAAAAAAATTTACTCATCAGTTATCTGGAAAAAATGTTGTTTTTACCGGAAAAATGAATTCATCAAGAGATGAGATGAAAAAGCATGCAAAGTTATTAGGCATTAATACAGTTGCTGCTGTTAGTGGAAACACTGATTATTTAATTATTGGTGACAAGGTGGGCGCTAAAAAAATTCAAAAAGCACATCAGCTTAATATCAAAGTAATTACTGAGTTAGAATATTTAGATATGATCAAATAATATAATTATGCAAATATCAGATTTAATTGTTGAACAAAAAAACTTCTTAACCGATCAACTTGGAGAGGGGCTAATGCAACTGTCGCAAGCATGTGATAACTGCTTGGACAATGAAGCCAGTCTTGATCAATTGAATCAGTTGTTGTTTTCTTATATGCAAAACCACACTTATGCAAATTTGGTTTATGTAATAGACAGATACGGCGTGCAACTTAGCGCTAATATTACACGCTCAGAAATGCTGGTTGATTTTGCCGGTCAAAATTTATCTGATCGACCTTTTTTTAACGCTATCGATGATGATCATCCTATTTATATTTCTGATGCTTATGTTTCTAGTGCTACATTAAAGCCTTGTATCAGTGTGGTGCACACTATTTGCCATAATGATGAAATTATTGCTATGTTAGTGTTTGATTTGGATTTGGAAAAATTACCACTACCAAAACAAGATTTTAATTTAGAAGATTGGCGACAAATTAAGGGAGATCCTGAAATACGCTCAAATTTATTCAACCAAAGTAGAATTGAATCAGAAATGGATAAATCCATAGAGGAGGTTCATGAGATTGCAGTAGAGTTGTTAATCGAATTGGGCGTGTTTCATTTAAAGTTGCATTACGCCTCTTCAAGGGCAACTGTGTGGAATATGGATAATCCATATAATTATCACGTTCATGTGCTTGATGAAGTGATTAGTCCTAATATTTTTTTGCTATACCCTAAAAAAGACTATCCACAGAATGCCAAAGTGGATAAAAGTCAGATCAAAGAAGTGTTTGAAAAGTTTAAATATTTGCGTTTCATGGATGAGAATTTATACTTAAAAACAGGTAGTTTAAATATTATGAATGGCACTGTGGGCTTGAGTTTTTCTTGTGATGGGAGTCATTATTTGACAATAGATGATTTCTTGGATAATTTTGATGATAAGTTCGGTTAGTGGTTATTTTTAACAAAAAAAGTATTGTGTTTAAGTGTTTTTTAGTATAATTAGCTCCAGTTACCTCCCAAAGGCGGGAAAGTGACACTAAACATAGACGTTTATTTAGGCTTTTTTTAAAAAGATCTAAATAAACGTTTTTTTTTGCGCGCTTCATGGTGGAGCGAGTGCATTAATAAGGTATTGAAGCCAGTTGTTGTATTTGTTTGTTGACAAATGCCACAACTGGCTTTTTTTGGTCTCAAATATAGGAGAATTTTATGAAAATGGTAACAGCAATTATTAAGCCATTTAAGCTTGATGAGGTAAGGGAGGCACTGTCTGAAATTGGCGTTTCAGGCATAACAGTCACTGAAGTTAAAGGGTTTGGTCGTCAAAAAGGCCACACAGAGCTTTATCGAGGTGCGGAGTACACGGTAGATTTTTTACCTAAAGTTAAGTTAGAAATTGCAATTTCAGCTGATCAAGTTGATGGTGTTGTAGAGTCAATTAGTAATACGGCCAAATCAGAGGGTAATGGAAAAATTGGCGATGGCAAGATTTTTATTTCATCATTAGAACAAGTGGTTCGTATTCGTACGGGCGAAACTGGTTCAGTAGCACTATAAGGAGGCAGTATGGAAAATACAATTTTAGAGATGCAATTTGCTATAGACACTTTTTATTTCTTAATGATGGGTGCGTTAGTAATGTGGATGGCAGCAGGATTTTCAATGCTGGAAGCGGGTCTTGTTAGAAGTAAAAACACAGCAGAGATCTTAACTAAGAATGTTGGTTTATTTGCAATTGCTTGTACGACATATATGATTTATGGTTATGACATTATGTATGGCGGCGGCGTTATGTTGGATGGCATTGAAGTTGTTGCTAAAGATGCCACTTATGCCGCACCTTCGGATTTCTTTTTTCAAGTAGTATTTGTTGCAACCGCAATGAGTATTGTTTCAGGTGCTGTTGCTGAACGCATGAAGCTATTTTCATTTTTTGCATTTGCTGTTGTATTTACAGGCATTATTTATCCAATGGAAGGTGCGTGGACATGGAATGGTGAATCAGTATTTGGCTTATTTGTATTAGGCGATTTAGGTTTTTCAGATTTTGCTGGATCAGGTATTGTGCATATGGCTGGCGCTGCAGCGGCTTTAGCAGGTGTATTGGTATTAGGTGCTCGCAAGGGTAAGTACAATAAAGATGGTTCGTCAAATGCAATCCCAGGTGCAAATATGCCATTAGCAACATTGGGTACATTCATTCTATGGATGGGCTGGTTTGGCTTTAATGGCGGTTCTGTATTGGCAATGGCGAGTAAAGAAAGTGCCAATGCAGTAGCAATGGTATTTTTAAATACTAATGCCGCTGCTGCTGGTGGTGTTATTGCGGCTTTATTGTTAGTAAAACTACTGTGGGGTAAAGCAGATCTTACAATGGCGCTTAATGGTGCACTAGCAGGTCTTGTGGCGATAACGGCTGGTCCAGATACGCCAAGTGCATTAGAAGCGACTTTGATTGGTGCTGTAGGTGGTGCATTGGTGGTTTTCTCAATATCTACACTTGATAGAGTGTTTAAGATTGATGATCCAGTGGGTGCAATCTCCGTACATGGTGTAGTGGGTCTGTGGGGTCTATTGGCAGTGCCATTAACAAACTCAGACGTGTCATTTACTGGTCAATTGGCTGGTGCAGGCACAATCTTTGTTTGGGTGTTTGCAACATCATTAGTATTGTGGTTGGTGTTAAAAGCTATTATGGGTATCAGAATTTCTGAAGAGGAAGAATCTAGCGGTGCTGATATTGCAGAGTGTGGCTTAGAGGCTTATCCGGAGTTTACTAAATAACCCCTAAGTAAAATCATATTGATTTTTTAGCCTCGCTTGTTGCGGGGCTTTTTAGGTGAAAAAACCAGTTCAATTTATTTACAAATTATGTAGAATACGGCTCTATAGATCAAATTAAACGAATACGGAGAAAAGAATGATTGTTCAAGATATTATGTCAACAAATGTTAAAACTGTGACTGTTGATCAGCCTGTTAAAGATATTGCAATTATGATGGTAATGGATCATATTAGTGGCGCACCAGTGGTAGATGGTGACAACAATTTAGTTGGCATTATTTCTGAAAAAGATATTTTACAACATATGTTTCCAAAGCTAGAAGAAGTCATGAGTGATACTCATTTTGATTTTGAAAACATGGAAAGCAATTATAAAGACACCATGAATTACAAAATTGGCGATATTATGACTAAAGATGTTGCTAGTATTGATTTGGAGATGCCATGTTTGAAAGCAGCATCAACCATGTGGCTTAGAAAGTTCAGAAGAATTCCAGTTACCAGTCAAGGTAAGTTGGCTGGCATTGTAAGTATTGGTGATGTTCATAGAGCTATTTTTAAATCTTGCATGACATCATAAAAAGCAACCAAGCGAATACACCCTATGAATACAGCACTTAAGATCATCCTAGTGGATGAAAATTCTGGTCGTTCTGCAATGTTGCGAAGGGCTTTACAAGACAAAGGTCATGAAGTAATTTGTCGTATGAGCAACAGCTCAAGCTTACAAGATAGTAACGAAATGACTCACGCAGACGTGGTCATTGTTAATGCTGATATTCCGGATGAGGAAGTATTTGCCAACTTAACGGATGTAAATAAAACCAAGCCTAAGCCGATCGTTATGTTTACTGAAGAGTCTAACTCTGAAATGGCTAGCTCCGCTATTAAATCAGGTGTTAATGCCTATATTGTAGATGGACTAGAAGAGAATAGAGTGCAGCCTATTATTGATGTGGCTATGGCTCGTTTTAGAGAGTTTCAGGCGCTTAAAGATGAGTTGGATGCAACGCGCAATCAATTGTCAGAGCGTAAAGCAGTAGAAAAAGCTAAAGGCCTACTCATGAAGCACAAAGGTATTAATGAAGACGACGCGTATCAGTCACTTAGAAAAATGGCAATGGATAAAAACAAACGTATTGTTGATGTTGCTGATAGTGTTATTAGTGCCTTCGAACTACTAGAATAGAGTTTTATTCTTTGTCGAGTTTTTTGAACTCTTTATCAATTTCATCTAGCTCTTTATCAAATTCATCGTCATCCCAGTCATCCTCTTCTTTTTCAGAAGGAGAGTTATCCTTGCTTTTTCCAGAAGAATCTGAACTTGGCTTCTTGGGATCATCAGTTGGCATACCACTATCATTTCCACGTTTAAATAATGGCGCAAAAATAAGTCCTGCTTCAAATAATAACCACATCGGGATAGCAATTAAAGTTTGTGAAATAATGTCTGGTGGGGTAAGTAGCATTCCCAGTACAAAGGCGCCAATCACAACATAAGGCCTATTTCCTTTCAGTTTGTCAACCGTAGTAACGCCAAACATAACCAGTAGTATGGTGGCAATAGGCACTTCAAAGGCCACACCAAAAGCAAACGATACTTTTAGGACGAAATCTAAGTAGTATTGGATATCTGGGGTGAAGTCAACAATGCTAGGGCCAATAGAAGATAAAAAGCCAAAAATAACAGGAAATACAATATAGAAAGAAAACAGTAGCCCCGCATAAAATAAAATGGTGGAAGAAACTACCAAAGGAAGGATCATTTGTCTTTCGTGCTTATACAGAGCGGGTGCGATGAATGACCAGATTTGATAAAGTAAATAAGGCATTGCAATATACACAGCTATAATTAACGCCATTTTTAATGGCGTTAAGAATGGAGAGATAACGCCAATTGCGATAATATTGGTGTCTTGAGGCAGAACGCTAATAATAGGTGCGGCAATAAAGCTGTAAACTTCATTGGCAAAAGGAAATAGGCCAATAAAAATAACCAGTATTGCAATGACTGAATGCAGTAAGATATCTCTAAGTTCAACTAAGTGTTGAACAAAAGTCATTTCTTTATTGGTCATTACTTTTTCTGGTTAGAGTTGTTTTTAATATCACTTAAGGCTTCTTTAGTTTCATCAAATATTTCCACAATATTCGACTCTTTGTCCATGATATCTAATTGCTCTTTGAGATCATCCGTATTGATTTCCTCATTGATATCATCTTGAACTTTAGCAACGAAACGTTTAACTTTGCCAGCATAAAGTCCGGCTTTTCTAGCAATTGCAGGCATGCGTTCAGGCCCTACTACAATTAATGTAATAACACCAATTAAAGCAAATTCCCAAAAACCAACATCAAACATGGTTTATTTTTCTTTTGTCTCTTCTTTTACAGCCTTCACATCGATAATATCGTCTTTATTGTCGATTTTATCGTTTTCACCTTCTTTCATTGATTTTTTAAAGCCTTTAATAGCGCCTCCAAGGTCGCCACCAATATTCTTTAAACGCTTGCCACCAAAAAGTAGCAAAACAATAACTAGAATAATAATCAGTTCAAATGGTCCTGGCATCATATTTTTTTCTCCTGTTGTTTAGTTAGTTCTATTGGCTTTTTCTTCTAACCCCGATAAGCCAAATCGTTTTGATAGTTCATCTTGTATTTTATCGACTTCAATGTCTTTGTGTCGTAGTAATATTAATGTATGAAACCAAAGATCTGCTACTTCGTAGATAATTTTATCTTTCTCTCCATCTTTAGCCGCCATGATTACTTCGGCAGACTCTTCACCAATTTTTTTTAGAATTTCATCCAAACCTTTGGCATACAAAGAAGACACGTAAGATTCATCCGCTTTGGCAGATTTTCTATCTTCCAACACTTGCTCTAATTTTTTTAAAATACTATCCATAAATATCTTTTGGGTCTTTAATTACCTTTGCAATACTTCGCCAACCATTATCATCTAATTTTTGAAAAAAACAAGATTTTCTGCCAGTATGGCAAGCAATGCCACCTATTTGTTCAACTTTAAGCAGCATAACATCATTGTCGCAATCGGTATAGATTTCTTTAATAAGTTGTGTGTGTCCAGATTCTTCGCCTTTAAACCACAATTTTTTGCGAGAACGCGAGTAATAGACTGCTTGTTGTTTTTCAATTGTCAGAGCTAGAGACTCTTTGTTCATCCAGGCAAACATAAGAATCTCCCCGGTTTTAAAATCTTGGGCGATTGCTGGAATTAATCCATCTTTGTCAAATTGTATTTGTTCTAAAGCGCTCACGTAATACTAAAGTCTTAAGATAAAATAATTGATTTTACCGCTAGTATCTTACAACATGAAATTATTTGCTTTGTGCTTATTATGGACGATAAACGCTTCAGCTAACATTGTTGACTTTACACTTGAAAGTGAAAAAACTTTGTATATTGTCGATGGTGACAGTATTAGTGTGCAAATGCGCATTGTAGGTATTGATACACCTGAAATTAGGCAAAAATGTCAAAAAACAAAACTTGAAACAATTAATTGCGGCCAATTGTCTAAAGACTATTTAAAACAAACCTTGAAAAATACACCTGGAAAATTATTAATCGAACCGGTAGGCGTTGATCACTACAAGCGTATTTTGGTTAAAGTGTACAAAGGGGATGTTAATATTGGAAAGCTTATGGTGGAAGCTGGGATGGCATACTCTTACAAAGGCGCTTATCAACAAGAACAGGATTTAGCTAAGGCAGAAAAAATTGGATTTTGGGGCTTTTATACCCCACCAATTGAGCCGTATAAGTGGCGAAAATTAAATCGTCGTTAGTCTATCTCATTGTCACCAATTCTTCCGCACTTGACGGATGAATGGCCACTGTATCATCAAATTGTTTTTTAGTTGCACCCATTTTAATAGCTACTGCAAAGCCTTGTAACATCTCATCAGCACCATGACCCATGATATGACAACCTACTACTTTTTCATCATCACCAACGCAAACTAACTTAAGCGCAGTCGTGGTCTTATGATCAAGCAAAGCGTCTGCCATTGGTGTAAATTCTGATTTATAAATCTTAACTTTGTCAAATTTTTCATTGGCTTCATTTTCAGTTAAACCAATCGTACCAATTGGTGGATGAGAAAATACTACGGTGGCAATGTTTTCATAATTTAAATGACGATCAGTCATGTTGTTGTACAAACGATCAGAAAGCCTTCTTCCAGCAGCAATGGCTACAGGTGTAAGTGGTGTACGACCTGTTGCATCACCCAATGCAAAAATGTTTTCAATATTAGTTACTTGAAATTTATCAGTTGGAATAAAACCACGTTGATCACAATCAACATTGGCATTTTCAAGACCTAGATGACGGGTCATTGGATCTCGACCAACCGCCCAAATAATGGTGTCAAATCCAGAAAATTCACCTTTGTTTGTTATCAGTGTTTTATCGCTTAGTACTTTGTTAATTTGAGTTTCATGATGAATGCTAATGCCATGAGTTGTGTAGTCTTTATCAAGCGCTTCTTGAATCATTGGATCAAATGTTTCTAGTAATGTGGTTGCTCTACCAAAAATTTCAACCTCTGAACCTAGTGCATTTAGCACACCCGCAAGCTCAACACCAATATAACCACCACCTATTACAGCAACTTTTTTAGGTAACTCCTCAAGTTCAAAAAAACCATCAGAGGTAATGCCATATTCAGCACCTTCAATATGAGGTATGGTAGGCTCTCCACCAGGGGATAAGACAATATGGTCAGCACTATAGTGTTTGCCATTGACAGAAACGGTATTTTGATCAACCAATTTTCCAAAGCCATGAATATAATCAATACCTAAATCTTCCAAATAACCATCGTACCAATTGGTAATGCCGTTAATGTAATTATCTCGACCTTCTTTAAGTTTTTTCCATGAAAAGTCTTTTAATTCAACATCAAAACCAAAGCCTTTTGCGCTGTTAATCTGAGTGGCAGTATTAGCAGCAAACCACATAACTTTTTTGGGTACACAGCCAACATTAACACAAGTGCCACCAATAGTCTTTACTTCAATAACTGCACACTTTTTGCCGTATTCACTAGCACGTTCTACAGCGGACAATCCGCCCGATCCAGCTCCAATTGCAATCATGTCGTAATGTGTTGTTGTGTTTATCATTTTTCTCTCCATAAATGTAATAGGCCTTGCCTATTGCATAATTAGTATCCAGCCTTAAGACTGGCTTCAATAAATTTATCTAAATTTCCATCAAGCACATCGCCCGTATTGGATGATTCTACGCCTGTGCGTAAGTCTTTAATTCTAGATTGATCAAGCACATATGAGCGAATTTGATGACCCCAACCAATGTCAGATTTTGCATCCTCTAGTTCTTGATTCTCACTATTTCGTTTTTGCATCTCTAGTTCATACAATTTAGATTTCAACTGTTTCATTGCCTGGTCTTTGTTGGCATGTTGGGATCTTCCGTCTTGACACTGAACCACGGTATTGGTAGGCAGGTGGGTAATGCGTACAGCAGAGTCGGTTTTGTTTACATGCTGTCCTCCAGCACCAGATGCCCGATAGGTATCAATGCGAATGTCTGTTTTATTAATTTCAATATCAATATTATCATCCACTTCAGGTGAGACAAATACCGAACAAAATGAAGTATGGCGCTTACCATTGGCATTAAAAGGGGATTTTCTAACCAGTCGATGAATGCCAATTTCACTTCGCAACCAGCCAAATGCATACTCACCTTGCATATGAATGGTGGCGGATTTAATGCCAGCCACTTCTCCTGCGGAAGCCTCCATTAACTTCACTTTAAATTTGTGCTTTTCACCCCAGCGAAGATACATGCGTAGTACCATTTCAGCCCAATCTTGTGCCTCCGTACCACCTGATCCTGATTGAATATCAAGGTAAGCAGAATTAGCGTCCAGCTCACCATTAAACATGCGTTCAAACTCAAGTCTCTTAATAGCAGACTCGACATTGTCAAGATCGCTAATAACACTCTTAACAGTATCAATATCATCTTCAGATTCTGCCATTTCAATTAATTCTTTAGCATCTTCTAAAACACCGCCTGCTTGATCAAAAGTTTGGCAAATTAATTCTAGTTTTGATTTTTCTTGACCAAGCGCTTGTGCCTGTTCTGGATTTGACCAAATATCGGGATTTTCCATTTCCAATAATACTTCTTCTAGTCGAGCCTGTTTTTCTTCTAGATTAAGATGTTTAGATAAAATATCTGATCTGCTAAGCAGGTCGTCAATTTTTTGATAAGTTGGTGAGAGTTCCATGGGTAATTATTTTACTGACTGGCGGACATAAAAAAAGCCCCGTTTGGGGCTTTTTTAAATCACTTATTAAGATTATTTTCTAAGCTCTAGGCGAGAAATTAAATCAGAATATGCTGTTGTGTTTGTGTTTCTAAGGTAAGTTAGTAACTTTTTACGCTGTGATACAAGGCGTAAAAGACCTCTTCTTGAGTGGTGATCTTTTTTATGTGTTTTAAAGTGCTCAGTTAAATGCTTAATTCTAGCTGTTAATAACGCAACCTGAACATTAGTTGAACCTGTGTCGTTAGCATCTGTTTGATATTCTTTAATAATTGCTTGTGTATCAATTGACATAATAATTAATTCTTATAACTTGAAAAATAATAAAGGGTGAATTATACGCTAATTACTGAGAATGGTCTATTAGTTAAAGTAAAAAAATTAATAAAAATCAGTCTCGCTATCAGGGCGAGTTTTAAAGCGTTTGTGAATCCATAGATATTGTTCTGGTGCCTGTAAGATCTGATTTTCTAATATTTTATTGGTGATTGTAGCGCTATTCACAGCATCTTTGTCAGGGTAGTTTTCAATGGGTGGTGCAAAACTCATTGAATATCCAGAAGGGGTGCGAATGAAAAAGTACGGAATAACAACTGTATTATCACTTTTAGCAAGGCGTGCTGTTGCTGATACGGTTAATGTTTGAATATCAAAAAAAGGCGCAAATACACCATTTCTCCTGCCTAAGTCTTGATCAGGCGCATACCAAATAGGGAGCTTGTTTTTAATGGCTTTCATCATTGAGCGCGTGTCTTTAGTTTTGATCATAACTGCGCCATTATTTACAAACCCATCATGCATGGTTTTGTCAAACAATTGGTTATTTTGCGGTCGATAAATATTGGCGATTTTGTGTTTTAGCAGTAACGCCCTAGAGCCTAGCATAAGAGGCATGAAGTGAGCAGCCAGAATAATAACACTCTTACCGTCGTTAATTGCACTGCTTAAGTAATGCTCATTTTTAATGGTGCTAATTAAGCTCTCAACCTTATCATTGGTTGCAAAATATGCGTTAGATGTTTCAAAAACAGAAATACCAATGGCTTCAAAATTTTGTTTAACTAAATCTTGTACTTGAGATTTATTTTTATTTGGAAAGCATTGAGATATATTAACAAATGCAATATTTTTAAATCGTAGAGCAATCAAATGAAGGAATCTACCCATTATTCTTCCTAGAATAATTTGAACTTTAAACGGTAGTTTTGCACCTAATTTCATTAAAGCAACAAGAAACCAAGTTGGAATAAATTTAGGATGATAAAAATTTTGTTTTTTCATTAAAATGTATTTTTTATGCCTTACATTAGTCAAAGCTTTATTGATGATTTACCTAACCAAGTCGACATTGTTGATTTGATTAGCAAACGCTTGCCACTTAAAAAAACAGGCAGTGATTATCGTGCCCCTTGTCCTTTTCATGGTGGTAAGAATCGTAACTTTGCTGTTAATAGTCACAAGCAATTTTATCATTGTTTTAAATGTGGTGAGAGTGGCGGTGTTATTAGTTTTGTACAAAAATTTGATAACTTAGATTTTGTAGAAGCCATTGAAACCATTGCTTCAGAGTTTGGTCTTCATATTGAATATGATTCAAATACAAAGCCTGTTGATCCACGCCTAGAGCGCTATCGTGAGCTTTCTACTAAAGTTAGCCAGTTTTATACGCAGCAACTTCGATCATCACCCGCTAAAGATAAAGCGGTTAGTTATGCAAAAAACCGAGGCATTAGTGGAGAAATCGCCAAACGTTTTGAACTTGGATTTGCCACACCCAGTAATAATGATTTATTGTTAAGCTTTGAACATGATGAGCAGGCTTCTATTGATTTAAAATCATTAGGATTGGTTAAAACTGGTCAATACGGAGATTATGATTTTTTTCGTGACCGTCTAATGTTTCCAATCCACAACACCAAAGGCAATGTTATTGCATTTGGTGGCAGGGCGTTCGATAAAGATGTCAAGGCTAAATATTTAAACTCTCAAGAAAGTCCAATTTTTTCTAAATCAAGGGAGCTTTACGGCTTGTATCATGCACGTAAATTTTCCCGTTCAATTGATTATATGTTGGTAGTTGAGGGATATATGGATGTAGTGGCACTGCATCAAGCGGGCCTTACCAAAGTAGTGGCAACTTTAGGTACGGCAACCACACCTGAGCACTTGCAAATACTCTCGCGTAATACTAACGTTATTGTATTTTGTTTTGATGGAGACGATGCAGGCCGTGCTGCAGCATGGAAAGCATTAGAGATTGCACTGCCAGTTTTAAAAGCCGGCATGGTAGTTAAATTCTTATTTTTACCAGATGGTGAAGATCCTGATACTTTGGTTAAGAAAGAATCGACAAAGGCATTTGAAAAGCGTATTGAAAAAGCGCACACTTTGAGTAAGTTTTTATTCGAGCACGTGCGTGCAGAAGTAGATTTTGATACCATTGAAGGCAAGACTTTATTTTTAGAAAAAGTGTCTGCACTGATTAAAAAAGTTAATTATGAGACTTATCAACAACAGTTAATTGATGGCGTTGCAAATCTTGTTTCACAAAGTGTTGATCAGGTTATGCGTGTATTTAATAGTAGTAATGAACAAACACCTAGCATGCCGCCTATAAAGACTGGTATGGATGAACCAATACCAATGCCAGAATTTGACCCTTTTGAGATTCCAGAAGAAGAACAGCCTCAACAGCCTGTTTCAAATCCTGCCTCTAAGGCCTTGATGGCAAAGATGATGACACTTTTATTAAATTATCCAACTCTAGCTGATGCAACGATTGAGGTGAGAGTTAGATCGATTGATAATTCACAAGTGTTGTTAGAATTGATTAGATCAGCTCAAATAGACGAAACAATTTCACAGCAGGCATTGATCAAACCTTTTCAAAATAAACTGGGTATTTTTAAACGCCTAGAACAGTTGTGTATCCTAGAGCCAAGATTGAGTGAGGCTCAAGCCAGAAGTGAGTTTTTATCTACCTTGATCGCTTTAGAAAAACAACAAGACAAATCAAAAACTCACAGTTCTATTAAAAGTGCCAATACCCTTGAACAGCAACAAGAAATCATGCAAAAAATAACCAGCGCTAAGAAAAAAACTTAATGGTTTGAGCTGAGCTGAATGCTTTTATCATTGCTCAATATATTTTTCATCGCATCGTGAAATACCATTGAGGCAGAATTTGACCCTTCACACTTATTTTTTAAATCAGGTCTTTTGTAAACGTAGCATTTTTTTGGATAATCCAGCCTAACAGCCATGATGTATTTTGGCTGTTTAACGGGTACAAAGCCAGTAAAGAATGTTCGTTTTGCTCCGTCTTTGTTGTAACGGCCATTAACCACCATTTCAGCTGTTCCGGTTTTTCCAGCCACATCATAACCCTTGATTCTTGCTCGGTATCCAGAGCCTTTCCAGGAAGCAACTGAGTCTAACAACTCAGCAATTTTATCGGTTGATTCTTTGTTAAATACTTGCACAGTGTTTTCATAATTACTGGCATTTTTAATTAATTTTAATGAAGGAATAGCACCCTCATTGGCAAAAACTAAATAAGCTCTAGCAAGTTGTGCAAGGTTAGTTTCCATAGGGCCGTGTCCAAAAGATAAAGAGCGTTTATCAGACAATGCCCAAGAGTCAAAATGCCTTAAAGATCCTGAATTTTCAATACTGGGAATAAGGCCTAATTGATGCCCAAAACCAAGCTTGTTCCAGGTGTTGTACATATCCTCTTTGTCTAGTCTTTCAGATACATTGACTGTGCCCAAGTTGTGTGATTTTTGTAATATTTTCTTAACCGTAATGGCATCACCATATTTTCTGGCTTTGTGGTCAGACCGTATATGACCAATACGTTTACTAACATCAATTAACTCATCTTCAGTGGCGGTGATTTTTCCACGATCAAGTGCTAAGAGCATGGTGAACGGCTTCATGGTAGATCCAGGTTCCACCTTATCCGAAAGCACTCTATTTCTATAGTGTTCTGCATTGTACACTTGCTTATCATTAGGATCATCAGCAGGGTAGTTAACCATGGCTAGCACCTCACCATCTGGCGATAGAATGATTGCAGAGCCTGAATCTGCTTCATGCTTTAACACTGATTTTTTAATTGCTTCATAAGCATGATATTGAATATTAGTATCAATCGTTAACTCAATATTACTCCCATTTTCAAGAATGCTAAGTACTTGTGGATCAAAATAAGATTTGCTATTTTCTTGATAGTTAAACTTAATCTTTCCATTTGTGCCAGCCAGAATATTGTCAAATTCACCTTCAATGCCAGAAGTGCCTTTTTTATCACGATTAAGGCGCCCTAACAGAGGTGCTAGAGAGGCGGATTTTGGATAGTATCGCTGTGTGTCTTGTTGTATGGCAACACCAGCTATTTTTTTTCTCTTACATTTATTAATAACGGTATAAGTAGTGGGGATTGATTTTAGTTTTAAGGTTGTTAATACTTGGTCAGTCAGACTTAATTTATCAGCAATTTTCTTATCTCGACAAATTGGTAGTTTCATGCGCTTTAATGCTGATAACTTTTGAATAATTGGGCTTGTAAGTGTTATATTTTTTTTAATAATCAAATATTTAGATCCAATTTTTCTTTTTTTGGCCAATGTTTTTTTTAATTGATCTTCATTGATTTCTAATGCTTTTGCTAATTCAGGGATGAATTCAGGCTCAACAAGCATTGGATCTAGATTAACTTTTTTAAGAAGTCGACTGCTGGCTAGAATCTCTCCATTTCTATCAACAATATCACCTCGTTTTGCATAAGTGGTTTGTTGCTTTAAAGATTTAGATTCAGCTCTTTTTGCAACTGATAATCCTTGGGTTTCTGCATTAGAAATTGATACAACCTGATAAGAAAACAAGGAGCAAATCAAAATAAATACATATTTCACCACACCTTGTCGACGCCAATAGTTTTGTACTTTTGCAAAGCTAAATGGATTCTTGATGGTCATAACTCTATTCTGCCTTTGTAATATTTACCCAGGTCTTTAGCGCCTGGTTCATGCATTAATAATAATTTAATAGCACTTTTTTTTATTTGCTCACCGCTAATAACTTGAGATTGTTCACTAAGTAGTTGTTTGTTAAATGCCAGTAGTTGATGGTATTCTGATTTAACTTTTTTGGCTTCAATAAATAATTGATAGCTTTGATGGTGCCAAATAATGGTTAACAGACTCATCAGTACAATTAGCATGCCTAATGCAGTATTAAGTTTAGTTTTACTCAGTGTTGCCATTAGTTTTTACTGGCAACACGCAAAATAGCACTGCGTGAGCGTTTGTTATGTTTAACCTCTTCTTTGCTAGCAAAGGTCTTTCCAAGGTCTTTTAATAAGGTTGTTTGTATTTGCGCATCAACAATTGGTAAACCTTTAGGCAAAGATTTTGTTCGTGAATGCTTTTGAATGAATTTTTTAACAATACGATCCTCAATAGAGTGAAAACTAATAATTGATAGTCTTCCATGTTGCGTTAACACTGTTTTTGATTGTTCTAACGTATCAATGAGTTGTTGTAGTTCCTGATTGATAAAAATTCGAATTGCCTGAAAGGTTCGAGTAGCAGGGTGCTTGTTCTTAACGCCTCTAACAACTTTAGAAACAATATCGGCAAGTTGTAGTGTTGTGGTAATGGTTTTATCTTGTTGATATTTTTTAATGGCACTGGCAATGTGTCTGCTCTTTTTTTCTTCACCAAATTCATAAATCACATTGGCAATTTCAACCGCATCAGCTTTTTCTAACCACTGCGCTGCATTCATGCCAGTAGTTTGATTCATGCGCATATCAAGTGGACCATCTTGATTAAAGCTAAAACCACGATCTGCATTATCAAGTTGTGGAGATGAGACACCTAAATCCATTAAGATGCCATCAATTTTTCCAACCAATTCTAGTTTTTCCAGCTCAGATTCTAAATTGGAAAAAGCGCTGTGAATAAGTCTAAGGCGTTTATCTTTAATATTTTCGCGCCCAAATTCAATGGCGTTTAAGTCTTGATCAAAGGCAATTAACTGTCCTTGATCACCCAGTTGATCAAGGATGCCTTGCGAGTGCCCACCACGACCGAAAGTAGCATCAACATAGATACCGTCTTTTTTAATATTAAGTGCATCGATCGACTCTTCATACATCACTGATTGGTGATGATTTGAGCTCATAATGATAGTTGGGTTATTTCTGGAGGAACTTCTTCTTGCTGGCTAAGTGCGTCTAAATTATCAATTTGTTGATTCCAAGTATCTTCATCCCAAAGTTCAAAATTATGACCTTGGCCACTTAAGATAATTTTTTTGCCAATATTGGCATATTCCCTAAGTGTATTAGGAATAAGAATGCGCGAAGCTTTGTCTAGTTCGCAATCAGTCGCATGACCAATTAATTTGCGTTTAAGACGTTTAGTGTGGATATTAAGACCGGGTAATGCACTAACTTTTTGCTCTAGTACTTGCCAGTCTTTTAGTGGGTACAACAATAAACAATGATCGTCAGGATGAATGCTTAACACCATTTGACCAGCACAAATTTCATCAATTTGTGCTTGATGACGCGTAGGGACTTTTAGTCGCCCCTTGGCATCAACGGTTAAATTGTGTACTCCCCTAAACATTGCTCTTGTTTGTTAAACAATGGTTAAAAACCCTAATGAAAGAATAACTGCTGCTGATGCGTAGATGAATGTGTGTAGTACTGCGTCCATGGTTTCCCCTATATGAATTGAATTGATTTTCTTTATAACTCCTCAAGCTATAAAAAGACATTTTATACCACTTTGTACCACTTTTAAACACTTTTATTTAAAAAAAATTAAAAAAATCGGAAATTTTTAAAATCACGTAAAAATCCAGAAAATACCTATTAAAAAGGCATTTATTAAGCATAAAAAAGCCTTAATTTAGGGCCAAAACGTGGTTTTAATGAGTAATTAGGTGTTTAAAGACGCTTGGGTAGTCGAAGCAGCCTCTTCATTTTAAAAAAATCGGAAATTTTTAAAATTAGTGATTTTTTAATAAGTTTGCTGTGTAAAGTGTTATTTGATATGATGTGTGTCATTGTTAGAATATGATTTCGATAAGGGGAGTATGGAATATCATTTAATTCATAAAGATTCAATTCCTACAGTGCTTGATAAAGCGCGCCAATACCGCTCTTTGCGTGAGCCTGATTTGGCTATTAGTATCTGTATTGATGTATTTGCAGTTGACAAGGATAATCAGGACGCTTTGGTAATTTATATTTTAGCGCTCACGGATCAATACTCACATCAGCATGGAAAGGTTCAGCCAAATAAAATTCTTGAAACGATTAACCGACTAACTTCCGAATTTCACCAAATTTATTACACCGGTATTTTCTTAGAGCGCAAGGCTAGAGCCCTACTTAAAAATCCAATGTCTCAGTCTTTTGCCTATGAAGGGTTAATGGAGGCCATTGCCAAATATGAATTGGCTGAAAAGATGGCACCAAAGCATTGTTCTGATCCAATTCTTCGATACAATTCTTGTCTGCGTACTATTGAAAAAGAACACTTGCAGCCTCGAGTGGAATTTGATGAGCTTTATTAAAACGACGACTTCTAAGAAATGGATGGCCATTGCTGGTCTTGTATGGTTTGGTTATATAGCAACTCATGCATTGATGCTGTCTACTTTTCATATGGGTAAGCAGGAATTTAATGATTTTTATTATTGGTTTAATAGTTCAATTATTTATTGGCCAGTATTATTGGTGTTGAGTTTAACTTTGATTTTTCATGTACTGACTGGTATTAAGCGTCAGCTTGATAATAATAAAGCTGTTGGTATTAACAGATATCATCATAGTTATCCAAAGGCGATTCCTAGGTTTGTAGCCTGGTCTGGAGCATCAACATTATTGCTATTTATTGTGTTTCATTTTGTGCAGATGCAGTTATTAAGTGGTAGCGATGCCTATCAACAAATTGTGAGTATTTTTTCCAATCCTGTGGTGTCAATTATTTACGTTTTAGGAATAACAGTGCTTGGCATTCATTTACATCACGGACTTACCAATGTATTGCAAACTTTAGGCATATCATCCAATCAACATAATTTCGTTGCAATTTTTATTGTGCTGGTTGTTGCATTGGGTTTCGCTTCCATTCCAATGAGTGTAGTCTTATGAGTCGTTTAAATGCTAAGGAGCCAATTGGCCCATTAGAAACACGCTGGAACAAGCATTTGTTTGATTTGGCATTGGTAGCACCTCAAAATAGAGACAAGCACAAAATTATTGTTATTGGTACTGGACTTGCAGGGGCGTCTTTATGTGCAACACTTGGAGAAGCTGGTTACAATGTTAGTTCTTTTTGTTTTCAAGATTCACCGCGTCGAGCGCATTCGATTGCTGCACAAGGTGGTATTAATGCTGCTAAAAATTACCAAAATGATGGCGACAGTGTTTGGCGTTTGTTCTATGACACCATTAAGGGTGGTGACTTCAGAGCAAGAGAATCTAATGTTTACCGTTTAGCAGAGTTAAGTTCTAATATTATTGATCAAGCGGTAGCGCAAGGTGTGCCATTTGCGCGTGAGTATAGTGGTTATTTGGCTAATCGCTCATTTGGTGGTACGCAAGTATCTCGCACTTTTTATGCACGTGGTCAAACTGGACAACAACTACTCTTAGGTGCGTATAGTGCTATGAGTAGGCAAATTGAAAGTGGGCGAGTTAAACATCATTCCAGAAGCGAGATGTTAGAGCTTATAACTATTGATGATAAAGCTCGTGGCGTTATTGTGCGTGATTTGGTAACGGGAAAAATAAGCGCACATACAGCAGATTGCGTTGTGCTGTGCACCGGTGGCTATGCAAATGCATATTATTTATCTACTAATGCCAAAGGTTGCAATACATCAGCTATTTGGCGCGCTTTTAAACAAGGTGCGTATTTTGCCAATCCAAGCTTTACACAAATTCACCCAACTTGTATCCCTCCAACAAGAGAAAACCAATCAAAACTGACCTTGATGAGTGAGTCTCTTAGAAACGATGGCAGGATCTGGGCACCAATAAATATTGCTGATTGTGAAAAAAAACCGCAAGATATTAAAGAAGAAGATCGAGATTATTTTTTGGAAAGAATGTATCCGGCCTTTGCTAATTTAGTGCCACGTGATGTAGCATCACGTGCTGTTAAAAGTATTTGCGATGAGGGGCGTGGCGTTGGTAGCAAAATTCATGGTAAACGTCTCGGCGTGTATCTTGACTTTTCTAATGTGATTGCAGAAATAGGTCTGGAAGAAGTGGAGGAAAAATACGGCAATTTGTTTGAGATGTATGAGCGCATTACCGATGAGGATCCATATACAACACCCATGAAAATATATCCAGCCCCTCATTACTCGATGGGAGGTTTGTGGGTTGATTACAATCTTATGACCACACTTGATGGTTTGTTTGCTGGTGGTGAGGCTAATTTTTCAGATCATGGGGCTAACCGATTAGGCGCCTCAGCATTGATGCAAGGCTTGGCAGATGGCTACTTTATCTTGCCGCAAACCATTGCTAATTATTTGGCTAGAAATGCATTTGACAAGGTTGATGAAAATCACGCACAAGTTAAACAAGCCTTAAGTGAGGTTAAGGGTTGTATTAACAAGCTTATGCAGGCTCCATATGCGCAACATTCGCCTGAGTATTTTCATCAAAAGCTTGGTAAGATTTTGTGGGAGTCTTGCGGAATGTCCAGAGAAAAAACAAAACTTGAACAATCCATTGATGAGATTGCTAAACTAAAAGAAGAGTTTTGGCAAAAGATTAAAGTTACTGGTATTGATAAAGATCTCAATCAAACATTAGAACGTGCCGGCAGAGTGGCTGATTTTATTGAGCTTGGAGAGCTGATGTGCAAGGATGCTTTGCAACGTGAAGAGTCTTGTGGTGCGCATGCTAGAGTGGAGCACTTATCCGCTACGGGTGAGGCTAAGCGTAACGATGAGAGTTTTTCTTTTGTGGCGGCTTGGGAATATTTGCAAGATGAATTTAAATTACACAAAGAGCATCTACACTTTGAGTTTATCAAACCAACTGTGAGAAATTACAAATGATGTTTACTTTGCACATTTGGCGACAGAAAAACACACATGCAGAAGGCAGTTTTGCAACTTATGAAGTTGACAATATAGACAATAACACCTCGTTTTTAGAAATGCTCGATCATCTTAATGAGCAGTTAATTACCAAGGGTGAGGATGCAATAGTGTTTGATTATGATTGTCGTGAAGGTATTTGTGGTGCTTGCTCATTGGTGATTAATGGCTATCCACATGGGGAAAAATCAGCAACCACCACCTGTCAGTTATATATGCGTGAGTACCAAAATCAGCGTGAATTGTGGATAGAGCCATGGCGTGCCAATAGCTTTCCGGTGTTAAAAGATTTAACAGTCGATCGAAGTGCTTTTGACCTGATTATTCAGTCAGGTGGTTATGTATCTGTGCATACAGGTTCAGCGCCTGAAGCGAACAATACTCGAGTAGAAAAGCACGATTCTGATGAAGCTTTTAATTCAGCTACTTGTATTGGTTGTGGCGCCTGTGTGGCAGTGTGTCCAAATGCCAGTGCAACGTTATTTGTTGCTGCTAAAGTTTCACATTTGGCATTACTGCCCCAAGGTGAAATCGAAACAAAGGATCGTGCTCATAAAATGATTAAAAAGATGGAAGACAAAGGATTTGGCAGTTGTTCAAATCATCGACATTGTGAGCGTGTTTGCCCTAAAGGCATCTCGTTAGAAAATATTACAAGAATGAATAATATTTTAGCTTAAGGATTTTGCTTCATTAATCAGTGATTTAATAACCTTTGCAGAAGTATTGAAGGCATTTTGCTCATCATTAGTAAAATCTAACTCTACAATGTTTTTTACTCCATTTGCACCTAATACTACAGGCACACCAATGGCAATATCATTTTGACCATATTCACCTTCAAGCATAGTAATACAAGGCAATAGTCGATTTTTGTTATGCACGATAGCCTCTACCATGGTGCTAACCGCTGCACCTGGTGCATCATAGGCACTGGATTTTTGCTTAAGATTAAGAATTTCTGCACCGCCGTCACGCGTGCGTTGAATTAAATTATCAATGGTTTTTTTATCAAGCAAGTACTCAATTGATATGCCACTGACCGTAGTAAATCTTGGTAATGGAACCATGGTATCTCCATGACCGCCAAGCACCATGGCTTGAATATCATTAATGGAATAGTCTGTTTCCATGGCGATAAAGCTAGACATTCTCATTGAGTCTAGAATTCCAGCTTGCCCCATAATCCTATTGCGTGGCCAGTTGGTTTTTTTGTTTGCATAGTAGGTAAGTACATCTACTGGGTTTGAAACTACAATTACATAAGCATCCGGCGCGTATTTAATAACACCATCCATTATCTGGTCAATAATTTTAAGATTTATTGCTAGAACATCTGCCCGATCCATGCCAGGCTTTCTTGGCACTCCTGCGGTAATAATAACAATATTGGAATCTTTGATATTGGCGATATCACTACTGCCAGATAGTTCAGAGTCGAAATGGTAAACACTTGAGGTTTCTTGAATGTCAAGTGCCACACCTTTGGCATATTTATCATCAAGATCGATAAGTACAATTTTCTCAGATAGCTTTTGAATAGCCAACATTTGTGCAGTGCTTTCACCAACTCTTCCAGCGCCAACAATACTGATTTTATTAACCATGATAACCCCCGCTTAATGCTTATATAATATCACGCTTGTCGTATAAACAATATTAACCCAAAATGAGCGAAGAATTTCACAAATTAGCCCTTGATTATCACCAGGGAGAGCGACCTGGAAAATTGTTTGTTTCTTCGCACAAAGCCCTGGATACGCATCATGATTTATCTTTGGCTTATACACCTGGTGTGGCAGCACCAGTCAGAGAGATTGCTAAAGATGCCAGCAAAGTTTATGACTACACCATTAAGGGTAATTTGGTAGCAGTTATCTCAGATGGTTCGGCTGTATTAGGGCTTGGCAATGTTGGGCCGTTGGCAGCTAAACCAGTTATGGAAGGCAAGGGTGTTTTGTTTAAGCAGTTTGCCGATATTGATGTATTTAATATTGAAGTAGATACTCAAGATGTTGATGAGTTTGTAAATACTGTTAAGAATATTGCCCCAACATTTGGCGGAATTAATCTAGAAGATATCTCAGCTCCACGTTGTTTTGAAATTGAAAAGCGTTTGATTGAAGAATTGGATATTCCAGTTTTTCATGATGATCAGCATGGCACGGCTATTATCATTGCCGCAGGGTTATTAAACTCAATTGAGATTCAAGGTAAGGATATAAAAACAGTTAAGCTGGTTTGCTTAGGGGCTGGATCAGCTGGCATTGCCACGCTTAATTTATTGTGTGATTTAGGTCTTGATAAAGACAATATTTTACTGGTTGATAAAGAGGGTGTTATTAACAAACAAATGCAAGGATTAAGCAATGTTAAAGCGCAATATGCGGTAGAAACAGATAAAGAAACGCTGGCTGATGCCATGCAAGATGCTGATATTTTTATAGGTGTTGCAGCGGCTAATTTAGTTTCTAAAGACATGGTGAAATCAATGGCAGATAATCCTATTGTGTTTGCATTGTCAAACCCTGATCCGGAAATATCCCCAGCTGATGCTAATTCTGCACGTGATGATTTAATCATGGCAACAGGGCGAAGTGATTATCCAAACCAAGTAAATAATGTTTTAGGGTTTCCATTTATTTTTAGAGGGGCGTTGGATGCTAAGGCGAGTGAAATTAATACACAGATGAAAATTGCTGCCGTGCATGCACTTAAAGATTTGGCAAAGTTAGAGGTTCCAGAAGATGTACTCAAGGCTTATCATGTTGATAGCATGAGCTTTGGTAAGGATTATATTATTCCAAAGCCATTCGATAAAAGACTGATTGATGTTGTGCCAAAAGCAGTATTTGAGGCTGCAATTTCAAGTGGCGTATCTAGATTATAAAAAAACTTAAAAAAACAAGCAAAATACCCCTTGCAGAGAATGAAATGCTATGGGATAATTGTGGATTGTTTTGGAGAGATTTACGAGTGGTTAAAGTATGCGGATTGTAAATCCGTCGCCTCTGGCTTCGAAGGTTCGAATCCTTCTCTCTCCACCATAAACAAAAAGAATTTGCGGGTATCGTATATTGGTATTACCTTGGCCTTCCAAGCCAATGAGACGAGTTCGATTCTCGTTACCCGCTCCAAGTGGGGGAATGTGCTCACCTAGCTCAGTCGGTAGAGCACTTCCTTGGTAAGGAAGAGGTCGGCGGTTCAAATCCGCTGGTGAGCTCCATAAATTTAAAATTTAATTGTAAAACGTAGGGGAATAAA
Organism: uncultured Candidatus Thioglobus sp.; assembly: GCA_964516395.1. Taxonomy (GTDB): domain Bacteria; phylum Pseudomonadota; class Gammaproteobacteria; order PS1; family Pseudothioglobaceae; genus Thioglobus_A. Next base: position 39,196 of record CAZEYU010000009.1, read on the forward strand.
AAATGGCAAAAGAAAAATTCGAAAGAACCAAACCACACGTAAACGTGGGCACAA
>CAZEYU010000010.1:0-5066 GCA_964516395.1 uncultured Candidatus Thioglobus sp.
CGGCCGTGCCGGTTCGATTCCGGCCCCGGGCACCATCTTCAGTTTCAAAAACCTTTCAAAACCTTTAGACAGTATTTAACTGCTTGATTGCTACATTGAAATATTTGCCATTCCAGGTTATACTTTGAATCATTTAGTGATAAACAATCTTGAGGGGGGCTATCATGCAACAAACTGTTAAAGTTTTTATTCTAACGTGCATTTTAAATACATTGACTTATGCTGTTGAACCAGGGAAAGTTACTGGCGGTCAGCAATATGAAACACCCTCTTGGTTTACTGATAGTTTTTTAGATATTAGTGAAGATGTAGAAGAGGCAGGCGATGATGATAAAAAAGTACTTCTATTTTTCCATTTAGATGGATGCCCGTATTGTAATGCCATGCTTGAGCAGAACTTTAAAGGCGGAGAAAATCAAGATTTTATTAAAAATAACTTCTCTGTCATTGCTGTCAATATTAAAGGTGGTCGTGAAATAACAATGCCAAATGGTGAGTCAACCAGTGAAAAAGAATTGGCTCAGATGCTAGGCATTAAATACACGCCAACCATTGTCTTTTTAGATAAGCAAGGTAGTCAAATATTTAGAACTAATGGCTATCGGAATCCAAAACTATTTGGCCACACTGTTGAATATGTTGCAAGTAATAACACCAAAACACAAACACTGAATCAATTCATAGCCGGTAAATCCAATCCTGAATATAATTTTATCTCACACCCTCTTTTAGAGAAAGTTAGTGACTTCTCTGGATTTAGTGATCCGGTAATCATGCTATTTGAAGACAAAAGATGCACAGGCTGTTCTCAGATTCACTCTAAATTATTAAATAGAGAAGATGTGCTAGAGGAGTTAGATAAATTCTTATTTGTTCGCTTTGACGCTGATTCTGATGAACAGATAATAGACTTTGATGGAAGTAAAACAACTCCTAAACAAATAGCTCAAAAATATAAGTTAAGTTACCGACCTGGTATGTTGCTATTTGATGAAGGAAAAAAAATCATAGAAATCGATAATCGCCTATACAGCTTTCACTTTAATGCGGTGCTGAGTTTTGTTAGCGGTAGAAACCACAAAACCCATGATGACTTCAACGCATACCGAAATGCTTTGCAGGCCAAGCTACTTGAGCAAGGGGTTGATATCAATATGGTTGACTAGTTGAACAAATATTCTTAAAACTTTGTCTGCGCATCAAGAACAGCTTGTTGAAGGCCCATAGAGAGACAAACTGGGCAGTTTTCTTTTGAATGCTTTCTAAGTTTTCTTGTTGCTTTGGCAATCAAACTTTCAATACCTTTACGCTTTATGTGAGAATTAAAACTAGCTTTATAGTTTTTTACCAAACTAACACCAGATAAAACAACATCATAAATATGCCAATCTTGATCGTTCATAACCATTTTTAGTTTGACTGTTATTGGTTTTTTATCTCCATCTTTAATGTGCATTTTTACAATCGCTTTATTGTCTTTACGTTTAACCTCTGGATCAACAGAAATTTCAACACCTTCTAAGCTTTCGTATGAGGATAGTACTGATGAATAACTATCAACTAAAGATGTTGCTATGTAGGTTTTAAGGATTAATTGTTGTTTTGGAGTAAGGCGCAACCAATACCTTTTAAGTGCAATTCTAGCGCTTTCAGTAATGTCTAATGATGGAAGTAATTCTGCAATAATCACTTCTTCAACGTCTTCTATTGATGTTTTTCCTGTGCCTCTATACTCTTGCAAAGAAGTAAGAGCATCTATCATAATACCCAATGCAGCTGTTGATGGATTCTGATCTGCATTAACTGGAGCTATTAGAAAAAAAAGCAATAAAACTGCTGAGAATAGTCTTTTTAGCATAAATAATTACTTAAAAATCAAGGTGATATATTATATACCAAACTAACACTTACTTTTTGCATAAACATAAATTATTCGCAACAGACTTAACCAATAATGGTACTTTGGTTTTATAATTAACCAAATTTTAAAAAATAAAATATTATGCAAAAACACATCATTTCTACAGATCAGGCACCACAAGCCATTGGCACTTATTCACAAGCAGTATGCGTTACAGGTGGCTCTACGATTTATCTATCTGGTCAAATTCCATTAGTGCCAGAAACCATGGAAATGATTGAAGGCGATATTAGCGCACAAATTAATCAAGTATTTAAAAATCTAACTGCTGTATGTGAGAAATCGGGTGGCACTTTAAATGATATTGTAAAACTCAATGTCTTTCTAACTGACCTTAACAACTTCCCAATCGTTAATGAGATCATGTCACAATATTTTGACCAACCTTATCCAGCACGTGCGGCAGTAGGTATTAATGAACTACCCAAGGGTGCACAAGTTGAAATGGATGGGGTTATGGTGATAGAGCCGTGCGACTATAACTATTGAACTAAAAGCATTTTTTTAAAAAAATATCCTTTGCTAAAGTTCTAATTTAATGCACAGCCTGAATGATCCAATTATAAGCCTAAACGGATTAGGACCAAAAGCGCAAGAAAAGCTTAATAATATTGGTATTTATACCTTGGAACATTTTTTGTTTCATTTGCCACTGCGCTATCAAAATAAAACCAAATTTAGCCAACTTAATGAAGTGCAAGTTGGCAAAGAGTCTTTAGTTCAACTCACCATAGATCGCATTGAAGAGTTGCCAACTAAACAACGACAATTATTATGCTACTTATCTGATAAAGATAATCGCACGCTACTTCTGAGATTTTTTCACTTTAACCAACATCAAAAACAACAGTTTGTTCGCGGCGATATTATTCAGTGCTTTGGTGAGGTCAAAATTGGACGAGACGGGTTAGAGATGCATCATCCTGAATATCGACTAATTTCCAAAGGACAGGTGACACTACTGGAAAAAACCTTAAGCCCTATTTATCCACTAACTGGAAACATTCACCAACCACAGCTGAAAAAATGGATTAATATCGCCTTAGAAACTTTAAAACAATCACCTTTAGTTGATAATTTGGAAAATTTGGCAAAAAATTCCATGCCGACCTTAAAACAAGCTCTAAATACACTACATCACCCACAAATTGATGAAAATATTGATGAAATAGCGAATTTTAAGCACATTTCACAACAAAGACTTATTATTGAGGAGCTTTGTGCCCAACAATTAAGCCTTCTCAAGCTCAAAAGTGAGCGAAAAAGCAAAATTTCCAATATTTTTAAAATTTCTCAGCGTTTGCCAAAACAGTTGTTGAAAAATTTAGGCTTTCAGTTAACCAACGCCCAACAAAAAAGCATTGATGAGATTAACAACGATCTGTCTTCAAATCATCCAATGCTAAGACTCTTGCAAGGTGATGTTGGCTCTGGAAAAACTATTGTGGCTGTATTTGCTTGCTTACAAGCCATTGATAATAATTTCCAAGCCACCATCATGGCACCAACTGAAATTTTAGCCGCACAACATTTGCATGGATTTTCAGACTATCTAGAACCTCTTAGAATTAACATTGCTTTTTTAACAGGATCTCAAAACTCACTGCAGCGATCAGAACAATTAGAAAAAATATCCTCAGGAGAAGCGCAAGTTATTATTGGTACACATGCTTTATTTCAAGATCAAGTTGAGTTTAAAAAACTTGGATTGGTTATTATTGATGAGCAACATAAATTTGGTGTACATCAACGCCTACTGTTGGCAAAAAAAGCCAACAACGCGCCACACCAGTTGGTGATGACCGCTACCCCTATTCCTCGCTCGCTCACTATGAGTGCTTATGCAGACCTGGACTCTTCTATTATTGATGAACTACCGCCAGGAAGATCACCTGTAACAACCATCGCACTAAGCAATCAAAGAAAAGATGAAGTGGTTAGTAAAATTAAACAAGTTTGCAATGATGGTAATCAAGTTTATTGGGTATGTACTCTCATTGAAGAGTCAGAAGCGTTGCGGGCTGAATCTGCCACTAATACACACCATTATTTACAACAAAACTTGGAGAATCTATCTGTTGTTCTTATTCATGGGAGAATGAACAAGAGTGAAAAATCAACCATCATGCAACAATTCTCCCAAGGAAAAATTGATGTACTAGTTGCCACCACTGTTATTGAAGTAGGGGTTAATGTGCCCAATGCTTCACTCATGGTAATTGAAAACTCTGAACGATTAGGACTTGCACAGCTTCATCAGTTGCGCGGTCGTGTTGGCAGAGGGTGTGATCAGAGTATTTGTATTTTGATGTATCAAGCACCACTCAGTAGCACTGCCACTGAACGTCTAGATATTCTACGTCAAACTAATGACGGATTTAAAATTGCCAATAAAGATTTAGAACTGCGCGGCCCAGGTGAGATATTAGGCACTCAACAAACCGGTATTGCCGATATGAAAATTGCCAATATTGTGCGTGATGGATACCTGCTTAAACAAGTTAATTATTATGCTCAACAACTTTTACATCTCGATGAGTCAAGACAACAAGCATTGATTAACCGTTGGATTACAAATGACAAATCCCAATACGCCACCACTTAGCTTAAAATATTCACATGATTAAGACAAAAGAATTGGTTTGGAAAAGTCTATCTGGAATTGATGCTGCGCCAAATACACTAAAACCATGGCTGGATGATGACCAATCTTTAACAGCAAAACTTAAACACAAATTTAGTGATTTTTCTGTACGCGTGGTATCTCAAGTCACAGGCATGCCTTATAAAAATGAACTGGATGCTCTTAAGTTTAACAATGAATGTGTTATTCGTGAAGTGGAGCTTTTGGGCAATGGTCAAGTGGTTGTATTTGCTAGATCTGTTATTCCTGTTAATCAAGATACTCAAGATTTACTAGCTATTGGCTCTAAACCTTTGGGTGAAATTTTATTCAACAATCCAAAAATACAACGGGGTGAATTGCAAATCACCCATACAGGCTCTACCTGGGGAAGGCGCTCTGTATTTTGTGTAGGTAATACGCCACTTTTAGTCAGTGAGTTTTTTATGGAAAATCTTTATGCATCCTAAAGAGCGCGATCAAATTTTTAACAAAAATACCGATTTAGTTGATTTCACATTT
>CAZEYU010000010.1:5166-37133 GCA_964516395.1 uncultured Candidatus Thioglobus sp.
TAAAGAGCGCGATCAAATTTTTAACAAAAATACCGATTTAGTTGATTTCACATTTGATGCTAAAGTGGCCAATGTATTTGACGACATGGTTAGGCGCAGTGTGCCTGGATATCAATCCATGATTGAAATGATAGGATTATTTGTTAAAGCCTACGGACAAGACAATACTAATTATTATGACTTAGGCGCTTCAACAGGCGCAACTTCACTAGCATTGGGTATTAACAACCCTTGTGTTAATAATAAAATTATTGCCATTGATAATTCGATTGATATGGTGGAAAAATGTCGTCAGAACTTAACCGGTACGATTGATTATGCGCAAGTTATCTGCGATGATATTAACAATATCGAGATAAAAGACGCCTCTATTGTGGTTCTTAATCTTACTCTACAATTTATAAAACCAAACGACCGTCAATCTTTAATTGACAAAATCTACCAAGGAATAAATCCAGATGGTGTTCTTATTGTTTCTGAAAAAATTCATTTTAACGATGCTAAGAAACAACGGCGAATGACGAACCTGCACTTGAATTTTAAGCGTGCCAATGGTTACAGCGAACTCGAGATTGCCGCAAAACGCCAGTCGATTGAAAATGTGCTCATTACAGATAATCAACAAACACATTTAGATCGCTTTATTCAAGCAGGATTTGGTAGTAGTATTTGTCATTTTCAGTGTCTTAACTTTGCATCCTTTTTAGCGGTAAAATAAGCCACATTATGTTACTCATGATTGACAATTACGACTCATTCACCTATAACCTGGTGCAATATTTTGGCGAACTGGGCCAAGAGGTTGAGGTTCATCGTAACGATGAAATTACCATTGAGGAAATCGAAAAACTAAACCCTGAATTTTTAGTAATTTCTCCAGGTCCTTGCACACCTAATGAAGCTGGTATTTCTATTGAAGCCATCAAGCACTTCTCGGGGAAAATACCAATGATGGGTGTTTGTCTAGGATTTCAAGCCATGGTCCAAGCGTTTGGCGGTGATATTATTGGCGCTAAAGAAATTATGCATGGAAAAATATCAAAGGTTTTTCATACTAATAAAGGCATGTTTACCAACCTTAAAAACCCTCTTAATGCTACGCGCTATCACTCATTAGTAGCAGACCAAACAAACTTACCCGCATGTTTTGAAATTACTTCTTGGACTAAAGATGAAAATGGTGAGATTGATGAAATCATGGGTATCAAACATAAGGAATTTGACATTGAGGGTGTGCAATTCCATCCTGAATCCATCCTAACCGAACAAGGGCATGAAATGCTAAATAACTTTTTACAAGGAGCTAAATGAACGAAATTATTGACTTTTTGCTTGCCGAAGAGCAACTGTTTACCACCATCACATTGGTTTTATTAATTGCTTTACTGATTGGCAGTATTATTGCAGATAAAAATAGAAAATACGACATTATTGATGCTAATAACGCCGTAGCTTTAATGGATGAAGATATTATTGTATTAGACGTAAGAGAGAAAAAAGAAAGAAAACAGGGCTATATTGATGGCGACATTCATATTCCTCTTGCCAATGTAAAAGACAAGCTAGATACGCTTGATAAAGATAAAAAAATATTGGTTTATTGTCGCAGTGGATCAAGATCTGCACACATTGCAGGACTATTAACTCGCAATGAATTTGAAAACGTTTACAATCTTAAAGGTGGGATACAAGCCTGGAAAAGAGCAAAATTGCCTATTAAAACTTAAACAAGGAGTTAGTCATGAAAAAAAATACCATTTACTGTTCAGATAGCTGCCCTTTTTGCCAACGTGCTTATCAACTATTAGAAAAACGCGGCATTCCTTTTAAAAAGCATTATGTAAAAAGCCAAAACGATTGGAACGAAGTTATGGAGCTTACAGGTAGATCTACTGTGCCACAAGTTTTTATTAATGGTGTCCATGTGGGTGGATTTGACGACTTGTCAGCGGCAGATCAATCAGGTGAGTTAGATAAAATTTTAAATGGCTAACTTATCTATTATCGGTAGTGGCGCATGGGGTAGTGCGCTTGCTATTGCGCTTAGCGATAATTTTGACACAATTTTCCTTCATACACATACTCAACAAGAAGTTGAATCTATTCAGCCTCAGCATCACGCACTGCCAACACCCTATCAAGACAACATTAACATTGTTTTTGGCCTTGACAATATACAATATTGCAATGATATTTTAATTGCCACACCCAGTTATGCTTTTTCTGAAGTGCTGGAAAGCATTAAACCCTTACTCAAGGAGCATCATCAATTAGCTTGGGTAACTAAAGGATTTGACACAAAAGAAAATTGCTTTTTACATGAAAGTTTTGAACGACTACTTCCAAACTTTCATCCATGTGTTATTTCAGGACCTAGTTTTGCTTTTGAAGTGGCGGACAATAAGCCAACTGCCTTAGTTGTTGCTTCCCAAGACAAAGACTCTCGCAATCACTTTGCAAAACTCATACAAACTAAATCATTAAGAGCTTATACCAATAGTGATATTATTGGTGTTGAGATTGGCGGATCTGTAAAAAATATTCTAGCTATTGCGGCCGGTATCGCATCAGGTCTTGGCTTTGGTACCAACACTCAAGCGGCACTTATTACCAGAGGCTTGGCTGAAATGAGTCGATTTGGGCAAGTTTTAGGCGCTTGCCAATCAACTTTTGTAGGGCTTTCTGGTCTGGGAGATTTGGTATTAACATGTTCGGATGACCTTTCTAGAAATAGACGATTTGGTAAAGAACTGGCAAAAAATCACAGCGTTAAAAACGCTTTAATCAATGTTGGTGCGACTGTTGAAGGATTAAATACTTTAGATTTGATCTTATCGATCGCCTCTCAAAAACAAGTTGAAATGCCAATTTGTGAGCAAGTTTATTATGTCACCCAAGGAAAAATAACACCAACAGAGGCGGTTAATCACCTAATGTCTCGTGAACAAGTAAGCGAATGAAATTAAGCTTACTAAGACATGGCGAGCCTGTCGGTGGCAGGATGTATCGCGGCAATCAAGACGACCCTTTGACTGACAAAGGCTGGCAACAAATGCTTGACTCAACCCAAGGAAAAACTTGGGATTATATTGCTACATCACCCCTGCTTCGCTGTCAAGACTTTGCTAATCATCTAGCCAGTGAGCAAAGCATTCTTTGCGATTCTTATTCTGGTTTTATTGAGCTAGGATTTGGCGATTGGCAAGGAAAAAATTCTCAACAAATTGGACAAGATTTGGTTGATAACTTTAAAAAAGACCCTATCAACAATCAACCGCCTAACGCTCAAAATCTATATGAATTTCAACAACAAGTACTATCTGCTTTTAAAGACATTCATCATAAACATTCAGATAAATCTGTATTAATTGTTGCTCATGCTGGTGTTGTTCGCGTTATTAAATCTTACTTACTTAATCTAGAGATTGAAAAAATGTTTACAATAGAAGTTATGTCAGCTTCCATTGAACAATTTGAACTTTAAAACATTCCTCATCTGTATCTTTTTTATCTTGCCCAGTCATGCTGATGAATTTTGGGATCTAAGCTCATGGATGAACTCTCTGAAAACACCAGATTTTGAACAAATAGATAACGTTCAACAAAGAAAAAAGGCTTTTTTTAATTACTTACTTCCTGAAATAGAAAAACAAAATTCAAAAATTATTTTGTTAAGAAATGATATTAAAAACAACAATATTAACCAATATAAACTTAACGACTTATACAAATATTATCGCGTTAAACAAGGTGATAAAGAAGAGTTATTAACACATATTGACATCATCCCAAGCTCTCTAATTCTTGCTCAAGGTGCTTACGAATCAAGCTGGGGAAGATCAAGGTTTGCTAAATATTATCACAATTTTTTTGGACTTTGGTGTTTTAAAAAAGGCTGTGGTGTTGTACCACTCAAACGAGACAAAGATGCCACTCATGAGGTTGCCAAATTTTCTTCACTGTCTAAATCTGTTGAATACTATATGAGATCCATTAATCGTAACAATGCTTATTCAACACTTAGGAAAATACGCAAGCACAAACGCGACAACAATCTTACAATTACTGGCATTGGACTGTCTGAAGGATTAGAAAACTACGCTGAGATTGGCTATGACTATGTTGAAACTTTAAAAGAAATTATTACTTATAATCAGCTTTCAAAATATGATCATGCCAATGGTGGTGTGTAAACAACAGACAATAAAAAACCCGCATTGAGCGGGTTTTTTAATAATACTTGAATCTGTATTAACGCTTTGAGAACTGCTCGCTCTTACGCGCCTTCTTACGGCCAACTTTCTTACGCTCTACAATTCTTGCATCACGAGTAACAAAACCAGCTTTACGTAAATCACCACGCAATTCATTATCGTACTCCATTAATGCACGAGTAACACCTAAGCGAATTGCACCCGCTTGACCAGTATCACCACCACCTTTTACAATAATATTGAAATCAAACTTATCTCTCATTTCAACAGTGTCTAATGGTTGGTTAATGATCATTGAAGAAGTTTCGCGTCCGAAATATTCATTCATTGGGCGTTTGTTAACTGTAAAAACACCTTTACCTTTAGTCATGTATACGCGAGCAACTGATGTTTTTCTTCTGCCTGTTGCGTAAAAAGTTTCTGTCTTTGCCATACTCTTCTCTTAATTAAATATCTAAAACTTGCGGCTGTTGTGCACCGTGTGTGTGCTCAGAACCTGCAAATACTTTCATTTTTCTAAACATGTCTCTGCCCAATGGACCTTTTGGCAACATGCCTTTTACTGCCTTATTGATAATCTCTTCAGGCTTTTTAGCTTGTAAATCTTTAAAAGCTACTGACTTTAAGTTACCAACATAACCTGTGTGGTGATGGTACATTTTGTCATCAAACTTATTACCTGTTACTTTAACCTTTTCAGCATTAACGATAACGATATAGTCTCCTGTATCAGTGTGTGGCGTGTATTCCGCCTTGTGCTTGCCACGAAGACGAGAAGCAACTTCAGTTGCCAAACGACCTAATGTTTTGCCGTCTGCGTCTACTAAGAACCAGTCTCTTTTCACTTCATGTGCTTTAGCGCTAAATGTTTTCATATGTATCTTCTATCTTCAATCAGAATAATCGGACTATTATAATCACTTTTAAGTTTTAATGTTAAGTTATCGCTAAATTTTGCGTAATTATTTTATCAATTCAAGGTTATTATATTGACCTATGATTAACTCTCATGCACATCTAGACTTTGACAACTTATCAACAATTGCACAAAATGCCGTTGCTATCGTGCCTAGTATTGGAAAGCAAAATTGGATTGATGTACAAATGTATCCTTATTTTGCGCTGGGAATTCATCCTTGGGCGAGCGAATTCCATTCAGATCAAGATCTTGACTATTTAGAATATTTAATAAAGTGCAATAATCCCATTGCCATTGGCGAATGCGGATTAGATTATATTAAGGATATCAATAAAGATCAGCAACTTCATATTTTTACATCACAATTAAAATTTGCTGATAAATACAAACTACCTGTTATTATTCATGCGGTTAAAGCAACTGAGGATGTTATATTTTTATTGAAAAAATTTCCTAAAGTGCGTGGTGAGATTCATGGTTTTTCTGGCAGTGAAGAACAAGCAAAAACATTAACAAGCATGGGTTTTTGTTTGGGTTTTGGTATGCAAATTACTAATCATCAATCAACAAAGGTTCGAAAGATTGCTAAAAACATACCACTAGAATTTATGCTTATCGAAACAGATGATCACACAAACCCAAATGATTTAAATTTAGTAGCTCAAACAATTGCTGAACTTAAACAAATATCACTTGATGAGGTGATTATGCAATGTGATAATAATGCAATTAATTTGTTTAACTTAAAATAACACAGTGGAAAAGGAAAAGACGAAGAAAAAAAATGGCTGGAAGTTGCGCACGTACTGAGATTTTATTAGGTCAAGAGGGTTTGGCTCGCTTGGCTGAATCACACGTATTAATTGCAGGGCTTGGTGGCGTGGGTGGTGCTTGTGCCGAGAGCCTTTGTCGAGCGGGTATTGGTAAATTGACTTTAGTTGATTTTGACAAAGTCGAAAAAACCGATCTTAATCGTCAAATCATAGCACTTAACTCTACTCTTGGTGAGCAAAAGGTCGACGTACTTGCTAAGCGCTTACATGACATCAATCCCGATACCGTAATTGTTAAACGTAATGAATTTATCGATCGAGACAAGGCTATCACTATCGCTGGAGAAGATGAGCTAGATTTTGTTGCCGATTGTATTGATGCCATTGCCTATAAAACTGTGCTGATTGATAGATGTAACAAATCTGCTAAACCAATCATCTCTAGTATGGGCGCAGGTGGCAGGCTTGATCCGAGCAAAGTCAAAATATCACGTATGGATAAAACTCAAAATTGCGCTTTGGCGCGTGAGATGCGCAAACAACTAAGACGAATTCACGCTTCTCTCAAATTTCCTGTGGTACATTCAACAGAACTGCAAATTAAAGCTCTACCTCATCAAGAAGTATGCGCTACTGATACAGCCCCTACTGGCAGGCCAAGAGCAGTCAATGGTGCCATCTCTTACATGCCTAATATTTTTGGTTTAATGATGGCAGGGCATATTATTCAAACCCTATTAAAGTCTTAACAAGGAGACAAAACAATGGTTAGTCTTACAACACCTGTATGTGATTTCAACGCCCCTGCTATTGACTTTGATTTGCCCGATATTTGTGGAAACAAGTGGAATCTTAATAAAGCAGCTGGCAAGAATGGGTTGCTAGTAATGTTTATCTGCAATCATTGCCCTTACATCAAAGCGATTCTTCCTAGGCTTGTTGAAGACACCAGAAAATTAAAAGACGAATACGGTATCAATTCGGTGGCAATTATGTCCAATGACCAATCTTTGTATGACGAAGACTCAACCGAGAATATGATTCAAATCTCAAAAAAAATGAACTTTTCATTTCCATACTTAATTGATAAGACACAGGAAATTGCCAAAGCCTACGGAGCGGTTTGCACGCCAGATTTTTTTGGGTTATCAGAGCATATGACATTGCAATATCGAGGTCGCTTTGACGCTTCAAAAAAAGAAACAGCGCCTGAGGGCACTCATAGAGATTTGTTTGAAGCCATGAAACAAATTTCACAGACAGGAAAAGGGCCTACAAACCAAATTCCCTCTATAGGATGCTCAATCAAATGGCGCTAATTAAAAAGTCAATACTTTATCTGATTGGCTGATAATTTGATGAAGATCATCTAAAGTCGACACTGGACACATGTCTGATGAGTTTGATTTTCTAAGCTTTAAACAAGTTCCACAGGCAAATATCTCTCCACCAGCATCAACAAAAGATTGCATTTGTTCAGACACTTTGAATTTATCATCATTCAGTGTCTCACTCTCAACACCTTTTGCAAGCAAAAAAATTTTAACAACATCGCCCTTCCCCAAAGAAAATACACCAAGCCTGAACGCATTAAACACTGTTTCAGGTTCATTAGAATAAACCACCATTCCGAGCTTCATATCAATCTCCAAAAAAAATCATACCTGTTTGTTGTTATTGTACTCCTAATAAATATAATAAAAAACTAATATATATTAACTAGCGTATAATTGCGGTCTTTGTCTGCGGACCAAAGACCCATGTCTGAAAATAAGCCTAACAACAAACCACAAGCCAAATTTAGCGATTTAGGCCTATCCGACTCAATCCTAAAGGTATTGGATTCTATTGGTTATGAAACCCCTTCTCCGATTCAAGAACAGTGTATTGCACACTTATTAAACGGTGAAGATGTTATCGGTCAAGCACAAACAGGAACAGGAAAAACAGCAGCCTTTGCCTTGCCACTGTTAGACAATATTGATTTAACCCTAAATGCGCCTCAATTATTAATACTAGCACCAACGCGAGAGTTGGCAATTCAAGTATCAGAAGCCATTCAAACTTATGCCAGAGGTATGAAAGACTTTCATGTATTGCCAATCTATGGTGGACAATCATACGATATTCAATTACGCCCACTAAAACGTGGTGTGCATTGTGTGGTTGGTACGCCAGGTCGCGTTATGGATCATATTAAAAAAGGCACCTTAAAGCTAGACAGCCTAACATCATTTGTTTTGGATGAAGCCGATGAAATGTTAAAAATGGGCTTTATTGATGATATTAAATGGGTAATGGAACGCATTCCAGAAAAACGTCAAATCGCACTTTTTTCTGCCACCATGCCAAACGTTATCAAGCGCGTAGCTGAGGAGTTTTTAAACAAGCCAAAACTGGTTAAAGTTAAGACAAAAACAGAAACAGCAACCACCATTACGCAAAAATACTGTTTAGTTGGTGGGATGCACCAAAAGCTTGATGCATTAACAAGAATTCTTGAGGTGACAGAGTTTGATGCAATGATTATTTTTGCTAGAACCAAAACTCTGACTGTTGAATTGGCTGAAAAATTATCAGCAAGAGGTTTTTCTGCGGAAGCTATTAATGGTGACATTGCTCAAAATCAACGTGAACGCATTATTGATAATTATAAAAAAAGAAAAATTGATATTCTAATTGCCACTGATGTTGCAGCCCGAGGATTAGACGTTCCAAGAATTTCTCATGTGGTGAACTATGACATCCCGCAAGATGCTGAGACTTACGTACACCGTATTGGGCGCACTGGCCGTGCAGGTCGCGAAGGCAATGCAATCTTATTTGTATCACACCGTGAAAGACGCATGCTTAATACTATTGAGCGCGTAACACGTCAAAAAATTGACCCTATTGAACTGCCTAGCGCTAAAAGGATTAATGAAAAACGCATTGAAACATTTAAGCAAAAAATTACTGAAACTTTAAATAATCAAGAGCTAAGTGTTTTTGAAAAATTAGTTAGTGAGTTTCAAGAGGCTAATGAGGAGGTAGGTCATTTAAAAATTGCAGCCGCACTGGCACTCATCGCACAAGGAAGCGAGCCACTCTTATTATCCGAAAAAGAGCCTAGTTTTGGTAACGATCAAAAACCTAGTGAAGAAAAAATCATTCCAGTTAATGCAAACTCTTTAAAAGATTTTCCAAAAATTCCAATGAAACGCTATCGTGTTGAAGTTGGCAATAATAACAACGTTAAGCCTGGCAATATTCTTGGCGCTGTTGCGAATGAAGCTGATATGGATAGCGAATATATTGGCTCAATTCAGATTTTTGATAACTTTTCAACCATTGATCTACCTGATGAAATGCCAAAAGAAATTTTTGACGTTTTACAAAAAACTGTTGTCAATGGTAAACGTCTTAACATTGCTGAACTAACCGAGAAAAACAATAAAGCAACTATTGGTGGACAAAGAAAGAAAAGTAAAAGAAACTTTGGTCGTGGCAAATTTTCAAAAGGCGCTCGCAATGATAGACGTGGCGGTAGAAATAATAGAGATAGAAAAGACAATAGTCGCAACAGAAAGCCAAAATTTAGTCGTAATTAGTTATTAAAAAAATACTCGACTAAATTCATCTTTATTGCTTAAAAAGTAAGTTAAAATTGCATTTGCTGGTAAAGTGTACAGCTACTATTTATATTGTGTTGACTGATGTATATCATCTTCTCTAAGTTATAAAAGTGGTATGTTTTTTCGGTATTTTTTTTAAACTTATAGGAGACATAATGTCTACAACAGGAAAAGTAAAGTGGTTTGATGCTAAGAAAGGTTTTGGTTTTATTGAGCAAGAAAGTGGTGATGATGTATTTGTTCACTTCCGTGCAATCCAAGGCGATGGCTACAAATCTCTAGAAGAAGGTCAAGAAGTTGAGTTTGATCTAGAAGATGGCGCTAAAGGCCCACAAGCAGCTAACGTTGTTGCTAAATAATTTTTTACAAATTATTTAGACAAAAACCCAGCTTAATCGCTGGGTTTTTTATTGCCTAAAATTTAGGAAATTATTAAAATAGATTTAAAACTTGCTAAAAATAAGGTGTTTTTGACCTAAAAATGGCATTTTATTGAACAAAAATAAGCAAATATGACTGAATTTTGAAAAAATTCGGAAATAATGAAAATCACAGATAAAATGGCCTAATTATGAAAACATTTTATTGGTACGACTATGAAACCTTTGGTATTAGCCCAAAGACTGATCGAATTTCACAATTTGCTGGTATTCGCACTGATGAAAATCTCAATATTCTTGATGAACATATGTTTTATTGTAAGCCAACCAATGACTGCTTGCCATCGCCTGAAGCTTGTGCAGTAACTGGAATTAGCCCGCAACACTGCGCAGAAAAAGGTCTAATTGAACATAAATTTATCAAAAAAATTAATTCTGAATTCTCAATACCAAATACCTGTGTTGTTGGTTATAACTCAATTCGTTTTGATGATGAGTTTACACGCTACACACTGTATCGTAATTTTCTAGATCCATACGCTTGGCATTGGCAAAATGGCAATACCCGCTGGGATATTTTAGATGTGGTGCGCTTATGCTATGCATTAAAAAAAGACAATAGCCTTAAATGGGTGCATGATGAAGATGCTAAGCCAGTTTTCAAACTAGACCAACTAGCGCCGGCTAACGGTATCGAGCACGCTGATGCGCATGATGCACTGGCTGATGTGCGTGCCACCATTGCCATTGCTAAAATTATTAAGGATTCACAGCCAAAACTCTTTGACTATGCTTTTAGCTTAAGAGAGAAAAAAACAGTAGAGGACAAAATAAATCTATTTGAACCGATGCTACACACCTCTGGCATGTATCCAGCTGATAAGTCTTGCACGCGACTAGCTGTAGCGCTGGCTTACCACCCTGAATATAACGACCGGGCCATTGTCTTTAACCTTGATCAAGACCCATCTATATTACTAGAGCTTGATGCACAAGAACTAAGGACCTTAATGTTTACCAAACAATCAAAACTTCCAGAAGGCGTGCAACGATTGCAAATCAAGGATTTGATCTTTAACAAGAGCCCTATGTTTGTACCTAATGTTTATAAGCTTGATCCAAAAGTGGTGGATCAACTGCAAATTAACATGCAGCAGTGTTTGGAATATTTAGATTTTATTAAAAACAACAAAACCGAAATCACTAAAGCCGTCCAAGCTATTTACAAAAGTGATAACGATTTAACACCCAGCAAAGATGTTGATCAATCTTTATATGAAGGTTTTATGGACAATGCTGATAAACGAATTGGTAATCAACTGCAAAGTCTTGATACGAATAAATTAAGAGAGTTTCATCCAAAGTTTAAAGATCAAAAACTCAACACTTTGTTAATGCATTTTAAAGCTAGAAATTATCCTGAATCGTTAACTGAAGATGAGTCTGAAGATTGGTTTGAAACCGTACAAGGCAGAGTGCAAGCAGGAGAAAATGGCTATTTAAGTATTGATGAATACTTTCAGCGCATTCAAAGTATGCGGGAGCAACATCCAAATAAAGAAAAACTTTGGCAACAACTAGAAGCCTATGGAGAGTCTTTCTTTTAAGATCTTATTTTAGTTCGTTTTGCTATTAATTTAGTTATCAGGTATAATCTTCGTCCATTGAGGAAATTCAACAAAAGAGAAGAATGAACGCAGAAACACGCTTTGAGATGTTTAGCAGATTGCTAAAAGAGATACCTAATCCTACCACTGAACTGAACTACAATACACCTTTTGAGCTTTTGGTCGCTGTTACTCTTTCAGCACAAGCGACAGACAAAAGTGTTAACAAGGTAACTGATAAATTATTTCCAATTGCTAACACCCCTGAATCAATTTATGAATTAGGTGAGGATACACTTAGAGACACAATCAAAACAATTGGTCTATTCAATTCAAAAGCCAAGCATATTATTCAGGCTTGTAAAATTCTAATCGACAAATACGATTCACAGGTGCCAGAAACTCGTAAAGAGCTGGAGGCTTTGCCAGGTGTAGGTCGTAAGACAGCCAATGTTGTGCTTAATACAGCCTTTGGTCATCCAACCATTGCAGTTGATACACACATCTACCGTGTAGCTAATCGTACAGCAATTGCAAGTGGTAAGACAGTGCTAGAAGTTGAGAAGAAATTGGTTAAATTCATTCCTGATGAATACCGAGTGCCTGCACATCATTTAATGATCCTGCATGGTCGTTACACTTGTAAAGCACGTTCACCATTATGTAGTGACTGCATCTTGCTAGATCTTTGTGAATACGAAGAGAAAAATTTATAAGTGCTCTATACCCAAGATAGAACTGAGCAAAGAAAATACCTAGCCAATGCTTGGCAAAAATTCTTAAATAAAGAACTTCTTGATCCTTTAGAAGATCAACTAACGCAAGTTATTGATATTCATCCAGAATATCACAAACTCATTAGCAACATTGAATCTGATTTTTTTCCTGAACAAGGTGAAGTTAATCCTTTTTTGCATATTAATCTACACCTGTCTTTAAGAGAGCAATTGTCAATTAATCAACCAATTGGCATTAAAAAGTATTATCAAAAAATTTTAAATAAAACAAAAGACCCTCATGAGGCAGAACATCAGATGATGGATTGTATTGCGCAAATGATATTCTCATCACAAAAAAATAATATGCCCATGGATCATCAAGCTTATGTTGAGTGTATAAAACAACAGTGTCAATAGATCTCTACATTGAAAAACACCTTAATCAGAAGGTATTAAAATCTCAACCAATTGGTACTGGGCTGTTTGAGGCTTACCAAGTTACACTTAATGACAACAGTCAGGTATTTATTAAATACCAACAACAAGCCAACAACCAACTTATCAATGAAGGTAAAGAACTGTCACTGCTTGGAAAAACCATACATACGCCAGAAGTGCTTGGGAGCTGCGAATATTCGTTAATACTTGAATGGGTAGACAGTGTAAAAAACCCAAACTTGCAAATACAATTAGGCGCTCAAATAGCCAAGCTACACCAGCAAAAAGCATCTTATTTTGGCTTTGAATTTGACAACAAGATCGGACAAACGCCGCAGTACAATGCAGTTGGAAAGAATGTTGACAGTTGGATGGAATTTTTCTGGGAATATCGGCTATTGCCTCAGATGGAGTTAGCTGAAAAAAATAATCTTTTAAATCAAACAGATTTTCAACAACTCATTCGCATTGAAACAGTCTTGCCAAGTCTGTTAGATAACTCCATCAAGCCATCACTACTACATGGAGATTTGTGGTCAGGAAACTATATTAGTGGGAAAAATAATCCTTATTTTATTGATACTGCCAGCTATTATGGACATAGAGAGGTTGATTTTTCCTTAACATTTATGTTCGGTGGTTTTTCTAACGAATTTTATCAAGCTTATAATGCTCAATACCCATTAGATGAGGATTTTAATGATAGAAAGCCCTTATACATGCTTTATCATTATCTTAATCATTTAAATTTATTTGGCCCTGGCTATTACGCAAACACAATGAATTGCGCAAATCAACTACTGCGTTAAGCTTTCCAATTTACAAAATTTTCTAAAAGTTGCAAGCCATCATGTTGTGATTTTTCGGGATGAAATTGAACGGCAAATAAGTTATCCTTGGCAATTGCGCAGGTAAAGTCAATCCCGTAATTAGTTTTACCTGCAACAACCAAATCATCCTTTTGCTCAATATAGTAACTGTGCACACTATAAAAGCGTGCATTGTTTTCAATATTATGCCAAAGTGGGTGATTAATAGTTTGATTAACAGTATTCCAACCCATATGTGGTATTTTTAAATCACTATCTGGAAATTTAACCACATTACCAGGAATGATCGACAAACCTTCAGTGCCGCCATTTTCCTCACTATGATCAAATAATAATTGCAATCCTAAGCAAATTCCCAAGAAAGGCTTTTCATGCTCACAACGTTTAATAACATCAACCAAACCATGCTGATTAAGCGCCTGCATACAAGCACCCATTGCACCTTGTCCAGGAAATACGATACGATCAGCAGCATCAATTAATTTAACATCGTCTGTCAGAATAACTTGATCATTAGGTGCAACGTGCTCAATGGCTTTTTGCACACTTCGCACGTTACCCATACCATAATCAACAATTGCAATACTTTGCATATTGGTATCGCTTATTTAAAGAGAGCCTTTGGTAGAAGGAATAACCCCCTCTTGACGTTCATCCAGCGTTACTGCCATGCGTAGTGCCCTGCCGAAAGCTTTAAAAATAGTTTCCGCCTGGTGATGAGAATTAACACCTCTAAGATTATCAACGTGCAGAGTTACTAAAGCGTGGTTAACAAATCCTTGGAAAAATTCAGGAATCAAATCAACATCAAAAGTGCCAATCATTGCGCGTGTAAAACTAACATTAAGCTCCAAACCTGGACGACCAGAAAGATCTAACACAACGCGTGACAAAGCCTCATCTAAGGGCACATAAGCATGACCATAACGAGTAAAGCCTTTTTTATCACCAACAGCTTGTGCAAATGCTTGGCCTAGCGTAATACCAATATCTTCAACACTGTGGTGATCATCAATGTGCGTATCGCCATCACACTTAATGGTTAAATCCATTAGACCATGGCGTGCAATTTGATCCAGCATATGATCTAAAAATGGCACGCCTGTATCAATATCCGCTTGGCCTGTACCATATAAATTTAGACCGACCTGAATGTCTGTTTCATTAGTTTTTCTTGATACGTTGATCATGTTTTTTTACGCTTATAAGTAATCTTTAATCAAAATTTCAGCAATTTGAATTGTGTTAAGTGCTGCACCTTTACGAATATTATCAGAAACTACCCATAGATTTAAACCTTTATCATAAGAAATATCCTCACGAATACGACTGACAAATGTATCATCATGGTTCGTCGCCTCAACAAATGGCGTTGCATAACCACCATTCTCTTGCTTATCCATCACTGTTACACCATTTGCATTTGATAAAATCTTTGTTGCTTCGGTAGCTGTAATTTTGGTTTTGGTTTCAATATTAATGGCTTCGGAATGACCATAAATAACTGGCACACGAACCGCTGTTGGGTTAACCAAAATATTTTCATCTTCAAAAATCTTTTTAGTTTCCCACACCATTTTCATTTCTTCTTTAGTGTAGCCATTTTCTTGAAAAACATCAATATGTGGAATCACATTAAAGGCTATCTGTTTTGGATAAACATCAACATCAACATCAGTATTGCCGCCTAATAACTTTGTAGTTTGGTCAATCAGCTCAGAAATAGCCTCTTTGCCAGAACCGGAAACCGCTTGATAAGTAGCCACATTAATTCTCTCAATGCCTACTGCATCATAAATTGGCTTTAAAGCAACCAACATTTGGATAGTCGAACAATTCGGATTGGCAATAATATTGCGCTTCGTATAACCTGCAATTGCATGAGGATTAACTTCTGGAACAACCAAAGGAATATCTTCATCACGACGAAAATGAGCCGTATTATCAATAACGATACAACCTGCTTCAGCGGCAATAGGTGCATATTTTTCAGAAATACTGCCACCTGCTGAAAATAAGCCAACTTGCGCTTGCGAAAAATCAAATTTGTCTAAATCTTGAACAGTCCAACTTTTGCCTTGACACATAACTTTTTTGCCAGCAGAATTTGCACTTGCTAAAGGATACAAATTGTCAATTGGAAAATCACGCTGATCTAAGATTGAAAGAATGGTTTCGCCTACAGCGCCTGTTGCACCAACAACAGCAACATTAAATTTCTTGCTCATAAGTATTGGAATAAATTCAAAAAAATAAAAACCAATATTATACTAGACTTTAATAAACACCATCATGCTTGAAACAAGCACCACTAAAGTATTTATCTAGACAATATTGTCAATATCAATATATTGATGCTCTAGTGAGAATTGCTGAGATAAGTGTTGAGCCAATGCTTGCACACCATAACGCTCAGTGGCATGATGACCTGCTGAAATATAAGCGATATTATTTTCTTTGGCAATGGCTGGAATCTGTTCTGAAACTTCTCCCGTGATAAAGCAATCAGCATCCACTTCAATAGCATGCTCAATATAACTTTGCGCCCCACCACTACACCAAGTGATTCTTTTTATTTGTTGAGTCTGGTCACCAAATGCTAGTGGTGTACGTTGAGTAATGCTTTGCAGTGCCTTTACTACACCAGACAAATCTGAATTTATATCACCCTGCCAAACCAATGTATCACCGATTGGCGTTGGATTTTGAATATTAAGGCGCATGGCCAGCTGAATGTTATTACCCACAATAGGGTGCGCATCTAATGGCAAATGATAGGCAAATAAATTAATATCATTATCTAATAACGCCTTAATTCGATTTTTCTTAATACCTGTTAATGTCTGCTTTTCACCCTTCCAAAAAAAACCATGATGCACTAACAAAGCATCTGTTTTTTCATCAATCGCTCGATCAATCAAATCTTGATTAGCACTAACACCTGAAGTAATTTTGCTAATTTCAGATTTTCCTTCAATTTGAAGACCGTTAGGGCAATAATCAGAGAATTTACCAACATTTAAATACTCATTTAAGTATTTTTCAAGATCTTTATTGTTAATCATAAAAATCACCAACAATTTTTAAAAATTGAACATTTTGCTCACTACTGCCCACCGTCACTCTTAAACAATCTGTAAGCTTTGGCAAAGTGCTTAGGTTTTTTATTAAAACGCCTTTTTCTTTAAGATGTTCAAACAACTGTTGGGCTTTTGGCGCTTTAAATAAAATAAAGTTTGCCTGCGACGGATAAACTTTTAAACAATCAATGCGAGCAAGCGCTTTTGATAAGAGCGCTCGTTCATCCAAAATGACTTTGGCATTATTGTTAATCTCATCTTGTTCTTTTAATAAAAAATTAGCACTCACCTGAGTAAGCGTATTAATATTGTAGGGCAAGCGTAATTTATCTAACTCTGATACACTTTCTTGAGCACCAATTAATAAACCTAGGCGCAACCCTGCAAAACCAATTTTGGATACTGTTCTTAGTACAACCAGATTTGGATACTTAGCAATGTCTAACAAGAAGCTGTCATCAGCATAAGCGTAATAAGCTTCATCTAATACAACCATAGCATCCGTTGAGGTTATGATTCTCTCAATTGCACCACGATCAAATGTATTTCCTGTTGGATTGTTCGGATAAGCAATAAAAATTAACTTTGGATTGTATTGCTTGATGGCTGAATGTATTTTTTCAACATCTAATTCATAATCATTAGTAAGTTCAATACCTTGATAATTCAAATGAGTAAACTTAGCGATCATCCCATACATAACAAAGCTAGGCTCAACACTCAAAATTGTATCACCAGCATTGCATGCCAAGGCCAGTAACTGAATTAGCTCATCAGACCCATTTCCTAACAGTACGCCAAACTCTTTAGGAACATCCATTAACTCCCTTAAAGTTTGAGACAGTTCATCCGCTGATGGATTGGGGTATCTATTAATTTCAGCCTTTGACAAATATGCCAAATATTGACTAATAAGCTCATCTGGCAACGCAAAAGGGGATTCCATTGCGTCAAGTTTTATCATGTTATTGGACGCTGGCACATGATAAGCATTAATTGCCTTAATATCTTCTCGTAGCCACTTGTTAATGAAACTCATCTCAACCTTTTGTTCTATTTGGATGGTATTGCATTTTACCTATCTGTTTTGCATTTAACAAAGTTTGGTAAGTGTATTCTAGCGCTCTTTTAACAGCAACACTAACGCTTACGCCCGAAGCTATTAACGCACTAATTGCACTTGACAACGTACAGCCGGAACCATGATATAGACCTGGTAATTTTTGATAACGATATTTATCAAGCAGCTTTCCATCGTGATATAGACGGTGCTCAATTTCTTCTGAAGAACTATCCGTTGTGGTTAATAACACCCATTCACAACCTAATGATTTAACTGCCTCTGCCTCATTCAAATCTGGTGCTAATGATTGTAGTTCAGATACATTTGGCGTTAAAACATACGTTAAAGGCAGCAATTTTTGCTTAATTGCACTCAATGCTTCATCGTTCAATAGTTTATCTTGCGCGCCACTACTAACAATTGGATCTAGTATAACGTTCAAATTTTTACAAGTTGCCAATAAATCGGCTAAAACTCCAACCTGTTTTGCCGATGATAAAAGGCCAATTTTAACCACGCCAATATTAATATCATCTTTTAGATGATTAAACTGCTCCACTATAAGTTCAGAATCAACTTCCTGCAGAGCTTGAATTGATTGCGTATTTTGAACTGTTAGCGTTGTAACAATAGATAGCGGAGTAACGCCAAACTGATTAATGGTTTCAATATCAGCAGCAATTCCAGCCCCACCCGTAGGATCAAGGCCAGATATAACTAAAACAGTATCATTCACTTATTTTGATTCTTTTTCAATCAGATAATCAACCACTTTAAACATTCTTGCTTTTCCACCTGCACGAGTACCATCGGTTAAATACTTACCATTAATAACAATGGTTGGTACACCTTTAAGCGGGTATTTTCGAGTAGCAAGTGCTGCCTTATTCACCTTCATACGCACTGAGAATGACTTAATAGTGGCTTTTGCTTTTTTCTCATCAACACCATTATCAACTAACCAAAAAGCAAAATCATCAAGATCAATAAATGGTATTTTGTGTAAATGAATTGCATCAAATAACTTACCATGAAGTCTATCAAGTTCGCCCAGTGCTTCAAGTGTATAGAAAAAGACCGCGCCATTTTTCCAACTATCTCTAAAGATAGTTGGCTGATGAACGAACTGTGCAGTATCCGGCATGGTTTTAAGCCATGCATTTAAATAAGGCTCTGCATCATAACAATGCGAACAAAAATACCAAAAAAACTCTCTTACTTCAACCTTATCCCCAGTTGTGGTGGCAATTGGTTTGTTAAATTCAATATAGTCCTTGCCTTCAACAATATCAATACTTTCAATATCATTATCAGTATTTGCACTAGCCAGACCAATGTAAAAAGATAAGAGTAATAAGCTAAAAAATTTGATCACTTTCATTTTAATATCTCCAAAAATTTATTATTATTATACTGCTCAAGCTTGAACTTATTTTTACTTTGAAATTCACTCCATAAATCTTCATAACTCTTATTTTCAATAGGATGGAGCATTTGTTTGTTTAGCTGAGCAAGTGGCGCCAAAACAAAGGCATATTTAAGTATATCATCCCTGGGTAAGTTTAGATTCTTATCAATCACACTGTTGTAATAAACTAGATCAAGATCAATTACTCTAGATGAAAATTTAGGTTGTGACTTTTCTCTGCCAAATATTTTTTCAATATTTTTTAATACTGAATTTACATCATTTGGCTCTAAATTAGTACTTGCATTAACACCAATATTATAAAAATCATCGCCATCAAACCCTTCTGCGGGCGATTCAAAAATATCGGAAATTTTAATATCGGCAAAATTCAACTTCAAATAATCAATTGCACCCACAATATTAGTATCACGATTTTGATTCGAGCCAATATTAATATGAATTTTAGCCATTTTTATATCGCTTAATGATTACACCGACGCCTTTAGCACCTGTAACTGCCTCGCCTTTGTTTAAAGTTAGCTTTACTTCATCTACATTAAATTCACTTGTAATTATTTCGCAAATTTTCTCAGCCAGGGTTTCAACCAACTGAAATTCACTATTTTTAACAAAATCAATTAAGCGTTTAGATACAGCCTTGTAATTAAGTGTTTGATCAATATGATCAGTCAAACTGGCTGCTTTTATATCTGCTGACATTTCAATATCCAACACAATGTCTTGCCTGATTTTTCTTTCCCAATCATAAATACCGATGACTGTATCGATTTTTAATCCTTGTATAAATACAATATCCATGCTTAAATTAATATCTAATAAATAATACTGGAAATTATATGCTACCCCTACTGATCATTTTTGCCTATCTAATTGGCTCAATTTCCATGGCTATTATTGTGTGTAGTACTCTCAACTTACCTGATCCAAGAACACAAGGGTCTCACAATCCAGGTGCAACCAATGTATTAAGAATTGGTGGAAAAAAAGCAGCGGCTGCCACGCTAATTGGTGACGGATTAAAAGGCGTTATTCCTGTATTAATTGGCCAATATCTGGGATTTGGATTACAAGAATTAACACTTGTTGCATTGGGCGCATTTTTAGGACATGTTTATCCAATATTTTTTGGTTTTAAAGGTGGAAAAGGCGTGGCAACTTTTATTGGTAGCCTGTTAGCACTTAACTATTTAACTGGTTTAGCCTTTGTGGGTACTTGGTTATTTGTAGCAAAGGTGTTAAAAATATCCTCACTGTCTGCACTTATCGCCACAGCCCTAACACCTATTTACTTTTACTTATTAACCGATCGACTAGATGCAACTTATACATTGATAATAATATGCGTATGGATTTTTTACACACACAGAAGTAATATTAAGCGCATTATTTCAGGAGATGAAGATTCTATTAAGTCTTAATGTTAATCCCTCTTTTTAGCAAATAAAAAGCCACAATACTCAATAAAGCGATCATTAACGACAATACGATAACCGAATCAATAATATCAGTAGTTGAACTACCTAGAAACCCCATTCTAAAGCCATCAACCATATAATAGATAGGATTAAATCTGCTCAACCCTTGCCAAAATTCTGGCAATATTTCAATACTGTAAAACATGCCACCCAAATATGTCATTGGCATCAATATAAACGTTGGCACAATTGAAATATCATCAAAAGATTGAGCAAAAACAGCGTTGATAAACCCTGCTAGTGAGAATAGTACTGAGGTTAATAAAAAAATAATAAAGATAATGAAAACACTGTGAATTTGCAATTCTACAAAAAAAGAAACCGCAATTAACACACCCAACCCTACTGAAAATCCTCGTGCTACACCACCTGATATATAGCCTAGTAAAATCACCCAATAAGAAACTGGTGAAACTAATAATTCTTCAATACTATGATTAAATTTTGCCAAGAAAAATGAAGATACAGTGTTGGCATATGAATTTTGAATAACGGTCATTAAAATAATGCCAGGAATAATAAAGTGTAAATAATCCACACCTTGCATATCACCAATACGCTCACCCATTAGTCCGCCAAAAATTAATAAATACAGAGAAGTGGTAATAATAGGTGGAAAAATAGTTTGCACCCAAATCCTAGAAAATCGCAAAATCTCTTTAATAACAATTGTCTTGTATGCAATCCACATAATCAATCATTCTCCGATGTTAAACGCAGAAACAGAGTTTCCAAACGATTTTGCGCACTACGAACATGGGCAACACTAATAGATTCTTTTGATAATGCATTCAGTGCATCAGTAATGTTCATATCTGGTTCTAATACGATTTGCATAGAATGATCGTCCAAACGTTGTAGCTCAAATACCAATTTTGGAATTTTCTGTGGCAATGGATCGGTGCTTTCTAAAATTAGAACCTGTTGTGAAATCTTTGCCAAGAGCTTCTTCATGCTGGTTTGTTCTACAATTTCCCCCTTGTTTAGAATGGCAATGTTTCGACACAATGACTCTGCTTCTTCTAAATAATGTGTGGTTAGAATGATCGTCATTCCTTGCGTGTTTAATTCTTTTAGAAAATCCCACATAGACCTGCGTATCTCAACATCAACACCTGCGCTAGGTTCGTCTAAAATTAAAATTTTTGGCTGATGAATCAAGGCTCGAGCTAACATTAAACGTCGCTTCATGCCGCCTGATAATGACTTTGCCATATCAGAGCGCTTATCCCAAAGTTCAACGCGTTTTAATAAAATCTTAGCTTGAGCTTTAGCGCTTACTCTGTCAATGCCATAATAGCCCGCTTGATTTATTAAAATCTCCTCAATAGGCTCAAAAGGGTTAAAGTTAAACTCCTGTGGCATCAGGCCAACCATACGCTTAACTGCATTCAAATGAATGTTTTGCTCTTTACCCATGACAGTGATATTGCCGGAGGTTTTATTAAGTAGCGAACAAACAATACCAATCATGGTTGTTTTTCCAGCGCCATTACTTCCTAGTAGTGCAAAAAAATCACCCTGCTCAACATCAAGACTTACGCCTTTTAATGCATCCACATTATTAGCATAAGTTTTTGTAAGTTGTTTGATTGATAGCGCAATTGACATTGATAGCAAACTTAAAGAACGAATAAAAGTATTTTAACATTTATCCCCTTTTAAGGCCTAATTTTGCGATAATTATCAACTTTAATAAAGCAAACGAGATTTAGACCATGTCTAGCATACAAAATATAGAATTACCTGATATTGGTGATTTTGACGAAGTTGAAATTATCGAGATTTTAGTTAATGTTGGCGACACAATCGATGCAGAAGACAGCATTATTACACTTGAAAGTGATAAGGCTTCAATGGAGATTCCAACACCTAGTGCTGGCACTGTTAAAAGCATTAAGGTTAATTTGGGTGATAAAGTTAAACAAGGTGATGTTATTTTAAGTATTGATTCTCAAGACGGACAATCTCCAAGCAATGAAACTGCTGATAAACAACCAGCTGAAAACACCAATACCAAACCACAGATAACACCTATCTGCGTTCCAGATATTGGTGATTTTGATCAAGTTGAAGTGATTGAAATTTTAGTCGAAAAAGGTGATGAAATTTCTGAAGAAGATAGTATTATCACACTTGAAAGTGATAAGGCCTCAATGGAAATTCCAACGCCAGTTGCAGGAAAAGTGCTTGATTTAAAAGTATCTTTAGGAGACAAGGTTAGCCTTGGTGATTTAATTTTAGAGCTTGAAACAACTGGTGGTAGCAGCCAAGCCAAAGCCAACACTCAACCTGCTGAGGCGCCAGTTGAGCCTACTCCAGCAGCACCTAAACCTGCCACGCCTCAAGCTCAACCAACAATATTAGATCAATCAGTCTCTAAACAACCTAAAGGGGAATCGCACGCCTCACCTTCTATTCGAAAACTTGCCAGAGAATTAGGTGTTGACTTGTCAAACGTATCTGGTACAGGACAAAAAGGCAGGGTTTTAGAAACAGATTTAAAATCTTACGTTAAGCAAATTATCACCTCTGGTGGTACAGGTAGTGCCATTCCTAAAATTCCAAGCATTGATTTTTCTAAATTTGGAGAGACAGAAACTTTAGAGCTTTCTAGAATCAATAAGTTATCAGGCAAACACTTAAGCGCATGCTGGCTGAATATTCCACACGTTACTCAATTTGATGAAGTTAATATTGATCAAATGGAAGCCTTCAGACAAGAACAAAAAGCAAAAGGTGTGAAATTAACACCACTTGTATTTATCATGAAAGCTGTTGTCCAAGCACTTAAGTCTCACCCTAGATTTAATTCATCTCTAGATGAGTCTGGCGAAAGCTTAATTATCAAGAAATATTATAATCTAGGTATTGCAATGGATACCCCAAATGGTTTGGTTGTGCCGGTTATTCATGATGTCGATAAAAAATCATTAAGTGATCTTGCTACAGAGTTGGCTGAAACTTCAGCTGCAGCTCGCGAAGGAAAGCTAAAACCTGCTGATATGCAAGGTGCGGGCTTTACTATTTCAAGCTTAGGCGGTATTGGTGGTACACAATTTACACCAATTGTGAATGCGCCTGAGGTTGCAATTCTAGGTGTTTCAAAATCTCAAACCAAACCAATTTGGGACGGAAAAAACTTTATTCCTACACTAACACTACCACTGGCATTGTCTTATGATCATCGTGTTATTGACGGCGCTCAAGGTGGTCGCTTTATGGCAGATCTAAATTCAATTCTAAGTGATATTAGAGAGATTCTACTATGATTACTAAAACACAAGTTGTTGTTATCGGATCAGGGCCTGGTGGCTACACAGCAGCATTTAGAGCTGCAGACTTAGGCAAAGAAGTTACCCTAATTGAACGCTATGAAAACTTAGGTGGTGTTTGTTTGAATGTTGGCTGTATTCCTTCAAAAGCCCTATTGCACACTGCTGAAATAATCAACGAAGCAAAAGAAGCGTCTCATCTTGGTGTAACGTTCAACGAACCAACCATTGATGTTGATGGTGTTAGATCCAACAAAGAAAATATCGTTGCCAAACTAACGGGCGGTATTAAAGCACTTGCAAAAGCGAGAAAAGTTAATGTGGTTACTGGCTATGGAAAATTTATCTCAAACAATCAAATTGCCATTGATGGGAGTGACGAAGTCATTGAATTCGAACAATGCATTATTGCAGCAGGTTCGCGCGTAACCAAAATTCCTGCGTTTCCATTTGATGATCCACGTGTCATGGATTCAACCGATGCACTTGATTTAGAAAATGTTCCAAAACGCTTATTGATTGTTGGTGGTGGTATTATTGGCCTAGAAATGGCAACAGTATACTCAGCGCTAGGCAGTGAAATTACGGTTGTAGAATTATCAGATCAATTAATTGCAAGCGCTGACAAAGATATTGTTAATCCGTTGTTTAAACGCATCAAAAAACAATATGCCAATATCTTCTTAAGTACAAAGGTTGCAAGCATGGAAGCACTAGATGAAGGTATTAAAGTTGGCTTTGAAGGCAAAAAAGCACCAGAATTTGATACTTTTGATAAAGTGCTGGTTTCAATTGGTCGAACCCCAAATGGCAAACTAATAGATGCTGAAAAAGCTGGAGTTGAAGTTGATGATTGGGGCTTTATTAATGTTGACAGACAAATGAAGACTAACATTGAAAATATCTATGCCATTGGCGATATTGTTGGTCAACCGATGTTAGCTCATAAGGCTGTTCATGAAGCAAAAGTTGCAGCCGAGGTTATTTGTGGGCATAAATCTGGCTTTGATGCACTTACCATTCCATCGGTTGCCTACACAGACCCAGAAGTGGCTTGGACAGGAAAAACTGAAAAAGAACTAAAAGCTGAAGGTATTGAATACGAAAAAGGTAGCTTTCCTTGGGCAGCCTCAGGCAGAAGCTTGAGCATTGGCAGAAGCGAAGGTGTATCAAAGGCTTTATTTGATAAAAAAACTCATCGTATTTTAGGCATGGGGATCTGTGGCACTAATGCAGGCGAGCTTATTGCTGAACCTACACTTGCAATTGAAATGGGATGTGACATGTCTGACATTGCACTAACCATTCACGCCCACCCTACCCTGTCTGAAACCACTGCTTTTGCCGTTGAAATGGCAGAAGGTACAATTACTGATCTATTACCCCCTAAGAAAAGATGATGGATACAACGCAAGCTAGAAAAAACACAATTGAACAACAAATTCGCCCTTGGGGTGGACTTAATTACATTGCCAACAATGCTCTAAGAGATATTCCCAGAGAGGATTTTGTGCCAGATCAATACAAGAATCTTGCATTCGCCGATATGGAAATTCCATTAACAGACAAGGCAAAAATGCTAAGTCCAAAAATTGAAGGTCGACTGCTTGATGCGCTTAATATTAAAAAAAATGAAAGCGTATTAGAAGTAGGCACAGGTAGTGGCTATTTAACAGCTGTATTATCAAAGCTTTGCCAATCCGTTACCAGTATTGAGATTGACGAAACACTTAGTAATAACGCCGAATCAGTCATTAATTCACTAGGCATTAACAATGTAAAACTTGAGGTAGGTGATGCCTCTAAAGGTTGGAGCTCTAATGATTTCTTTGACGTGGTAGTGGTTGGCGCATCTGTGCCAAAAATTACAGGTCGCTACTTCCATTTGCTCAATGTAGGTGGTCGTATTTTTGTGGTTGAAGGCAGTGGCAAAATAATGACAGCCAAACTAATTACCCGCCTTAGTGAACACAAATGGAAAACAGAATCTTTATTCGAAACCCAGCTTGATGTCATGCAAGGATTAGAAGTTTCAGAACGCTTTAAGTTTTAATTCATTTAATAAGAAATTTTATGAATGTATTTTTTAACTTTGTTTTAAAAAAATCCTATTTTGGTCTAACCCTGCTATTAATCATTGCAGGGTTTTTTGTTTATCAAATTCAACATTTTCAACTAGACGCCTCTTCTGATTCACTAGTATTAGAGGGTGATGAAAATCTTCGTTACTATCAAAGCGTTAAAAAACATTATGGTACTGACGACTACTTAGTGATTTCTTATCAAGTCAAAGATGATTTGTTAAACCCAATACAACTCGACCATTTATCACGATTTAAACGTGACCTATCAAGCATTAATCAGGTTAAATCCATCACCACAATTTTAGATACTCCTTTATTTAGATCGCCCCCCTTGTCTTTGATTGACCTAGCCAATGAAAATGTTAGTATTGATGGTAATAATGCTGATTTAACATTAGCAGCCAAAGAGTTTAAAAATTCACCTTTGTATGCAGATAATTTAGTCAGCAAAGATGGCAAAACCACTGCCATATTAGTTACTTTAAAAAACAACAAACGATTTGATGAGTTACGTGATACTCGAGATCAGATGCGACTCAAACGAGCTAATAACACTCTTAGTAAGGATGAACTAGCCAAGCTTAAAATTATTGAAAAACAAGTGCTTAAAAATGCTAGCAAGCAGAGTGACTTGCAAGCCAAGACCATTGCTGAGATTCGCATAACCATTAATAAATATCGAGATAAGGCAAGCTTATTCTTAGGCGGATTGCCAATGATTACTACCGATATTGTGGCCTATATCAATAGCGACTTGATCGTGTTTAGTCTAGCGGTTATAGGGCTAATGACGCTCATTCTTGCGATTATTTTTAAAGGTATTCGATGGGTTGTTATGCCAATTGGCATTAGTATCACAGGCGCCTTAATTATGACAGGAATTCTAGCATTCTTAGGTTGGAAAGTTACCGTTATCTCTAGTAATTTCTTCTCGCTACTGCTGGTTATGACTTTATCAGTCACTATACATTTGGTGGTTAGGTATCGAGAGCTTGCCCAACTAAATCCAGAGCTAGATTCTCAACAACTTATTAAAAATACACTGATACAAATGTTCAAGCCTTGCTTATTTACAACGCTTACTACATTTGCGGCATTTGGATCATTGCTCATTAGTGGTATTCGACCAGTCATCGATTTTGGCTGGATGATGTCAATTGGTGTAACTATTGCGCTAGTGTTGTCCTTTTTGGCGTTTCCAATGATTATGAGTCTACTGCCAAAAGCTAAAATTGCACAGCATAAAACAGAGCTAGGATTTACCACTTCACTTGCTAAATTTGTTCAAAAGTTTGGTACTCACCTGCTGGTTGTTTTAGTGGTTTTTGTTATTGGTGCTGGCTTTGGCGTGAAACAATTGAGCGTAGAAAATCGCTTTATTGACTACTTTAAACAAAGTACTGAAATAAACCAAGGGCTAACTTTAATTGATGAGAAATTAGGCGGCACCATTCCACTAGAAATAATCTTTGATGATTTAGCCGAGGATTATTGGTTTGATGAAGACTTACGTGCAGAAATTCATGATGTTCATAATTACTTAGACTCTTTAGATGAAACTGGAAAAGTTTTATCAATTGATACGCTTATGAGTATTTTGACTCAGGCTAATGATGGCGAGCCACTAAACGGATTTTTCCTTAACATTGTCAAAGGTCAAATTCCTGATTCTGCTAAAGCGCACGTGCTTGACCCTTATATTTCTGAAGACAATGGTCAATTAAGAATGGTCATTCGCATTCGAGAAACTAATAAAGAGCTAAAACGTGGTGAATTAATCAGTACAATTCAAAACTATATTTCTAACGAGTTAGGCTTTAGGCCAGATAGTTTTCATTTAAGTGGCATGTTGGTGCTTTATAACAATATGCTACAAAGCTTATTTGATTCACAAATAAAAACCATTGCTGTGGTGTTTGCCATGATTTTTGTTATGTTTTTATTTGTCTTTAAATCAATTAGCCTTTCTATTTTGGCTTTAATTCCAAACACACTGCCTTCGTTATTTATTTTAGGGATTATGGGATTATTGGGCATTCCACTAGATTTGATGACCATCACCATTTCAGCCATTGCGATTGGTATTGGTGTTGATAATGCCATTCATTACATCCACCGATTTAAAGCAGAATTCAAAAAAGACAGCGACTATATGGCAACCATGTACCGGTCACACGCAAGTATTGGCTTGGCTATGTTTTATACGTCGATTACTGTTACTTTAGGGTTTTTAATCTTAGTATTGTCTAATTTTATCCCAAGTATTTATTTTGGAATTTTTACTGCAATTGCTATGCTTAGCGCACTATTAGCCAACTTAACTTTATTGCCAAAACTAATATTAATGGTTAAACCAAAAATTAACTAGGGATATTTACACAAAGATCTCAACTAGAATTTTTACAATAAAAAAACCCTACTTTTGGAGAATAAAAGCAGGGTTTGTGTACTACTAAAGAGGAGAAAGAAGCAAGCTAGTAGTTGCTTAACTTCAGGTGATATTATAACATAAGAAAACTATAATATTAGAATATTTTAATATAAATTATTAACCATGTCGTCTACAAAGCAGTTTGATGTTCTTATTATTGGTACTGGCAGTGCTGGGCTAATGAGTGCACTACAATTATCCAGCAATCTATCCATTGCACTCATTGCTAAAGACAAGGTTTTGGAAGGCAGCTCATACTACGCCCAAGGTGGCATTTCAGCTGTATTAGGGCTAGAGGATAGTTTCGAAGATCATATTCAAGACACATTATCTACCGCAGTAGGATTGGGCAATGAAAATGCTGTTAGATTCATGGTTGAAAATGCGCCTAGTGCTATTCATGATCTGGAACAAACAGGTGTTGAGTTTAGCAAAAAAGATCAAAAATACCATTTAACCACTGAAGGTGGTCATTCTCATAGACGCGTTGCTCACGTTGCTGACAAAACAGGAAAATCAATCCAGATAAATTTACTTGAAGATGTCAAATCAAGAAACAATATCACTCTGTTTGAAAACTACATTGCGATTGATTTACTGAGTAAAAACAATGAATGTTTTGGCGCCTATATCCTTAACAAGCACACTAATCAGGTAGAAAGCTTTATAGCTAATAAGACCATTTTAGCAACAGGTGGCGCCTCCAAAGCCTACCTATACACATCTAATCCTGACACCTCTACAGGTGATGGCATCGCCATGGCTTATCGATCAGGTTGTGAAATACACAACATGGAGTTTACGCAATTTCACCCAACCTGTTTATACCACCCTCATGCCAAATCTTTTCTAATTTCAGAGGCGGTTCGAGGAGAAGGCGCAAAGCTTCGCTTGCCAAATGGTGAAAAGTTTATGCATCATTATGACAAGCGTGAAGAGCTGGCCCCTCGTGATATTGTGGCACGAGCCATTGACAGCGAAATTAAAAAACAAGGGTTTGATTGTGTTTACTTGGATATATCTTTTAAAGATAAATCATGGATTAAACAGCATTTTCCTACTATCTATAAAAAATGCCAAACTTTTGGTATTGACATCTCCGCTCAATCTATTCCGGTAGTTCCTGCTGCTCATTACACTTGCGGTGGTATTAATACTGACTTGCAAGGGCAAACCAATATCGCTAATTTATACGCAATTGGTGAAGTAGCCCATACTGGTGTTCATGGTGCTAATCGTATGGCTAGTAATTCATTGTTAGAGTGTGTTGTGTTTGCCAAATCTTGCGCTCAGCATATTAACCAACAAACGCTAACAAAATCACTGCCAGTATTTAATGAATGGGATGAATCTAGAGTGGCACCTTCAAAGGAAAAAGTGGTTGTTTCCCATCTATGGGATGAAGTTAGACGCATTATGTGGAATTTTGTCGGCATTGTTAGATCAGATAGAAGGCTTAACTATGCAAAACATCGTTTGGAACAGATTGAAACTGAAGTCGATGAATACTATAGTTTGTATGTTGTATCTAGTGATTTGATTGAGCTTAGAAACCTAGTAAAGACTGCTCAAATCATTATTAACTCTGCCCTTGTGAGAAAGGAAAGCCGAGGCCTTCATTACAATGAAGACCATCCAAACACCAACAGTTCAGTAGAAAACACTATAATACGCTCATGATTTTACCAATTCTACATTACCCAGATAAGCGCCTTAGGACCAAGGCCAGCCCTATTGATGTGGTTGATGATACTATCAAGCAATTGGTAAAAGATATGTTTGAAACAATGTATGACGCCCCTGGGATCGGCCTTGCTGCTACACAGGTGAATCATCATATTCGCTTAGTTGTTATTGACACATCAGAAGACAAAACCAACCCACTGTGCTTAATTAACCCAGAAATTATCGAAAAAGATGGCGAGCTTGAATGGGATGAAGGTTGTTTATCTGTACCTAACTATTACGAATGTATAACGCGCGCTAATCGTATTAAAGTAAAGGCGCTTAACGAAAATGGCGAAGAGTTCGAGCTCGAAGCAGACGAACTTTTAGGCGTATGTATTCAACACGAAATTGATCACTTAGACGGTATTTTATTTGTTGATTACCTATCTAAACTCAAACAACGTCGCTTATTAGAAAAAGCCAAAAAAGCCAAAAAGTAACCAATCTCATGGCGATTCAAATCGGCCCTTATCAATTAAACTCCAAAGCTTTACTTGCTCCAATGGCAGGTACTAGTGACAAACCGTTCAGACTATTGTGCAAATCTTTTGGCGCTGCACTTACCACTTCTGAAATGGTGGTTATTCAAGAGCATTTATTAAATTCTAACAAATCTAAATCTCGACTTAATTTTGAAGGAGAGACGTCTCCAATTAGTATTCAAATTGCCGGATCTGAAGCGCAAGAATTAGCAACTTCTGCACAAAAAGCTGTTGAGTTTGGCGCAGATATAATTGATATAAACATGGGATGTCCAGCAAAAAAAGTCTGCAACAAGGCTGCAGGATCTGCACTCATGCAAGACGAAAAACTGGTTAAAGACATTCTTCATTGTGTTGTTAGTGCCGTTGATATTCCCGTTACTCTAAAAATGAGAACTGGCTGGTCTCAAAATAACAAAAATGCAACCGCCATTGCACAAATTGCACAAGAGGCTGGCATTCAGATGCTGAGCATTCATGGGCGAACACGTGAAGACAAATACAGTGGCAACGCAGAATACGATACCATTAAAGCTGTGGTTGAAAATATTGACATCCCCGTTATTGCTAATGGTGATATCGATTCACCTTTAAAAGCAGAACAAGTACTTAATTACACACAAGCTTCTGGCGTAATGATTGGTCGAGCCACTCAAGGCAACCCATGGATTTTTCATGAAATTAATCATTACTTAGAAACCGGTCAAATTGCTAAAAAAATCCCACTTACATCAAAAAAACAAACAATCTTGGATCACATTGAACAAATTCATGAGTTTTACGGTGAAAAAATGGGAACAATGCTCGCCAGAAAGCATATTTTTTGGTATGCTACGCACCTTGACGAAAAAAGTGGTCGCGACTTTTGGCAAAAAGTTAATAAAATTACCGATCACAAAATTCAATATCAATTACTTGGGGAATTTTTACAATCATTATGAGTGCCAGTTCTACTGATCTTCCAGCGTGTATAAATACTAAATTAGAGCGCTACTTTAAGCATCTTGATGGTGAGAAGGCGTCTGGTGTTTATAAAATGGTTAATCAAGAAGTAGAGCCAGTTGTCATTAAATTCGTGCTTGATATGGTTGAGCATAATCAAAGCGAGGCATCTAGAATTCTCGGCATTAATCGCGGCACACTCAAGAAAAAAATAGAACTCTACAAGCTTTAACACTTTATAATTATTTCCTTTATCTTTTACTATTTTCAAAGGGAATAAAATGGCCATACAACGCGCTCTTATCAGTGTTTCTGACAAAACCGGTGTTCTTGAATTAGCTCAAGCACTATCTGCAAACAACATTGAAATTCTTTCTACGGGCGGTACAGCTAAGCTCTTAGCTGATAATAATATTCCAGTTATCGAAGTTTCAGATTACACAGGCTTTCCTGAGATGATGGCGGGTCGTGTTAAAACCCT
>CAZEYU010000011.1:0-26344 GCA_964516395.1 uncultured Candidatus Thioglobus sp.
AAAATAATAAAAAAGCCCGATTTTT
Organism: uncultured Candidatus Thioglobus sp.; assembly: GCA_964516395.1. Lineage (GTDB taxonomy): Bacteria > Pseudomonadota > Gammaproteobacteria > PS1 > Pseudothioglobaceae > Thioglobus_A. The sequence goes on from CAZEYU010000011.1 coordinate 26, forward strand.
TCGGGCTTTTTTACGTCATTTTGATTATTTGCTAAATTTTATAAATTTGATTAAAAAATATGCTGTTTAAGGCTAAAAACTAGCATTTAGGCCGTATTTCAAGTGTTTTTAATGCTCAAAAATAAGCCATTTGCAAAATTTCCTATTTTTTAAAAGGCTGAATATTTCTTAAAATCCCTCTAAAAATAGCCACCTCTTCTTTTTCAGGCTCTGCTCTGCCAAAAAAACGTCTTAGTCGGCGCATCAGAAGCTCTTTTGGGCGTTTATCTTCAAAGTATTCAATATGTTCAAGCACTTGAGTAAGATGTGCGTAAAAACCCTCTAATTCATCAAAACTTGCTGGTTCATTAGAGGTTTTTTCAAACTCTGTAGTGGTGTTATAAACGTAGTTTTGATAAGCAAATACCTGAATGGCTGATGCCACATTTAAAGAGAAATAATTTGGATTACCAGGGATTGTCATTAGAATTTGACACAAATCTAGCTCTTCATTCGTAAGGCCATATTTTTCTGTTCCAAATACAACTGCCACCTCTTGAGATTCAATTGCTGTGGTTTTTTGAATCTCGCTACATGCGCCAACTACATCCATCTGCTTCCACTTAATGTTACGTTGACGAGCACTTGCACCAATAACTAAATGCGTACCTTGTAATGCCTGCTCTAGAGAATCACACACAATTGCATTTGACAACACATCATCTGCACCAGATGCGCGTGCGGTTGCTGTTGCAGATGGATAGCCTTTTGGATTAACCAAATAAAGTTTTGAAAGACTCATGTTTTTCATAGCACGTGCAGCGGCACCGATATTACCTGGCTCAGTAGTATTAACCATAACCACACGAGTGTTATCAAAGGTATAATTTGTTTCTTTTTTCATTTTTCCTTCTATTATGCATCCTACGCTTAATATTGCTGTTAAAGCCGCTCGAAAAGCCGGCGATATCATTTTAAGATATCACAATCAAATTGATCTTTTAACGATTGAAAATAAAGCAGCCAATGACTTTGTTTCTGAAGTCGATAAAGCTGCTGAAGATGCCATTATAGACGAGTTGAAATATGCCTTTCCTGATCATTCAATCTTAGGCGAAGAAAATGGTGAAATTTTGGGCGATTCTCGCTTTCAGTGGATTATTGACCCACTAGATGGTACAACAAATTATCTACACGGATTCCCGCAATATTCAGTATCGATCGCTCTTTTTGAAAACAATGAGCCTGCACATGCCGTGGTTTATGACCCCTTTAAAGAGGAATTATTTACCGCCTCAAAAGGGCAAGGTGCCTACTTAAATGAGCAACGAATTCGCGTTACTAACACCAATGGCTTTGAAGATACATTGATTGGAACAGGTTTTCCATTTAAAGAACCGCAACACTTAGATGCATATCTTGGCATGTTTAAAGCCATCCATCCAAAGGTAGCTGGTATTAGACGAGCTGGCTCTGCAGCGCTTGATTTAGCCTACCTAGCTGCAGGTCGAATGGATGGATTTTGGGAAATTAAACTTAATATTTGGGATATAGCCGCTGGCGTGCTTTTAGTAAAAGAAGCTGGTGGTTTTATTGGTGATTTTTCAGGACGTGGAAAATATTTGGAAACAGGCAATGTGGTTGCTGGCAATGAAAAAGTCTTTAAAGAAATTTTAAAAACCATTCATCCGCACTTAACTCAAGACTTGCAACGTTAATCTTCTAGCGTTAAACACTCTCCATTTAATTCTTTAGTTTTTTCACTCATTAAATACACAATTGCTGGAGAATACTGCTCTGGTAATGGGTTGTTATCTGCATTTTCAGCCGGATAAGCGGTTTGCCTCATCTTGGTGCGCATGCGCTTTGGATCTAATGAATTAACCTTAATATTGGTTTTTTCCAATTCTTCTGAGAGTGTTTTGCTTAAGCCTTCAATGGCAAACTTAGAAACACCATAAGCCCCCCAATATGCTCTTGCATTTCGACCCACTGACGAGGACAAAAACAATACGCGCGCATCGTTTGATTTGTTTAAAGCAGGAATGAGCGCCTGTGTGAGCATAAATGGCGCATTGACATTAATTTGCATGGTTGAATACCATAATTTAATGTCGTACTGTTCAATCGGCATCATGGTGCCAATAATGCCAGCATTATGAATTAAACCATCCAGCTGGCCAAAATTACTAAAAATATCACTTTGTAATTGCTCATAGTGTTCGGGCGTTGCACCTTCTAGGTCTAGCGGGTAAAGAATGGGCTCTTGATAACCAAGATCAACCACCTCATCATAAGTTGTTTCAAGTGAGGCCAAATCACGACCAAGCATAATAACCGTTGCCCCTGCTTTAGCTAAATCAAGCGTTATGGCTCTGCCAAAACCTCGATTGGCACCTGTCACTAAAATAACTTTATCTTTTAATTCGTCTTTAGTGATTTGATAATTAACTGAAATATTCATTTAACTTAACTCCTTTTTGCTTTGAACACCAAGCTCTTTCAGTTTTTCAGCGCGACCAATTAAATTACCTTTGCCATCTGAAAGCTTACCTCTTGCCTCTTTATAGCTTTTAGAGGCCTTATCAAGATGTTTTTCAATATCATCCATTGATTTAATAAACCCAAATAGTTTGTCATACATTGCACCTGCTTGACGTGCAATCTCTTCAGAGTTTTGATTTTGTCTTTCTGTTTGCCAAATGTGATGTACCGTTTTAAGACTCATCATCAGTGTAGATGGAGATACTAGAACAATGTTTTTCTTCAGTGCTGAAGTAAATAAATCCGGCTTATGATCAAGTGCCACTAATAGTGCCGACTCAATCGGAATAAACACAAATATAAAGTCAAGCGTTCTAACGTCTTCTAGGTTTTCATACTCTTTAATGCTAATGCCATTAATATGCGATTCAACCGATGCCACGTGTGTTTTAAGCAATGCTTCATCTGTTTGGGTAACAATGTAGTCTTTATATGCTTTGAGTGAAACTTTTGAATCGATAATAATGTCTTTATCTTCAGGTAAGTGTAGAACCACATCTGGTTTAAACGCATCACCCTGCTCATTTTTTAGCTGTTTTTGTGTATCAAACTCATGCCCTTCTCTAAGTCCTGAACTAGAAAGAATAGAACTTAGTATCATCTCGCCCCAATCACCTTGTTTCTTATTATCATAAGTTAGAGCTTCAGTTAGGTTTTGGGTGGTTTCTTGAGCCTCAATACTGGTTTTTTTAAGATTTTCAATTTGAGCAGAAAGTGTAGCGCGCTCTTTAACTTGCTCTGAGGTAATAGATTCAATTCTATCTTTAAAATCTTTAAGTTGTACTTGTAAAGGCGATAGTAGTTCGGAGTTTTTTGCTGTTAAGTTTTCTCGATCTTTTTCTAAAATATCATTTGCAACAGCCTTGAAATCTTTACTCATTTGTTCTTTGGCAATATTGATCAAGTCAACTTCTTTTTTGTGTGATTCAATTTCCTTATCAAGACTCACCTCAAGATGGATTTTTTCTGTTTTTAAAATCTGAATATTTTTATTCAAATAAAAATACACACCAACTGCGCCAGCAAGCAGACCCAATAATAAACTAACTATTTCCATTTATAATCTCCAATAATTCTTCTGGCTGATCAATCAAATAATCATACTGCCAATTTTTTTCAACCTTGCCATAGCCATAATTAACCGCTACTGATTTTATGTTTGCATTACTAGCTGCCAACATATCATTTTTGTCATCACCAACAAATAGGCAGTTTTTTGGCAATACTGCTAATTGCGCACAAGCGTACAACAGTGGTGCGGGATGTGGCTTGTTAAACTCTAATGTATCTCCACAGACCACCACATCAGGATTGACATTCAACTTATCCAACAACAGATGGGTTAAATTTTCAGGCTTGTTGGTAACAATTCCCCAATACATTTTCCTGTCTTTAATAACTCGTATTAGATCATTAATACCATCAAAGTACTTTGATTTCCGATCTATATTATCCGTATAAATCTCAAGAAGTCTTTGATGTCGATCAGTAAAACTTGGATGACTCTCATCACAATCAAAACCAAATTTAACGAGCGCCTTACCACCAAAAGCTACTAACGGCTTAATTTCATCGTACGGTTTTTCATGATTGCCATTATCTTTAAGCAAAACATTAAGTGCAAAAGCTAGATCTGGCGCTGTATCAATTAATGTTCCGTCCAAATCAAACAAAATAGTGTTGATGTTCATATAAAACCGTTAAAATTTAACTCTACAAATTATAACGTTCGAGTGTGTAAATTCTTATGCTGTTTTTAAGATCATTACTATATTTTTTAACATCAAGCCTTGTATTAACTTTTTTAGTTGTTATTGCCCTTCTGCTTATTGTTGCACCACTTAAATACAGGTATTGGGTATTGTCAAAGTGGTCGATGTATTGCATGTTTGCACTACGACACATTTGCAATATTAAGCTTAATGTTATCGGCAAAGAAAATATTCCAAACGAACCTTGTGTCATTGTATCTAATCATCAATCCACCTGGGAAACATTAGGGTTTCAACAAATATTTCCTCACCAAACTTGGGTGTTAAAACAAGAATTATTATTAATCCCTGTATTTGGCTGGGGGTTGGCCTTGTTAAAGCCTATTGTGATTAATCGTGGTGAAAAATTAAAGGCGCTAAAAAAAGTTATCAAACAAGGATCTGATCGTCTAAAAGAAGGTGTTTGTGTGGTTGTTTTCCCGGAAGGAACTCGTCAGCCTTATGGCAAATTAGGTGAGTATCAAAGTGGTGGTGTTGCTGTTGCAAAAAAATCAAACGCCCCCATACTGCCGGTTTATCATAATGCAGGTCAAGTGTGGCCAAAGGGAAGTTTTTTAAAACTACCTGGTACAATTACAGTGGTCATTGGCGAGGTTATTACGCCGGATAAGCCTGCTGGCAAACTTACCAATCAAATCAAAGACTGGACCATTATCCAGGCGGAAAAATATTAATAAAAAACTAAGGCAAGAGTCGATCTGTTAAACCGTCGTATTTAACTTGATTTTTATACAGCTCAATGCTTTGAATAATATAATCCATATAAAGATCTTCTATATCATTCATCTCATCAATAACAAAGCGTATGCTAGGTTTATGGTCTTGAGTTAATTGTTCAAAAGGATTGTCTAAGCCACTTTGCAAATTATATAATTCAAGACTTTTAGTATCTCGTTTGATCAAAGCCGTTAACTTTGCAATATCAGCAGATACATCATCAAGCTTATCTTTATATTTAAGCTCTAACTGTTTAGTTTTTAACAAATATTTTGACAATAACGTTTGATTAGAGACATCACCAGTTAATGAATATGACAGTTCTAATTTTGCCTCGTACTCATTCTCAGTTGATCTACTATAGGTTGAGTAATTACCTTTATTTTCATCTCTAGTTGCGCTTAGTGTAAAGTCAAGCTCAGGAAGTTCAGAGTTTTTATAACTCTTAATATGGCGTTTATTTTTATACCTTTCAATGTCTATACGTTTTAAATCTCTTGAATTTTCTTTTAAATAAACATCAATATCTTTAATGAGTGAAAAATTATCATCATAATTTACCTCTAAAAACACATGTTTGTTTGCAATCAGTCTGCGCAACAAATCAAGCTCTGCATTTAATTTTGACTCAAGAGATGCTAACGCTCTTTTAGATTTATCGATAGATCTTTTCAGTACTGAAATATCACTAATGTGCACTTTGTTTTGGAGTGAGTTTTTTAATATTTTTTCAAGCTTTTTTAATTTCAAACGAACAACATCAGATTGTCTTTTGTAGGAGATAAAATCTATAAAAATCATTAACTTATCTTCTAAAAAATCTTCCTGAACTTCAGCTAGCAACAACCTCTCATCTTTATAATCCAACACCGCTATATCATAAGTTTTTTGATCAACAACACCACCTAAATTTTTAAGCAGCGGCAAAGTCCAACTAAGTGAAATATCATCCAAATATTCTGTGGTATTTTTATCTTTCTGATAACCATTTTTATCATGCATTTCTTCGTTTTTTATTGGCAATGATTTATCGTAAGAAAAGTTCAATTCTGACCCGTTAGAGAAGAATTTTTTATTTATATCGGTTGAAATTTTTTGAACGTCTTGATTGGTGGATTTGGCATAATCGGTACTCGAGGTATAATTTTGCTTATTTTTTGACTTATTAATACGTCCAATTTCGGCTGAAACATCCCACTCCCAATCGCTATAATCATCATAATCACCCTTCATTTCAAGATTTTTAATCTCTAGATTAATCATCTCTTTTTCGAAAAAAGCATTATTAATCAACAGCAAGTCCACAAACTCATGATTATTCAGCGCATAGACTGAATTACTCAAGCACATAAGCATTATTAGGTGTAATCCTTTCATACAGTATTTATTAAAAAAAGGCTCATTATAACCCTTATCATTTTGTTAATTAAAGTACTATTAAGCTTATATTTTTGGTAAAATTGTCAAGTTCTTTTTTGATAAGAATAAATGCAAGGAATACCAGAAAATATAAAACTATTTAGTTTTGCAAAAAAAGGATTAATCTTTTCACAACAGTATCAGTTGAAAGACTTTCCTAGAATTAAAGAGATTGTTACCAATATTGATGACAATATCTTTGTAGAATTAAATTTTTATATTGAAAATAATAAAATTCCCTGTATTGAAGGAAAGATTAAACTTGATGTGGCACTTGATTGTCAGCGTTGTTTGGATGAAGTAAAAATCCAGCTATCTCCTGAGTTTAAATTAGCCTTTATTAAAAATGAACAACAAGGCGAGGAATTAGATCCTAGCTTTGAGACAATTTTGAATGAAGATGAAGAATTTTCAACAATTGAATTTATAACGGATGAAGTGTTAATATCCATTCCAATGATACCGATGCATTCACATGAATGCCAATCGTATAAGGATAAAGACACAGAAGAAAAGCAAGAGCGTGACAACCCTTTTGCTATACTAGAACAATTAAAAAGCTCAACTAAGGAGTAAAAAAATGGCTGTACAAAAAAGTAGAAAAACCCCTTCAAAAAGAGGCATGCGTCGTTCACACAATGCATTAACTAACCCTGCATTATCTGAAGATCAAGAAACTGGTGAGACTCACTTACGTCACCATGTTACTGCTGATGGTTACTACCGCGGCAAAAAAGTAATTAAAGATTCACAAAATATTCAAGACGTAGAAGCTTAAAACTAACCATGACAATTAAGGTATCAATTGATGCCTCAGGGGGAGATCATGGCGTACCTGTTACCATTGAGGCAGGTATTAAAGCTCTGGGAGTATTTAAAGATCTACACTTAGTGTTTGTAGGTGATCAATTCAGCATTGAGACTGAACTAGGCAAATACTCCTTGTCAGGAAAAATAACCAAAAGATTTAACATTGTTCATGCCAGTGAAGTAGTGACAATGAATGAGCCCCCTTCCATCGCTCTAAGAAAAAAGAAAGACTCTTCAATGCGCATAGCAATCAATCTCGTTAAAGAGCAAGAGGTTGATGCTTGTGTAAGTGCTGGAAATACTGGTGCACTGATGGCCATCTCTCGCTTTGTTTTAAAAACCATTAGCGGAATTGACCGACCAGCCATCATGGGACGCATGCCTACCATGACTGGGCATACTCATATGCTTGACTTAGGTGCTAATGTTGACTCTTCACCTGAAGCCTTGCTTGAATTTGCAACCATGGGATCTATTGCTGTTGAGCATACAGAAAATAAAAAAAATCCTACTATTGGCCTTCTAAACATCGGCGAAGAAGAGATGAAAGGCAATGACAAAATTAAAAAAACCTCTGAATTGTTAAAAACTTCAAATCTTAACTACACAGGATTTGTCGAAGGTGATGACATTTACAAAGGTAGTGTAGATTTAGTAGTTTGTGATGGATTTGAAGGTAATATCGCCCTCAAGGCTTCCGAAGGGGTGGCTTCAATGATGGGGCATTATCTTAAGCAAGCTTTTACTAAAAACATCTTTACCAAAATTATTGCTCTAATTGCAACCCCTGTTCTTAAGGATTTTAAATCGAATCTAAATCCTGGGAAATACAATGGTGCAAGCTTACTTGGACTTAGAGGGATTGTGGTTAAGAGTCATGGTGGTGCTGATGTTGATTCATTCTTATCAGCAATTACTGAAGCGCATGCTGAAGCGCATGCTAAAATTTCTGAAAAAATATCTTCTAAAGTCTCTAACAAATTAAACAATAATGAGTAAATTTGCAAGAATTATCGGAACCGGTAGCTACTTACCGCCTAACATTGTTACTAATGATGACTTGTCTAAAACCATTGATACTTCTGACGAGTGGATTACCACTCGCACTGGAATTAAACAAAGACGACGCGTTAGCACTGAAACAACATGTGATCTTGCAGAAATAGCTTCAAACAATGCTTTGGAAATGGCTGGCATTAACGCTAAAGATCTTGATTTAATTATTCTCGCAACAACAACACCTGATAAGATTTTTCCAGCGACTGCTACCATGTTGCAAAATGCAATTGGCGCCTCCTGCCCTGCTTTTGACTTACAGTCTGTTTGTGCCGGATTTATCTTTGCCCTAACAACAGCTGAACAATATATTAAAACTGGTGCTGCTAATAACGTATTAGTGGTTGGCAGTGAGACCTTATCAAGAATCGTTGACTGGAATGATAGATCAACCGCGATTCTTTTTGGCGATGGTGCTGGCGCTGTGGTTGTCAGTGGTAGTGAAGAAACCGGAATTCTGCATTCAAAATTATTTAGTGATGGCAACTACTTATCTTCCTTGCAAGTTAACAATAACTATATTAACGAAACAGGTTTTATTGAAATGGCGGGCAATGAGGTATTTAAAATCGCAGTCAGTCGTTTGTCAGCATTGGCAGAAGAAACCTTAAAAGAAGTTGACATGCCTACTGAAGAACTAGATTGGATGGTGCCGCATCAGGCCAATATTCGCATTATCTCTAGTGTGGCAAAACGCATTAAAACACCAATGGACAAAGTGGTTGTAACTCTTGATAAACATGGAAATACATCTGCTGCTTCTATCCCACTAGCGCTAGATACCGCGGTTCGAGATGGTCGCATCAAAAAAGGCGACAACCTTTTATTTGAAGGAATTGGTGGTGGATTTAGCTGGGGTAGTGTTTTAGCGCAATTTTAAACCTAGAATTCTCTAGATTCTAACACACTGCAAAGTTGAGATAATTCATCAGTATTAACACTCATTAGGTCCAGTGCTTTGTGTGCTTTGGCGTATAACGACTGATATGCTGTTTTTGACTCTTCCAATCCTATAATGACCGGATAAGTAGGCTTATTTTTGTCAATGTCTGAATTCTGTTTTTTTCCTAAAATGGATTCAGGTGTTTCAACATCAAGCACATCATCTTGGATTTGATAAGCCAAGCCAATCGCTTTTGAAAATTCTTTAAGATGTAAAAAGTCTTGCTCATTACAACTTTTTGAGATAATTGCACCTAAATCAACTGCGCAACTTAATAATGCTCCAGTCTTTTTTCTGTGCATGTTTTCCAATACTGAAATATCCACATCAGCATCAACAATAGATAAATCAATAGCTTGACCCTCTGCCATTTCAAAAGAAGCATGAGTTAATGATTGCAATAATAAGATTTTTGTTTGCGCATCAAGGTAATTGTCATTCACTAAAGTTTCAAACGCCAATGCTTGCAAACCATCACCTGCTAGTATTGCTTGCGCCTGCCCAAACTTTTTATGACAAGCTGGCTGGTTGTGACGAATATCATCATCATCCATTGCAGGCAAGTCATCGTGAATCAAAGAATAAGCGTGAATAAATTCTAGCGCACAACAGCTCGAATCAGCCAATTCCAACTTGGTAGAAAAAGTATTAGCAACACAATAAGTTAGTATCGGTCTAAAGCGCTTCCCGCCAGATAAAACACTGTAGCGCATGGCCTCATTTAACGAATTTTCTTTAGATAAATAAGTATCTAAGTGAGTATTTACCCGATCAATATAATGTTGAAAATACATACAAATTAATGAGCGTCAAATGATTCTTGAGTGGTGTAGTTATCATCTGCAGTTAATTTAGCAATTTTCTGTTCAGCGTCATTTAATGCTTTTTGACATGACTTTGTTAATGCCACACCTTTAGAAAAATATTCTAATGAATCCTCTAGGCTTAAATCACCAGACTCCATGGTTTGAACGATTTTTTCCAAATCCTCTAACCCTTGGTTAAAATCAAATTTTTTTGCCATTTTATCGTTTTCCTCCGCCACCAGCTTTACTGAGTATTTTATCCATAATTCTACTAGGCAATAGTCTTTTCAAAATAGCAAATAACTTAGTTGGAAATGTCACCCAATAATGTAGTTTTGCCTTTTTTGCCATTAATGCATGTAGCGCGCACTTTAATACCGCTTCTGCTGGTAGCGTAAAATCAGCCAACTCTTTAGAGTTCAAACGCTTAATCATTTGTTGGTAATTTCTCTTATAAAGACTATTATCCATATCAACATTTTTTACAAAAGCTTTGTAAGCATTAGCCCTAAATTTTGATTCAATCGGGCCAGGCTGGATAAGCGAGAGCTGGATGTTTGTATTTGACAACTCCAATCGCAACGTATCAACCATACCTTCAATGGCAAATTTTGACGCATTGTACGGACCTCTAAACGGCATTGCCACAAAGCCTAATACTGAGCTTAAATAGATAATTCTGCCTTGGTCATTCTTTCTCATTGTGGGCAGAACTAAGTTGGTTAACTCATGCCATCCAAATACATTGGTTTGGAATTGATCACTAAGAACTTCCCTAGAGATATCTTCTAACGCACCCACCTGCCCATAAGCACCATTATGAATAAGGCCGTACAACTCATTAGTTTTTGTAAAAATTTGCTCTACAGCTTGATTGACTGACTCAGATGAAGATAGATCAAGCAAATAAGCATCAAACCCTTGTTGTCTCAATTGATCAACATCATGCTGTTGTCTTGCTGTTGCAAATACTCTAAAACCCTTATCTTTAAGTCCTTTGGCCAAGCATAGGCCGATACCACTTGAACATCCTGTTATTAAAACAGATTTCATGAACGATTCTTTTGACTAGATGTTGATACTTGTGCATTGGTCCAAAATTTGGCAATAGGCTTTAATTCAGGATTAATACTTTGCGATCTTAGTAAAAGAAAATCATATGCCATTCTAAATCTTGGGTGTTTGATTAACTCTTTGACTTTTTTTGGATTCTTTTTTTCTAACCTTGTTTGCATCAACCATGTGTCTTTAATGCGTGCAGTTAACCATTTGGGCAGTGATACTTGTTTAATTTGGTTAATAATAACCTCTTCAGAAGCCTGACTCATGGCTAGAAATACTGATCGTTGTTTTTTGTTAATAATAGCAAAACGTTCAGTTTGGGCTTGCCATAAAAATACAGCAAACAAAAAAGCTGGGGTAACAGGCTTGTTCTTACTAATCCTTGCAGAAGTATTATCGAGTGCTTTTTTGATAAACTCATTTTTATGTGTTTGTTTAAACAAACATGACAATAAACCATATTTTTCCAAGCGCTCAAATACTAAAAAACCATACTCATTATGAAACAGTTTGATACACTCTTCATATAGGCGTGCAGGCGAAATATTGCTTAATAGTTTTGCTTGTTGGTGTATGGCTTTTTGAATTTCATCACTTAATTCAAAACCCAGCTTTGTTTGAAACCGAACTGCTCTTATCATGCGAACAGGGTCCTGCTCAAAACGTTCTAAAGGATTACCAATGATATGAATTTTTTGTGCTTTAATATCTTCTAAGCCACCGACATAATCAAGTACTTCTTGCTGATCAATATCGTAATACAGCGCATTAATATTAAAATCCCGCCTAATGACATCATCTTCAATGTTGCCGTAATTATTATCACGCACAATGACACCATTTTTTGACGTTTGTACCTTGCCAGACCTAAAGGTTGCAACTTCAATGAATTTGCGTGCTGAAAACATAACGTGAACCAGGCGGAAACGTCTACCAATTAAACGTGAACGTTTAAATAGCTTATGCACCTGTTCTGGCTTTGCACTGGTAGCAATATCAAAATCTTTTGGCTCTAATCCAAGTAATAAATCTCTAACACAGCCACCTACTAAATAGACTTCAAATCCTGCTTTTTTAATGGTTTTAACTACTTTTACCGCATCCTTATCAAGTAATTTCTTATCAAAACTAACTTGTTGACGCACAGCCTTCATGTGTTACTTTAGATGCTCTAGATTAATAACCGGGTTTGGAGTCCATCCTTGTTGCTGATGCTCAGCAATCACGGATGTATAAACACCACCACGTACATTAAAGATTGCTTTTAATCTCATGAACCTTGGATTTGTAGCCTTAACCAAATCGTTTAATATTTGATTAGTTACCGCCTCATGAAAAGCGCCTTCATCACGAAATGACCAAATATACATCTTTAATGACTTAAGCTCTACACAAGCCTTATCAGCAATATACTCAAGATGGAGTGTGGCAAAATCTGGTTGCCCAGTTTTTGGGCACAAGCAAGTAAATTCTGGCATGTCGATTTGTATAACAAAATCACGCTCTGGATTTGGATTATCAAATACTTCTAACTCTTTGCTTGGCTGAGATGACATGGATTTACTTCCTAATTAAAATGTGTGCTTATTTTACACGCTTAACAAAAAAACTGTAGGAAGTGGCGAACTTTCCATGACGATATGCATAATAAAAAACTATCAACAGTATGGCTAATAAGTGCACCCACCACAAGCCTACAATAGGCAAAGATTGACCATGCTCTAGTGTTGATTTGGCCATTAGCATGGCATTGTTATACAAAATAAAAACAACCACACCAATTAAAACCCCTAAATTTTTTCCACCCCTTGGTGAAGATTTTCCTAAAAGAACACCCAGTATTGATAACACCAATACACTTAACGGTTGAGATATTCTCCATTGCAATTCCGCGGTTTCTTTAACATTATTAGAAAAAAGCAACTCTGATGTCGGCTTAGACTCGATCTTACTAATCACATTACTGGATTTCTGCGCTGAACCATCAATAATTTGCAAATCATATAAATCAAAGTCAAGCACTTTTTTGTTGTCATTAGATGAAAATCCATGATAACGCTTGCCATCTTGTAGACGCAAATAAACACTACCCGTTGTCGCATCTGTATATTTTTGTGCTTTCTTTGCCAATGTTATTACTGATCCGCTAGCGCTTTTTGCATGAATAAAAATCTCCTGCATGTCTTGAGTATCAGACTCTACCGTATCAATAACTTTTGAAGCATAAAATACAATATCACCATTCTTAAACTCTTGAAATTCGCCCTGTTTGATGAATGAAAACTCTGAAGTATTTTCACTGCGGTCCATGATGATGCTACGCTGCTGTTTTGACCAAGGAACTGCAACGGTGGTTAAAAATAAAATAAAAATAAAAATCACAACAACAATGGGCTGAATAAACACCATGAAGTGCTTATCACCAACCCCTAAAGAGTTCATTACAATTGCTTCGGAATCTTTATAAAGCTTGCTAACTGCCAGAATAATGGCTAAAAACAAAGACAAAGATAGGATTAAAGGCACATCTCTGATCATCTTAAAGCCAATGATTGGCATTAAATCAGAAACCGCAATATTTAACTTCATACTTTCTTTAATGACCAGCACCAACTGATTGCCAAACACAACCAAGCCGATTACAATAAACACGGCTGCTAACAACATTAATACGTGGCGCATTAAATATTTAGCAACAATGCTATTTTGGAGTTTTAAAGCTTGGGTTATAACTGTTTTCATGACTCAAGTATGATTAACTACTTGATAGTATAAACCAAAATATTGAATTTATTTCTTTTGCGACATTGATGAGAAGAATTCATCATTTGTTTTTGTCATTTTTAATCTATCAATTAAGAATTCAGCCGCTTCAACGGTATCCATAGGATGAAGAATCTTTCTTAAAATCCACATCTTTTGCAACTCTTTTTCATCAGTGATTAGCTCTTCACGACGTGTACCTGAAGCATTGATATTGATAGCAGGGAAAATACGCTTTTCACTTAATCGACGTTCTAGGTGAAGCTCCATATTGCCTGTTCCTTTAAATTCTTGGTAAATTACTTCATCCATCTTAGACCCAGTATCGATCAGAGCGGTTGCAATAATGGTAATACTTCCACCATTTTCAATGTTTCGAGCTGCACCAAAAAAGCGCTTAGGTCGTTGTAGTGCATTTGCATCCACACCACCTGTTAACACCTTGCCTGAAGATGGTGCAACTGTATTATAGGCACGAGCAAGCCTTGTAATCGAGTCAAGCAAAATAATGACATCTTTGCCCTGTTCGGCACGTCTTTTTGCTTTTTGTATCACCATTTCTGCCACCTGAACATGGCGCTTTGCAGGTTCGTCAAATGTTGAGGCAATCACCTCGCCACGAACTGTGCGTGCCATTTCTGTTACTTCTTCTGGACGTTCATCAATCAGTAAAACGATTAACTCACATTCAGGATTATTACGCGCTATAGAGGCTGCAATATTTTGCATAATCATGGTCTTACCTGCTTTAGGCGGTGCTACCAACAATCCTCTTTGTCCCTTGCCAAATGGTGCAACCAGATCTATCACTCTTGCAGTAATATCTTCAGTTCCACCATTACCGATTTCTAACGTTAAACGCTCATTAGGGTGAATTGGTGTTAATGAAGCAAATGGCACTCTGTTTCTAACATTATCAGGATTCTCTCCATTTACCTCTGAAACTTGAACCAAAGCAAAGTACTTTTCACCTTTTTTTGGCGCTCTAATCTTTCCAGTTACTAGATCACCAGTTGAAAGGTTGAATCGTCTTATTTGATTTGGTGAGATATAAATATCATCAGCACCAGAAGTGTATGAATCATCACTGGATCTTAAAAAACCATAACCATCTTGTAAAACATCTAAAACGCCATCTCCAAGAACTTCTTCATTATTAGCCGCCTTAGCTTTAAGAATAATAAAAATAAGTGTTTGTTTTTTAGCTCTAGAAATATTTTCTGCACCCAGTGATTGTGCCAGCTCTAATAGCTCTTCAGGAGATGATTTTTTAAGTTCTGATAGTTTCATGAAAATGTCCAAATGATCATTAGCGATACTGATTGATTTTATTAAAACGCTAAAGGTGAATTAAGATTTGTTTTTTGCCAATTGTTTAAGAAAAAAACAATTGGCGTATTGTTTTTTATTATATGTTTGAATCAATAAATGTACTCAGCTCTGCTTTTGACAGTGCACCCATTTTAGTAGCAGCCACCGCACCATCTTTAAACAACAGCATAGTTGGAATGCCACGGATGCCATATTTAGGTGGCGTTTGATCGTTTTCGTCAACATTGAGCTTGGCAACAACAACCTTACCATCATACTCATCTGCAATTTCGTCAAGCACTGGTGCCAATGCTTTACATGGACCACACCACTCTGCCCAAAAATCTACCAATACTGCTTGTGAGGAATTAATAACATCTGCATCAAAAGAATCATCTGTTAGCGCTAAAATTTTATCGTTCATAGGTTTTTTATGTAATATTATTCTGAAATGAAAAAGAACAGCAGAACTGCTGTCAGTAGGGAGATTATAACATTATTCAACTTAAATACCAGTTTTTTACAATCTTTCTTTAAGTATCATTTCTAACTTTGATTGTTGCTCAGAATCTAGGGGTTGCTTCATTTCGTTACTGATAAAAAATATATCCTCTACCCTTTCACCCATGGTGGAAATTCTAGCATTAATCAAAGAGATATTTAACTCATAAAAAGCATAAGCAACATTAGACAAAACCCCTTGCTTATCTAAAGTATTTAGCTCTAACTGGGTTAAATTCCACTTACTATTAATACTAAATTTAATATCGACTTTATGTTCAAAATGTCGATGTGCATAGCGCTCTCCAACATTTTTAATCACCACATCAGGATTACTTAGCTCGCTACTAATTTCTTGTATAAGATCAATATTTTCCAAAATATTATTTTGTAAAACACTGATTGTATTGTACGCCCTACGGTCTTTTGTTGTAAGAATTTTAGCATCAACAATATCTAGTCCTAAGCGCTCTACAACACTTACAAGTTTAAAAAACAAACCTTTAAAGTCTTGACATAAAACAAAAATATCAACAACATTATTTTCAGATATTTTTGACCTGACAACTATATCCTCATCATTAATGCTTGAGAGTATATTGAGATGCCACAAAACATCTTCTAGTTGATAACGAAGATAATAATCTTTTGGCAAACTCTGAAGAGATTTGTCAATAAATTCTGCTTCAAATCCTTGCTTAATAGCGCTCTTAATAATTAATGATTTATTGTTTTTAACTTGTTGGGCATCGGTCGGCGTATTAGTTGTTTCACTTTCAAGATAAACCTTAGCCCTATTAAATAACTTCTTTAATAAAGCGTCTTTCCAGTCATTCCACAAATCATCTTTGGTTGCACGAATATCTGCAACCGTTAATAAGTACAATAATTCTAATGTTGTAATTGAGCCAACTTGATTGGCAAATTTAGCAACAACACTTTGATCATCTATATCTTGTTTTTGCGAAACTATCGACATCAGCAAATGATTCTCAACCAAAGTGGAAACTAATTGAGCATCTGTATTATTAAACTGATGTTGTTTGCAAAAATTAAACGCATCAATAGCGCCAAGCTTGCCATGATCACCACCTCTACCTTTTGCTATATCATGAAATAAGCCTGCCAATATTAACAATTCTGGCTTGTGAATAGTTTGTGCAATCTCACTACACAAAGGAAACTCGTGGCTAAAATCACTCACAAAAAAACGCCTTAAGTTTCTAATAACAAATAATGTATGCTGATCAACAGTGAAACTATGAAAAAGATCATACTGCATCAAGCCCATAATTTTGCCAAACTCTGGAATGTAGTGCTCTAAAACACCATAGCGATTCATGAGTTTTAATGCTTTATTAACGCCTTGATTTTGCTGTAAGAGCTCAATAAACAGATGGTTATTATTACGATCCTTATAATAATTTTGATTAATTAAATCAATACTGCTTTGCATTTGTCTTAAAGTTCCAGCACTAATGCCACGAACATAACTATGTTTAGCAATCAGTAAAAAAACCTCAATAAATGAACTTGGAGTTTGTATAAAAACCTGGTCATTATTGGCATGAATATATCCATAACTAATCTTAAATCTTTCGTTAAGATACTGAGTGTTAAGCACCTTATCTTCTAACAGTTGCAACAAGATATCATTCAATCTAGAAACTTTTGTAACAGTCCGGTAGTAGTCCTTCATTAGGCGCTCAACTGCCAAAGATTCTCCGTCAGTATATCCAAGCATGCTGGCCACTTGTTTTTGATATTGAAAAGCCAGTCGGTCTTCACGACGATTGGCAATAATATGTAGTGCAAATCTAACCTTCCACAAAAACATTTGCGATGTTTTTAATAACTCGTATTCACCATTACTTAAATATTTTTTCTTAACAAGCTCAAATAAAGTATTCACATCAAAATACCATTTTGCCACCCAAGCTACTGTTTGGATATCTCTAAGCCCTCCTGGACTCTCTTTAACATTAGGCTCGAGGTTGTATGCTGTATTGGAAAAACTCAAATGTCGGTTTTGTTGTTCTTTTTGCTTTTCTACCAAAAATGACTGAGAAGACCAACTGCTAGACTTAATGGTTGTTTTCATTCTCAAAAACAATGATAAGTTTCCAGTAATCATTCTTGATTCCAACATATTAGTGACAATACTCAAATCATCAATAACACCAGAGCAATCATTAATATCTCTACTTGCATGGCCAACTTCTAGACCGATATCCCATAAAAATGTCAAAAAAATGGAAATTTTCTCTTGGTGGTCTTTATGAGAATCATCAGGGATTAAAATCAGTAGATCAATATCAGAATACAGGTGTAATTCGGCCCTACCATAACCACCCACTGCCACCAATGACAGTTGCTCAGACATATCTAGATCTAACCAAATATCTCTTAGTAGCTCATCAACTCCGTTTGCTCTTGCTAGTACAAAGCCCTCTACTGCTGAAGTAGAATTTAGAAAACCTTCTTTTAAAGAAGTTTGTAATGCTTGATAACGATTTTTATACTCATCTAATTGCATGTATAGATGATAACCAATTTAATCGCTTTGTTGAGAGATATACTTAAGCGCCATCTGTAGGCGACTTATCGTTCTATCTTTTCCAACCAACTCGGCCACCACATCAATAGCACCTGCATTGCCATTACCGCTTAAGGCCAATCTAAATGGTTGCCCAACCTTTCCAAAACCAACCTCTAATTCACCACAAATGTCTTTTACAATTTGATGAATAGACTCTTTTTTCCAATCATTAAGATCATCAAGTTTTTGTATTAATAACTCAATAACAGGCTGTGTACTTGCCTTAAACTGTTTATTCGCCAATTTTTCATCAAACGATTTAAAGTCTTGATAAAACATTTTCATGCTGCTTGCCATTTCAACCAAGGTCTTTGATCTTTCTTGTAGTGATTCAACCACTAGAGCAAGTTCAGGTCCATTATTAACATCAATAGATTGATTATCTAAATGCCAAGACAAATGTTCAATCAAATGATCAATAGATGAGTTTTTAATATATTCTTGATTAAGCCATAACAATTTATCTTGGTTAAAACTAGCGGCTGATTTATTAATATCTTTCAAATCAAAAAGTTTAACAATTTCATCAAGTGAAAAAACTTCTTGATCGCCGTGTGACCAACCCAAACGTACCAAATAGTTTAGTAGCGCTTCAGGTAGAAAACCCTCATCACGATACGCCATGACGCTAACTGCGCCATGACGCTTTGAAAGTCGCGCACCATCGCCACCCAAAATCATTGGCAAGTGAGAGAATTCTGGCAATTTCCACCCAAGCGCTTCATATAAATTTATCTGTCTTGGTGTATTATTAATATGATCATCGCCACGAATAACACTATCAATTTGCATGTCATGATCATCAACAACAACAGTTAGATTATAGGTTGGTGTGCCATCACCACGTGCAATAATAAGGTCGTCTAATTCTTGATTAGCAACCGATATCTTGCCCTTAACTCTATCATTGAAAGACACGACGCCTTGCATTGGGTTTTTAAACCTAACCACACCAGATTTAAGGTTTTTATCACGACAACAACCATCGTATTTTGCTTTTTCACCTTTGGCAGTTAATTCATCACGTAAAACTTGCAAACGCTCTTTTGAACACTCACAATAATAAGCCTTATCTTCATTCAATAACTGCTTAATAATTTCCCCGTAACGCTCAAATCTCTGGGTTTGATAAAACGGCCCCTCATCATGCTCAAGACCTAGCCATTTCATCCCATCTAAAATTGCATCAACCGAAGCCTGGGTGGAGCGTTCCCTATCCGTATCTTCAATACGAAGCACAAACTTTCCTTGTTGTTTTTTTGCCCAAGCCCAAGCAAAAAGCGCAGTACGTGCGCCACCAATATGAAGATATCCTGTTGGAGAAGGGGCAAACCTTGATTTCATAATATTTATTTAATGAGGTGTGTTAATTTCAGCGGCCTTATCGTACCATAATTGTGCTGTTTCTAAATCTTGTGGCACTTCCTTGCCATCTTCATACAACATACCTAGCGTATACATTGGCCCTGGAATGCCAAATTCAGCCGCTTTTTCAAACCACTCAATGGCTAATGAAATGTCTTTATCTACACCTTCGCCTGTCATATAAGCAACACCCAACATATGATGCGCATAGGCATGACCTTGCTCAGCAGCTTTTAAAAAATTCTCAAAACCCAGTGGACGATTCTCCACCATACCTAAGCCATTCATTTGCATCATGCCCAAACGCCATTGACACTCAGCATCTCCTTTTGCAGCCAATGGTGCTAATAATTGGTAAGCCATAGAAAAATTTTTACTATCAAAAGCTGCTATGCCACTTTCTAAATCAGCATTATAAATATCGTTAGAATCAGAATTACTCACAAGTTTTCTCTAATACAAAAAGACAATAATTTTACACTGTTATAATGACTTAATAATCACCAAAGAATTGTCGTTATTTAAATGGAATTCTCTCAACAAAAAAATAGTCAAAATAGTGTTACTTCGATAGAAAAAGACTACGCTAATCTTGGACATGAACAAATAAAAATACCGTGCTTCATTTCAAAAAATTATTTTTGTGAAACTGACATTAATAATATTAACACCATCAATAAACAAACTTTATTTCCATTAAGTATTCATGACGATATAGATTTGCTCATTATTGGCACTGGAGATAAATCTGATTTTTTAACTCCAAAACAGCAAGTTGAAATTCAGAACATGGGTATTAACACTGAGAGCATGAACAGCAAATCTGCTTGTCGAAGTTTTAATCTACTACTCTCTGATGCTAGAAATGTAGGATTGCTACTTTTGTGAATATTTTTAATATTAAAACCCTTCGCCATTACTGGCATTATTTCAAAATGGATACACCTTTATTCATTTTACTAATGATCATGAGTGGGTTTGGTTTAATGGTGCTTTATTCTGCTTCTGCAGGTTCTATTCAAACCGTTTATAAACAACTCTTTCACTTTACCTTGGCCATTGGCGCTATGCTGGTTATTGCACAAATACCGCCTTATCAGCTTAGGCGTTTTTCACCTTATTTAATGTTATTTGGTATTTTTTTACTTATTTTAGTCTTGTTATTTGGATCAAGTGGTGGCGGTGCACAACGCTGGCTTGATCTTGGTTTTGTTCGATTTCAGCCTTCTGAAATAATGAAAGTTATTGTACCCATTGCCATTGCCTCAATCTTAAGCGATAAAACACTACCACCCAAACCTCTACCAATTTTCTTATCCATTGTTTCTATCACTGTTATTGTGCTATTAATCGCCAAACAGCCAGATTTAGGAACCTCACTACTAATTGGTGCTTCAGGTATCTATGTATTGTTTTTCTCAGGCATTCGTATTCAACTTATTAGAAACAACTGGTTAAATTTTGCCTTTATTTCTTCTTTGATTGCTGCTGGCGCTTATATTGCTTGGAATTATCTACTCATGGCTTATCAAAAAAAGCGCATCATGACTTTAATTGACCCTTCATCTGACCCACTAGGATCAGGATATCACATCTTGCAATCAAAAATTGCCATTGGATCAGGAGGATTGTTTGGAAAAGGTCTAGAACAAGGCTCTCAATCTCAGCTCAACTTCCTGCCAGAGCATGCCACAGATTTTATCTTTGCAGTGATTGCTGAAGAACTTGGCTTTATTGGTGTTGTTTTACTATTCTTTATCTATGCTCTTATTATTTACCGTTCATTTGTTATCTCTTTTCAAGCTGAAGATAATTTTTCTAAATTATTAGGCGCAAGTCTAACATTGGTTTTCTTTACTTATATTTTTGTTAATGTCGGTATGGTATCAGGCTTGTTGCCAGTTGTTGGCGTACCACTACCTTTGGTTAGTTATGGAGGCTCATCACTCATAACACTAATGGCTAGCTTTGGTATTATTATGTCAATACGTAAACACAAAACTCCAAGATACTTACAAAAATAATCATGCGTTTATTACTGTTATTTTTTATATTATTAACCACTAGTGTTGCTGCCAAGACACTACCAGCAACCAACTTTAAAATCACTCATGATTTTATTAACACAATGGTTAAAAACCATCAATTTGATAAAAATGAACTACTGGCTATTTTCTCTAAAGTTACTCTTATTGTTGCCGATAAAAGCAAAAAAACCCTAAAGAAAAAAACCAAAAGAAAACCCATGTCTTGGGATAAATATAGAGCCTTATTTATAACTGATAAACGTATTGATAATGGCGTTAAATTTTGGAATGACAATTTAAAAACACTCAAGCAAGCTGAAAAACAATTCAATGTTCCAGCTGAAATTATCGTTGCCATTTTGGGTATTGAAACTAACTATGGCAATAACAAAGGCACACATGCCACCCTTGAAACGCTTGCAAGATTATCATTTGGCAAACATCGTCGTAAAAAATTCTACCGAAAAGAGCTAGAAAATTTTCTACTTATGGTTAGAGAAAACACCTTAGCACCTTTATCTATTAAAGGCTCTTATGCAGGTGCTCTAGGGTATGCGCAATTCATTCCTAGCTCTTATCGCCACTACGCCATTGATTATGATCATGATAAAAAAGTAGATCTTTTTTCAAGCCCTGCTGATGCTATTGGATCCATTGCAAATTATTTTGATAAACATCAATGGCATGATGGTGGTGCTTTTGCACAACCCATACAACTAACCAGTGCGCAATCAAAATATGCAAAATCCAGTACCAACAAACCGAAAAAAAATACCAAATACTGGCGCGATAAAGGTTTTATCGTTGATAACACTATCGATAATAAAACCAAACTTGCTTTTATTAAACTACCTCAAGATTCTGGTTTTGAAACTTGGTTGACTTTCTGGAATTTTTACGTGCTAACTCGTTATAATCATGACAACAGATATGCCATGACAGCTTATCAATTATCTGACAAAATTAAACAAAAATTCAATCAAATCACGAATCAATAGTATGACTCAATATTCACTTACAAAACTAACCATTGCACTTATTACAACTATTGCTATCAATGCGCATGCGGCTATCTTTATTACCCCTAAAGCGCCTGAAATTAATGCAGCAGCTTATAGTGTATTTGACTACAATTCTGAAAAGACAATTGCCAGTAATAATCAACATGAAAGAAGAGCGCCTGCCAGCCTAACCAAATTAATGACTGCCTATGTGGTTTTTCAGCTGATTAAAGATGGTCGTGCTTCATTAGAAGATCAAGTACTTATTAGTAAAAAAGCTTGGAAAACAGGAGGCTCAAAAAGCTTTGTTGAAGTTGGAAAAACAATCAAACTAGAAACACTACTCAAAGGTATGATTATCCAATCAGGCAATGATTCATCAGTTGCACTGGCAGAACATATTGCTGGCACAGAAGGCACCTTTGCTACCTACATGAATGAGTATGCACGTGAATTAGGCATGAAAAATTCACGCTTTGAAAATGCTTCTGGATTGCCACATAAAGATCAATATACAAGTGCATCAGACATGGCGCTTTTAGCGGCCGCCACCATTCGTGATTTTCCTGAGTTTTACCCATGGTATGCACAAAAAGAATTTACCTATCACGGCATTAAACAACGAAACCGCAACAAACTATTATGGAGTGACCATACGGTTGATGGTCTTAAAACTGGATTTACTAAAAAAGCAGGCTACAACCTAGTAGCCAGTGCTAATCGAGTTGGTATGCGTTTAATTTCTGTTGTACTAGGCTCAACCAGTGTAGACGCTAGAACCTCACAAACTCAAAAAATTCTAGACTACGGATTTAGATTTTTTGAAACTCAAAGCATTAAAAACATTACTAAAGAAGTACCAATCTCTAGTAGCACAAAAGACAGCATAAAAATTGGCACAATGAGTGAAACCAACCTAACGCTGGCACGTGGTCAATTTAAACTTTCTGATCAAGTAATTGAGCTAAATAGTAACTTAACAGCACCAGTTACTAAAGGCGACTCTGTCGGTCGTCTATTAATCAAATTTGAAGGAAAAAATATGGCTAGCATCCCTTTAGTTGCTCTTGAGGATGCACAGCAAGCAGGGTTTTTCTCACGCATGTTGGAGAAAATTGGGCTTTAATGGTCTACCTTAACGGCGAATTCATCGCAAAAGAAAAAGCCTCTATTTCGGTAATGGATAGAGGTTTTTTATTTGGCGACGGCGTGTATGAAGTCATTCCTGTCTACCAAGGGAGACTATTTCGTCTATCTGAGCACTTAAATCGCCTACAAAAAAGCCTTGATTCCATTCAAATATCCAACCCTTATTCAAATACTCAATGGCAGGATATATTACTCAAGTTGATCAGCAGTAATTCACCTCAAGCTGATCAATCAATTTATCTGCAAATTACTCGTGGCGCTGATACAAACAGAAAACACAGTTTTGATAAGTTAATACCGACTGTTTTTGTAGAAGCGAATCCCTTGACTCCAAAACTAAAGTCCGACCTAGAAAATGGCTATTCTGCCATTATTCAGGCTGATTTTCGCTGGGAAAGGTGCGACATCAAAGCTACTTCTTTGTTGGCTAATGTTATGTATTCACAGCAAGCTAAACAAGCTCAAGTGGAGGAAGTAATTCTACATCGAGACAACCTTATTACTGAAGGCGCTACCTCAAATGCCTTTGTCGTTAAAAACAATACTTTATTTACCCACCCTACTAATTTCCATATTCTGCCTGGTATTACACGTGATTTAGTATTAGAAAGCGCAACACATTGTCAACTAAACATAGAAGAATCTGCAATAACTATTAATGAGTTATTTAGTGCTGATGAGTTGTGGATTTCTAGCTCAACACGAGAAGTAATGCCCATTGCTCAAGTAGATGGTCAGTTAATCAATAACGGTAAAATTGGTAAATATTGGTCACAAGTTTATGATCATTACCAACGTTTAAAAAATGACTAAAGATCAACGCTTAGACCAACTAGAAGATTGGCTAGAGTCTTTTTTTAATGATGCTGATTTTGTCACCTCAAAAGCCAGCGATGATGCCAGCTTTCGTAGGTATTTTCGTATTGAGCGTGCCAATGCAACTTTCATCGCTATGGACGCCCCACCTGAAAAAGAAAATTCTAAGCGTTTTGTAGAGATTGCTGAACTACTGATAGGCAATAACATCCATGCGCCAAAAATCATTGAAAAAGATTTATCACAAGGTTTTTTACTGATTGAAGATCTAGGCAGTACAACTTTTCTGCAAGCCTTAAAAAATGAGTTTAACCTTGAGTTGTACAAAACTGCAATTGACGAATTAATCAAATTACAAGCCATTGACACCTCTAATCAAAATCTCAACCCTTACAATGAGCAGCTATTAACTCAAGAAATGCAACTGTTCATTGATTGGTATTTGCCAAAAAATACCTCCCAAGAACACTTAGGCAAATTAAAAAAGATCTTTGATTTATTAACTACAAACGCTATTAATTCGCCACAAGTATTTGTCCATCGCGACTACCATTGTCGCAATCTCATGATTACTAACAATGAAATTAGTATTATTGATTTTCAAGATGCAGTCATTGGCTCTAATGCCTATGACTTAGTATCTCTACTTAAAGATGCTTATTTCGAACTAAAACCATCCGAAGTGCAAGCCTTGCTTGCATATTTCCATAAACAATCCAAACTTGCTATTAGCTTAAAAGAGTTTGAAAAACAGTTTGACCTCATGGGGCTACAACGCCATTTAAAAGTATTGGGAATTTTTAAACGTCTTTCTCTCAGAGATGGCAAGCATCAATACCTTAATGATATTCCACTGGTTGAAAAATATGTCATGCAAATGAGTGATAAATATCCAGAATTATCTTTTTTAAGTGAAGTGTTACAGCTATCAAGGAGTTACCAGTGAAAGCCATGATCCTAGCAGCAGGTAGAGGCGAGCGCATGATGCCACTAACTCAGAACACGCCAAAACCTTTAATAACAGTTAAAGGCATAACTTTAATTGAGCATTCGATTAACGCCTTAAAAAAAGCCGGAATAATCGATATTGTGAT
Organism: uncultured Candidatus Thioglobus sp.; assembly: GCA_964516395.1. Lineage (GTDB taxonomy): Bacteria > Pseudomonadota > Gammaproteobacteria > PS1 > Pseudothioglobaceae > Thioglobus_A. The sequence goes on from CAZEYU010000011.1 coordinate 25,760, forward strand.
TAACATCGCCTACTTGGGTGAGCAGGTTAAATCTTACCTAGGAGATGGGTCAAAATTTGGTATAAGCATTAGCTATAGTGACGAGTCCTCAGGTGCGCTAGAAACTGCAGGTGGTATTATTAAAGCGCTGCCATTATTGGGAGATAAACCCTTTGTTGTGATTAATTCTGACGTGTTGTGTAATTATGATTTATCCAAGCTAAAACTACCCATCGGATCATTGGCACACCTTGTGCTAATTGATAACCCCATTCATAATCAAAAAGGTGATTTTTCACTAATAAATAATCATCAAGTTGTAAGTGCTCACAGTCAAACTTACACTTTTTCAGGCATTGGCATTTACCATCCTGATTTTTTCAAAAATCACACTCATGTTAAAGGCAAACTGCCACTCTACCCACTACTTACAGAAGCTATTGCCAATGCTCAACTTAGTGGCGAACATTATGCTGGATATTGGCAAGATATTGGCACGCCTGAACGCTTAGAACAGGCTAATAACTCAAAAAATTAATAAAAAATAACCATTTTAATAATTTGCGAATTTTTATCACTGGTTTAAAAATTGGGTTCATTTAATGG
>CAZEYU010000011.1:26444-36505 GCA_964516395.1 uncultured Candidatus Thioglobus sp.
TTTTAATAATTTGCGAATTTTTATCACTGGTTTAAAAATTGGGTTCATTTAATGGCTATTTTGAGTAAAAAACATGCTTTTTTCTTGTCAAAATGAGGCTAAAACACCTTTTTGGTTTATTTTTTATGGTGATTTAAATTATTTCCAAAATTTTTAACCAAGTTGTTTTTAATATTCATTTATTCAAGTAAAATAATTTTTGGTAGTGCTTAGGGTGCACTTGCAATGAATGATTACAAACCCCGCCAGGTCCGGAAGGAAGCAACGGTAGTAGTTTTTTCATGTGTTGGATGTTATTCTAGGTGCTGCCATTTTTAATTTATTCTTTTAAGCATGAGTGAGCATTATCAAGTTCTAGCCCGCAAATACCGCCCACACACCTTTGGTGAATTGGTTGGTCAAACTCATGCTAAAAAAACTCTAATTAATGCACTGGATGCCAACAATCTGCATCACGGCTTTTTATTTACAGGTACGCGAGGTGTTGGAAAAACCACTATTGCTCGTATTTTTGCCAAATCTATCAATTGTGAACAAGGCGTAAGTTCCACGCCTTGTGGTAAGTGCGCCACTTGTTTAGAGATTGACAAAGGTCAATCAGTTGATATGATTGAAATCGATGCCGCCTCTAATAGAGGTATAGATAATATACGTAGTCTTATCGAAAATGCGCAATACATGCCAACTAAAGACCGCTATAAAGTCTTTATTATTGACGAGGTTCATCAACTCACAAATGAAAGTTTTAATGCACTGCTTAAAACTTTAGAAGAACCGCCTGAGCATGTTAAGTTTTTACTGGCTACAACCGATCCACAAAAACTACCAATAACCGTTCTTTCACGTTGCTTGCAATTTAGCCTTAACAAGTTAACCCATGATGAAATTCTAGGCCAACTGAAGTTTATCATGGATACTGAGAAGTTGAGTTATGAAGAAGCCGCACTAAGTCAAATTGCTGATTTTGGTAATGGCTCTATGCGTGATGCGCTAAGCTTGTTAGATCAATCTATCTCTTATGGCAATGGTAATGTAAGTAGTCAAGATATTAAAGCCATGCTTGGTCTTGTGCATCATGATGATATTATTATTCTTGCTAAGCACTTATTTAACCAAGATGCAAAAGCAGTGATTGAATTTATTAAAGATTTGTCACACCGTGGTGAAAACCTGACCAATGCTTTAAAAGATTTAAGCTCACTATTTCATCAAATATCATTAGCGCAAATTATTGATACTGATAATTCCGAGATCAAAGAATTAGCTCAACAGATTTCTAATCAAGATTTACAAATTTTTTATCAAATGGCCATTAATGGCACTAAAGACATGCCACTTGCACCCAGTGAGCAAATTGGCTTTGAGATGACACTGTTAAGAATGCTTGCGTTTCATAGTGACGTGCAAGAACTTAGTGAAAAAAAAACTCTAAAAATCAAGCCCCAAGCTAAGAGTGAAAATACGACCACTACAAAGCAAACAGCTACAGAAAAACCACAAATAGAGTCGCCAACACCTCAAGCTACAGCACTTGATATTGCCAACCAAACTCAGTGGGAGGTGCTTACTCAAGACTTAACCTTTAATGGCGGTGCGCAAATGTTAATTAAAAATACCTTGTTTGATAGTTTGAATAATTCAACCATCACACTAACATTGGATGAACAATTTGCTAATTTATTAAGCGATCATGTACAAAAAAGTATTCTAACAACACTTAGAAAAACTCATCCTGAGATAAATTTAATTATCAATTTAGGTCAACCTATATCTCAAACATTGGCACAAAAAGAAACGCAAGCCAGAGATGAGCATTTGGCTAAAATACAACAGCAGTTTTTAAACGACGCGGTTGTACAAAAATTAGAACAAACTTTTAATGCAAAAGTTAACATTAACTCAATTAAAGAAATTACAAAACATTAAATAAGGAGCGACCTATGTTTAAAGGTGGAATGGCTGGCATGATGAAAAAAGCCCAGCAAATGCAAGACAATATGCAAAAAGCACAAGAAGAAATTAAACAACTAAATGCTACTGGAAAAGCAGCAGGTGGTGCGGTAGAAATTAGCATTAATGGCGAACACATTGCTACTAACATCAAAATTGATGAGATGGTTATGGATGATAAAGACATGCTTGAGGATTTAATTCTCACTGCCATGAATGATGCCACCACGCAAATCGCTCAAGCATCAGAAGCTAAAATGAAAGGTGTTACTGGTGGTATGAATCTTCCAGGTGGAATGAACTTGCCATTTTAATATTATCAATAAATGATTGAATCACTCAACAAAGCTTTTTGCGCCCTACCTGGTGTTGGTAGTAAAACTGCACAACGCTTTGTTTATCACTTGTTAGAGCGTAATCGTGAAGGTGGGATGAACCTTGCCAAAGCGCTGGTTGATGCTATGGAACATGTAAAACATTGCGGTTCTTGCAGAACGCTTACTGAGAAAGATGTTTGTGATATTTGTGCAAATGAATCTCGCAATTCTGGCCAATTATGTATTGTAGAAACGCCGAGTGACATTCATGCAATTGAACAAAGCGGTATTTATAAAGGCAAATATTTTGTGCTTAGTGGTTACTTATCCCCTATTGATGGTATTGGCGCAACAGAATTAGGGTTGGATGATCTTGAGAAAAAACTACAAGATCAACACATAGAAGAAATTATCCTAGCTACCAATGCCACTGTTGAAGGAGAGGTAACAGCGCATTACATTAGCAATATGGCCAAGCAATTTGATGTTCAAATTACCAGAATTGCACACGGAATTCCAGTTGGTGGCGAGTTGGAATATGCTGATATCAACACCATTGCACACGCCTTATCTGGTCGTAAAAATTACGATTAAAACTTTTTAGATAATAGCTCAATCTCATAACCATCTGGATCTTTCAAAAATCCAACAATGGTTGTTCCAGCACTCATTGGCCCTACTTCACGTATTACCTCAGCACCTTTTGCTTTTGCCATTTCAACTGCCTGATATACATCATCAACATTAATGGCAATATGGCCAAAACCAGTACCAATTTCATAATTATCCTTACCCCAATTATGAGTTAGTTCAATAGCGGGGTTTTCAGACTCATTGCCATAACCTAAAAAAGCGAGTGTAAACTCACCCTTAGGGTAATCCTTTTGCCTTAATAGTGTCATGCCCAAAACCTCTACATAAAACTCAATTGATTTATCTAAATCACCCACACGTAACATCGTATGTAAAATTCTCATAATTCAGCCTATAATAAATAAATTCTATTATAAACACTAATCAAATGACTGAAAGTTTCACGCATTGGGACAATGTTTACAAAACCAAAAATCATCATCAGGTAAGTTGGCATCAAGATCACTCAACCATCTCATATGATTGGATTTTAAAAAACACCAATACTCAAGATGCTATTATCGACGTGGGCTGTGGGGTATCAATCTTAGCTGATAATTTATTGCAGGAAAATTATCAAGATATTTCTCTATTAGAGCTATCAACCAAAGCACTAGATACCACCAAACAAAGGCTTAAAAATCATCAAGACAAATTGTCTTTTCACAATACAAACATTCTTGATCTTGACATCGATAAAACCTTTAAACTTTGGCATGATCGAGCAGTTTTTCATTTTTTAACCAAGCATGAGGATCAACAAAAATATCTTGAAAAATTAAAGATTCATCTACAGGATCAAGGTTTTTTTCTGCTGGCTACTTTTGCGCCTGATGGTCCTAAAGAATGTTCTGAGCTTGATATTGTACAATACGACACTGATAAAATTACCAACCTTTTAGGCAATGATTTTAAACTTATCAAAACCACCAATGAGAAACACCCTCATCCTAATGGATCCATTCAAAGTTTTAATTATTTCTTGTTTCAAAAAGTAAAGTAAAAAAATATTACTGATTGTTTTGAATTGCATCTATTAGATCAAAATAATGATTACAAGGGCCACCTGTTTTGTGGACAGTTTCAACGCACACCCTTTTTTCATCATCTGTTAAACCTTTAGTTAATTCAACCAAATTGGCAATTCGCAACTCTTGCTCTTGATCAGTTTGGATGTATTTTTTAATTAACTCAACAGCTTGATTCATAAAAGATTGTATTTTTAAAAAATTAATATTTTATAGCCAATCACTCAAATAATAAGGTTGCTACAATCGTTCTTTGGCCACCACTATTTCGATGCTCATTCAAATAAATACCTTGCCAAGTTCCAAGATTTAACACCCCATTGGTAACTGGTATAGAAAGACTTGCACCAATCATACTTGATTTAATATGAGCCGGCATATCATCAGAGCCTTCGTAAGTATGCTTGAAGTAAGACTTATGATCACAAAGTTCAGTAAAGAAATTTTCCATATCATGACGCACACTAGGATCGGCATTTTCATTAATGCTTAACGAGGCGCTAGAATGCTGGATAAATAAATTTAATTGTCCAACACTGGCTTCAGACAAAAATGGAATCTGTTGGGTGATTTCATCACTCACCAAATGAAAGCCTCTAGGTTTGGGACTTAATACAAGCCTGCACTGTTTAATCTTCATGCTTTAATAACAACATGATCGGCTCTAATCTCTTGATCATTGCCCAGCTCATCAATATACAAAAGAAACTCAGCACCTTCTCTAGCAACAATGTCTTTTGGTCTAAGAGTTTGCTCTTTATTATCAATCAATACTTTGATTGATTGTGCTCTCATAATTGCCAATTCATAGACACTGTGATCTTCGCAAGAAATTCTTTGATAGTTACTCATGATTGATTAATAATAATTTAGATTCTCGATTCATTTGTTTGATTTCATACTCCCGCTTTGAAGCACTTGAACGATCTATAAACTCCTCTTGATAAACCAACTCGCACGGTGCATTTGCACGTGTATATTTTGCCCCACCTTTAAGCTCGCCATTATGTTGTCTTAAACGCTTTTCAAGGTTGTTAGTTATTCCGCAATATAACGAGTCATTTGCACATTTTAATAAATACACAAACCAGATTTTATTGCTCAATTTTTTGACCTCTTTATAGTATAATTGCAAAGTTTAATCCATCTTTAGCAGATAATGGAAAAAACCTACAATCCTGAACAAATTGAAGCGAAATACCGTTCACTTTGGGAAGATCAAAATCTGTTCTCATCAACTTCAAACTCGAACAGTAAGAATGCATATTGTATTATGCTTCCGCCTCCAAATGTTACTGGCTCTCTACACATGGGTCATGCTTTTCAACATACCATTATGGATGTACTAACTCGTTACCATCGTGGCAAAGGAGAGCAAACACTATGGCAACCAGGGACTGATCATGCGGGTATTGCCACGCAAATGGTGGTTGAGCGCCAATTAGCAGCACAAGACATTACTCGACACGATGTAGGTCGTGAAAAATTTATTGATAAAATTTGGGATTGGAAAGAGCAATCAGGTGGCACCATTACCTCTCAAATGCGTCGTCTTGGATCATCCGTTGATTGGGAGCGTGAACGCTTTACCATGGATGAGGGTTTATCAGCCGCAGTTAACAAAGTATTTGTTCAATTACATGAAGAAGGTTTAATTTATCGTGGCAAACGCTTGGTTAATTGGGATCCGGTTTTACATACTGCGGTTTCTGATCTGGAAGTAATTAGCACTGAAGAGCAAGGCTCTTTATGGCATATGCGCTATCCAATTACCGATACTAATGAGTTTATGGTGGTAGCAACCACACGTCCTGAAACCATGCTGGGCGATAGCGCTGTTGCTGTTCATCCTGATGATGATCGCTACACTCACTTAATTGGCAAAACCATTGACTTGCCACTGACAGATAGAAAAATTAAAATCATTGCTGATGATTATGTGGATATGGAGTTTGGTACTGGTTGTGTAAAAATCACCCCTGCACACGACTTTAATGACTATGAAATGGGTCAACGTCATGATTTAGAAATTATCAATATTTTGACTGACGATGCCAAGATTAACGACGTGGTTAAAAGTAGCTACATGGGTATGGATAGATTTGTTGCGCGTAAACAAATGATCAAAGATTTAGATGGACTAGGCCTATTGGAAAAAATTGAGCCTCACAAACTCATGGTACCACGCGGCGATAGAACTAACGCTGTAATCGAACCTTATATGACTGACCAATGGTTTGTTAAGGTTGCACCACTTGCTGAGCCTGCAATTGATGCAGTTAAAAACGGAGACATTCGCTTCATTCCTGAAAATTGGGATAAAACCTACTTCAACTGGATGGACAACATTCAAGACTGGTGTATTTCTCGTCAAATCTGGTGGGGTCACAGAATCCCCGCCTGGTACGACAATAACGGCAATATTTTTGTTGCTAACTCGCTTCAAGAGGCACAAGCACAAGCTGGAGAAGGCATTGAGCTAACACAAGATAATGATGTTCTAGATACCTGGTTTTCATCAGCACTATGGCCATTTTCTACATTAGGATGGCCTGAGAAGACACCTGAACTTTCACGCTTTTACCCAACAGATGTTTTGGTAACTGGCTTTGATATTATCTTCTTCTGGGTTGCTAGAATGATCATGTTTGGCCTTAAGTTTGCTGATGATGTTCCGTTTAAAGATATTTACATTACTGGCCTTATTCGTGACGGCCAGGGGCAAAAAATGTCTAAATCCAAGGGTAATGTGCTTGATCCTATTGATTTAATTGACGGTATTTCTCTACAAGATCTTTTAGAAAAACGCACGCAAGGCATGATGCAGCCAGAAATGGCTAAAAAAATTAAAAATCAAACCAAGAAAGAATTTCCTGATGGTATTGATGCATTTGGCACTGATGCTCTTAGATTTACTTTTGCAGCGCTAGCTTCATTTGGTCGTGACATTAAGTTTGATTTAAAGCGTGTTGAAGGTTATCGTAATTTTTGTAACAAGCTTTGGAATGCTTCTCGTTTTGTACTGATGAAACTTGAAGGTGAATCTATTAATGTAGATGCTGAATTATCTACCGCTGATAAATGGATTTTATCTCGCTTACAAAATACCAAAGCCAAAGTTGAAAAACACTTAAACGATTATCGTCTTGATTTAATGAGTCAAGAATTGTATGAATTTGTTTGGGGAGATTATTGTGATTGGTATCTTGAATTATCAAAACCATTATTACAAAATGAAAACACCAAGCCTGGCACTCAAGCAACACTCATTAAAGTATTAAATGAAATCGTCACTCTACTCCACCCTATCATTCCATTTATTACTGAAGAAATTTTTGAGCAGTGTAATACAATCACTTGCAGCAACAACACTTCTTTAATGACGCAAGCCTATCCTCAAGTTGATGATAATCTAGTTTCTACTGATGCTGAAGATGAAATCAAATGGCTACAAACTTTCATTTTAGGTATTCGTCAAATTCGTGGTGAAATGAATATTCCGCCATCAAAACCATTACCTTGTTTTGTGCAAAATATCAGTCAAACTGATGAAAAATACTTGCAAGACAATGCCAATATATTAAATTCATTGGCCAAAATAGATACCATTCAAACATTATCCAATGATGAAAATGCACCAGAATCTGCCACGGCTTTAGTTGGTGAAATGAAAGTTTTAATCCCACTAGCAGGGCTAATTGACAAAGACCAAGAAATTGCTCGTCTAACCAAAGAGATAGAAAAATTAGACAAACAAAAAATGCAGTTTGAAGGCAAGCTTAATAATGAAAAATTTGTTTCTGGCGCGCCAAAAGCTATTGTTGATGTTGAACGCGAAAGACTTGCCTCAACACTTAGTGCCATTAGCGACTTAAATGAACAATTAGACAAAATATCAAATTTATAAATGAAATTGAACATCCTAACAATTGCTCTACTGCTTATCAATACGGTTGCTAGTGCGCAATCATTTGTCTACATTACAGATCAAGTTGATATTCCTATGCGTTCTGAAAAAACATTTAGTGATAATATTGTTCGCTCTTTATCATCAGGCTCTAAGCTTGAAATTTTGCAAGCAACAGAAGATGGCTGGACTCAAGTTAAATTTGAAAATTCAACGGGTTGGATTATCTCACGCTACTTATCAAACAACCCGCCTGCTAGAGCGCAATTAGAAAAGTTAAGACAAAGTTACAACGCTAATAAACTTTTAATTACCAAACTAGCTGAAAGAAAAGATGCCCTTGAATCTGAAGTAAAAACACTCAAAGAAAAAAATACCAAGCTATCTATTCAAACCAATAAATCAAAATCTGAAAAAGAACACATTGAACAAGTTTATAAAGACGCACTAAAACTTGAACATTTAAACGAAAAAATAACCACTGAGAATTTACAACTAAAAACTGAAATTCAACTACTTAAAAACAATAATACTGCTACGGAAGAATCCAGCTCTAGAAACTGGTTTATTACAGGTAGTTTTGTTTTATTCTTTGGAATCTTGATTGGCTTTATTTTTCCAAACTTTGTTAACCGCAGGAGATATTAAATGAACTTACTAAAAACCGCTCTAACCTTTGATGATGTACTTTTGGTACCAGCGCATTCAACCACCATGCCAAAAGAAGTTAGTATGGCAACTCAGCTGACTAAAAATATCACCCTAAATACTCCAATTTTATCAGCTGCAATGGATACAGTCACTGAGGCAAAGCTTGCTATTGCCATGGCTCAAGAGGGTGGTATTGGTATTATTCATAAAAACATGTCAACCGAAGAGCAAGCCAACGAAGTACGCAAAGTAAAAAGATTTGAATCAGGCATTATAAGAGAGCCAATCACTATTGATCCTAAAGCGACTGCTGCTGATGTATTTGACATGCAACAAAAATTCAAAATATCTGCCCTTCCTGTGGTTAAAGGAAATACCATTGTTGGTATGATTACTGGTCGTGACGTAAGATTTGAAACGCGCATGGATGAACTGGTAGAAAACCTAATGACACCACAAGACAAACTTATCACTGTCACTGAAGGTACTGACATGAGTGAGGTAAGATCACTGCTACAACAACACCGTATTGAGCGTGTAGTGATCACTAATGACAAATTTGACTTGCAAGGCATGATCACTGTTCGTGATATTCAAAAATCAACAGACTTTCCTAATGCTTGTAAAGATGAGCAAGAGCAGCTTAGAGTTGGCGCTGCTGTTGGTGTGGCCACAGGCACAGGTGAGCGTATTGATGCGTTGGTTGAGGCAGGTGTTGATGTCGTTGTTATCGATACGGCACATGGCCACTCTCAAGGCGTACTTGATCGCGTGAAAAAAACCAAAGCCAAACATCCAAATTTAAACATTATTGCGGGCAATATCGCTACAGGTGCAGCAGCACTTGACTTGGTAAAAGCAGGTGCAGATTGTGTAAAAGTAGGTATTGGTCCAGGCAGTATCTGTACTACGCGTATTGTTGCGGGTGTTGGTGTGCCACAAATCACAGCCATCTCTGATGTTGCTGAAGCACTTAAAGGCACAGGCGTACCTCTGATTGCTGATGGTGGTATTCGTTATTCTGGTGATATTGCCAAAGCATTTGCAGCAGGTGCGTATTGTGTTATGCTTGGCTCAATGCTTGCTGGCACAGAAGAGTCTCCAGGTGAAGTTGAGCTTTACCAAGGTCGTGCTTATAAATCATACCGCGGCATGGGTTCAATTGGTGCAATGAATCAAGCACACGGTTCATCAGATCGTTACTTCCAATCAGATTCTAAAGCAGACAAATTAGTACCAGAAGGCATTGAAGGTCGCGTACCTTTTAAAGGATCTATTCGCCCTATCATTCATCAAATGGTAGGTGGTGTTAGATCATCAATGGGTTACACCGGTTGTGAAACACTGGACAAGATGCGCAGCAATGCAGCATTTGTACAAGTTACATCAGCTGGTATGGTCGAGTCGCATGTGCATGATGTTTCGATCACCAAAGAAGCACCAAACTACCATCAATAAAAATACACTGATAAATTACACCAATAGTATTGTTGTCAGAAATTTCAAACTAGTCATTTATAGTTTATAAACTCCTAGTTTTTAATCTCTTTACGCTTCACTCTAGGTGTAATTTCT
>CAZEYU010000012.1:0-31722 GCA_964516395.1 uncultured Candidatus Thioglobus sp.
TAATCTCATTCGTTGTATTTCCTAAACTCGCTACGCTCAAACACCGAAAATACCATCACTCATTTCGATAAGTGTTTATTAGTAAATTTTATAAAGGGCAATAAAAACCCGACATAAATTAGGCTTTAAAATCACATTGATTATCCAAATATTTCTGTTACTTTTCTTTACCATTTGTCAGTACTTGGGTTTTGGTTTGGTAGTTGAGATAATACTATGTACGGTTGCTTTATATGTCTTAGCTTTTTCAGAACTGCCATTAGCCTCCATTCAGGAAACCCTGCACCAATTACATCAATGGCATGCGATACTGTTTTATAGTTAAACTCTTTATGAAAAAATAAAGCATCATCTTCTAGTACTCGATAGTACATACCTTTTTCAATTAGAATTAGATGATTTGGATATGTAGATTTAAGATCGTAATAAATATCAATAAACGGCTCATCACAATATATTCTATCTTTTTGTAAAAATTGTCTTATTTCGTCTTCTGACAAAGGATCTTCACTAAGAATCTCAGGCTCAACATATTTAAGTGATAACGACTTTTTCCCAGTATTTTCAAATGAAACAATAGCTGTTTCATTATTGCTATCTTCCACAACAACTCCGACACCCCAATCATCTATTTTTGGATGCTTTACCAAATAACCTTTTTTGTATTTAATTGCCATGTCTTATTGTAAGACTAAACTTGATAAAAAATATAGAAATATTTATCAAAATTTTAAAAACGTTACCAACTTATCAAAAACCCAAGTGGTTAATCCACTTAGGTTTTTGACTGATTCCCCTTTCAAAGTAAATCCAATCATACTTATTGAAATGAAGCGTTAAAAATCTTAACTGTTTGAACGTAGTGAGTTTTAAGATTTAGCGTAATGAGATTAGTAAGATTGAGATTTGTTTTGAGGGGTGAGCTCTTTCGGTTACCTTTCTGCTCACCAGAAAGGTGACAAAAACCTAAAATTAAACAAAACCTCAACAACAAAATTTAGGAAATAATGGAAATGACCAGTCAAAATGCTAAACCAACAACCAAAAGCACTCAAAAAACATCTGTTTACAAGCCGAAAATAGCTTATTTAGAGAATTTTCAATTGAAAAATAAGGATTTACCTAAGTAAATACAAAAAATTAGCAAATAATACGAATGGGGTGTTTTTAACTAAAAAAACACCATTTAATGGTTTTTATAGATCTTATCTCGTCGATTAATCTCAACAACAATCACTATCAACTCTTTTTCAATCACTTTATAAATCAAACGATAGCCAACTGATTGCAGTTTGATTTTGTAATGCCCTTGATAATCTCCATGCAAACGATGTTTTTCAATTTTTGGATTTTTTAGGCGTAGCTTGAGTTGTTTTTTAAATTTTTCTTTAGTGTCTGGATTAAGCTTACCAAAGGCTTTGAGTGCTTTCGGTAAAAATTGTAATCTATAGCTCATTAATATCTACATCGAGCGCCTGAGATAAATCCATCTCTTTAATGCGATTCAAAGACTCTTTATCAGCTTTCATTTCTAACAATTCATCCAAAACCTTAGGCGGCACAAGATATGACACCAAGTCTCCGTGATTGAAAATAGCGGTTACTTCCTGCTCAGCCTCTTTAATAATACGACTTGGAGATTTTCTTAAATCTGAGATATTACTATAAAGAGATGCGTGATTGATATTCATAATTTATCCTAAATAAAGTACATAGTTTTGTACTATATTATATACATTTTTTTAAAACCTAAGTATTTTTCTTATTCTACAAGGCAAATCCAAAAATACTCGATTGAGCATAGATGAAACTATGTGATTGAGAATATTTTTGGATTTAACGCAGTAGAATGGAAAAATTAAAAACGCCAAAAAGCTTTATGCAAAAGCACCATAAGTGTCAGTATTTCCAAACGACCCAGCAACATTGAAAAACTTAAAATCCACTTAGCTGTGTCACTAATTGATGCATAGTTTGCAGCTACCTCTCCCAGACCAGGGCCAAGGTTATTCATACTAGCTGCTGTTGCAGAAAAACTACTGACTTGATCTAGGCCGGTAAACATTAAAGCAATCATAATAACCACAAACGCCATAACGTAGAGTGAGAAAAAACCCCAAACTGACATCAATGTATTCTCTGAAACACTTCGTTGATTAAGCTTAATACTAATATAGGCGCTTGGATGGATAAAAGTTTTGATCTCCTTCATAGCTAGTTTGAACATTAGCAGCACTCTCACTACTTTAATACCACCACCCGTTGAACCTGCACTAGCACCCATAAAACTTGCAAATATTAACAGTACTGGTAACAATGCTGGCCACAAGGAATAATTAACTGAGGAAAATCCTGTTGTTGTTGCGATAGAAACTGTCTGGAAAATACCATATCTAAATGAATCAAACCAGGTTTGATAATAACCACTCTCAAACAAATCAACGGAAATGAATACAATGGTTACACTTAGAATTAAGAGGTAGGTCTTAAACTCTGAATCTTTAAAATAAGTCAGAACATTTTTCTTTTGCCAAGCGAAAAAATGAAGTGAGAAATTAACACCCGCTAACAACATAAAGACAACTGCCACTAGTTCAATAGCACTAGAATCAAAATATCCAATAGATAAATCATGTGTTGAAAAACCACCAATAGCCACCGTTGAAAAACTATGACCTATTGCGTCAAACGCGTCCATACCTGCTAAATAATAAGCAACTGCACAAGCAATGGTAAAACCGATATAAATCTTCCATAAAGCTTTGGCAGTTTGAGTTACTTTTGGAGTTAGTCTGTCTTTTGAAATGCCACTTGATTCTGCATGATATAGCTCCATACCGCCTACACCCAGCATAGGCAAAATTGCCACTGCCAAAACAATAATACCCATGCCACCCAACCATTGTAATTGCTGACGATAATACAAAATTGACATGGGTAAATCATCAAGACCAGAAAGCACTGTTGCGCCGGTTGTGGTTAACCCCGACATGGATTCAAAGAACGCATCTGAAAAACTCATTCGAAGTGATTCAGACAACAAGAATGGTGTTGTTGCAAATAATGACAATACCAGCCAAAAGCTAACCACTACCAATACACCTTCTCGAATTCTAAAGTCTTTAGTTGTATTTCTAAAGGGTAGCCATAAAATTAAACCGCTAATAAAGGTTAAAGAAAAGGCGCTAACAAAAGATAGGTATTCATTTTGACCGTAGATATAATCTACCAAAATTGGGGGTAGTTGAGTTAAGCTAAAAATCATCAGCAATAAGCCAATGGTTTTAAATACGATACTAAGTTGCATAATTTTATTTAGTCAAAATACCCTTCAAATAACTCTTCAACTTCATGGATTTTATTAACATCTGTCAGCACTAAAAGCACATGATCACCCTCTTCAATAACCAATTTTCTAGAACCCATAATCACTTCATCATCACGAACCACAGAGCCAATAACCACGCCATCAGGCAAGTTAATCTCTTCGACTGTTTTACCCACAACATCTGAATGATTTTTATCACCATGCACAACTACTTCAATGGCCTCTGACTTTCCTTGACGCAGAGAATGCACCATCATAGTGTCACCCCTTCTGATATGCGCCAAAATACCGCTGGTAGTGATTTGGTCTGGTGAGATTACCATATCTACATCTTCACTTTGTTCGGCTAAGTCTTCATAGACATTGCGTTTTACCAAGGCAACTGATTTATGTGCACCTAAGCGTTTGGCTAAAATGGAAACAATGACGTTGATCTCATCTGAATCAGTCAGTGCTAAAAACAAATCTGTATTTTCAATTCCTTCTTCAAGTAGTAGCTCTTCATCTGATGCATTGCCACGAAGCACCAATACATCTTCAAGTTCGTTTGCAATTTCTTTGGCACGATCTTTATTCATTTCAATAATACGAACGCTATGATTTTTTTCTAAAAATTTAGCCAAATTCAAACCAATACGACCACCGCCAGCAATGATAATGTTCTTGTAGGTTTTATCTAAGCGCCTAAACTCTCTTAAAACCTTAGAAACACTTTCTTTCTTAGTCACAAAATAAACACGATCACCATCTTTAATAACCGTATCTCCATAAGCTGGAATAGCGCGTCCATTGCGATACAAACTAACAATGCGCATGCGTGTTTTTGGTAAATGCTCGTGCAGCTCTTTAATTGGATGACCGACTATTGGCGTGCCTGCATAAGCTCTAGTTTCAACCAGTTGCACCAGTCCATTTTCAAATTCAAAAACTTGTTCAGCACCTGGCTCTTCAACCACTCTTTTAATGTAATTAGTTACCAAGCCTTCCGGCGTAATTACAAAATCAATAGGAATAGCACTGTCTGTAAATAATTCCTTTCTATGCAAGTATTCAGCCGTTCGCACGCGCGCTACTTTTTTATCTACTTGGTAGAGTGTATGCGCCATTTGACAAGCAAGCATATTACCCTCGTCAGAACGCGTTACCGCAATTACCATGTCCATGTTTTTAATATCCGCCTCTTCCAAAATATTAGGATAAGAAGCATGACCACAAACGGTTTTAATATCTAGGTGTCGCTGAATATTAAGTAAATTAGATTCGTCTTTATCAATAATGGTAATGTCGTTATCACTATCTTCACTTAAATACTTAGCCAGCGATGAGCCAACTTGTCCTGCGCCTAAAATTAGAATCTTCATAATGGTTTATTTTTTATCAATGCCCAAATCTTTTAATTTACGATAAAGTGTTGTCCTTTCTAGCCCCGCTAAACTTGCCACTTTTGCAATATTGTGATTATTTTTTTCTAAATGATGCAAGAAATATTGACGCTCAAATATATTTCTCGCCACTTTAAGTGGCTCATCAAAATCAATACCTGTGATCTCAGACTTTGTATTATTTACTGCTTGATTTGACAACAATCTTCGAACCAATGGCAAAATATCATGCAGTGGTTTTTTCAAAAAATCAGCCGCGCCCATTTTGATCGCTCTAACAACATCCTTATGCTCAGCATGTCCAGACATCATCACAATGGGTGTTTTCACTCCTTGATTAATCCACTCTTCTAATAAAGACATGCCGTCTTGTCCCGGCATCCAAACATCCATCATAATCAAATCAAACTCATGATGTCTAAGTGTAGTTTTTGCCTCCTCAGCATTACCTGCCAACTCAACATGGAAATTAACATCTTCCAAAGTGTCCATCATGGTCTCAGCATTGATTCGCTCATCATCAATAATTAAAATTCTACCAATTACTTCCACATCACTCATTTGTCTATCCTTTGTTATTTTTCTTTATAATCAAACTCAATGGTAATAATAGCACCATGTGGCTTAACATTACCAGCAAATATACGAGCCTCATGCTGCTCAACAATATTTTGAACAATAGCCATACCTAAACCACTACCCTTAACCTTAGTAGTTACATAAGGCTCAAAAATACGATCCAATACATCTTTATCAAACCCTTCACCATTATCTTTAACGCTTAAACGTACAATGGATTTATCTTGTAAATATTCAGTTTTGATGGTTAGTTCAATTTCTTGAGATTCCTCAGCTGCTTCTTTAGCGTTTTTAATTAAGTTAATTAACACTCTCGAAATACTATTAGCGTCTAATAACAACTCCGGAATATTGCTCGACAAATCAAAATTAATATCAAGATCTTGGTGTGCGTCATACAGTGAAATTGATTGATTGATAATGGCATTTAAATCAGCCGGCTTTCTTTCAATTTGCGGTATATTGGCATAATCAGCAAATGCACTAACCATTAAATCCATTGATTGAACTTGATCAATAATAGTACTGGTGGTTTTATCAATTACTTCAAGATCCTTATCTTTTAAAGACTCCATGAATCGATTACGTAAGCGTTGTGCCGATAATAAAATAGGCGTCAGTGGATTTTTAATTTCATGAGCCATACGAACAGCCACTTCACCCCAGGCAGCTTTTTTCTGAGCCCTATTAAGTTTTGAAATATCTTTAAAGATAATCACAAAACCCAAGACATCTTCATCAACTTTTAACACCGACCCTTGGCAGGATAACAATAAATGACGATCAGATAATGTAAGTTCTATTTCTTCACTCCACTCGCCCTTAATGTTTTCAAATTTATCAGCAATTGAGTTAAATAAAGATTCGAGTGCTGGATGTTCTTTGGCAATAAATGGGCAAGTTTTTCCGATAAATGATTGCTCATTATCAATATCAAACATTTGTCCAATCACTGGATTAATCAAGCGTATTTCTTTTTTCTGATTCAGTGCAATCACACCATAAGAGTATTTCAAAATAGTCTCTAAATACAAATTATGGGTATCCAGTCCCTCTCTAGCTGTTTTAATTTGTTTAGACATTGTGTTAAATTGCTCAATCAATGAGCGCACATCATCATGATCTGGATTTTGGGCAATACGCACATCGTAATTACCTTTAGCAATTTCTCTGGTGGCAACCGATAAGTTATTAAGCGGCTTCATTAGTTTTTCAATCATACGAAAAACCATCATCAATGCACTTAATACAGCCAATAAAACAGTTGATGAAAAATCAATCATGAAACGCTTTTGCGTAATAGAGGTGTTTAAATCGAAGTTAATGTTTTTTGTGCGCTTAGTAAATTGACTTACTTGTGATAAAAACCCTGATAAGCTCGGATCTGTTGCATAAACCACATCTACAGAGGAATAGCCTTTTTCTGGCACCCTACTTAAATATCGTGTTGACATTTTAACTTGAGCAACATTTGATTTAGGATCTACAAAAATCATGACCGGCTGAGTAGGTGGTAAAGGATTGTCTTCTACCCCCATACAATCAGATACATCATCGGTCTTTGCAATTATTTCATCTTTATTATTTAACAAGGCTATCTGACACGCCCAACCCTTATCAATCAAACCTTCAAGAAACACTTGCATACTTTTTTGATACGTATCTGAATCTTTCTTGAAGTTACCAAATGAATTAATCAGTACTAATAATCGCTGAGTTTGGTCAGTATAACGCTCAGTTCTTACTTTATCAATATTATTGTATAAGCCGTCTACCTGATCAATAAATTGACTACTAAAATTATCAAAAGATTCCTCAGAAATTGCAACATTGTCTTGAATGGTTTGGAACGAAAACATATAAAAAGACAATACTGGCACAATAACCAACATTGGCACAATTTTAATGAATGACCAAGTAAATTTAGAGCCGACAATATCGCCCTTTACATCCCTCTTAAGGCGCTTTACATCAGCATAAATATAATAAGCAGCAACCAAACTCATGATCACGTTGTAAGTAACTAAATAACCCCACCAGTTTTCAATTAGCTCTGGATTAAGTCCTAGATAGAAAGTGCCGGAGATAGACAGGATAAAAACACTGGCCCATACCCATGTTGGCAGGTTTTTTCTTGATAATGAACCTTGACTAGAAATCATTCAATATTAATGTTGATGTTTGCATTTTAGATGAATTATCTCATAAAAAATTAAGCACAAGTGTAAGTTGTTGCTAAAATACAACAATGATCCAAACACAAGCACAACTCTCAGATTTTTTAGTCAGTATCAAGAACGATACACACCTAGCTATTGACACCGAATTTAGGCGCATTGATACCTATTATCCACTGCTGTGCTTAGTGCAAATTGCCAGTGAAAACGCCATTGATTGTATCGATGTACTTGCTATTAAAGACTTAACGCCTTTGTATGACAAACTTTACCATCCAGATACCTTATGGATTGTACACAGCGCACGTCAAGACCTTGAAGCACTACATTATTTAACCGGAAAACTGCCTAATCAATTATTCGACACACAAATTGCCGCTTGTTTTTTAAACCATCCCACACAGATTTCCTATCAAGCATTGACTGAATCTTTGCAAGGCGTACTCCTTGATAAGGCCTATACACGACTTGACTGGACAACAAGACCATTACCTAACGGCGCCATTAAATATGCACTGGATGATGTCAGGTATTTATTAAAAAATTACCAACAACTAACCGATCAACTAACCAGCGCTCATAAACACAGCTGGGCCAGTGAAGAATCCAGATCGCTTTTAGATACAGAGTTGTACAAAATCAACCCGTCTGAGGCTTGGAAAAAAGTCAAAGGCTTATCCCGTCTGCCTAAAAAATCACATCAATTTGCAGCACAACTTAGTGCCTGGAGAGAATCTCAAGCCATACTAAATAATAAACCTAGAAAATGGATCATGGCCGATGATCAGCTAATTAACTATGCATTAAAAAAAGAAAAACTATCTAAAAAAGCACACCGTTCACTAGATAAATTTCTTTCTAAACATTCTGAGTTAACACAAAACAATATTACTATCAGTCCAGGAAAGATTCCCACTAAAACTGAAAAAGTTAGAAAAAAAGAACTGCAAACATTGATACAAAAAATTGCAACTCAGTATAATTTAGATGATAAACTCATCGCTAATGGCAAAGCATTATTAAAATTTATTCGTGGCGACCAATCCGTTAATTTTCTAACAGGTTGGCGCTATCAACTACTAAAAGAGGAGCTAGAAAATGCAAAATAGTTTAAAACCCGTTTCAGCAGGAAATATTCCAGAAGAAGTCAATGTTATTATTGAAATCCCTGCGAATTCATCACCTGTTAAATATGAAATCGACAAAGAAACAGGCGCAATGTTTGTAGATAGATTTATCTCTACACCAATGTTCTACCCTTGTAATTATGGCTTTGTTCCAGATACTCTAGCTGACGATGGCGATCCAGCAGATGTGTTGGTTATCACACCATATCCTTTAATTCATGACTCAGTGATTACTGCACGACCAATTGGCGTTCTACGTATGACTGATGAGGCCGGTAAAGATTCAAAAATTCTAGCAGTGCCTACAGACAAACTGTGTAAATCATATCATGATATTAAATGTATTGATGATGTTGGCGCAACACTAAAAGACCAAATCGAACATTTCTTTACTTACTACAAAGATCTTGATGAAGGTAAATGGGTTAAGATTGATGGTTGGGGTGACGCTGAAGAAGCTAAAAAAGAACTGCAAGAATCTTTTGACGCTTATAAAAAATAATTTTTGGCTAATACCAATTCTTTTCAAATCGTAGGCGGTGAGCATAGAGGAAGGAGATTTTCTTTCCCTGATGCTCCTGGTCTACGACCAACATCAAACAAAATCAGAGAAACTTTATTCAACTGGATTCAGTTTGAATCTGTTGGTAAAACTTATCTAGATTTATTTTGTGGTAGCGGTGCATTAAGCTTTGAAGCCTTATCTCGCGGCGCTAAACAAATCATTAGCATTGAAAAAAATCAAAATGCTTTTCGTTCTTTAGAAAAAAATCAGAAAATTTTAAAATCAGACAAAATTTACTTTTTTAATCAAGATGCATTTGATTATTTAACCCAAAACAGTGAGAAAGTTTTTGATTTTATCTTTTTGGATCCGCCATTTAATCAAAATTTACTGCCAAAAGCTCTAAAATTACTCTCTAAAGGTGGTTTTATCAACTCTAAGAGTAAAATTTATATAGAATCTGAATTTGAAATATCACAAGCTTTTTTAAATGAAAATTTTTCGCAAAAAATTAAAATCAACAAACAAAAACGCTCTAGCAATGTTAATTATTGCCTAGTGGAGGTATTATGAAACGTATTGCAATTTATCCCGGATCGTTTGACCCTATCACCAATGGTCATATTGACCTTATCAAACGAGCAAGTAAATTATTCGACTTGGTTATTATTGGCATTACCCAAAATCGAAAAAAACAAGCTTTTTTAGATATTGACACGCGCATTGCTGCCGCTCAAACGGTTGTCAAAGAAATTGATAATGTTAAAGTCATGAGCTTTGACTCATTATTGGTTGATTTTGCCAAAGATCAAAATGCTCAAGTCATCTTGCGAGGGCTTCGTGCGGTGAGTGATTTCGAATATGAATTTCAGCTATCAGGCATGAATAAACACCTAAACCCAAACATTGAAACCATCTTTATGACGCCTGCTGAACAATATGCCAACATCTCTTCTTCTTTGGTTAAAGAGATTTTAACACTCGGTGGCGATGTGTCTGAATTTGTACCCAAGTCAGTTGAAACCCTTCTTAAACAAACACTTTAATTTTTTTACAAATACTTCTTGAAATAAAAATACTCATCCCTATATAGGGGGTATATCAAATTATAAGGAGTAAAAAATGTCAAAGATTATTGGTATTGATTTAGGTACTACTAACTCATGTGTTGCTATTATGGATGGCGACAGTGTAAAAATTATTGAAAATTCTGAGGGTGATCGTACCACCCCATCAATCATCGCTTTTCCAAAAGACTCTGAAGAAGTATTAGTAGGTCAATCTGCTAAGCGTCAAGCGGTAACTAATCCAGAAAACACGTTATATGCAATTAAGCGTCTGATTGGTCGTCGTTTTGAAGAAGAGGCGGTACAAAAAGATATCGATTTAGTGCCTTACAAAATTGTTAAGGCTGACAATGGCGATGCATGGGTAGAAGTTAATGGCAAGAAAATGGCCGCTCCTGAAATTTCAGCAAAAGTAATTGGCAAAATGAAAAAAACGGCTGAAGACTACCTGGGTGAAAGCGTAACAGAAGCGGTTATCACAGTACCTGCCTACTTTAATGACTCTCAGCGTCAGGCGACTAAAGATGCTGGCAAAATTGCGGGCCTTGATGTTAAACGTATTATTAACGAGCCAACAGCAGCAGCACTTGCATATGGTGTTGACAAACTAAAAGGTGATAAAACGGTAGCTGTATATGACTTAGGTGGTGGTACATTTGACGTATCAATCATTGAAATGGAAGATATTGATGGTGAAAAGCACTTTGAAGTATTATCAACCAATGGTGATACATTCTTAGGTGGTGAAGATTTTGACCAGCGCATCATGGACTTCTTAGTTGATGAATTCAACAAAGACCAAGGCGTTGATCTTAAAAACGATCCAATGGCTTTGCAACGCTTAAAAGAGGCAGCAGAAAAAGCTAAGATTGAACTATCTTCATCTGAGCAAACTGAGGTGAATCTACCTTATGTAACGGCTGATGCGTCAGGTCCTAAGCACATGAACATTAAGATAACACGCTCTAAATTAGAATCATTAGTTGAAGATCTAATTAAGCGCTCAATTGATCCATGTCAAACAGCATTAAACGATGCAGACCTTTCAGCAAGTGATATTGATGAAGTTATCATTGTTGGTGGTTCTACACGTATGCCTAAGGTTCAAGAAAAGGTTAAAGAATTCTTTGGTAAAGAGCCTAAGAAAGATGTTAACCCTGACGAAGCTGTGGCGATGGGTGCTGCAATTCAAGCAGGTGTATTAGGTGGTGATGTTAAAGACGTATTACTACTAGATGTAACACCGCTGTCTTTAGGTATTGAAACCATGGGTGGTGTAATGACTAAGCTAATTGAGAAAAATACAACCATTCCTACGAATGCGTCTCAAATTTTCTCAACAGCAGCTGATAATCAATCTGCAGTAACAGTTCACGTATTACAAGGTGAGCGCGAAGTGGCGAGTGCTAATAAGTCATTAGGTCAGTTCAACCTAGAAGGTATTGATGCAGCGCCTAAAGGCACACCGCAAATTGAAGTGACACTTGATATTGACTCTGATGGTATTTTGAATGTTTCTGCTAAAGATAAAAATACAGGCAAAGAGCAATCAATCACCATTAAAGCTTCAAGTGGTCTGAGTGATGAAGAAGTTGAAAATATGATTAAAGATGCCGAAGCACATGCTGATGAAGATAAAAAATTCCAAGAATTAGTTACTTCTAAAAATATGGCAGACTCTTTAATTCACTCAACTAAGCAGACTTTAGATGAACTAAAAGAAGAGGTTTCAGAAGATGAAAAAACAGCCATTGAAGGCGCAATCACCGAGCTAGAAGAAGCTGTTAAAGGTGATGATAAAGAAGCCATTGATGCTAAAGTTCAAAACTTAAGTGAAAAAGCACAACCTTTAGCACAAAAGGCACAAGCTAAAGCCTCTACTGAAGGACCAGCAAATGCATCAGGTGCGACAGATGCGGGCGATGATGTGGTTGACGCCGACTTTGAAGAGGTTAAGGACGATAAATAAATCGACCTATCAATACAAGTAAAAAAACAACCTTCTTCAGGGTTTGATCTGGAGGAGGTTTTTTTAATTTAACAAAAAGCAATTATGTCACAAAGAGATTATTACGAAGTACTAGGTGTAGAAAAAGGCGCTGATGCAAAAAGCATTAAAAAAGCTTATAAACGCTTAGCAATGAAACACCATCCTGATCGTAACAAGGACAATAAAGAACAGGCAGAAGAGAAATTTAAAGAAATTCAAAAAGCTTATGCCATCTTGTCAGATGATCAAAAACGTCAAGCTTATGACCAATTTGGCCATGCAGGTGTCGATGGCAGTGCTGGCGCAGGTGGTTTTGGCGGTGGAAATCCATTTGGTGGTGGTGGCTTTGGTGATATTTTTGGTGATATTTTTGGTGGTGGTGGCCATCAACAGCCTGATAATCGTGGGTCGGATCTTCGCTATGATTTAGAAATAGAATTAAAAGAGGCAGCTGAAGGCACGACAGTTAAAGTCCGCATTCCAAAAAATGAAAAGTGTGATACTTGTTCAGGAACAGGCGCAAAACCAGGTACAAGTGTAAGCACTTGTGGTGCTTGTGGTGGTTCAGGTCAGGTTCAGATGCAGCAAGGTTTTTTTGCCGTTCAACGCCCTTGTCCAACTTGTTCTGGTACTGGGCAGAAAATTGAATCACCTTGTGGCACTTGCCGTGGCCAAGGCGTGGTTAGAAAGCAAAAAACCCTTTCTGTTAAAATTCCAGCCGGTGTTGACACAGGTAATCGTATTCGTTTAAGTGGTGAAGGTGAAGCGGGAACGCGTGGTGGGCCAAATGGAGATTTGTATGTCGAAGTACATGTAAAGCCGCATCCAATTTTTGAAAGAGATGGAAATGATTTATATTGTGAAGTTCCAATTGATTTTGCAACTGCTGCACTTGGTGGGTCTATCGAAGTGCCTACACTGGGTGGAAAATTAAAAATTAAAATTCCTGCTGGTACACAAACAGGTAAGCAATTTCGCCTAAGAGGAAAAGGTATTACTGCCATTCGTCATGGTGGTGCAGGTGATTTAATCTGTCAAGTTAAACTTGAAACACCGGTTAATTTAAGCAAAAAACAAAAAGAATTATTGGAAGAATTTTCAGGATCATGTGGCAAGAAACATCACCCTGAGTCGGACTCCTTCTTTGGTAAAATGAAGTCATTCTTTGAATAAATTATAGGAAACACGTGAATATTAAGCAAATTAAAGCAAGAGAAATTCTTGACTCTAGAGGAAACCCAACCATTGAAGCAGATGTTATTCTTGATGATGGAACAATAGGTAGTGCCATGGTGCCATCTGGCGCGTCAACTGGACAACGTGAAGCTTTAGAATTGCGTGATGGAGATAAGTCTAGATATTTAGGCAAAGGTGTATTGAAAGCAGTTGAATTTATCAACACAGAAATCAATGAAACACTGATTGGATTTGGCATTGAGAGTCTATCAAAAATCGACCAAGCTATGATTGATTTAGATGGCACTGAAACCAAATCAAGATTGGGTGCCAATGCAATTCTAGCTGTTTCTCTTGCTTGTGCTCATGCTAATGCAAACAGACAAAACAAACCATTGTACGACTCATTAGACCAAGGTGACAACTACAAACTTCCTGTGCCAATGATGAACATCATCAATGGTGGCGAGCATGCTAACAACAGTGTTGACCTACAAGAGTTTATGATTATTCCAGCAGGCGCACCAAGCTTTAAAGAAGCGCTGCGTTATGGTGCGGAAGTTTTTCACCATTTAAAAGCTGTTCTTGAAGATCAAGGTATGAATACTGCTGTTGGTGATGAAGGTGGTTTTGCGCCAGATCTTGCTTCAAATGAAGATGCACTTAAAGTAATTATTACTGCTATTGAAAATGCAGGATATCAACCTGGAAAAGATATCTTTATTGGTATTGATGCAGCCAGCTCTGAATTTTACAAAGATGGAACTTACAATCTAACTTCTGAAAATAAATCATTATCTTCACAAGAGTTTGTAGATTATCTTGCTAACTGGGTTGATAATTATCCGATTATTTCAATTGAAGACGGTATGGATGAAAATGATTGGGACGGATGGGATTTACTCACTAAAAAAATTGGCAGTAAAGTGCAATTAGTGGGTGACGATCTTTACGTTACCAATAGCAAAATCCTAAAACAAGGTATTGAAAAAAATATTGCCAACTCCATCTTAATCAAAGTTAATCAAATTGGTACGCTTAGCGAAACATTTGAAGCCATGAAGATGGCTGATGATGCTGGGTATACCTCTGTTATGTCGCACAGATCTGGTGAAACAGAAGACACAACCATTGCTGATCTAGCTGTTGCTACTGGTTGTGGTCAAATCAAAACTGGTTCACTATCACGTTCAGACCGTTTGGCAAAATACAATCGCCTACTTCGCATTGAAGAAGAATTGGGTGAAAAAGCCATCTATCCTGGGCTTGATGCTTTCAATCATTTGAATTAAACTTAAAGCTTTAAACACAAGTTAACAACTGATTGGAATCACTCTCAACTTTTTGGCTTAGTATTACCCTATTAGGGCTAATACTAGCCTCAGCTTTTTTCTCTGGTTCGGAAACGTCAATGATGGCGATTAATCGCTATCGTCTCAAAGTATTAAGTAAAACCAATAAAAGTGCTAAACGCACAGAACGATTATTAGGTGACTTGGATCATTTGATTGGCACCATTCTTTTAGGTAATAATTTTGTTAATATTTTTGCCTCATCCATTGCAACCATTCTAGCTATCAAACTGTGGGGTGAGGGCTCGGTTGTTTTGGCATCACTAGCATTAACATTTGTTATTTTAATTTTTGCTGAAACCACCCCAAAAACTTATGCTGCTAAAAACCCTGAAAAAGTTGCACTGCCAGCTTCTATTATTATTGAAACTTTTATTGTTTTTTTCAAACCGTTTGTTTGGCTAATTTCAAAATTATCTCAACTAATACTAAGCTTATTTGGCATTAAAGACAGTCAACAAGACAGTGATATTAGTTCAGAAGAATTAAGAATGGTGGTAAGTGATGCAAAGCCCATCATTGCCTCTAACTATCAAAAAATGCTGCTTAATATTATTGACTTGGAAAAAGTTAAAGTTGAAGACATCATGATTCCGAGACATGAATTAATTAGTGTTGATATTAACAAACCTGAAGAATTATTAAAACAACTTCAGCGCATTCAACACACTCGACTCTTAACTTACGACACTTCAAGTGATAATATTACTGGCGTATTACATATGAGAGATGTTGTTAATTTATATGCAAAAGGTGAATTTAGCATTGATAACACGCTAGCACTTATCAGACAACCCTACTTTGTACCAGAAGGCACTTCACTATCGCATCAATTAGAGCATTTTCAAAATAATAAGCGTCGCCTTGGTTTGGTGGTTGATGAATATGGAGAGGTTCGAGGACTGGTTGTTTTGGAAGATATTCTAGAAGAAATTGTCGGTCAATTTACCTCTAATCAAAATGAAAGCATTGAAGAAATAACCAAGCAAAAAGATGGAAGTTATTTGGTAGATCCTAGAATTAGCATTCGCGAGCTAAATACTTTTTTAAACATCAATCTGTCTTTTGCAAAAGCCAAAACCTTAAACGGATTAATTTTAGAAGAATTGCAAAGTATTCCTAAGCGTGATATTAGCTTAAAGATTGATCATGTACTTATTGAAATTATACAAATATCAGAGCAAACCATAAAACTGGTAAAGCTAACCAAATTAGATTAGATCCTGACCCATTCTAACCACTTCAGTTGCACTTAAATTAAATTCATTATCTTGATTTGGCATTAGCATAATAATGGTTGACCCCATATTGAATCGCCCCATCTCATCACCTTTTTTAAGCGTAATATTTTGATCTTGATAATTAAAATGCTGCACGTGCTTTTTATACGGTGGATTAATTTGACCATGCCACACACTCTGCATAGAGCCAACAAAAATAGCGCCCACCAGCACAAATGCACACAACCCAAACTCAGTTTCAAAGTAACAAACCACACGCTCGTTTCTAGCGAACAAACCATCAACATTCTCTGCAGTGGTTTGATTTACTGAAAATAAATCACCCGGAATGTAACTCATGGAAACGAGTGTGCCGTCATAAGGCATATGAATGCGATGGTAATCTTTAGGCGATAAGTAAATAGTGGTAAAAAATCCATTGTCAAATTCACAAGATCTAGCATCATTACCAAGCAATGTTTTTACCTGATAGTTATGCCCTTTTGCTTGTAGAATTTGAGAATGAGTAATTTTGCCAACTTGTGATACAGCACCATCAACTGGACAGGTGATTTTACTTTTACCAATTGTTCTTGCACCTGGTTTTAATTCACGAGTAAAAAAATCATTAAAGTGCTGATAATCTTCAACATTTTCACGCACAGCTTCACTTAAGTTGACTTGATAAGATTTTACAAACCAACGGGTAAAGGTATTTTTAAGCCAAATATTTTCAATGCGAGCAAAACGAAACATTAGCTTTGAAAGCCAATGCTGTGGAATGATGTGTTGCCACCAGATCATTGGTCTAGTTTTGATTGAATAAAGCCAAGCGCTTCATCATATGAAACTTCGGTTTTTTCTGATTGATTTCTAGCCTTATATTCAATATTTCCATTATCGGCATGTGTATCACTCAAGACCATTCTGTGTGGTATGCCTAATAACTCTGAATCTGCAAACATAATGCCAGCACGCTCTTTTCGATCATCAAGCAATACTTCTATTCCAGCATCTAGACACTGTTGATACAACTTATCAGCCAATTCTTTGACACGAGTGGATTTATTGTAATTAATTGGCACAATAACTACTTGGAAAGGCGCGATACTTTGTGGGAAAACTATACCTCTATTGTCATAATTTTGCTCAATTGCAGCAGCAATAACTCGCGTTACTCCAATACCATAACACCCCATGGTGGTTGTAACCGCTTTTCCAGATTCACCAATTACATTAGCCTTCATTGCATGCGAATACTTAGTGCCAAGCTGAAAAATGTGCCCCACTTCGATACCGCGTTTTATCACTAACTTTCCACAACCATCGGGAGAGCTGTCACCTGCCACCGCATTACGAAGATCTGCTTGAGTAAATTTAATATCCTTCCAGTTAACACCTGTTAAATGATGATCCCATTCATTAGCACCACATACAAAATCACACAACACACTGGCAGAATAATCTACGATCAAATCAATGCTTAATCCTTGAACGCCAATAAAGCCTTTTTTCAATCCTAGCTCTTTGATCTCATCATCACTAGCAAACTCAAAATCACCTAATAAATTTTGAACTTTAATTTCATTAAGCTCATGATCGCCACGTAGTGCTAACGCTTTAAAACCGTCATTAGTTTTAATAATCAAAGTTTTAACGCATTGTGCTTCATTAATATCTAAGAATTCTGCCACTTGTTCAATACTGGTTTTCTTCTTAGTTAATACCTTTTCTTCAGATGCTTGCGCTGAACAAGTTTTCTCTTGCTCAGAAAAGGCCACTTTTTCAATATTAGCTGCGTAATCAGATTCATCAGAAAAACAAATAGCATCCTCGCCTGAATCTGCAAGCACATGAAACTCGTGTGAACTATCGCCACCGATAGAGCCAGAATCTGCCAATACAGGACGATACTCTAAACCTAGTCGGTCAAAAATATTGCAATAAGTCTGATGCATTGTGTCATAAGTTTTTTGCAAAGATTCTTGATCTAAGTGGAATGAGTAAGCATCTTTCATTATAAATTCGCGTGAGCGCATCACCCCAAAACGCGGACGAATTTCATCTCTGAACTTTGTTTGAATTTGATAAAAATTCATTGGTAATTGTTTATAACTGCGCAAATATTGAGATGCTAAATTTGTAATCACCTCTTCATGGGTAGGACCTAGGCAAAACTCACGATTATGTCTATCGTTAAAACGCAACAGCTCAGGTCCGTATTGATCCCAACGCCCAGACTCTTGCCAAAGCTCTGCAGGTTGAGCCACTGGCATTAACACCTCTTGTGCACCAGATTTATCCATTTCTTGACGAATAATATCCTCAACCTTTTGTAGTACTCTCACACCCATTGGTAAATATGAGTATAAGCCCGATGCTAATTTAGAAATAAGACCGGCACGAATCATTAATTGATGCGAGATAATTTGCGCATCATTAGGGGCTTCTTTTTGAGTAGGGATTAAAAGCTGAGTGGTTTTCATTAGGGTTAAAATAGATGAAAAAATACAATAAATTATAATTTTACCTATGAGTGATATTCAAACGATTTTAATTTATGCAATTCCTGTGTTATTTGCCATCACCGTGCATGAAACTGCTCACGGATGGACAGCCTCTCAATTAGGTGATCACAGTGCCAAAATAATGGGCAGATTGACACTAAATCCTATTAAGCATATTGATCCTGTTGGTACGATACTAGTGCCTGCATTTTTATATTTTACAGCTGGATTTATTTTTGGCTGGGCAAAGCCTGTACCGGTTAATTTTAATGCACTCAGATCTCCAAAGCGAGACATGCTGTGGGTTGCCCTTGCAGGGCCTGCTAGTAACTTTATAATGGCTGTTATGTGGTTAGCAGCACTCATGCTATCTATTAACATCGGTTCGCAATTCTTGGCTGATATGGCACAAATAGGCATTCAAATCAACTTGCTCTTGGCGGTACTTAATCTATTACCGTTGCCACCACTTGATGGCGGCCGTATCATTAGTTCACTACTACCTAATAAGCTAGCTTATCAGTATGACCAATTAGAACCGTATGGTTTGTTTATTTTATTAGGGCTGTTGTTTCTAGGCGTTTTTCAAACAATCATTCTGCCTATTACAAAACTAATTCAACAATTAATGTATAGTGGGGTTGGGCTTATTTAATACTAACCAAGCTTAGCTCTTAGCATTTCATTAAGCAACTTAGGATTAGCCTTGCCTTGTGTTGCTTTCATGGCCTGACCTACAAAGAAGCCTAGAATTTTCTCATTGCCTGATTTAAATTGTTCTACTTGAGGTGCGTTATTAGCAATAATCTCATCAACAATGGCTTCAATCGCACTTGTGTCTGTCATCTGCTTTAAGCCTTTTGAGGCAATAATTTCATCAGCAGAACCTTCACCATCCCACATTGCCTTAAATACATCTTTAGCAATTTTTCCTGAAATGGTATCATCACCAATTCTCATCATTAGCTGAGATAATGCCTCAGCTGATACAGGAGAGTTTGTAATTTCGATTTGATTTTTATTAAGCTGTGCTGAAAGCTCGCCCATTGCCCAATTAGCACATAATTTAGCATTACTTTCATTATTAACAAGCATGATCTCAAAATAATCTGCCAATGCTTTTTGTGAGGTTAATACCTCTGCATCATAATCACTCAATCCTAGCTCATTAACAAAACGTGCTTTTTTCTCTTGAGGTAATTCAGGCAATTCGCTCTTTATTTGCGCTAATAACTCATCAGAAATTTCAACCGGCAATAAATCTGGATCTGGGAAGTAGCGATAATCATTTGCTTCTTCTTTAGATCTCATTGATCTGGTTTCGTTTTTAACAGCGTCATAAAGTCGTGTCTCTTGCACCACTTCGCCACCCTCTTCCAAGATATCTTGCTGACGTTCCACTTCTAAATTAATAGCGCGCTCTAAAAACTTAAATGAGTTAATGTTCTTTAATTCAGCACGAGTGCCTAATTTTTCTTGCCCCATTGGACGAATAGAAACATTGGCATCACAACGGAATGACCCTTCTTGCATGTTACCATCACAAATATCAATGTACTGAACCAAAGCATGTATTTTTTTAGCATAAGCCACTGCCTCTTGAGCGCTTCTCATGTCTGGCTCTGATACAATTTCAAGTAACGGTGTACCAGCACGATTCAGATCAACTGCTGTATAGTCGTCATACATATCATGAATTGATTTTCCCGCATCCTCTTCTAAGTGTGCACGCGTAACACCAATGGTCTTAACAACATCTCCAATTGTAATATCAATTTCTCCCTCGCCAACAATTGGCCAGTCTAATTGTGAGGTTTGATAACCTTTTGGCAAATCAGGATAAAAATAGTTCTTTCTATCAAATACATTGCGTTGATTAATATGTGCGTTAACTGCAAGACCGAATTTAATCGCCTTATTAACCGCTTCAACATTAAGCACTGGCAAGACACCTGGCAAGCCTAAATCAACTGCACAAGCTTGAGAATTTGGCGCTTGGCCAAATTCAGTGGAAGCACCAGAAAAAATCTTTGATTTTGTATTAAGTTGGGCGTGTATCTCAAGACCAATAACTGTTTCCCACTGCATATAATCAACCCTCCTGTGGCATTTGCTGATGCCAATCGGTTTGCTGTTGGAATTGATGTGCAATATTAAGCAGCTTTGACTCTGACCAATAATTACCAATGAGTTGCAATCCTACTGGTAATTTTTCAGAAAATCCTGCCGGAATACTCATGCCAGGCAAGCCTGCTAAATTTGCAGACAATGTGTAAATATCAGCCAAATACATAGACACAGGATCCTTAACCGAGCCAAGATCAAATGCAGTTGTTGGTGATACTGGTCCCATAATAACATCCACATCTTTAAAGGCTTTTTTAAAGTCATCGCTAATTAAATGGCGAACCTTTTGAGCTTTTAAGTAATAAGCATCATAATAGCCTGCTGAAAGTGCATAGGCGCCAATCATAATACGACGCTTCACTTCATCACCAAAACCTTCTGATCGTGAACGCAAGTATAAATCTTCTAAATCTTTTGGATCTTCACAACGATACCCATAACGCACACCATCTAAGCGAGATAAATTTGATGAACACTCACAAGGTGCAACAATGTAATAAGTCGGAATGGCGTACGATGAATTAGGTAAAGATATTTCTTTAACATTAGCACCCATGACTTCAAATTCTTTAACGGCATCCATAACACAACTAGCCACGTCATCATCCAGCCCTTCCGAGAAAAACTCCTTAGGCAGGCCAATGGTTAACCCTTCAATAGAATTATTTAAATCCTTTGTATAATCCGGCACATCTTGCTGGGCTGAAGTTGAATCTTTTTCGTCAAAACCAGCCATCGCATTAAGTACAATTGCAGCGTCTTGTGCAGTTTTAGTCATTGGCCCTGCCTGATCAAGACTAGATGCGTAAGCAATCATACCGTATCGAGAAACACGACCATAAGTTGGTTTTAAACCTGTAATACCACACAAGCTTGCTGGCTGTCTAATTGAACCGCCCGTATCAGTGCCTGTGGCAAAAACACTCAAACCACCCGCAACTGCTGCTGCTGATCCGCCAGATGAGCCACCAGGAATTTTATTCTTGTTCCATGGGTTTTTAACCGCGCCATGAAAAGAATTTTCATTGCTAGAGCCCATGGCGAATTCATCCATATTGGCCTTGCCAAGCATGACTAAATTCTGTTGGTTTAATTTATGCGTCACTGTGGCGTCATAAGGTGAGATAAAGTTATCCAGCATTTTTGAACCTGCTGAAGTTTTAACGCCTTGCGTACAAAAAATATCTTTATGCGCATAAGGAATACCTGTCAATATATTGGCAGATCCAGATGATATTTTTTCATCTGCCTTTTTAGCTTGATCCAAAGCTATCTCATCAGTTACGGTGATATAAGCATTAAGATCTGAGTTGTTAATACGATCTAAATAGTGCTGTGTAATTTCAACAGATGAAAAGTCTTTGTTTTGAAGTCCCTGTGCCAATTGAGCAATGGTCTTTTGGTGAATACTCATGTTACTCGATAACAGTTGGCACTAAATAATGTCCGTTGCCGGTTTTTGGTGCAACAGATTGAAAAAGCTCAGACTGATCAACTTCGCTCACTTCATCTGCTCTTAAACGTTGTGACATGTGTAGTGGGTGCGCCATTGGTGTGATACCATCAGTATCAATCTCTGATAATTGCTCTGCCAATGTTAGGATATTATTTAAGTCTTGGGTGTTGCTTTGTCGCTCGTCATCACTTAGCGATAGACGTGCCAAATAAGCAATTTGTGACGCTTGCTCTTCAGTTAAAGACATAATTACAACATTGGGATTTTATTGAAAATTCTAAGAGGTTTTGAGAATGATGAGCGAAGAATGGTTAAATCACGCTGCATCCATGTCATAGAATCCTGCATGGTTGTCATGTTTTTGTTCATTTCTTCCATGTTGATTAACATTGGCTCTAAAGAATCCATCTTAACGCTAACTTGAGTCAAATCAGCAGAGATGCTATCAAGACTGTTTAATTTAACCGCGATAATATCCATGTTTTTATTAACTTGGGAGAAGCTTTTTTGCATGTGAGCAACTGAATTTGTCATTTGTGTAACGTTATTAGATAAAGAATTAATACTCTTTACCATAGAGCTCATGTTATTACCCATGTTAGGATCCATAGAGTTAGCAAGGCGTGTCATATCTTGAGTGATTGAATAAATAACAATAAAGAAACCCATGATAATCGCACTAAATACTGCTAAGGCAGGTAGGAACATACGTTCAAATTTTGAACTACTGTTCTCTTCCATTTTAGCAACTAAATTTTCTAAGCACTCAACAGTAGGTGTTTCTGAATGATGGTCAATGGCTGCTTTTTGTTCTTTGTAAGTCATAATTAATCCTTATTGTAATGCCTATTGACAAAATTCCCCAATTATTTGATTCAGCAGTGTTGTGTTGTACTCATCTGTAATAAATGCTTCGCCTAGAGATTTCATCAAAATCAAGCGAATATTTCCATCAATTACTTTTTTATCGACACTCATTGCCGAATAAAACTCCGAAGGTGTAATTTTACCGGCAATGCTAACTGGCAAATTGGATTTTTCTAATAAATCTAAAACCCTTTTAACATCACCTTCTGATAACAAGCCTTCCAACAATGAAAGCTTGGCTGCCATTAACATGCCTACTGATACAGCTTCACCATGGAGATAAATACCATAACCTAATGAATTTTCAATTGCATGCCCAAAGGTATGACCTAAATTTAATAACGCTCGCTTGCCTGCTTCTAATTCATCTTGAGCGACAATATCGGCTTTATCCTTACATGACTGATAAACAACTTCAATCATCAGTTGTTTATCT
Organism: uncultured Candidatus Thioglobus sp.; assembly: GCA_964516395.1. Classification (GTDB taxonomy): domain Bacteria; phylum Pseudomonadota; class Gammaproteobacteria; order PS1; family Pseudothioglobaceae; genus Thioglobus_A. The sequence continues at coordinate 23,297 of CAZEYU010000012.1, forward strand.
CGAGACATAAGTCCAGACATATTATTTTCTAAATACTCTAAGAATTTTTGATTGCCCAACAGACCGTATTTAATCACCTCAGCCATGCCTGCTGAATACTGCCTATCATCCAGCGTGTCTAGTGTGTCCATGTCAATAACAACACATTTAGGCTGATAAAATGCGCCAATCATGTTTTTACCGAGTGCGTGATTAACGCCAGTTTTTCCACCAACACTTGAATCTACTTGAGATAATAAGGTTGTGGGTATTTGGATAAAATTAACACCACGCTGATAACTAGCAGCAGCATAACCTGTCATATCACCAACCACGCCACCACCTAAAGCAATCAATGTACAAGTTCGGTCAAATTTTGCTTCTAATAAAGCAGTGAAAATTTTATTAACCGTATCAAGTGTTTTATACTCCTCTCCATCTGGCAAGATGGCTTCTGCCACTTGATAATCAGTCAGTAAAGCTTTAACTGCATCAAGATATAGCGGCGCAACGGTCGTGTTTGAGACAATCATAACTTGCTTGCCAGCAATATGCTTGGTCAACAACTCTGAATGAGACAATAAATCTTGTCCAATATAGATAGGGTAAGACTTTTCTTGCAGATCAAGATTGAGTGTTTTCATTAGGCGTGCACTCTCTTTTCGCCAGTTCCAGCAACATTTTCCACACAACGACCGCACAACTCAGGATGTTCAGAGTTTTGACCTACGTCTTCTCTATGGTGCCAACAACGAACACATTTCTCATGCTCAGATTTTTTAACACTAATAAACACCCCTTCGCCAGCCTCAATACACTCATTGCTTTTTTCGCTTAAAGGATAAATTGAAGCATAGGAAGTAATGAAGATAAATCGAAGCTCATCACCTAGTTTTTTTAGCTGCTCATAGATGGCATCATCACAATAAATAGATACTTCTGCATCTAGTGACGAGCCAATAATTTTATCGCTACGCATCTGCTCCATTTGTTTGCGAATAAATGGATTGATTTCTCTAGCAGTATCAATAGCGGTATTGCTGTAATTATCACTCAAACCTTCGTACCAAGACTCTAGGAATACGCTGCTACTTTTCTCACTAGGCATGTTTTGCCAAATCTCTTCTGCAGTGAATGACAACACGGGACTTAGCCAGCGAACCATGGCCTCTAAAATATGATTTAGTGCAGATTGTGCCGAACGCCTTGCTAGAGAGTCCTCTTGCGTTGTATATTGTCTGTCTTTAATAACATCCAAATAAAAGCCACCCAAATCATTACTGCAAAAATTCAAAATAAGTTGCATAACATTATGGAAATTGTACTGCTCATATGCCTCTAACACCTGTATTTGAAGTTTGGCAGTTTTTGCAATAATCCATTTGTCCAAATCTAACATGTCATCAAATTTAACAACATGTTTAGCACTATCAAACCCGGCTGTGTTAGCCAACATAAAGCGCATGGTATTTCGAATGCGTCTGTAGGAATCAGCGCTACGCTTTAAAATTTCATCAGATACAGTCATCTCGCCTGTATAGTCAGTACTGGCAATCCATAAGCGTAGAATATCTGCACCTAAATTATTAACCACTTTCTGAGGACTCATTACGTTGCCTAAAGATTTTGACATTTTTTTGCCATCTTTGTCCACAGTAAAACCATGTGTCAATACTTGCTTATAAGGCGCTTTCCCATTAATAGCAACAGATGAAATCAGTGAAGATTGGAACCAGCCACGATGTTGATCAGAACCCTCTAAATATAGATCTGCCACATCTGATAACCCTTCTCTAGCCTTAAGCACTGCAAAATGAGAAACACCTGAATCAAACCAAACATCAAGTGTGTCAGTGGCTTTTTCATATTCTGATGCATCGCTGTCCAAAAGATCTTTAATGTCTGTTTCAAACCAAGCCTCGATGCCGCCCTGTTCAATCATTTGTGATATCTTCACAAACAACTCATTAGTATCAGGATGTAGCTCGCCCGTTTGCTTGTGCGTAAACAGCGTGATTGGAACACCCCAGAAGCGCTGTCGAGAAATACACCAATCAGGTCGATTGCCAACCATTAACTCAATGCGCTTTTGACCCCAATCCGGAATCCACTCAACTTTAGGAATTTCAGAATTAACCACCTCTCTTAAACCGTTTTGCTGCATAGAAACAAACCACTGCGGTGTTGCTCTAAATATAACAGGTGTTTTATGACGCCAACAATGAGGGTATGAATGAGTTAATGATTCATGCATTACCAATGCATTCTTTTCTTTTAAAATTTCTATAACGCTCGCATTGGCTTTAAAAATAAATTGCCCTGCTAATAGTTCTGTATCTTCAAAAAACACACCACGACCGTCTACCGGACACTCAACTGGAAGATTGTATTGTTTGCCAACAGCAAAGTCTTCTTGACCATGAGCAGGTGCTGTATGCACCGCACCTGTACCTGCATCAGTTGTTACATGATCGCCTAAAATAATTGGCACTTGTTTATCGTAAAATGGATGTTGGGCTTTTAACCCTTCAAGCTCACCACCTGAAAAAGTTTGACCAACTATCGTTGCCTCTACCCCATATCGAGATATGGCATTTTCTGCCAATGCTTGAGCAAGAAGCAAGTATTCATCACCCGTATCGACTAGTACATAATCAAGCTCCGGATGAAGTGCTACCGCCTCATTAGCAGGTAAAGTCCATGGCGTGGTTGTCCAAATAACAACTGAAACAGATTTATCAACACCAAATACTGAATCATCAATAATCTTAAATTTAACATCAATGGCTTCAGATTGCTTATCTTTGTACTCAACCTCAGCCTCTGCCAATGCAGAACCACACTCAGTACACCAGTGAACCGGCTTGTAGCCTTTAGATACGTGATTATTTTTTACAATCTCACCAAGTGCACGAACAATATCAGCTTCATACTGAAAGTCTTTGGTTAGGTATGGATTGTCCCAATCGCCTAAGATGCCTAAACGTTGAAAATCTTGCTTTTGTTTAGCGACTTGAGTATCTGCATATTTACGACATTCTGCTCTAAATGAATTGGCATCAATCTTAACACCCACTTTGCCTTTTTTCTTTTCAACATTAAGCTCGATCGGCAAACCATGGCAATCCCATCCTGGCACATAAGGTGCATCAAACCCTGATAAAGACTTTGATTTAACAATAATATCTTTTAAAACCTTGTTAACCGCATGACCAATATGAATATCGCCATTGGCATAAGGAGGGCCATCATGAAGTGTAAATTTTGGCTTACCTTGATTGTTTTTTCTGATTTGTGCATACAAATCGTCCGCTTGCCATTTTTGCAAAAAACCGCCTTCACGATTTGCAAGGTTTGCCTTCATGGCAAATTTAGTAGCAGGTAGGTTTAAAGTAGGCTTGTAATCAGACATTGACGCTTAATAAATTTATAAACTAAAAAGCGTAATTATACGTGATGAGGCAACTTTTTTGAAAACGAAAAAGTCAGTTAATATGTAATATTAAGCTACTTTTTAGAGGAGAAGAAAAATTTTAAATAGATCGCTAATGCCATGGAAGATAACATGAAAAATATAGCACTCCAAAAAACACCATCGGTGTTTAATTCATTGATAGGCACGAAAAATCCTCCCGTTTATTATTAACGAGAGAATATTATAAACCGTAATTGTATAAAGACTTACTTACTAAAGCTTTTAAATCTTCTGCCTACTGTAAAGATAATAAAAGCCACAATAGCCAATACCACCATTGAAATACTCATGTAAAAAACAACATCATTGTTCAGTTCATTCATAATCATTACTACTTCCCTCTCTTGTTTAATTAATAATAAGGATATTCTATCAAGAGTATTAATAAAATTAATTGACCTAAGTCAAGAAATTATTAATTAATTCAAAGGTTTACTGAATCAAGAAGCAGTTTAACCTGTCCAGGTTTTAAGTAATCATAGTGATTGGCTTTTAAAGAATCTGGCAAGCGTATTTCACCAAAACGAATGCGAATCAAGCGTGATACTTTAAAGCCAAGCGCTTCCCATAATCGCCTAACTTCACGCTTTCTGCCTTCTTTTAACACAACTTTATACCAGCGATTGGCCCCTGAGCCACCACCAATAGTAACTCGATTAAACTGGGCAAAACCATCTTCCAATTCAATACCGTTTGTCAGCTGTTGAATGTCTTCGTTTTCAACCTGACCGAGCACGCGCACTGCATACTCTCTATCAATTTCAGAACTTGGGTGCATTAATTTATTAGCCAAATCACCATTATTGGTAAACAATAACAACCCAGAAGTATTTAAATCCAGTCGACCGACCATCACCCAGCGGGACTCTTTTGGCAAAAGATCATAAACACTCTTTCTACCCTCTTCATCTTTGTTAGAGCAGATCACACCTGCTTGCTTATTAAGGATTAATACTTTTGTTTCTTCTTCTTGATAGCGCTCAAGATCAATCTTTCTGCCGTCAATTTTCACCTTGTCAGTAACATTACACTTATCACCAATATTGGCTACTTTATTATTGACCTCAATACGACCTTGTTCAATCAACCTTTCAGCCCAACGCCTAGAGCCGTAGCCTGCATTAGCAATAAGTTTTTGTAATCTTTCCATTAATAAACAATGCCCATTGAGTCTCGAACCTCTGCCATGGTTTCTTTAGCAACATTACGCGCCTTTTCAGAACCTTCGTGAATTATTTGTTTAATCAGTTCTGGATCAGACTGGTATTTAGCAATACGCTCTTGCATTGGCATAAGCTCTGCTTGCATAGCATCAATCACTGGCTGTTTACAAGCCACACAACCCATCTTAGCATTAGTACAACCATCTACTACCCAATTGCAAGTATCTTCGTCAGAATACACTTCATGCAATTGCCACACTGGACACTTCTTAGGATCTCCTGCATCGCTCAGTTTAATCCGCGCAGGGTCAGTTGGCATGCGCTTAATCTTTGTTTCAATTTCATCAGCACTGTCACGAAGAGAAATGGTATTGCCATAAGACTTACTCATTTTCTGCCCGTCAAGACCTGGCATTTTTGAAGCCTTAGTCAGTAATGACTCGGGCTCAGGCAGAATGATTTTTCCTACGCCTTCAATATAGCCTAGCAACCTTTCACGGTCAGACAAGGTAATGTTTTGCTGCTCTTTTAATAACGCTTGAGCTTTAACTAAAGCCTCGTCGTCTCCAGTCTCTTGATAGGCTTTGCGCAATGATCTAAATAATTTAGCTTGTTTTTTGCCCATTTTTCCAGCAGCAGTTTCGGCTTTTTCTTCAAAATCAACTTCACGACCATAAATATGATTAAAACGACGTGCCACTTCACGAGTAAGCTCAACATGCGCTACCTGATCTTCACCCACAGGCACCAATCCTGCCTTATAAATCAAAATATCAGCACTTTGCAATAAAGGGTAGCCTAAAAATCCATAAGTACCTAAATCTTTAGTTTTTAACTTTAACTGCTGATCTTTATAAGAAGGAACACGCTCTAACCAACTCAGTGGTGTTGACATTGACAATAACAAATGCAGCTCGGCATGCTCTGGTACTTTTGATTGTACAAAAATAGTTGATGTATTTGGATTGATTCCTGCTGCTAACCAATCAACCACCATTTCCATAACATTTGCTTCAAGGTCAATTTTGTCAGAATAATGCGTGGTAAAGGCGTGCCAGTCAGCCACAAAGAAATAAGAATCGTACTCATTTTGCAGATCTAACCAGTTTTTTAAAACACCATGATAATGACCTAGATGAAGACGACCTGTTGGTCGCATGCCTGATAAAACTCGATTGTCTTGCATGATTGTTAGCTAAATTAAATTAAGATGAATTATACCAAGGCTATGGTCTATGCACTGTGTGTTTGAGCGTATTTGGCCAAACCTTCTAAGACTAAATTAGGCCTTAGTTCAAATGAGTAATTAAGACGAAGTGCGATTATTTTTGCATCACCACCAGTTAAAACAATTTTTACATCACCTAACTCTTCGAAATGTTTTTCAATTTGAGTATTGATCATGCTCATCAACATTTCAGAGGTTCCAAACTCCCAAGCATCTTGCGTGTTGTTAGCTAATTTATTTACCGTTACTTGGCTAGAGCTGGTAGAAAATTTAGCAAAGCTAGTACGCAACTTAGACAACCCTGGTGCTATCAACCCGCCTTGGTGCTTGCCACTATCAAGCATCAAATCAAAGGTTAGTGCACTACCTGCATCAATTATCAACGTGTGTTGATTTGGATAGCTTGAGAGCGCTCCGATCATGGCTAAAAAACGATCAACACCGAGAGACTTTGATTCCTGATAAGCCGATTGAAAAGCATCAAATGTCGCTTGAGGCTTAACAAAAATTACATTATCTACAGCGTCTAAAATAGATGTATCACCCACACAACTAACAAAAATTTTGTCAGCTCTTGGTAACAGTTTAATATCAAAATCCGAGATTAAAGAGCGATCATAATTGCCATTAAACTGCCATTTAATGGATGTATTGCCGATGTCAATTAATAACGTATTATGCAAATGAAATACCGCTTATCCACATATGGGTTAAAACACTGGCTGCGTAGCCCAGTGCAATAACCGGCATCCATTTTAGGTGCGTACTAAACGTATACAACCCTTTTGATTGCCCCATAAGCGCCACACCTGCAGCAGACCCAACAGAGAGCAAACTACCACCAACGCCCGCTGTTAATGTTACCAATAGCCATTGAGATTGAGACATTTCAGGATTCATGGTTAACACAGCAAACATAACCGGAATATTATCAACAATTGCTGAAAGAACACCTACTAAAATATTAGCATAAGTCGCACCTAAAGAAGCATACATTGCCTCAGAAGTTAGTGCTAAATACCCCATAAAACCAAGCCCGCCTACACTTAAAATAATGCCAAAGAAGAACAGCAACGTATCCCACTCTGCGCCAGCAACTTTTCTAAATACATCAAATCCATCTTCGTCAGACAATAACTCACTACGACGAATGAAAAACGCTGCAATCATCAAATAACTCAAACCAAGCATCATGCCCATAACCGGTGGAAGATGCAAGAACACATGAAAACTAACCGCAGTCATAATGGTGGCAATGAACAGTCCAACAATTGCAAGCCCACCACGCTTAATGCTTGCTTCTGTTCTCATGTTAGCGGTAGATTCATTTTTAATAGCAAAGTGCATAATCGCTGCCGGCACTACAAAATTAACCAAAGACGGTACAAACAAAGCAAAAAATTCATTAAATTCTAGCATGCCTTTTTGCCAAACCATTAGTGTTGTAATATCACCAAACGGGCTAAATGCACCACCCGCATTAGCAGCTACCACAATATTGACAAAAGCAATAGAAACAAAACGTGGATTACCCGCTCCAACCACCATCACCACAGCACCCATAATAAGTGCAGTGGTTAAGTTATCAGCGATTGGCGAGATGAAAAATGCCAAAAAACCCGTTAACCAAAACAGTTGTCTAAAGGTAAATCCTTTATTTAACAACCATACTTTTAAAGCTTCAAAAACTTGTCTTTCACGCATGGCTTCAATGTATGTCATGGCAACCAATAAGAATAAAAACAATTCTGCATATTCTAATAAATTATCGCGTAGTGCCACTTCAGCCGAATGCGGCAACCCATGAGAAGTATACGCCCAGCCAATCAAACCCCAAATAACACCGGCTGTTAGAATAACAGGTTTGGATTTTCTAAAATTAGTAAATTCTTCAACCACAACTAATACATAAGCCAGTGCAAACAACCCAAGCGCCATGTACCCTGCCCAATGATTGGTTAAGTCTAGCACTTCTTGTGAATTAGTCTCTGAGGAGGCAAATGCTGATATAGGCAATAATGCCAATAGAAACAGTAATTTAATCATTAATTATCCTTGAAAGTATGGGTCCGTCAGCATTTCCAAGTCGAATTTCACTATCTTTCAACTCAACTTCGACGGTTGCTAAACATATAGATTTCGCGGCTAATTTTACACGACGAACAACAATTCCTGAAGCTTTAGCAGACTTTGAGCTACTTACAAAAAGCTCATCACCAACAATTAACTCTTCACTACATTCAAACTGATACATTCTGCGCTTGGCCTTGCCTAAATAATGCAGGCGCGCAACAACCTCTTGCCCAGGATAACAACCTTTAGTAAAACTAACCCCCACTTCATTAACATCAAGATTAAGCATCTGTGGTACAAATTTTTCAATCGTTGTTAATTTAACCTCAGGCACTTCATTGTCAATACAAGCCTTTTGCCACAGCATTTCATCTGCTGATTCAAATTCATCGACCGACTCCGTCAAGATCACAGACTGCACATCATTCAATTTGTATGCGCCATCAACCACTTCATTGATTACGCCTAGTTGAGCTACTTTATTGGTTATATCAGTAATAGCTACATC
>CAZEYU010000013.1:0-30092 GCA_964516395.1 uncultured Candidatus Thioglobus sp.
CTTACGAATTTAAATGTGACAACCCTAAATCATTAAAAGAGATTGAGTTTAGTGCGTTCGAGCATTTTCATGATTTAGAAGCTATTATGTTTGATGCGCTTATTAATAATAAGGGATACTCTAAGCGTATTAAATCTGAGGATAGTAAAATTGTTTTGTGATATTAAAAACTAGCAATCTAAAATACAAATACAAAAATGGCAAAACCATTCATTTTCCAGATGTTGGCCTAAACCCTGGAGATAAAGTATTAATTAACGGCGTTTCAGGTTCTGGAAAGACAACCTTTTTAAACCTAATTGCTGGTGCTATAAAAATTCAAGATGGTGACATTGAGCTTGCAACCAACAAGTACTCTTTAATGTCATCATCAGAATTAGACAAAATAAGAGCAAATAATATTGGCTATGTTTTTCAAACCCTCAATCTGATTCCTTTTCTTTCAGTATTGGAAAATATTGCCTTAGGCGTTAAGTTTTCAACAACAAGAAGTGCCAATATAAATAGCATAGATCAAGAAGCGCAAAGACTTATTGAGTCATTAGGCTTAGACAAAAGTATGCTGAATAGTTCTGTTAATCATCTTAGTATTGGACAACAACAAAGGGTTGCAGTTGCCAGAGCGCTACTCGGAAAGCCAAATCTAATCTTGGCTGATGAGCCAACTTCTGCACTAGATGTGAATTCTACGGGTAAGTTTTTAACAGAGCTTATGCAAACGTTTGATCCATCTTCACAAGCAATCATGATGGTGAGCCATGACTTGTCACTTGCGCCATATTTTGATCAAGTGATTGATTTCAGTAAAGCCAATGTTTAGTTTATTATTTAAATCAATAAGATCCAGATTGCTGCCAGTGTCATTGGTGACAATAACTTTAATGGCTTCTATGGTGTTGCTTTTAAGTATTGAGCGCATACAGAAAGCAACTGAAGAAGGTTTTAATCAGAGTATTTCAGGGGTGGATGCCATTGTTGGTCCAAGAGCTAGTTCGCTTGAGGTTGTGTTATATACGGTGTTTCATCTAGGCAGACCTACCAACAATATCACCATGCAAACGGTAGATGATATTAGAACAAGAGATGATATTGATTGGCTAGTGCCAATTGCATTGGGGGATAGCCATAAAGGCTTTAGAGTCATAGCAACTGAACCAAATTATTTCAAACATGTGAAATATGCTGGAGATAAGCCTCTTTCCATGTCAAGTGGCAGTGCATTTCAAGAAATATCTGAAGCAGTTGTTGGTGCGGATGTTGCAAAAAAATTGAATTATAAGCTTGGATCGGATATTTATATCACTCATGGTTCCAATGAGGCTATTGGTAATAAACATGATGATTTTTCTTTTAAAGTTTCTGGAGTTCTAAACAAAACCGGAACACCAATAGATCAGGCTGTATTTGTTGATTTAAAAGGCTATGAACTCATTCATATTGGCTGGCAAAGTGGCAAGAAGATATTTGGCCTTGATAGGCTCGATGTCTCTTCTATCCCTAAAGAAGACTTGACACCTAAGACTGTTACTGCAGCATTTGTTGGCTTGAAATCACAGTTAACTTTATTTAGTTTTGCCAGAGAATTAAGGCAGTATCACAAGGAGGCTATTTCTGCAGTTATTCCTGGCGTCGCACTGTCAGAACTTTGGTCAATTGTTGGCATGGTTGATAAGGGTTTTGAGTTGCTTAGCTGGATCATTATTGTAATTAGCTTGATATCAATGATTACTTTAATCATCTCAAGTATTGAGAACAGAAAGCGCGAGATGACTATATATCGAGCAAATGGGGCCACCCCATCATATCTAGCAGGTTTGGTTGTGTTTGAAGCTGTCTTAATTGGTCTTAGTGCAATTATAGGGGCAATTATATTGGTTAGCATTATTACTCATTTGGCATCATCTCAGCTTAATGTGGCACTCGGTATTACACCAGAATTTAGGTGGGTAAGTTTAGAAGAAATCAAGGTCTTTGCTATAATATTAACCGCAGGGGTTTTAAGTAGTTTAATTCCAGCTGCTATTGTGTTTAAGAAAAACCTACATCAGGGCCTGAGTTAAATAGTTATATGTTCAAAAAAATTATTATTGTTTTATTATGCTTGTATTCTCCTATTTCACTTTCTGAACAGGTAAGCGAGGAGCGTTTGCAAAAATTAGTTCAAGCCTGGGATTTGTTAATTCCAGAAGATGCTTATGATTTTGTGCCAGAAAAAGTCGATTATAAAATTATGAATGATCCAGAGTTTCAAGAAAAACTTGAAGATGCTGGCAAGAAAATAAACAATTTAATTGATGGTAAAACAATTGAATTAGCCGGATTTATGGTGCCGATCGAAGTTAATGGTACTAATGTTAGCAAATTTTTATTGGTTCCAGAAGCTGGACAGTGTATTCATGTACCGCCCCCGCCTATTAGTCAAACCGTACTTGTAAATACTAAAGACAATCCTACAAAGTTAAGAGACATATATATTCCAGTTATTGTTTCAGGAAAGATTTTAGCTGGTACACAAAGCAATGATATGTCGAACAGTTTGGCCAATGATAGCAATCCTGTTGATATAGCTAGGTCTCAAGTTTACAACAATATTGATAGTGGATATACATTGACAGAAGTTACTAATGTTGATGTACTTACTTATTCAGACAATGATAGTTTCGAATGATTGACAGATTAACACTAATATCCAAGTGTAAGGAAAGTGGCAAGAGTGTCACGCCCCAAAGGCTTGATATTGTTGAAGAGTTGTCAAAACTAAATACCAGTATTTCTGCCTATGATCTATTAGAGCGTTTAAATAATCACGGTCATTCTTTCAATATAAGCACCATATATAGAGTGCTAGATTTTTGGATTGATGTCGGTGTTGTTCACAAAGTTGATTCAAACAATACTTATCTTATTTGTAATGATTCTCATGTGGATCATTTTCATGTGCTGCTTCATTGTGATAGTTGTGAAACTGTTGAAGAGTCTTGCAAAACATCCAACCAAGTATCTATTCCTAACATTCAAAAATTCACACCCAAAAAAGGACAGGTTATAGAACTACACGGACTGTGTAGTAATTGCAGTTAGAGTCTTAATTGTATATTGAGCAATTATTTTTCAGCAAGCAAGGCTTGCTGAATAAAATAAAAAAAGTAGAGTTTGAATTCAAAATTTAATTGCAATATTATTAGTGTTTTCAAAAATTTAAAAATAATAAAAACCAGCTGAAAATATTACTGTAAAGGCATTTTTTAATGGTTTAAACTGGCTAAAAGACTTATTTTATGATGAAAATTATCAGTTTTTGATTGAAATAAGTACCTGTACATCCTACGGGTGAAAAATTTCTGAAATTTTTAAAATAAGCCTATTTTTGATAAATTAGATATATTAATTTTGTCGTTTATTTAATGTGCGATATATTTCACTATTTTCTCTTTTGCCAATCACAACAATATAGATGACCAATCTGTGATCAATCACTTGATAGGCAAGTCGATAACCTGCTGATCTGAGTTTTATTTTGTAAATATCTTGATGACCTTTAAGTCTGTCTTTTGCAACTTTTGGCGACGTGATTCGTTCTTTTAGCTTTTTCTTGAATTGATTTTTGATTGTATCATCAAGTTTTTTCCATTCTTTTAAAGCTTTTGGGTGGAACTCAAGTTTATAGATCATCAATATCAACGGCTATAGCATCAGATCCGTCATCAAGTCTGTGTTCAGTTTCTTTGAGTAATAAATAATCATCAACAATGTCTAACAAGTCAGAATATTTTTTTGCAGAAATAAGGTACGCACTTGGAGTGTTGTGATTTAGAATCGCAATAGCATCGCCATTTGCTTCGTTTAGTAATTTGCTTGGTGAAGCCTTGAGTTCACTAATGCTAGCGGTGTGTTTTGCTAAAATTTGTTCCATGATATTAAAATAAGTATTTAAATTAGTACTTATTCTAACATTTAATTTGGTGGAGATGGCGGGAATCGAACCCGCGTCCGAAAACCTTCAAACAAAGAGTCTACATGCTTAGCTTGGTCTACTTGAGTTAGCCGCCTATCACCCGACCATCAGGGATATAAGAAGCGATTCCAGTTAGTTTTAACCGAATTACCCTGAAAAAATAATTCTAGCGAGTCTACTATCGACCGCCATCTAAGAAACGTAGACAATCTCAAAGGAGCGGCTAGCTATGCAGCTAGAGCGTAGTTGTTTTCGTTTGCAACTATCTTTTTAAAGAGTATTTTTACGAGTTATCCTTATCCTCGGCATGCATCCTTGAGATCCAACTCCTCGTCGAAGCCATGTCATCCCCAGGGATGTGTATTGTAACACCTTAGTTATCGTAGTAGTTGAAAGCTTGTTCAGCGCTCATTGTTTGAACCTTGTCAAAGCATTTATCAAAATTCAGTTGCTTTCTGTCTTGAGCTTGTTCAAGCTGGATGGATAGTTCAGCTCTTCTATTTTTTTCAAATTCGTAGACATAGTCATTGATCGGGATTACAACATCAGTGCAGATTTTTTTAATGGCGTTTACTGGCTTATCTTCGCTATTTCGTTCATAAGTGATGGTGGTGCAATTCTCGCGGGTTTTGTAACCTTTAAGTAGTAAATCATCAATTTGTTCAATTTCATTGGTGTATTGGTAGATTTGTGATTTGTAGTGCCGAACAGTTACATCATTTTGACAAGTTTTATGTGCCCTTGCAGACGGTGTCATTTTTTGAAAATCTTCCAATGAAGTGCAACCAGTTAACAAAAAAGCCACAACACTGGCAATGAGCAATTTCATTATGAAATAGTCACTCTTGCGAATTTACGCTTACCCACTTGATAGACAGCCGTACCAGACTCTGGCACTAGATTGCGATCAGATATTTTTTCACCTTCAATTTTAGCAGCGCCTTCTTTGATCATTCTAAAGGCATCTGAAGTGGAATTAACCAGGCCTGCATCTTTAAGCAAGTTAGCAATTTTAATGCCGGCATCAAAATTAAATTCTGGCATTTCATCAGGCACTTTGTTTTTTGCAAAGCGGTTAATAAAATTTTGTTGCGCTTGTTTAGCGGCATCATTGTTATGAAAACGAGTAATGATTTCGTCCGCTAGACGGAATTTAATATTTCGTGGATTTTCTCCATTGGTAACTTCATCTTTCCAGCTAGCAATGGTTTCTAGCGACTCAAAGCTCAACAACTCAAGATAGCGCCACATAAGCTCATCAGAGATGGACATAATTTTGCCAAACATGTCGTCTGGCGCATCATCGATGCCAATATAGTTATCCAGTGATTTTGACATCTTTTGTGCGCCATCTAAGCCTTCAAGGATTGGCATAGTAAGAATGACTTGCTGCTCCATATTGGATTGTTTTTGAAGTTCACGACCCATTAATAAATTAAATTTTTGATCAGTTCCGCCAAGCTCCACATCTGACTCTAGTGCAACAGAATCATAGCCTTGAATAAGTGGGTACAAAAATTCATGAATGGAAATACTTTTGCCAGATTTGTAACGTTTGGAAAAATCATCGCGCTCTAGCATTCTGGCAACAGTTTGTTGTGAAGCTAGTTTGATCATGTCGGCAGATGACATTTTATTCATCCACTGTGAGTTATAGACAACTTTGGTTTTTTCCTTGTCCAAAATTTTAAACACTTGGTCTTGATAAGATTGAGCATTTTCAACTACCTGCTCTTGAGTAAGTGGTGGGCGTGTGGCGCTTTTGCCAGTAGGGTCGCCAATCATGCCAGTAAAATCACCAATTAAAAATAAAATCTCATGGCCTAGATCTTGTAATTGTTTAAGCTTGTTAATTAGAACCGTATGACCTAAGTGCAGATCTGGTGCTGTAGGATCAAATCCTGCTTTAATGCGTAGAGGTTTGTTTTTTTCTAATTTTTTCTTGAGCTCGTCAAGTGGCAAAATTTCATCAGCACCACGCTGAAAAACAGCCAATGTGTCATTTGTATTCATGGTTTGTATTATTTTCTAGTATGGCCGTCACCAAGGACGATAAATTTTTGTGAAGTAAGACCTTCTAAGCCTACCGGACCGCGCACATGGAATTTGTCGGTACTAATGCCTATTTCTGCACCTAGTCCATATTCAAAACCATCAGCAAAACCAGTGGAAGTGTTAATCATCACTGAAGATGAGTCAACTTCAGTGATAAAGCGTCGTCCTGTGGTGTAGTTCTCGGTCACAATAGATTCAGTATGTCCTGATCCGTGTTTGTCAATATGGCTAACTGCTTCACTCATTGAACTGACAATACGAATAGAAAGAATGGCGTCTAGATACTCTGTATCCCAATCTTGCTCAGTGGCCGCAATAACTTGATCTGAGAGTTGTTGTGTTTGCGCACAGCCCCTAAGCTCTACTCCTTTAGCAACATATTCTGCGATAAGTTCAGGCAGAACTCTGCCTACTGCAGAAGCATGCACCAGCAAAGTTTCCATTGCATTACAGACACCGTAGCGTCGTGTTTTGGCATTAAAAGCGATATTAATGGCTTTTTTTGTATCAGCATCTTTGTCAATATAAGTGTGGCACACACCATGCAAGTGTTTGATTACTGGCACTTTGGCGTTTTCACTAATAGCTTCTACCAGCCCTTTTCCACCACGTGGAATAATGGCATCAACATAATCACTGGCTTTGGTTAATTCAGTAACAGCCTCTCGATCAGTGGTGTCAATAAGTTGTACAGAGTGCTCATTTAATCCAGCATCAATTAACCCTTGTTTAACAGACTGATAAAGGGCTAAATTGGAATGAATTGCTTCTGAACCGCCACGCAAAATAGCGCCATTTCCTGATTTAAGGCAGAGCGCTGTTGCGTCAATTGTAACATTTGGACGAGATTCGTAAATAATGCCCATTACTCCAAGTGGTACACGCATTTTTCCAACTTGAATGCCACTTGGGCGGAATTTTAAATCGGTAATTTCACCAACTGGATCAGGCAGTGCTACAATCTGATTAAGACTTTCAATAATACCATCTAGTCGCTCATCATCCAGCATGAGGCGATCAATTAGTGCATCATCAAGACCTTTACTTTTTCCATTTTCTAGATCTTTCCTGTTAGCATCAAGAATAGAGACTCTATTTTGATTAATATCATTGGCAATGTTAATTAGTGCGTTATTTTTTGCCTCGGTCGTTGCACTTCGTAATGCTTTGGATGCTACTTTGGCATTTTTTCCTAAAGTATTGATTAAATCTTTTATTGAGCCCATTGGTTTTTCCCAGCTAAAGTGAGTAGTAAAGTGCGTAATTCGTCAATCACATTAAGATTATCCATGCCTTTGATCGAACGGTCAATACGTCCAAGTGATAATAATATTTTTTGTAGGCGTTGATATGGATGGCGTTTAAGCACGTTGGTAATGATAGGTTTTCTTTTGTTCCAAACACGGTGTGATTGCAATACAGTGTCGATATTTTTGGCTTGAGTTGCTTCAATTGACATATTGATCAAAGATTTAATTTCACGATATAGTGAACTGCTAAGCTGAATAGGCATGGCTGTGTCATCACGCAATGTGTTATAAATTTTATTAGTTTGTTCAATATTGCCATCTAGTGCAGCATCGATCAATCCATAAATGGTATATTTTGATTGTTGATTGATTTGCTTTAAATAAGCTTGAACATCTACATTGCCATCTGGATAGGCCATTTTAAGTTTTTGAATTTCTTGCATTGAGGCCAGTAAGTTGCCTTCGGTACAAAATGCAATGCTTTGAGCAATCTCTTGATTAGCAGACAAACCAGAACTAGCCATATGATTAGCGATCCATCCAACTAGGTGATCGGCTTGCACTTCCCAGTGCTGAACAACGCCACCAAATTGCTCAAGCGTTTTAAACCATTTGCTTTTCTGTTGTGCCATATCAAGCTTGCCAGTAGAAATAATCAGCAAAATATCGCTAGGAACTGAGCTGGCGATTTCGCTGAGCGCTTTAGAGCCTTTGACGCCAATTTTCCCTGTTTTTAATCGACACTCAATGATGCGCTTTGGAGAGAATAAAGAAATGGTGGATAGCTCAGCAGTGATGGTATTCCAATCGAAGTTTCCATCAATATCAAACGTGATTTTTTCATCAAATCCAGCACGTTTTGCAGCACCATTGATTGCACTTAGGCTTTGTTCAATCAGTAGAATTTCTGCGCCAAAAACAAAATAGAGCGATTCTAGTTTGTTGGCAAGTTGAGAATTAAGCGCTTCCGGCCTAATTTTCATTGAATTTATTCAGTCTTCTTAAGAGTTTTTTGATAATGGTATTGCGTAGTTGAGTATAGCTTTCTTCAATTTGTAATCGGTCAGCTTGAGTTGAACTCATTTTGGTTAAATTTGTTCTGGCACTTAAATCTTGAGAAAGTAACAAATTACGATTGTTATCGAACACTTTGATTGGAATGCTAAGGCTTAGTGTATAGCTGCTTGCTTTATTATCGGTTGTGTAAGAGGCTGTTTGTTTTTTCTGCACTTCACTACCAATATGAATAATAAGAGATTGGGCTAAGTTTTGATCAAATCGCTTAACGAGCTCTTTTGTAAAGTTATTGTTATCATTGCTATTTACAACAGCATTTAATGCAATGTTTTTTGTTGGCGTGTGAAATCCACACGAGCTAAGCAATGAAGTAATTAGTAAAGTGATTAATAAAGTAGTTTTTGACATGGGTCTTAGCGCTTATTCTTTAAGTTAAGAATTATGACAGAATTTGAATTTATTTGTTGAAAAAACCTTGAAAAAACACCATTGCGCCCTATATAAGTATGCAATAGGGTATAGTTACGCCTCTTAATTTTTATAAAAGAATTGTATTATGTTTAAGAATTTATTGCTTTGGTTGGTATTAGGTAGTGTACTTACCTCAATTTTTAGCCAATTTGAAGTGGGTGAAAAGAAGGATGATATTACTTATTCTCAGTTTATTCAAAGTGTTAAACAAGGTGATGTTTCCCAAGTAACTATTGCAGGCAGTAATATTACTGGTGTTGGTGCTGGTGGCGAGCAGTTTTCAACTTATTCTCCAGGCGATCTTGGCATGATGGGTGATTTGCTAGAAAATGGCGTTAATGTTGTGGCTAAACCACCTGAAAAAGATGGATTCTTAAAGCAATTGTTTATTTCTTTAGCACCAATTATTTTATTAATTGGTGTTATTCTCTACACCATGAAAGGTGCAGGCGGTGCGATGGGCGGTAAAAACCCAATGAGCTTTGGTAAGTCTAAAGCACGTTTAATCACCAAAGATGAGTCTAACGTTACCTTTAAAGATGTTGCTGGTGTTGAAGAAGCCAAAGAAGATGTGGCTGAATTAGTTGATTTCTTATCTGATCCAGGAAAATTTACCAGAGTTGGTGGAAAAATTCCTAAAGGTGTGTTATTGGTTGGCCCTCCTGGTACGGGTAAAACACTATTAGCTAAAGCTATTGCTGGTGAAGCTGAAGTTCCATTTTTCTTTATTTCTGGCTCTGATTTTGTAGAAATGTTTGTTGGTGTGGGTGCATCACGCGTTCGAGACATGTTTGAGCAAGCTAAGAAAAACGCACCTTGTATTATTTTTATTGATGAGATTGATGCTGTTGGCCGTCAACGTGGTGCTGGCATGGGTGGTGGTCATGATGAGCGTGAGCAAACACTAAACCAAATGTTGGTTGAGATGGATGGTTTTGAAGGCTCTGAAGGTATTATTGTTATTGCAGCAACTAATAGACCAGATGTGTTGGATCCTGCACTACTTCGTCCTGGACGTTTCGACCGTCAAGTAATGGTTGGCTTGCCTGATATTAATGGCCGTGATGCTATTTTAAAAGTACACATGCGCAAACTGCCAATCGCTAAAAACGTAAAATCAATTAATATTGCTAAAGGAACGCCAGGTTTTTCTGGTGCGGATCTTGCAAATTTATGTAATGAGGCTGCTTTAATCACTGCAGGAAAGAACAAAAATCTTGTGGGCATGCAAGAGTTTGAAAAAGCTAAAGATAAAATCATGATGGGTTCTGAGCGCAAAACCATGGTGATGGACGAGGCTGAAAAAGAAATGACCGCTTATCATGAAGCGGGGCATGCAATTGTAGGTCGTTTGGTGCCAGAGCATGATCCTGTTTATAAGGTGAGCATTATTCCTAGAGGTAGGGCACTTGGTGTTACTATGTTTTTGCCAGAAAAAGATACTTACAGTGTTTCTCGCCGTAAGTTAAATTCACAAATTGCAGCCTTGTATGGCGGCCGTATTGCCGAAGGTTTAATTTATGGCGATGACGCTGTTACTACTGGTGCAAGTAATGATATTGAACGTGCTACTGAAATTGCTCATAAGATGGTTAAGCAATGGGGCATGTCAGATGTATTAGGGCCACAAGCTTATGGTGAAGATGATGGTGAGGTATTTTTAGGCAAGCAAGTAACTAAGCATAAGCATATCTCTGAAGATACATTCAAAGATGTTGATTCAGAAATTCGAAAAATTATCGATACAAACTATGCAGTGGCAAAGAAAATTCTTGAAGAGAATACAGATATTTTGCATGCCATGACTAAGGCCTTGGTTGAATTTGAAACCATTGATAAAGAACAGATCGATGATTTAATGGATCGTAAGCCGATGCGTGAAGCAGCAGTTATTATTGATTCAGATGTGGCGTCAACAGAACTGGGTTCTGGTGTGGATACTGATACTGATATTGATGATAAAACAGATTCAGACGATAAGCCAATTGATGGTGATCCAAAAATAGCTTAATCAATTTAAGCCGTGAATAGGCCACAAATAATGGGTGTGTTAAATGCCACACCCGATTCATTTTCTGACGGTGGTAAGTATCTTGACTTAGATAACGCCATAGCTCAAGCCAAGCGTATGATTGCTGATGGTGCTGATATGATTGATGTTGGTGGAGAATCTACTCGCCCTGGCGCTAATCCGGTGTCATTAGATGATGAGATCGATCGCGTTATTCCCATTATCAGCGCATTAAATAATTCGGTTAAGGGCAAAATTTCAATTGATACTTCCAAGCCTAAAGTAATGGAATTAGCTGTTAAACAAGGTGCGACACTCATTAATGATGTTTGTGCTTTAAGCTTGCCAGGTGCCATGGAAGTGGCATCATCACTTGATGTTGATGTGTGTCTGATGCACATGCAAGGATCGCCAAGAAGTATGCAATCTAATCCAACTTATACCGATGTGGTTGACGACATCAAATGTTTTTTTGATGAACGTATTAATGCTTGTATTGATGCAGGTCTATCAACAGATAGGATTATTTTAGACCCAGGATTTGGATTTGGAAAAACATTACAACACAATATCGAAATTCTAAAACGATTTAACGAATTTAAGAGTTTTGGTCTTAGGACATTAGCAGGTTTGTCACGCAAATCAATGATTGGTGCAATACTAAATGATCGAGAAACTGATGGCAGGGTTGTTGGTAGTGTAATTGGGTCTATAATAGCACTTAATAATGGCGCAGATATTGTTCGAGTGCATGATGTGCTAGAAACAAAAGATGCAATTGATATTTGGAGTAGAGTAAATGGCTAATTTTTTTGGCACTGACGGTATTCGTGGCAAGGTTGGTGTAGAGCCCATTACAGCAGATTTTTTCTTAAAATTGGGTTGGGCAGTTGGTTCAGTACTGGCAGCCAAAGGAAAATCAAGCGTTATTATTGGTAAAGATACTCGTGTATCTGGCTATCTATTTGAGTCTGCTTTAGAAGCTGGATTTTTATCTGCCGGTGTAGATGTTGGTTTGTTAGGTCCAATGCCAACACCTGCGATTGCTTATTTAACACAAACCTATAATGCCAGTGCTGGTGCTGTTATCAGTGCTTCTCATAATCATTTTGAAGATAACGGTGTTAAGTTTTTTTCATCCCAAGGTTTTAAGCTGAGTGATGAGGATCAGGCTGCTGTTGAGAAAAAAATAGCCCAACCTATGGTGAGTGTCGAATCCAGTCGTATTGGAAAAGCTAGAAGGCATGAACAGCCATTGGGTAGATATATAGAATTTTGCAAATCTACTTTTGATCGTGGTTTGAGCCTTGATGGGTTAAATATTGTTATTGATTGTGCCAATGGTGCAACTTATCATATTGCCGAAAATGTTTTCTCAGAACTGGGTGCAAATGTCAGTGTTATTAATAACTCACCTAATGGTTTTAATATTAATGAGAACTGTGGCGCAACCGATACCCAGCATTTGCAGAATACTGTGCTTGAAAACAAAGCGGATTTAGGCATTGCTTTTGATGGTGATGGTGATCGCCTAATGATGGTGGATAGTTGTGGAGATCTGGTAGATGGCGACGAGTTGCTCTTTATTGTTGCTAAAGCATGGCAGTCTCAAAATCTTTTAACTAACAATACAGTGGTAGGCACTAAAATGACAAATTTAGGTGTTCGTCACGGTTTGAGAAAGCTAGGCATTAACTTTATTGAAGCTGACGTGGGCGATAGATTTGTTTTGGAGCAAATGCAACAACATGGCTCTATTTTGGGAGCAGAAGGCTCAGGTCATATGATTTGTCTTGATAAAACCACTTCGGGCGATGGTATTGTTTCTGCAATTCAAGTGTTGGAAGTATTGGCAAGAAATAAGACTGGCTTGACTCAATTAAAACAAGAAGTGGAAAAATATCCACAAGTATTAATCAATGTTAAAACTCAACAAAAGATTGATTTAGACAAACATGATGAGTTGAAAAATACTCAACTAATGGTTGAAAAAGAGTTGGGTGATGAGGGTAGGGTGTTAATTCGTGCCTCAGGAACTGAGCCGCTTATTCGTGTAATGGTTGAAGCGAAAGATAAAGAGGTGACTCAACAAAGTGCAGAGAAGCTCGCTAATATATTGCGCTAATGATTTTTGATGGTACTTCTATAGTACTAACAGCGCTCATTTTTCTTTGGGCAGGGTTTGTTCGTACTGGTCTTGGGTTTGGTGGGGCAGCACTTGGGCTTCCTTTAATGCTATTACTTGGTGGAACGCCATTATATTGGCTGCCTATGATTGGCATTCATTTGCTATTTTTTTCATCATTGACCTTATCAAAATCTATTAGAAAAGTTGATTGGGATTATTTAGCTCAATCACTACGCTGGATTATTCCACCCACTTTAGTAGGTGTTGCGGGCTTGTTGAGTTTGCCTGATAAGGTGGTGGTTGTTTTTATATATTCAATTACTATTTTTTATGCCATTACCTGGGTTTTTAATCAAAAAATTGCTTCACACAAACCTTGGGTGGATAAGTTTTTACTTGTATTCGGCGGGTATGTGGCGGGCACTTCTTTGACAGGTGCGCCACTCATTGTGGCTGTTTATATGCGCCATGTGGCGAAGGAATACTTGCGTAATACATTGTTTGTTTTGTGGTTTGTTTTGGTTAGCATCAAGATGATTGCTTTTATGGTTATGGGTGTTGATATTGATTGGCAATTTTCTTTGTATTTAATTCCAGTAGCAGCCATTGGGCATATTATTGGACTAAAAATGCATGACAAAATTATTGCCAATGATCAGTTATTTAAAAAGTGGATCGGATCAGCACTCTTACTCATTAGTTCGTTTGGACTATTAAAGCTGTTTTTAAGTTAAAATCAACACCATGAATGAATACGTCCTAATCTTAGTCAGCACTATTTTGGTGAATAATTTTGTACTGGTTAAGTTCTTGGGATTGTGCCCCTTTATGGGTGTTTCAAAAAAAGTGGAAACCGCTATTGGCATGGGTTTTGCCACTACGTTTGTTCTTACGCTGGCCAGTATTTCTAGTTATTTGATTAATACTTATATCTTGATTCCATTTGAAATGGAATATTTAAGAACCATTGCATTTATTGTTACTATTGCAGGTGTGGTAGGCTTTACAGAACTAGTAGTTAATAAAACCTCCCCAATGTTACATCAATCCTTGGGTGTATTTCTACCACTAATTACTACCAACTGTGCTGTACTTGGTGTGGCGCTACTTAATGTAAATCAAGATAATGGATTTTTGGCTTCTGCCGTTTATGGTTTTGGTGCGGCCATTGGTTTTTCTTTTGTATTGGTCTTATTTTCAGCCATTCGAGAACGTATTGATGCTGCTGATGTGCCAGAAGTATTTAAAGGCGCACCCATTGCACTCATTACTGCAGGGCTGATGTCAATGGCATTTATGGGCTTTATTGGACTTGCGTAGTGATAGAGTCGGTTATTATTTTTTCAATACTAACACTGGGCCTAGGCTTGGTTTTGGGTTATGCCGCCATTCGATTTAAAGTAGAGGGTAATCCACTGGTGGATCAAATTGATTCGATTTTACCACAAACCCAATGTGGTCAATGTAATTACCCAGGTTGTCGACCATATGCTGAGGCCTTAGCCAATGGTGAGGCTCAAATTAATCAATGCCCACCTGGAGGCCAAGAAGGGGCTGACGCGTTAGCTGAATTATTGGATGTAGAGCCTTTAGAATTGAATGCAGAGCATGGTGAAACTAAGCCTGATCATGTGGTTTATGTTGATGAACAAGTGTGTATTGGTTGTACGTTGTGTATTCAAGCATGTCCGGTAGATGCTTTTATTGGCTCATCTAAAGTGATGACAACCGTTATCGCGAGAGAGTGTACAGGATGTGATTTGTGTATACCAGTATGTCCTGTTGATTGTATTTACGTTGAAGAATTAAAGCCAACTTTGGGCACTTATGTTCCTGATTTAAAGGAGATGAGTCGTGGCTAATTATTCTTTTAAAGGTGGCATACACATTCCTAATCCGTATCCGGTAGAAAAGCCAAAAATCAGACAAGTTCCGCCACCAGAGCAAGCGGTTCTTCTGCTTCAGCAGCGAGTTGGGGGAGAGGCTAAGCCTTGCGTTAAAGTGGGTGATAAGGTATTAACAGGTCAAATTATTGCACAAACTTCAGGAAAATTTCCGACCAATGTGCATGCATCAATATCGGGTGTGATTTCAGCCATTGAAAAACGACCTATCCCCCACCCATCGGGAATTAATGCCATGTGTATAGTGATTGACTCTGACGGTAAGGATGAGTGGATTAAGATTAAAAGTTGCAATCAAGAATTTTTAAATTGCACACCTGATGAAATCATTAAACAAATCCGTGAAGCGGGTATTGTTGGCATGGGTGGCGCAGGATTTCCAACACACGCCAAAATATCAAACGCTAAAGGTGCGCACACGTTAATTATTAACGCTACAGAATGTGAGCCAGGCATCATGTGTGATGACTCTTTAATGCAAGAATATCCACGAGAAATTATTCGTGGTGTTGAGGTGTTAATGCATGGCTGTGGTGCTAAAAAAGTTATTATTGCCATTGAAGATGATAAAAATGAGGCATTTAACTCCCTGTTATTGTACAACTTTAACGATCGAATTAGCATTGAAAAAATCCCAACCAAATATACATCGGGCGCTGAAAAATTATTAATTAAATCATTGCTTGACATTAAAATTCCTTCAGGAGAGTATGCATCTGATCATGGTATTCTGTGTCAAAATGTGGGCACTGTTAAAGCAATATATGATGCAGTAATAGACAACAAGCCACTTGTTTCTAGAATTGTTACAGTCACGGGATCTGCGGTGAAGCACCCAAGAAACTATGAAGCAAGATTAGGCACTTCTTTTGCCAGTGTTGTTAAGCAGTCTGAGCCTAATAATCAACAACATCATATTAGAATGGGCGGCATGATGATGGGTGTTGATATTCCTAGTTCTGATTATTCTATTTGTAAGATTACAAATTGTATCTTTGTTAATGATGTTGAGCCGAAATTACCTGTTCAAGAGTGTATTCGCTGCTCTTCCTGTACGCCAGTTTGCCCTGCTAATTTGTTGCCACAACAACTATATTGGCATGCAAAAAGTGAAAATATTGAAAAAGCACTTGATTATAATTTGACAGACTGTATTGAATGCGGTTGTTGTAATTATGTGTGTCCAAGTAACATTCCATTGTCTGAATATTTTGCTTTCGCAAAAGCACTGGATAGAAAATTAAAACGCGAACAACAAAGGGTTGAACGCTCAAGAGAGCGGTTTGAATTCAAAGAGTTTAGAATTGAGCGCAATAAAAAAGAACGTGCTGAAATGATGGCTGCTAAGAAAAAAGCGCTTAAAGAAAAAATGGCAAATGAACAGTCTCAAAAAGATAAGGTAGCTGCCGCCATGGAGCGTGTTAATAAAAACAAAAAAGGTCAACAAGATGCAGATGCATAGCCAAAGTTTAAATACTGCTCAAATTATGAGGCAAGTAATCTACGCCTTGACACTTGGTATAGTTGCACTTTTTTATTTTTTTGGTTGGGGCGTGTTTGTTCAAATACTACTCGGCGTATTAAGCGCTGTGATTTTTGAATCTATATTTGTATTGATGCGTGGTCGTAGTGCATTAGCATCATTGTCAGATGGTTCTGCTATTTTGACAGCTATTTTATTGGCAATTTCTATCCCTTCAATCGCACCTTGGTGGATTGTGGTTGTAGGAGTTGGGTTTGCTATTATTTTTGGCAAGCAATTGTTTGGCGGTCTGGGCAATAACCCGTTTAACCCAGCCATGCTTGGTTATGCATTTTTATTAATTTCTTATCCATTGCAGATGACAACTTGGCAGGCAGATTTTCTAAGCCTATCCCAGGCATTAAACAGTGTTTTTTCTTCTGGTGTGGATGCGCTGAGTGGTGCTACAAAGCTTGATGAGATAAAAACAGGCCTATCCTTGGGCAATGATATCTCAACAATGGCCAGTCATTCAATGGCACATTTATGGATTAATATTGGATTTTTACTGGGTGGTATTTATTTATTAATTCGTAGAATTATTTTTTGGCAAATTCCTGTAGCAGTACTTTTTGGTATTGTGGTGATGGCATTTTTAATTAACCTTTTGAGCGCTCAAGAGCACTTGCCTGTTACACTGCACTTGACACTAGGTGCTACCATGTTGGGTGCTTTCTTTATCGCAACTGATCCTATATCGGCTTCTACAACGCCAACAGGGAGATTGATCTACGGTTTTCTAATTGGTGTATTGATTGTTGTTATTCGTACTTTTGGCGGATATCCGGATGGTGTGGCATTTGCTGTACTGCTACTTAATATGATGGTGCCACTGATTGATTATTACACTCAGCCCAAGGTGTTTGGTCGACAATGATTAAGTTGATTGCAAAATCTGGCCTTATTCTGTTTGTCTTTACGGCGGTTAGTGTATTCTTTGTTGCGCTTACCCAAACAAACACACATGAAATTATCAAGCACAATGAAGATCAGCTTCTCATTGATCGTTTAGGCGAGTTGGTTAATGGTTATGACAATGACATTCTAAATAACAAAGTTCAAAAGAACATTAACCTTCATGGCATTGATCAAGTTATAAGTATTTATCCTGCAAAGAAGAATAACCAAATATTCGCATACCTTATTGAACATATCTATCCCAATGGATACAGTGGCAATATTAAATTACTAACTGGTGTAGGTATTAACGGCAAGCTATTAGGTGTTCGAGTAATTACCCATAAAGAAACACCAGGGCTAGGTGACAAAGTAGAAACTAGAAAATCTAGTTGGATAGAACAATTTACCGGTCTATCTTTAACCAATCCTAGCAAGAATAACTGGAAAGTTAAACGCGATGGCGGTGTTTTTGATTCATTTACGGGCGCTACCATTACTCCAAGAGCTGTTGTAACTGCTACCTATCAAATTCTAGATTTGTTCAGCAAACAAAACTTGCTGAGAGATAAATAATAAATGCTATTAAGTGATTTTGATTTTGATCTTCCTAAAGATTTAATTGCTCAAAACCCTCCTGAAAATAGAACTGATTCACGTCTTTTAGTGGCAAAATCTTCTATTATCGATACACATTTTCATCAAATAGGTGATTTTGTTAAACCTGGAGATTTGTTAGTAATGAACAATACACGTGTCATTCCAGCACGGATATTTGCGCGTAAGCCCTCAGGCGGAAAGGTTGAGATTATGGTTGAGCGACTGCTAAATGACACACAAGTGCTAGCCATGATGAAAGCATCTAGAGCGCCAAAAATTGGTAGTTATATTATTTTAGAAAATGATGAACAGGTAGAGGTTATTGATAAGAAAAATGGCTTTTACACACTTGAATTTGTAACCAATTCATTAATTGATTTATTAGAAAATATTGGCCATATTCCCTTGCCACCTTATATTGAAAGAGCAGATGAGCAGGCCGACCTTGAACGCTATCAAACAGTTTTTGCCAAGAAAGACGGCGCAGTTGCCGCACCAACCGCAGGCCTTCATTTTGATGATGAATTGCTAACATCTTTAAAACAACAAGGAATTGACCATACTTTTGTAACCCTACACGTAGGTGCAGGAACATTTCAGCCAGTCAAGGCAGAAAATATTAAAGAGCATAAAATGCACAGTGAGTATTTTGAAATTGATCAAGATACGGTTGATAAGATAAATCAAACCAAGAAAAACGGTGGTCGCATTATAGCTGTAGGCACTACAGCAGTTAGATCGTTAGAGTCTGCAGCAAAAAATGGAACACTTAAAGCCGCACGAGAGGAGACTGATATTTTTATCTATCCAGGTTATGAATTCAAAGTGGTGGATATGATGATCACGAATTTCCATTTGCCAAAGTCGTCATTACTCATGTTGGTAAGTGCTTTTATTGGTCAAGCACGAATGATGGAAATTTATCGACATGCTATTAAAGAAAAATATCGATTTTTCTCCTATGGCGATGCTATGTTATTGGAGCGCACATGATTTTTGAAAATGACTTGGTTAAAGTAGAGGTTGAGCTAAGTGAGATTCCTTGGATAAAGATATTCACCCAGAGAAAGGTTAAAGAATTTAGCGAGTGCACGCTAGATGAAAAAACTGAAATTTTTCGAATTATTGATATCACAGAAAAACAAATGCTTAAGTATTTCAAAGCAGACAAGATCAATATCGCATCATTTGGCAACCTATTGCCGCATGTTCATTGGCATATAATGGCTCGTTTTGAAAACGATAGTTATTTTCCAGAGCCGATGTGGGGGCAAAAGCAGCGAGAATCTGACTTAGACTTGCCTGATTTTGAGGTATTCTTTTCTCAACTAGGAGAGAGCTTATGAATCAGTTAGAAAATCAAGCGCAGTTAGACACACTTAAGCGCGAAAAAGACGCAGTATTGGTTTTATTTGGTGGGGCAAACTGTGGCGTTTGTCAGACCATCAAACCTCAAATTTTTGATAAATTTTCAGCCAAATTTCCAGACTTGGAAATGGTTTATATCGATTGTGAGCAGCTGCAAGAGGTGTGTGCACAACACGGCGTATTTTCATTGCCAGTGGTGCAAGTATTTTTCATGGGGCAGAAATTTATAGAAGAAGTGCGTGGATTTTCTTTAATTGCACTTGAGAATGAAATTGAAAAAACTTATGCAAAAATGCGATCTTAAAGATCTTGTTTGATTTTTTGCAGTGTTGGAACTTCTAAATTAAATTCTTTTGCTAATTCTAGTGCTCTATCAAGTCTAGCAGGTGCAGATCTACCCATGCATCCGTGTTCTAGGTCGCCTTTAAAGGCTTTTATCATGCCTTTTTCTAACTCTGATTCATTAAAAGTTTTTCCAGTTAACGATTCTTGAAGTTTTAATACATCGGCCGATACTTTGCGCATCAACTCCAAGTGATTATTACGCAGATCATCAACATTAGCGCCTGATTCGATAGACAAACCTGCAATATTGGTGGTTAATATGTAGAGATTTTTTAGTACGAGTTCAAACAACAATTCATCTTCATTGGCAACGACGTGTGCTGGAATATCTATAAGCGCTAACGAATCAACCAGTATTTGCGCTTTAGGCCCATATGCTGGAGATGAAATAAGTACCTTGGAATCCATGCCTTTTTTCTTTTCAAACCAAACTGAAATTACAGTAGGATTTGAAAATTGATACTTCTCCCAATCACGAGGCAGAAGTTCATTTTGCATCATCGCAACGCGATCTTTCCATTTGTTAGGAATAGAGGATAATGCCGATTGCAGATCGCCTTCAGCAGTACAAACTAAAATCATCTCAGGGTCAATACTACTAGACAGTTCATCGATATCAGTTGCTCGAGTAATGGGGTATACCGGATAGTTGTTGCGCAAAAAGCTACGTGCAAATACACTGCCAAGCTCGCCAATTCCTAAAACTACGATTGGTTTATTCATTTTAATACTTCCAATAAAGTTGAACCCATGGTTGCAGGGGTTGGTGATACGGCTACACCAGCATTCTCAAGAGCTTTAATTTTGTCTTCCGCCTTGCCTGAGCCACCACTAATAACTGCGCCTGCATGACCCATGCGCTTGCCTTTTGGCGCACTAAGACCAGCAATGTATGAAACGACTGGTTTAGAAACATGGGATTTGATATATTCAGCTGCTTCTTCTTCGGCAGAGCCGCCAATCTCACCCACCATAATGATTGATTTGGTTTGCTCGTCTTTCTCGAACAGTTCCAAGCAATCAATAAAATTCATACCCTGAATTGGATCACCACCAATACCAATACAAGTACTTTGCCCAAGCCCTGCTTGTGTGGTTTGGTGTACGGCTTCATAAGTTAGTGTGCCTGAGCGAGATACTACACCTACGCTACCAGCTTGGTGAATGTTGCCAGGCATAATACCAAGTTTGCATTCATCAGGCGTAATAACCCCAGGGCAATTAGGGCCAATAAGGGTTGAGTCTGAATCTTTTAAAATAGCTTTAATTTTAAGCATGTCTTGCACTGGAATGCCTTCGGTGATACAAGCAATAACCGGCATTTGTGCTTCAATTGCCTCAACTATTGAAGCGTAGGCAAACCTTGGTGGCACGTAGATCATGGTAGCATTTGCACCCGTCTCATCCATAGATTCTTGAACTGAGTTAAATACGGGAAAGTCTAGATGTGTTTGTCCACCTTTGCCAGGCGTTACACCACCAACAAATTGAGTGCCATAAGCGATTGACTGCTCTGAGTGAAATGTACCTTGTTTGCCAGTAAAGCCTTGAGTGATAACTTTGGTATTTTTGTTGATTAATACGCTCATTTTGACAACTCCACAATTTTAATTGCTGCTTGGGTTAAATCTGCCTCAGTATGAATATCGCAATCAGATTCATCAAGTAATTTTAGCCCTGCTTGAGCATTGGTACCCTCTAGGCGAACGACAATCGGCAAGCTTAATCCTACTTTCTCAATGGCTTGTAAAATACCTTCGGCAATTAAATCACAACGAACAATACCGCCAAAAATATTTACCAAAATACCTTTGACGTTTTCTTCTGTTTGGATAAGTTCAAATGCCTTGGCAACACGCTCAGCTGTAGTACCACCACCCACATCTAAAAAGTTGGCAGGCGATCCACCATGGTGTTCAATGAGGTCCATGGTAGCCATGGCAAGGCCCGCGCCATTGACCATACAACCAATGGTGCCATCAAGCGAAATGTAGTTAAGTTGATGTTCACTTGCTAACATTTCTTTTTCATCTTCTTGTGAAATGTCACGCAGCTTAACAATATCATCATGTCGGTATAAGGCATTATCATCAAAATCAATCTTGCCATCAAGAGCTAGTAGATTGTTTTCAGCTGTGGTGATGAGTGGGTTAATTTCAATTAGGCTTACATCTTTACTGACAAAAATTTCATATAATCCCATCAGTGTTGTCACAAACTGCTCAGCCAACGTATCTGTCAAATCAAGCTTTGTAGCAATTGATGTGCAATCATGGGTGGTTAATTTTCCTAATGGATCAACGCTAAATTTAACAATTTTATCGGGTGTTTCACTGGCTACTTTTTCAATATCCATGCCACCTTCAGTAGAGGCTAGAATGGTAATTTTCTGAGTCTGGCGATCTACCAATAAACCTAAATAAAGTTCACGCTCAATATTTTGTCCGCCCTCAATAAGTAGTTGATTAATTGGCAGACCTTTGGCGTCAGTTTGTGGTGTAATTAAACGCGTGCCAAATAATTGATTGCAAGCTTTTTCAACTTCCTCGGTTGAACGACACAAGATAACACCACCACCTTTACCGCGCCCACCAGCATGTACTTGCGCTTTAACTACCCAGATGTTGCCACCTAGTTTGTAACAGGCATCGGGTGCATCTGCAACGTTATCAATCAGAATGGCTTGAGGGGTTTGAATGCCAAATTCCCTAAATAAAGACTTGGCTTGGTATTCGTGTATGTGCATGAAATATTGTTAAAATATGAGTAAAATACAATCTAATAAATTTTACACTTAATAGGTTAAAAAAAATGGCACATTACTCCACCAGTCAATTCAAAAACGGCTTAAAGCTAATGTTGGATGGCAACCCTTGTTCAATTATTAGCAATGAAATCCGCAAACCCGGAAAAGGACAAGCTTCAAATAAGGTAAAGTTGAAAGATTTAATTACTGGAAAAACCTTAGAAAAGACTTTTAAATCTGGTGAATCATTAGAAGGTGCAGATGTGATGGAATTGGATATGCAATATCTGTATAACGATGGCAATGAGTGGAGTTTTATGGATCCAAATACTTTCGATCAATACATGATTAATGATAATGCCATGGACGATGTTAGAGGCTATTTGGTAGAGCAAGATATGTGCGTTGTTACACTTTGGAACAACAACCCAATCTCAGTGACACCACCAAACCATGTAACGCTTGAAGTGGTAGATACAGACCCTGGCCTTAAAGGTGATACAGCAGGTACAGGCGGAAAGCCAGCTACCATGAACACAGGTGTTGTTGTTCAAGTTCCGTTATTTATTGGCATTGGTGAGAAAGTAAAAGTTGATACGCGTACAAATGAATATGCGGGACGCACTTAAGAAAAAAAGCCGTCTTTTAGCTCAAATACGACAATTTTTCTTTGATCAAAATGTTGTTGAGGTGTTGACACCAAAGTTATTAAACACTCCAAACACAGATGTTTATATTGATTCATTAAGTGTCGAGCTTAATCGTGATATTGGTTTAGAGAAAACCCAATACTTACACACATCGCCAGAGTTAGAAATGAAAAAAATCTTGGCAGCAGGCAGTGGGGATATTTATCAAATATGCTCAGTATTTCGTGACAATGAACATGGTTCTCAAAATACCAACGAATTTACCATGCTTGAGTATTATCGCCTGAATTTTGATATTCATCAGTTGATGGATGATATGACTCAATTACTCGTAGCTCTAGGTATTGGTCATTCAGTTAGTAAGTTATCTTATGCGCAAGCTTTTTCTGAGTACGCCAATATTGATATTTTAAATACTGATTTTCAAAAACTTAAAGTTATTGCAAAAAAACATGGATTGACAACAGATTTTGAGTGGATTGAAGATTTGCAAATTTTGTTGTTTACTCATCTTATTGAGCCAAAACTACAAGACATTCCACTATGCTTTATCTACGATTATCCATCTGGACAGTCTGCTTTATCGGTAGTAAAGGGTAATGTGGCGCATCGATTTGAATTGTATTTAAATGGCGTTGAGATAGCCAATGGTTATGATGAGCTTCGTCATTCAGATGAATATTTAGCAGTATTTAACAGTGAAATAAAAAAGCGCCAAGCGCTTGGTAAATTCACACCTAACGTTGATCAGGAGTATTTGAGTTCTATTGATCAATCTTTGCCTAAATGTGCTGGTGTTGCTATCGGAATTGACCGTTTGTTTGAACAAATAGATTAAAATAAGCTATGGTTAAACTTCTTTCATTATTATTGTTTTTTTCCACCTCTGTCTGTGCACTGCAAATTTTGCAACCAACACAGGACAACAAAGTTGTTAAGCAAAAACTTGGTAATAGCACTTCCACTGAGTCGCTAACTGCCCAGCAATTATTAACCAAGTTAAAAAAATCTGCAAAAAGTGGCGATGCTCGCTCACAGTTTAGCTTGGCTAATATGTATCACAACGGAATTAACGTTGATGTTGATGAGAAGTTAGCTTTTTATTGGTACACTCAAGTTGCTGATCAAGGCTATGCAAGTGCACAATACAGTGTGGCGCACGGCTATTACAATGGTATTGGCGTTTCTCAAGATTTTAAGCAGGCATTTGATTGGTATGAAAAATCTGCTCGTCAAGATTTTGTTGCTGCACAGTACAATTTGGCCACAATGTATCGTCGTGGAGAGGGTGTTGATGCTGATGATGAGCAAGCGCTATATTGGTATAAGCGTGCTGCAGAGCAAGGATTTGCAAGAGCGCAAACTACACTAGCCGGTATGTATGAGCAGGGGGAAGGCACAGTTAGAGATATTGCTTTGGCGCAACGTTGGTATGAAAGTGCTGCTAATCAATATGATCCGCAAGCTCAATTTCTACTGGCTGATTTTTATGAGCGAGAAGGTGATTCTCGTGATGCCGTTGAGTTTTATAAGAAATCTGCTAACCAAGGTATTTTAAATGCTCAAAAAAGACTATCAATCCTTTATAGAGAAGGGTATTTGGTGCATCAAGATGATGTTGAGTCATTGCGTTGGGCGCTTATGGCAGCTGATCAAGGCGATGCAGATTCTCAATATTTGGTGGCTGATATTTATCGCAACAGTCCAAAGGTTAATTACGACTTAGCAAGTGTTGTTAAGTGGTATAAGGCGGCGGCTGATAGTAATCACCCTCAAGCGCAGTACGAGTTAGCAGAATTATATTTTTATGGAAAAGGGGTAGTTAAAGATCAAGAGTTAGCATTTGGTTTGTATCAGCAAGCAGCCAATCAAGAATTGATCAAAGCGCAATATGAATTGGCACTTAGATATTTACATGGTCAAGGTATTGAAAAGGATGAAGTGCAAGCGGTTTATTGGCTGAGCAAGGCTGCTGAATCCGGTAATGGTTTGGCACAATACTCATTAGCCTTGCGCTATCAATTAGGCCAAGGTGTAGAAAAAGATGCTGAAAAACAATATTATTGGTATCAAAAATCCGCAGAGCAAGGTAATCTTGACGCAAGTTACCAAATGGCAAAATTACTACTTTTGGGACGAGGGGTTGAGCAAGATCAAAACAATGCATTGGATATGTTTTTATCATTAGCAGAGAGATCTCACCCTGGCGCTGCCTATCAATTGTATTTGATCTACACGGAAGGAAAAGTTGTTGATGCTAATAGTGCATTAGCTAAAGAATATTTGTTAAAGTCTGCTGAATTGGGTCATGCAAAATCTCAATACCAACTCGGAAAAGGGTTTTTTGATCAAGGTGTTGTTCAAGATGCTTTGTATTGGTTAGGCTTAGCGGCCAATCAAAATTACACACCTGCAAGTGATATTTTGAGTGAGATTAACAAACCAGAGCAAGAAGAGATTGCTGCGATAGATCTGGTGGTAGAGCCAGTTCAAACAATGACTAACAACATTGTTGAGCAATTCAATCCTGTTGATAACATGCAAAACATTGCTCAGCAATTAAATTCAGAAACCATGGCTGATTTGCCTATTATGCAAAGCTTATTATCTGAGTCTGATTTTGAGTCGCTAGTGCCTGATGAGGCGCAAATTATGCAATCGCTTAATCAGAATATGCAGGTCATGTCTAATCTAGAAAAACTCATTGAAAGTGCAAGAAGTGGCAATCCTATTGCACAGCACAACCTTAGTACTATTTATAGTATTGGTGAGATTGTGCGTAAGGACAATAGAATGGCCTTCGTACTGATGCAGCAATCGGCCAATCAAGGCATTACCCGATCACAGAACTCATTAGCAATGATGTACATCAATGGAACAGGCGTTGAAAAAGATTATCAAAAGGCTTATTATTGGGCGAGTTTAACTGCCAAAAAAGGTGATCCAGAAGGCAGGCAAATATTGCAACATTTGGTAGATAACTTTTTGCATTAATTCATGAGTCGAAATTTTTGGGAAACAACCGATTTAAAAGACATGTCGCGTGCACAGTGGGAATCTTTGTGTGACAGCTGTGGGCGCTGTTGTCTGCACAAATTAGAAGATGAAGACACGAATGATATTTATTTTACTGATGTAGTTTGTCATTATATGGATGAGCAAACATGTCGATGTCCGCATTATGAAAACCGCCAAGATTTTGTACCTGATTGTTTAACAATTTACCCTGATTGGGCAGATAAGTTTAATTGGTTGCCAGATACCTGTGCTTATCGCTTACTTCATGAGAAAAAACCGCTGTTTGATTGGCATCCGCTTATTAGCAACAATCCAGAGTCGGTTCATTTGGCAGGTATTTCGGTTAGAGGAAGGACGTTTTCAGATAAAGATATTGATGAAGACGATCTTGAGTTACATGTTATTGATTGGGTGGGATGATGAAAAAATACATTGCAATATTAGTGCTTTTAATTACAAGCCATGCATTTGCAGACTGGCCGCATAAAAACATTTCACAAGCAGTATTTGCCAAGTCAGTTGAAGATAGAGTACCAATTACAATAGTAACTGAGGCTGACAATTCTTTAGGTAAAATCTACTTCTTTACCAATATCCGTAATTTAAAGGGTAGTCAGATTACCCATCGTTGGATATATAAAGACAAAATTAAGGCTGAAGTCAGCTTTGATATTAAAGGTAATCGTTGGCGTGTATGGTCCAGTAAAAATTTATGGCACACGTGGACGGGCGAGTGGACGGTTGAAGTCTTAGACCAAAACAATCATATCTTGCTAAGAAAAACATTTAATTTTGGAAAAAATACCCTTTAAGAGGGCGCAGGAAAGAAAGATGAATAAAGTAGTTTTAGCCTATTCAGGTGGTTTGGATACAAGTATTATCGTTAAATGGTTGCAGGACACTTACCAATGTGAAGTGGTCACCTTTACTGCAGATATTGGCCAAGGCGAGGAAGTCGAGCCGGCACGTGCTAAAGCTAAAGCAGCGGGTGTGAAAGAGATTTATATTGAAGATTTACGTGAAGAATTTGCACGTGATTTTGTTTTTCCAATGTTTAGAGCGAATGCTATTTATGAAGGTGAGTATCTTTTAGGAACTTCAATTGCTCGTCCACTAATTTCTAAACGTTTGGTAGAAATTGCCAATGAAGTAGGTGCAGATGCAATCAGCCATGGTGCTACTGGAAAGGGTAATGACCAAGTGCGTTTTGAGCTTAATGCTTATGCACTGGATGCTGATATTCAAGTGATCGCACCATGGCGTGAGTGGGATCTATCTTCTCGTGAATCGCTAATGAACTTCGCTGAAAGTCACGGCATTGAGATTGACTACCAAAAACAAAACAAAAAATCACCATACTCTATGGATGCAAACTTGCTTCATATTTCTTACGAAGGTGACATTTTGGAAGATCCATGGGCAGAGCCAGAAGATGACATGTGGCGTTGGACAGTATCTCCTGAAAATGCACCAGATAAGGCAGAATACATTGAGTTAACTTTTAAAAAGGGTGATATTACAGCCATTAATGGCGAGGCCATGAGTCCTGCAACGGTGATGGAATATCTAAACAAGTGCGCTGGTAGCCACGGTATTGGCCGAGATGATATAGTTGAGAATCGTTTTGTAGGCATGAAGTCACGCGGTTGTTATGAAACACCGGCAGGCACAGTTATGCTAAAGGCACATCGTGCCATGGAAAGCCTAACACTTGATCGTGATGCAGCACATTTAAAAGATGAGCTAATGCCTAAGTATGCTGAGATGGTTTATAACGGTTTTTGGTTTGCACCAGAGCGTGAAATGCTACAAGCAGCCATTGATCAAACTCAAGAGGTTGTTAATGGCACAGTTCGCTTAAAACTTTACAAAGGCAATGTAGTGGTTGTAGGGCGCAAATCTGATGACTCTCTATTTAGTGAAAAAATTGCAACCTTTGAAGATGATGAAGGTGCGTACGATCAAAAAGATGCAGCTGGATTTATTAAACTTAATGCACTACGCTTACGTCTTAAGGCTTTAAAGTAACAAAAACAAGTCATTCTTAAAATTTGGCAAATTTTTCTAAATACCCGCTAAAAACACCATTTAGTGGGTATTTTTGTTTATAAAAAGCTATTTTTTGACAAAATAGTGGGAAATTTAACTGTTTTTATTAGTAATTTACAAAATTTTCTAAATTTTTGACATAAAAAAACCCGAATAAAAATTCGGGTTTTGAATATGGAGGCCGGAACCAGAGTCGAACTGGTCTATAAGGCTTTGCAGGCCCCTGCATAACCGCTTTGCTATCCGGCCAAGGTATGTGCAAAGGGCTGTATAAAAAAAAGACCTGATAAACAGGTCTTAGAATCTGGAGCGGGAAACGAGATTCGAACTCGCGACATTCACGTTGGCAACGTGATGCTCTACCAGCTGAGCTATTCCCGCGATAGAAAGTGAAATTATAGTGTTTTTTTCAAATTAGTCAAGGCTGATTTGATATTAATTGTCAAAAGTTTTAACCCCTTCTCTTAGGTAGATATAACCCGACCACAAGGTTAAAAAAGTAGCAGCCATTAGTAAGACAACGCCAATCTCAAAACTTGGCAGACCGAAAAAAGGTTGTTGATACAGTAAGAACAAAATTGCAAAGATTTGCACAAAAGTTTTTACTTTGCCAATGAATGATACATTGACAGTTGATCGTTGCCCAATGGTACCCATCCACTCTCTCAAAGCTGAGACTAAAATCTCACGAGAGATAATAATAAGTGCAGCAATGGTGATGTACCAATGAGTGTCTGATGGATAGAAATCAACCAATATGATTAACGCGGTAGAAACCATAAGCTTATCAGCAACAGGGTCTAAAAAAGCACCGAGTTGTGATGTCATGTTAAGTTTTCTAGCAAGGTAGCCATCAAGATAATCAGTGGTACTGATAAAAGCATAGATAGCAGTTACCCAAAAGTTAACTTGAGTAAAGATGTTTTCTGGCGCTTGAATATCAACAAAACCATTTGGATTGTATGATGGTTGTAAATAATACAACAGTACAAAAACTGGAATTAATAAAATCCTAGACAGTGTGATTATATTAGGTAGTGTCATCATGAAACGTATTCTATCAGATTTAAACCAGACAACACTTTAAGAAGTGGCGCGCTCGGCAGGAGTCGAACCTGCAACCGCTCGGTTCGTAGCCGAGTACTCTATCCAGTTGAGCTACGAGCGCAATTTTTGCTAAAAACTTCAAATTACTGCGTTATTTTTTTTATCTGTCGTATTAGTAATACTGCCTGATAAAAAATGTCTTGTAATTTATCGTTTTTAATAAAAATACATAAATAAGTATTTTTGTACAAAATTTATACATTTGAATTAAATGTATAAAGCGCGTAATTATCGCTATATTTACGCAAAAGGTCAAGTCTAAAGTGTGTTATTTTTGCAAAAGAGTAACGAGTTTATCCAGTTGTGCGATTCTAGAGCCTTTTATAAGGACAGTACTGCCTTGATGTTGCGAGAGAATGTGTTGAGATAGGTCGTTAAGATTGTCAAAGTGCTGTCCTTGGTAGTGCTTGGAAAGCTCACCAATGGTGTAAAAGTTATCACAAGATTGATTGGCCAGCCTGCCAATTTGTTGGTGTTGGTTAATGGCATCTTCGCCAAGTTCTGCCATGTCGCCTAAAACAATTACCTTATGTGTATCAAAACTTTGAAGTGCTTGAATGGCAGCCGTAATAGAAAAAGGGTTGGCGTTATAGCTATCATCAATAATGGTGAGCTTATCAGTGGTGATTAGGCTTAGTCTGCCAGGCTCAGCTTGCGTTGCTTCTAAACCTTGTTTGATTGTATTAATATCAATACCTAATGCATGAGCACAGGCACTTGCTGCCAAAGCGTTTTCAATATTATGCTGACCAATAAGCTGAAGGCAGATTTGAATTGAATCTTCAAACACATGCAGTTCAAAACAGTTGTTGGTAACATTGTCTGCATAAACATCACCACCTTTGCCACTCGTTTTAGCACCCCCTTGAGGGGTGAAGCTTATATCGCCTGTAAAAGAGGTTTGAGTATTAACAATGTTGTGAGAGTCTGGGGAGTAAATTTCGCCTTTGGCTTTAACTAAATTATCAAACCCACCAAATTCACCAATATGCGCATCAC
>CAZEYU010000014.1:0-9180 GCA_964516395.1 uncultured Candidatus Thioglobus sp.
GGGCCGCACCAAGTAGCCCAAAAATCAACCACTAAGAGCTCATTAGTTTTTTCAATAGCTCGGGTAAGTTGCGTGCCAGTCATTGAAATTGGCTCGCCTTTATAAAGCGGATTTTTACATTTTCCGCATTTTGGATTATTGCTTATTTTATCTGCAGGTATATTGTTTAAACCACCACAGCTTGTACACATAGTAATCATGAATAACTCCTAATTTATATTGTTTTATAATTGTTATTTAGGGTCATTATGTGAAAATTACAAGTTAGGTAATGTGATCGCTTGATGATTTGTTTTTATAAGTATTATCCTTGCGACTTGATTTTCTTTTTGCGCGTGGAATCTTATTTTCTTTGCGTTTTATTTTTTCTTCTTTGGTGATGATTTGCTCAACTGATACCAATTCATTAACGCTTTTTCTAATCGATTTAAAAGCCTTAGGCGCTTGAATTTCAACCATTTGTTGTACGATCCATTTTTCATCAGCTTCTGTCATGGCTTGTTGAACTTTTTCACCAAAATAGCGCATAAATAGATAATTAGGCTCTTCGTCTTTAAACTCATAGTCTGAGTAATCTTGACTACGCGCATTGTAAGTATTTACAAATTCTTGCCAATGATCACCTGGGCCAATTCTATCTTCTTTATTTTCTTGATAGTAATCCGCTGATTGTTTGGCAAGCAAGATGATTAATTCTTGACGCTTTTGATCATCTAATGTGTCAAAAACTAGGCGATCTACACATTGAATTAAATAGCATAGATATTCTTGAATCACATCAAAAACCTGAGCTTTTTCAATAACAAATGCTTCGTTAATTAAATCCTCAAGATGATTTTTGGTAATGCGCCACGAATTAAATGCTAATGCTCCAGCAATGTCTTCAATGGTTTTTACTTGAGATTTATGCCAAGTGCTTTTAACTCTCATACAGTGCTGTTTTTAAATCAATATGTTTGAGATTTTAACAAGCAATACAGTGTTAATCACCCAAATTATTTGTCTAAATTAGTCGCAAGTGTAGTTTTTAAAAGAGCCTAGATCATGAACGTTTTCAAAACCCATTTGCATGAGATAGTTTTTAGCTGTAGAAGAACGAGCGCCACTCACGCAATATAAAACAACAGCCTTATCCTTACTGATTACTTTGTCTGCACTCATGATGGCTTGTAGAGGTAAATTAATAGCATTTGGTAGTGCGCCACGAGCAAATTCCGCAGAAGATCTAACGTCAACAAGTTGAGCTCCTTCAGACAATAGTTTGCACGCATCAGCTGATGAAAATGAGTTAAACATAGTATAATTCCGTAAATAAGTTTTGTTTGAAAAGTCTAGTTCAACTAGAGATTCAAATCTATATAAGGAATCTATTATATAACAATGTTAAGTAAAAAGCAACTTAGAAATGACATAGAGGCAGTTGCCGAAGCGCTTAAAATACGTAATTTTTCTTTTAATATCAAAGCGTTATCCGAGCTAGAAAATAAAAGAAAAAAAAATCAAGTAGAAACACAAGAGCTGCAAAATTTAAGAAATATTCAGTCTAAATCCATTGGTAAGGCTAAAGCTGCTGGTGAAGATATTCAGCCATTGTTAGATGGTGTTGCTGATTTGGGCGATAAGCTAGATTCAGCCAAGGCTGAACTGCAAACCATCCTTGCTCAAATAGATGATATTGCTTTATCTATGCCTAATATTCCACACGAGTCTGTACCTATGGGAAGCTCTGAGCAGGACAATGTCGAGGTGTCGAACTGGGGCACACCTGGTGAGTATGATTTTGAGGTGAAAGATCATGTTGATTTGGGTGAGATGCATGGACTTGATTTTGAAACAGCTGCAAAAATATCAGGTGCGCGTTTTTCAGTAATGACTGGAAAAATTGCCCGCCTTCACCGAGCACTTACTCAATTCATGCTTGATCAGCATAGTGAGATTAATGGCTATACTGAAGCTTATGTGCCGTATTTGGTGAATGCTGATTCATTAACGGGCACAGGTCAGCTGCCTAAATTTGAAGCGGATTTGTTTAAAACACATCTGCATGGAGAAGAGGGTGATGCCAAATCTTTGTATTTAATTCCAACGGGTGAAGTGCCGATTACCAACATGATGCGAGACACCATGGTTGAAGAGGCTGACTTGCCATTAAAATTTGTGGGGCACACGCCAAGTTTTAGATCAGAGGCAGGCGCTTATGGTCGTGATACCCGTGGGTTAATTCGTCAACATCAGTTTGAAAAAGTAGAGTTGGTGCAAGTGGTTAAAGCGCAGGATTCATACCAAGTATTGGAGGAGTTAACTGCGCATGCAGAGAGTATTTTGCAAGCATTAGACTTGCCTTATCGAAAGGTTAATTTATGTGCTGGAGATTTAGGATTTTCAAGTGCTAAAACTTATGATTTAGAAGTGTGGTTGCCTGGACAAAATGCATATCGTGAAATTTCTTCTTGTTCATGTTTTGAAGATTTTCAAGCAAGACGTCTACAGCTTAGATATAAAAACAAAGAAACTAACAAACCTGAGTTATTACACACATTAAATGGCTCTGGATTGGCAGTGGGTAGAACACTGGTGGCAGTATTAGAAAATCATCAACAAGCTGATGGTAGTATTAAAATTCCAGACCCTCTCAAACCATATATGGGTGGACTGGATGTTATTAATTAATTAGGAGAAAGATAATGAATATTTTAGATTTAGTGATTAGTCCAGCATTTGCAGAAGGTAGCGCACCTGGTGCTGCAACAGGTGATCCATGGGGTGGTTTGCCGTTTTTAATTATTATGTTTGTTCTGATGTATTTTTTACTTATCAGACCTCAGCAAAAACGAGCTAAAGAACACAAAGCTTTATTAGAGGCATTGAAAGTTGGTGATGAAGTGGTGACTAATGGTGGAGTAATTGGTAAAGTTGCTTCAGTTGATGAGTCATTTGCGACATTAGAAATTGCAACAGATGTGATCATCAAAGTGCAAAAACAAGGCATTAATCAAAAAATGCCAAAAGGCAGTGCAAAAATTTAACTAACTAAGCTTATGAATCAATATTCGGCATTAAAAAATGTACTGATTGCATTTTTCTTAACCATTTCAGCGTTGTATGCTTTGCCAAATGTTTTTGGTTCAGATTTGGCCGTACAAATTTCAAGTGCTGGTGATAAGGCAATCTCCACTCAGGATTTAGACAGAGTTAAAGCGTCATTAAATGCCAAAAATATAGAATTTAAATCAGTTGACCTAACTGGGCGTAGAATTCTAGCTCGCTTTAAGGATAACAAGCAGCAATTGCTTGCCAAAGACGTTCTTAAGAAAGAGTTGGGTAGAAACTATGTTACTGCACTAAATTTAGCGCCGTCCATTCCAGCTTGGCTGTCTGATATTGGCGGCAAAGCAATGTCGTTGGGGCTTGATCTAAGAGGTGGTGTGCACTTTTTGCTTGAAGTGGATATGCAGGCAGTTATCAACATGTCTTTAGATAAATACTACAACGAATTGCGCACACTGCTTAGAAAGGATCGTTTGTATAAGAGCGTTAAGAAAGAAAATGGGCATATAGTTATTCGCTTTAAGACAGCCGAGGCAAAAGTTAAGGCTTTAGATTTGATCAAATCAGAGATGAATGATTTGGTTGTGCTTGAGGTGGCTGATGAAGATAATCTAAGCTCAAGCATCGACATTAGTGAATCGGCAAAAGCAGAGGCTAAAAAAGGCGCCTTGAAGCAAAATATTACCACGCTAAGAAATCGTGTTAATGAACTTGGTGTGGCTGAGCCGATTATTCAACAACAAGGTTTAGAGCGAATTGTTGTACAACTACCAGGTGTTCAAGATACAGCACGTGCTAAAGAGATTTTAGGCGCCGTTGCAACCTTGGAGTTTAGACTGGTTGATGAAAAAAATGATCCGCAAACTGCCATTCAATCTGGCAAAACACCAATAGGTTCAAAGCTTTACTATTTCAAAGATGGTCGTCCTTTATTGTTAAAGACTCGAGTGATTGCAACGGGTGAAAATATTACAGGTGCAGCCTCAGGTGTGGATCAAGAAAATGCAACGCCAATGGTTAACATCACACTAGATAGCAGTGGTGGACGCGCTATGTTGGACACAACTAAAAAATATCTACATCACCGAATGGCAGTTGTATTTATTGAAAATAAAGTTGAAACAGTCATGGAAAAAGGCAAAGCTGTTAAAAAGCGTTCAACCACCAAAGATATTATTAATGCCGCCACCATTCAAGGCACTTTTTCTTCAAGGTTTCAAATTACCGGCATTGATAGTGCAAGAGAGGCAAGAAACTTAGCGCTCTTATTAAGAGCAGGATCACTGTCTGCTCCGATTGAAATTATTGAAGAAAGAACAATTGGACCAAGTTTGGGTGCTGATAATATTGCCAAAGGTGTGATGAGTGTTA
Organism: uncultured Candidatus Thioglobus sp.; assembly: GCA_964516395.1. GTDB lineage: Bacteria > Pseudomonadota > Gammaproteobacteria > PS1 > Pseudothioglobaceae > Thioglobus_A. Next base: position 4,420 of record CAZEYU010000014.1, read on the forward strand.
TTGTTGGTTTTATTCTTGTGCTTATATTTATGGCTGTTCGTTATCGAGTATTTGGTATGGTAGCCAATGTTGCTTTGACGCTTAATTTGGTAATGATTGTTGCTGTATTATCGCTCTTGCAAGCAACACTTACACTGCCGGGCATTGCTGGTATTGTGTTAACCGTTGGTATGGCTGTTGATGCTAATGTGTTGATTTTTGAAAGAATTAAAGAGGAATTGCGCACCAATACTAGTATTCAAAAAGCCATTTCTGCGGGTTATGACAAGGCATTATTAACCATTGCTGATGCTAATATCACAACATTAATTGCAGCATTGGTGCTGTTTAGTTTTGGCACTGGCCCAATCAAAGGCTTTGCTATTACACTGTCTATTGGTATTGTAACTTCAATGTTTACAGCGATCATTGTCTCACGTGCAATTGTTAACAAGATCTATGGCAATAAAAAGTTAGAGGAGATTTCAATATGAGCATGAAAGCACTAAACATCCCGACTATTGATTTTGTTGGAAAGCGAATTTATGCCATTATCTTTTCAGTGTTGATTATGGCAGTGAGTATTTTTTCATTAGCTAATAATGGGCTTAAACTAGGTATTGACTTCACAGGCGGTACTTTAATTGAAGTGGGCTATAAACAAGATGTTGACTTATCAGACATAAGAGCAACCTTGGAAAAGGCACAGTTTAACAACGCCAATGTGCAGTATTTTGGCTCAACACATGAAGTACTCATTCGCCTTGAGCCACAAAAAGTATCTAGTGCAAAACTAAGCTCTAAAATTATTCACCTATTAGGAGATGAAGTAGACATAAGACGTGTTGAATTTGTTGGTCCTAAAGTGGGAGAGGAATTAACCAACGATGGTGGATTGGCCATGCTTTATGCGCTCATTGGTATCTTAATTTATGTGGCAATTCGTTTTGAATATCGATTTGCATTAGGTTCAATTTCAGCACTTATTCATGACGTTATTATCACGCTTGGCATTTTCTCACTGTTTCAAATTGAATTTGATCTAACTGTCTTAGCAGCAATACTGGCAGTTATTGGTTATTCACTTAACGACACGATTGTGGTGTTTGATCGTATTCGTGAGAACTTCTTAGCAACACGTCATACAGACCCTGCAAAGATTATTAATGGCGCCTTAAATCAGACACTGTCTAGAACGATTATGACATCTATTACCACTTTGCTGGTGTTGTTAGCGCTCTTCTTTTTGGGTGGTGAAATTATTCATGGCTTTGCTTTAGCGTTGCTAATTGGTGTGATAATTGGTACTTATTCTTCTATTTATGTAGCAAGCTCCATGATTCTTGCACTAGGCATTACCAAAGAAGATATGCTACCTTCTGAGAAAGAACAGAAGGAGTTGGATGCTAGACCTTAATTCTGCCTCTTAGCTAATAAAAAAGCCGCTAAATAGCGGCTTTTTTGTTGAAATATGTAAAATCTCTATGGTTTGAATTTTTCAAACACTAGGCAAGCGTTAGTACCACCGAAACCAAAGCTGTTGGACATAACTCGATTAAGTGACTGAATGGTTGTTGCCTGTACAATTGGCACATCTTGCGCCTGTTCGTCTAAGTTTTCAATATTAACAGATTCTGCCATAAAATCGTTTTGCAGCATAAGTAGTGAATAAATAGATTCATTAACGCCTGCGGCGCCCAATGCATGCCCTGAAAGTGATTTGGTTGATCCGACATTAGGCATATTGTCGCCAAAAACTTCTTTAATTGCACCAATTTCTTTAACATCACCAACCGGTGTTGATGTGCCATGAGCATTAATGTAGTCAATTGGGCCATCTACTGTCGAAATGGCTAATTCCATACATCGCTTAGCGCCTTCACCACTAGGGGCTACCATGTCATAACCATCAGAAGTGGCGCCGTAGCCAGTTAATTCTGCTAATATTGTGGCATCACGTGCCTGTGCGTGCTCTAAAGATTCAAGCACTAATGCACCGCCACCGCCAGAGATAACAAAACCGTCACGATCAGCGTCATAAGCACGAGATGCTTTTTCAGGTGTTTCGTTATATTTGGAGGATAATGCACCCATTGCATCAAACAGCATGGTTAAAGACCAGTCTAGCTCTTCACCACCACCGGCAAAAACCACATCTTGCTTGCCCATTTGGATTTGCTCCATGGCATTACCGATGCAGTGCGCTGAGGTTGAACAGGCAGAACTGATTGAATAGTTAATGCCTTTAATTTTAAACATGGTTGAAAGACAGGCTGATGTGGTTGAGCCCATGGTGCGAGGTACGCGATAAGGACCAACTCGTTTAATACCTTTCTCTCTCAGAATGTCAGCCGCTTCAACGACATTTTGATTAGAAGCACCGCCTGATCCCATGATCAAACCAGTGCGAGGGTTTGAGATTTGATCCTCAGTTAGACCTGATTGTTTAATGGCTTCATCAAGTGCTACTGCATTGTAAATAGCAGCATCAGCCATGAAGCGTTTCATTTTTCTATCAATAATTTCGCTTGAATCAATCTCAGCTATTTGACCAGAAACATGTGATTTCAGCCCTAGCTCTGCATATGTTTGATCAAACTTAATGCCAGATTTGGCTGTTTTTAATGATTCTAATACCTCATTGCAATTAGCGCCTAAGCTAGAAACAATGCCCATTCCTGTAATAACGACTCTATTCATCAGAAGTTTGTTGTGTCAGTGAATAAGCCTACTTTTAAGTTGGTGGCTTCATAAATTACTTTACCATCTACTTCCATGGTGGCATCGCCAATACCCATGTAGAGTTTGCGTGCAATCACTCGCGATAAGCTGATTCTGTAAGTGACTTTTTTGGCTGTTGGTAAAACTTGACCGGTAAATTTAATATTGCCTGATCCTAGGGCGCGTCCGCGACCAGGACCTCCCATCCAGCCTAGGTAAAAACCAATGAGTTGCCACATGGCATCTACACCCAAACATCCTGGCATTACCGGATCTTCGTTGAAATGGCATTTAAAAAACCATAAATCTGGATTAATGTCTAATTCCGCGATGATTTCACCTTTGCCATACTCGCCACCTTCTTTAGAGATGTGTGTAATGCGATCCAGCATTAACATTGGTGGTTGTGGTAGTTGTGCATTTCCAGGGCCAAACAATTCCCCGTTGCCACATTTGATTAAATCTTCATAAGAATAAGAGTTTTGCATTTGTGCTTTACCTTGAATGTTTTAAAAAAATTATACCTCAAAGACCTTTGTTTATATCGCTTATCAAGTCATTGACATCTTCAAGACCAACAGAGATTCTAATTAGGCCTTCTGATATATTGGCTTTTTCTTTTTCTTCATCAGTTAAACGACCATGTGTTGTGCTTGATGGGTGTGTAATGGTTGATTTTGTATCGCCTAAATTAGCTGTAATTGAGAAAATATGAGTGGCATTAATCACTTTAAATGCTGCCTCTCTACCACCATCAACTTCAAACGATACAATGCCACCAAAGCCAGATTGTTGTGATTTTGCAAGCTGGTGGTTAGGGTGTGATTCCAATCCTAAGTAGTGTACTTTTTTTACTTTATCTTGTTGTTCAAGCCAAGTGGCTAATTTAAATGCATTATCTGAATGCGCCTTCATTCTAAGGCTAAGCGTATCCAAGCCTTTTAAAACAATCCAAGCATTGAAACTACTAAGACTAGGACCTGTTGTTCGAATAAAGCCATGTACTTGTTCGATGATTTCTTCATTGGCCAAAACCGCACCGGCCAAACATCTTCCTTGGCCATCAATGTACTTGGTGGCTGAATGAATGACAATATCTGCACCCAGCTTAATTGGATTTTGTAATGCTGGTGTTAGAATGGCATTATCCACTGCAAGCAAAATTTGATGAGCTTTTGAAAGTTTGCTAAGCTCAACAATATCAACCACCTCACCCAATGGGTTAGAAGGTGTTTCAAGCAAAAATAACTTGGTGTTGTCCTGAATAGAATCTTCCCAGGCTGATAGGTCAGATAAATCTACAAAACTAACCTCAATATTAAATTTGGAAATAATGGTATTAAGTAGCACAACTGACGTACCAAACATATTGCGTGAGGCCACAATGTGATCACCAGATTTCAGTAGCGCCATAATGGTTGCAAAAATAGCTGCCATGCCTGAGGCAGTTGCGCAACAAGCGTCAGCGCCTTCAAGAGCGGCTAATTTTTTCTCAAATGCATCAACGGTAGGGTTGGTAAAACGGGCATAAATATTGCCCGGCTCTTCTTTTGAGAATCGGTTAGCTGCCTGCTCGGCTGAGTCAAATGTAAAACTAGAGGTTAGAAAAATAGCCTCAGAATGCTCTTGTTCATTGGTAGTTCGATAACCCTCACGAATGGCTTTGGTATCGAAGTGTAAGTCTTTCATTGTTAAGTTGTTTTTTATAAATTAATGCTATTCTACATCATTACAAATTAACTCAGAACTTTCATTGGTATTGTTTTCTTTTTTAGCGGCATCTGATCTTAATGCTTCAATGCCATTAAGATAGTTTTGATCAATGTCGTTGGTTACATATTCGCCATTAAAACATGAACAGTCAAATTCAGTAATGCTCTTATTGCCTTGGTTTACACACCAGATAAGATCATCTAAATCTTGATAAACTAATTTATCAGCACCAATGGACTCACATATTTGCTCTGTTGTTTTGTTGTGCGCAATAAATTCTTTAGAGCTGGCCATGTCAATGCCGTATACATTTGGGTAGCGAACTGCTGGTGCAGCTGAGGCAAAAAA
>CAZEYU010000014.1:9280-26557 GCA_964516395.1 uncultured Candidatus Thioglobus sp.
TCAGGAATGGGGATAACCACATCAATTTTTTCATCACTCCACTCACGATGAATTTTTGCAGCTAGGCGTTCGCCCATTCTAAGTCTTGATTTGTAAACTGAAATATTATCAATGACTGAATCCGGACGCGCAAAATAAACAAATTCAAAAATACATGGCGAGTATTTGGGCGCTTCTGCACATTGTTGTACAAAAATATTGCCTTCACGGTCAACAACAACGGCTTCTCCAGGTTTAATGTCTTGAGTAATTTCATAACCAAGTGCGGTTAAAGCAACACTTTCTGAAGCAAGCATGTGTTTGGTTCCACCATTTGTGGTGCGCTTTCCAAGGATGAGTGGTCGAACACCGTTTGGATCTCTAAAGCCAAAAATTCCATAGCCAGGAATCATGCCAATACTGGCGTATGCGCCACGTACACGTTTATGTACTTTTTTTACAGAATCAAAAATATCTTGCTCATTAATGCGTTGTTTTTGCAGTTTTGCTAATTCACTGGCAAACACATTGAGTAATATCTCAGAGTCAGAGTTAGTATTAATATGACGAAGGTCTTGTTCAAACAACTCTTGAGCTAGTTCTTGAGTATTGGTTAAATTGCCATTGTGAGCAAAAGCAATGCCATAAGGCGAGTTTACATAAAAGGGTTGGGCTTCAGCACCACTTGAAGTGCCAGCAGTGGGGTAGCGAACATGACCAATGCCCATGTCACCCAATAAAGAAGTCATATGTTTAGTTCTAAATGCGTTTTTAACCAGACCGTTAGATTTGCGCATGTAAAAGCGACCTTTGTGCGCAGTAACAATGCCCGCAGCATCTTGTCCACGATGTTGCAAAATTGTTAATGCATCGTAGATGTAAACAGCTGTATCTTTTTTAGTGGTAGATAAAATACCGACAATACCGCACATAGGCTAAATCCTTATTCGTCTTTAATAAATAATAAATGTTGAGACAGTTCTGGTTTGATATCTGTTGCAACGTCTTGGAATACTCTGAGCGCACCATTTGTCTCAATCCAATAATGTTGTTGAGAGATTTGATCAATACTTTGAAATACTAACACCATGATTAAAATAGCCAAAGAGCCTTTGATTAGTCCAATAATAGCGCCAAGTAGATTGTTCTTTGTGCTATCAATGTTTTTGGCATTAAGCTTTACATCAAGTGCATTTAAGCCTTCTAATATGCTTTTATAAAAAGATGATAAAAAACAAGGCTTGGAGCCATCAATTGATATGTTTAAAACATTTGAAATAAAACTGCAAATACCAACAACAAAAGCAAAGGTGATAATAAAAGACAGCCCAATACGAACAGATTCATTAGTAACCACAATTTCCATAATTCCCAGGCCTGCAATTGAGTCTAGGTAGTACCAACTAAATACTGCTGCTGCTGATAAAAAGATCAGAATGGCAAAAACTTTATTAAGTGCACAAGGGTTGCTGATACTGTTGGATAGGGCAGTAAGCTTGTACAAGCTTTTTTTAATCAGCAATATGCCGATAAAAATGACACCAAATGAGATAGCCATATGTGATTGGTGAGATAATAGCAGCCATGTGATGGCTTCACTTAGTGCTAGAGCTTCATAAAAGAAATAAGCAATAACAATAGAGAGGAGTAAAAACCCAAAGTTGATTAACTCTTTTGCCATGCCGCGTTTAAATCCTAAGATTAAGAACGCAATAAGTATGATGATTGTCATCCAGTCAGACCAGACCAGCTGTCCGATTGCATCCCAGATGTTATCAAAAAAGTTATTCATCAAATCTCTCCAAAGAAGGTTTTGTTGTTAAGTCGCAATTTTACAAGATTTTGAATCGATTATTGTTTAAGTATTTTTAAAGCGTCTGCCACCACATGAAACGATCCAAAAATAACAACTCTTGAGTGGTTCGGGCTAGCAAGCGTTTGTTCAATCGCGCGGCTCATATTGGCGCATGCATTTATTTTGTCACTCAATTTAAATTGGTCGCTTAATTCATTGATGGGGGTGGCTCGATTTACAGATAAAGGTACTAAAAGCCATTGATCAATAATCGGACTAATGGTGTTGATCATGGTTTTTATATTTTTGTCTTTTAGTGCAGAAAAAATAGCAACGGTTGACACTTTGTCTTTAGCTAGCTCGTCTTTTAATACTTTGATAGCTGCAGCGTTGTGGGCAACATCTAAGATGATTTTTTTACCCTTAATGTTGATGGTTTGAAATCTAGCATCAAGCTTGGTATTTTGAATCCCAAGTATTATTTGATCGTTGCTGATGGGATGTAGATCATTAAGTGTTTCAACACATAATTTTGCCAGAGCAGCATTTTGCTGTTGATGAGAACCTATTAGACCAATATTTTTTGTATAAGGATTTTGTACAAACTTAAGCGGCGCACCGATTTTATCAGCGTAATTGTTAATTGAGTTTGGCGGGTTTTGATCGCCACATACGCAAGGAATATTGCTACGCATAATTCCTGATTTTTCATGGCCGATCAGCTCACGAGTATTGCCAAGATATTCAACGTGATCAATGGCAATATTGGTAATAACAGCTATATCACAGTCTACTACATTGACAGAATCTAATCTGCCACCTAGGCCCACTTCCAATATAGCGATATCAACATCTTCAGAGGCAAAGATAAGTAGTGCTGCTAATGTTGAAAATTCAAAATAGGTGAGTGAGGTGTTATTGCGAACTGCCTCAATTTTTTCAAAGGCTTGAATGATTTGCTGATCACTTGCATTAATGCCATTAATAGTAAAGCGCTCGTTATAGTTGATAATGTGTGGCGAGGTGAACTTTGCGCTCTTATAATCACTTTGTTGATAAATATGGTCAATAAAAGAAATGGTAGAGCCTTTGCCGTTAGTGCCTGCAACAGTGATAACTGAAAATGGGACACCATTTGGAAAGAGCGCCGAATAAACCGTTTGGATTCTTTTTAAACCAAGGTCTATTTCTTGAATGTGCAGATTTTCTTGCCAATTAAGCCAATCGTCAAGCGTGATTAATCCTCCCAAAACTCACCATCTATTGCATCGTTCTTGTCATTGCGTTTATTCTCATGTGGTCGTGATTTATGAATAAATACTGTATTTTTCTGAGCGAATACTTTTTCAGCATTTTTACTTAAAATGCGATCAATAAAATACGTTCTTGACCAAGGCATGAGTCCTAATAGGCCAAGAATATCAGTCAGAAACCCAGGGGTAAGCAGTAAAACGCCAGAAATTAGAATCACCACACCTTCTAGCATTTCGAATGCAGGCGTTTGACCATTGGCCATAGAATTTTGTGCTTTGGCCATGGTTGACCAACCTTGTTGTTTAAGCAAGGTTGATCCAATGAGTGCAGTGATAACAACTAGTAAAACAGTTGAAAAACCACCAATTGATTCACCTACCGATACCAATACGTAGATTTCAAGCAGTGTTACAATAACAAATAATGGAAATAGCATGTTACTTCTCGTTTGTAAATAATAAATCCCAAACACCGTGCCCCAGCCTTTCCCCGCGCTTTTCAAACTTGGTGATTGGACGTCGTTCAGGTCTTGATGAATATATATGGCCACCCAGTGTATTTTTAAAGTGCGGGTGATTTTCCAATACTTCCATCATGTGTTCAGCATAATTTTCCCAGTCAGTTGCCATATGCACAAAGCCGTTGTTAATAAGTTTATTTGACATTAAGCTCATAAATTCAGTTTGTACAATTCTGCGTTTATGATGTTTTTTCTTATGCCAAGGATCTGCAAAATATAGCTGAAACCCAGATAGGCTATTATCAGTAATATTATTTTTTAATAACTCCACTGCATCATCTTTCATAACTTTTAAATTAGTAAGATTGTGTTTATTAGCTTCATTGATAAGCCTGCCCACACCCGCTTCATAAACTTCAATGCCTAAAAAATTATTATCCGGTTCGTTAATGGCCATTTCTAATAAAGAATCACCATTGCCAAAACCAATTTCTAAAATAACTGGCTGCTGTTTGGTAAATATAGTATTAAAGTCTAATGTCTGATTAGCATTAACATCAACGCCAAATGCTGGCCAAAGCTCGTTCAACCCATATTTTTGCCCTTCGGTTAAACGGCCAGAGCGCTTAACAAAACTTTGAATTTTGCGTAAATGCTTTTCCATTAAATATCGTAGTCAATAATCAGTGGCGAATGATCAGAAAAACGCTCATCTTTATAAATTTCTACACGCTTTGGCGTGTGTTTTAAGTTTTCACTAAGAATGTGATAGTCTATACGCCAACCGGTATTATTGGCCCAAGCTTGCCCGCGATTGGACCACCAAGTGTATTGATGCTCTTCTTGATTTATTTCACGAAATGCATCGATAAATTTGGCCTTGCCAAAAAGTTGATCCATCCATGCTCTTTCTTCTGGAAGGCATCCTGAGCGATTTTTATTGCCATTAAAGTTTTTAATATCGATTTTTTTATGAACAATATTAATGTCGCCACAGATGATATATTGACGCCCATCTTTTTGTAGTTTTTTTAAATAAGGCATAAAGCGCTCAGTCATAAATGCCATTTTGTAGGCTTGACGTTCTTCTTTAGCAGATCCGGAAGGAATGTAAATTGAAATAACACTAAGATTGTCAAAATCAGCTTGGATAAAGCGCCCCTCAAAGTCAAAATCTTCCCAAGGGCTGAAAATTACTTGATCAGGTTTTTGTTTGCAATAAATACCTGTACCACTATAGCCTTTACGCTCAGCGGGCTTATAAAAAGTATGCATATCCTTAGGGTAGAATTTTTCATCCAGCTGATCTTCTTGCGCTTTAATTTCTTGCACACAAACCACATCTGCATTTTGGCTTTTCATCCAAGCAAAAAAACCTTTTCGCTCAGCTGCGCGAATTCCATTGACATTAGCCGTTATAATTCTCTTCATCAAAATAATTTTATAGGAATAACTCATGGAACAGTATCAAAAAGACTTTGTAGACTTTATGTTGGAAATTGGCGCTTTAAAGTTTGGCGAATTTACATTAAAGTCAGGCCGAGTTAGCCCATATTTCTTTAATGCAGGTGCGTTTAATACTGGTAATCATTTATCAAAATTAGGCCAGTTTTATGCAACTGCCATTGAAAAAAGCAACCTAGATTTTGATGTATTGTTTGGCCCTGCTTATAAAGGTATTCCACTGGCAACAGCGGCTGCAATGTCTTTAAACGATACATTTGGCAGAAATGTACCTTATAGCTTTAATCGTAAAGAAGCCAAAACTCATGGCGAAGGTGGTGATATTGTTGGCCACGCATTGCAGGGCGATATTTTGATTATTGATGATGTTATTACTGCTGGCACAGCCATTCGTGAAGCAATGGATATTATTGATGCAAATGGTGCTAAAGCTAAAGGCGTTATTGTTGCAGTTGATCGCCAAGAAAAAGGTAAGGGCGATAAATCAGCCATTCAAGAAGTTGAAGAGAATTTTGGCATTTCTGTGTTGAGTATTATTAATCTAAGCCATTTGATTGATTATTTAAAACAGGGTAGTGATAAAGCATTAATTGATCGTATTGAAGCTTATAGAGATCAATATGGTGTTTAGTCTTTAATTAAAGATTTAGCCGAGTAATAATCTTGATTTAGACTGCTAGAGACGGCCTTATGAGTGGTCTTTCCTTGATGGATATTAAGGCCATTCGTTAGATTTTCATTATTAATCATGGCGCTTTTCCAGCCTCTATTAGCAATATCAACTATATAAGGTAATGTTGCATTGGTTAGTGCTAAGGTGGCAGTTTGTGCAACCGCTCCTGGCATATTGCCTACACAATAATGAATAATCCCGTCCACCACATAAGTTGGCTGGCTATGAGTTGTGATTTGCGAAGTTTCAAAACAACCACCTTGATCGATAGAAACATCTACTAGTACAGAGCCTTTTTTCATTAGTTTAAGCATGTCTCTAGTAATTAGCTTTGGCGCTGAAGCACCGGCAACGAGTGCAGCGCCAATGACCAGGTCAGCTGTTTTAAGTCGCTGTTCAATATTGGCTTGATTAGATAAATCAACAGATAGTTGCGAGCTATATTTTTTCTGAAACTTAGTTAAGCGATCAGACAGTGATCGGTTAAGAATGGTAACTTGTGCACCCATACCAAGTGCTACTTTTGCAGCATTCATGCCAACCACACCACCGCCAAGCACTAAAACTTCTGCAGGACTAACACCAGTGGCGCCGCTAAGCAATACACCAGAGCCGCCTTGGGTTTTTTCTAGATGGTGGGCGCCAGATTGAACCGACATCCTTCCTGCAATCTCACTCATCGGTTGGAGTAGTGGCAAACGACCATTGTTATCAGTAATGGTTTCATAGGCAATACATGTCGCCCCTGATTTGAGTAATAATTCAGCTTGTTTTGGGTCTGCTGCTAAATGCAGATATGTAAAAAGCGTTTGACCTGGTGATAATAGCCGGCATTCATTAGGTTGTGGCTCTTTAACCTTAACAATTAATTCAGCATGACAAAAGATTTCTTCAGGTGTCTCAACAAGTGTTGCTCCAGCTTTTACATAGTCTTGATCTTTAAACCCAATAGCAGATCCTGCACCATTTTGTACTAATACTTGGTGCCCATGATTGGCTAAATATTGAACACCATTAGGTGTAATGCCAACACGATATTCATGTACTTTGATTTCTTTAGGAAGGCCAATAATCATAACGCTATTGTAATGCGAAGATGAGTTAATGACAATATATTAAAAAGCCAACTCTAATTAATCTTCGATTGTTTCTTGATTCATCACCAGGTGATTGGTTTTGGCGAAAGACATTATGCGCTCATAGGTGATTGGACAAGTGTTTTCAAGACTGTTGTCAAAAACAATCGATTTAATGCCATCAATCTTGCTGATTTTTAGATGACCATTATATTTGATTAGCTGTTCTTTTTGAATACAAACTAAGCGTTCAGTCCAGTCACTAGGTCTAAACTTTTGTCCGTCTTGGGTTATGCCTGATAGGGTGTATCGAATTGTTGGCATCTAATCTCCCCAGAAAAAGATAATGGTGGAGGGATAGGGATTTGAACCCTAGAAGGAGATTAATCCTTGCCGGTTTTCAAGACCGGTGCATTCAGCCGCTCTGCCATCCCTCCAGCAGATGTGTATGATACAGCTTGTTGAGGCAATAGTAAATAGGATTTTTATATAATTTAGTTTTGAAAGTTGTAATATTTTAAGTATAATTCCTTTCTTTTAGATTTTTTGATAGGTAAGAGTAATGGCAAAGGTATGTCAAGTAACTGGTAAGCGCCCAATTAGTGGTAATAACGTGTCTCACGCGCACAATAAGACGCGTCGTCGTTTTTATCCAAACCTTCATACTCATCGTTTTTGGGTTGAAAGTGAAAACCGTTTTGTAAAACTTAAGTTATCTGCAAAAGGTTTACGCGTTATTGATAAAAAAGGTATCGACACTGTGCTTAAAGAAATTCGCGCACGTGGCGAAAAGGTTTAGGAGTAAGTTATGAGAGAAAAAATTAAATTAGTATCATCAGCCAAAACTGGCCATTTCTACACAGCAACAAAGAACAAACGTCTTCACCCAGAAAAAGTTGAAGTTAAAAAGTTTGATCCAGTTGTAAGAAAGCACGTTATGTATAAAGAGGCAAAAATTAAATAAGCTTCTTTAAATATATTCAATAAAAAAGCCGCTATCTTAGATAGCGGCTTTTTTATTGTAGGGTTGTTAAATATTATTCATTTAAAATAGTGTCAAGCTTAATATGCTTGGCTATTTTTTGGTATTCAGAAATCTGATCAAAGTTTAAATATTGGTAAATATCATTTGACACTGGTTGAATATCACGCATCGCACTTAGGTATTCGCTAGTAGTAGGAATATAGCCTAATTTTGCCGCAACAGCAGCCACTTCGGCAGAGGATAGATAAACATCCGCATTATCTCCTAGACGATTTGGGAAGTTGCGCGTTGAGGTTGACACAACGGTGGCGTTGTCATCAACACGAGCCTGGTTACCCATACATAAAGAACAGCCTGGTATTTCCGTATGCTTTGTTATTGCATCAAAGGTTTTGTAGATACCTTCAGAACGCAATTGTGCCTCATCCATGCGAGTTGGTGGTGCAACCCATAATTCAGTTGGTAATTCAGACTGATCTTTTAGTAATTGCGCTACCGCTCTAAAATGACCAATGTTGGTCATGCAAGATCCGATAAATACTTCATCAATTTTGGTATTGGCAACGTCTGATAGTGTTTTTACGTCATCAGGGTCGTTTGGACAAGCAAGAATTGGCTCCTTAATTTCGTCTAAGTTAATCTCAATGACAGCTGCATATTCACAATTACTATCCGCTTCTAGTAATTCCGGTGCATCTAGCCATTTTTGCATGGCCTGGATACGGCGAGCAAGGGTTTTTTTATCTTCATAATCGGCTTCTATCATTGATGATAACAAGGCAATATTAGATTGCAAATATTCTGCAACAGGTTCTTTGTTGAGTTTGATGGTACAACCATTGGCTGAACGTTCAGCAGAGGCATCGGTAAGTTCAAAAGCTTGTTCAATTTTTAAATCACCCAGGCCTTCTATCTCCAGTATTCGACCTGAAAAAATATTCTTTTTATTGGCTTTTTCAACGGTCAATAAACCTTGTTGAATTGCAGCATATGGGATTGCGTTAACTAAATCACGTAATGTAATGCCTTCTTGCATAGTGCCAGAGAAACGTACCAATACCGATTCTGGCATGTCCAGTGGCAATACGCCAATTGAAGCTCCAAAAGCTACTAGGCCTGAACCTGCAGGAAAACTAATGCCAATTGGGAAGCGTGTATGTGAGTCACCGCCAGTGCCTACCGTATCAGGTAGTAACATGCGATTAAGCCATGAGTGGATGATGCCATCACCTGGCTTAAGTGCAACACCACCGCGAGATTGCATAAAATCAGGTAGGGTGTGCTGGAGTTCTAAATCTACTGGTTTTGGATAAGCAGCAGTATGACAAAAACTTTGCATAACTAAGTCAGCTGAAAATCCTAAACAAGCCAATTCTTTAAGTTCGTCACGGGTCATTGCGCCAGTAGTATCTTGTGAGCCTACTGTGGTCATGCGTGGCTCACAATAAGTGCCAGGACGAACACCTGTAACACCACAAGCTTTGCCAACAATTTTTTGCGCTAGAGTGTAGCCTGTGTTGCTGTTGTTGGTATCTTGTGGGCGTAGAAACACATCGCTAACTGGTAGGTCTAGGTCTTGACGCGTTTTATCAGTCAAACCTCGTCCAATAATTAGTGGGATACGACCACCCGCACGAATTTCATCAGGCATGGTAGTTGGTGCAAGCTCAAAAGTAGAAACAGTTTCGCCATTACCATTAACTATTTTCCCTTCATAAGGGTAGATGATAATTTCATCGCCCATATTCATTTTAGTCACGTCACACTCAATCGGCAGCGCGCCTGAATCTTCAGCTGTATTGAAAAAAATTGGTGCGATATTGCCACCTAAAACAACGCCACCACCACGCTTATTAGGTATGTAATCAATGTCATTGCCCATGTGCCAAAGTACTGAATTGATGGCTGATTTACGTGAGGATCCTGTGCCTACTACATCGCCAACAAAAGCAAGTGGCAAGCCTTTTTCTTTAAGCTCTGTGATGGTTTTTAGTGGATTGTCCATCTTTTTTACCAACATGGATTGCGCATGTAGTGGAATGTCTGGGCGTGACCAAGCTTCAGTTGCTGGAGATAAGTCATCAGTATTGATTTCACCTTCAACTCGAAACACAGTCAGTTTGATTTCTTTAGGAAGCTTTTCTTTGGTTGTGAACCAATCAGCATTTGCCCAAGAATCAACTACTTTTTTAGCAAAACTATTGTTAGCTGATTTTTCCATAACGCTTTGATATGCTTCATAGATAAGCAGTGTTTTGGATAATGCATCACATGCTGTTTGGGCAGTTTCTTCAAGATCTAGCAAATCGATCAGTGGCTCAATATTGTAACCACCCATCATGGTGCCAAGCAAAAATGCAGCATGTTCTTGACTAATGGCATTGCAACTTTGTTTGCCTTTAGCAACATGCGCTAAAAAACTGGCTTTCACATAAGCAGCTTCATCAACCCCAGGTGGCACGCGATGGGTTAACAGATCAAGATAAAACTCCTCATCATTGCCATTGATCAAATTTTCAATCACTGACTGGGTTTGTTCAGCACTAAGTGCTAGTGGTGGTAAATTTTCTTTAGCGCGCTCGTCAATATGAGCCAAATAAGCTGTTTTCATCTGTGTAATAAGTGAATCATATAAAGCGTATAATTTTACCATTTAATTGATTTGACTATATAAATTATGGAACTTAGTGCGCTAACTGCTATATCCCCTATTGATGGGCGTTATTTTGATAAAACCAAAGATTTAAGCGCAATTTTTAGTGAGTTTGGACTGATTAAATACCGAGTGCTGATTGAAGTAAAGTGGCTACAAGCAATGGCGGATAACAAGGATATTGGCGAGGTTCCAGCATTTAGCCAAGAAGCATCTGAGTTTTTAGCAAGCATTGCAGATAATTTTTCATTAGAAGATGCACAAGCGGTTAAGGATATTGAGCGCACAACCAATCATGATGTTAAGGCAGTTGAGTACTTTTTAAAAGACAAAATCAAGAATAACGCAGAGCTTAATGCAGTCAGTGAGTTTTTTCATTTTGCTTGTACGTCTGAAGACATCAATAATCTATCTCATGCACTAATGCTGATTGATGGCAGAAGTGTAATGCTTGATACAATGCGAAATACATTGTCTTTAATAGCTGGCCTTGCAAAAGATAATGCCTCTATTCCAATGCTTTCTCGCACACATGGACAAACAGCCTCACCAACAACTGTTGGTAAAGAGATGGCAAATTTTGCTTATCGTTTGAAGCGTCAAATCAAACATTTGGAAGACGTGAAAGTAATGGGTAAATTTAACGGTGCTGTTGGTAACTTTAATGCGCATATTTCAGCTTATCCAAATTTAGATTGGCAGAATATTTCGCAGGATTTTATTGAAGGGTTGGGTGTTAACTATGCGCCTTATACACCACAGATTGAAACTCATGACTATATGGCTGAGTATTTTCATTCAATGAATCGTTTTAATACAATTCTGATCGACTATTGTCGTGATATCTGGGGCTATATTTCATTAGGCTATTTCAAACAAAAGACCATTGCAGGTGAAGTGGGATCATCAACCATGCCTCACAAGGTTAACCCAATTGATTTTGAAAATGGCGAAGGTAATCTGGGCATTGCTAATGCACTTAATACGCATTTGGCAGATAAGCTGGCCATTTCTCGCTGGCAGCGTGATTTATCTGACTCAACCGTTTTAAGAAATTTAGGTGTAAGTTGTGCACATTGTTTGGTGGCTTACGCATCAATTGCAAAAGGAATCTCTAAGTTGGAAACTAATGAGGCGAGATTATTAGAAGACTTGGACAATTCGTGGGAAGTTTTGGCAGAGCCGATTCAAACAGTTATGCGTCGTTACGGCATCGAAAATCCTTATGAAAAACTTAAGGCTTTAACTCGTGGCAATACAATTGATGCACAAGTTTTGGCTGATTTTGTAAAAGATTTGGATATGCCAGAAGAAGCCAAGCAAGCATTAGCAGAACTAACACCAATGAGCTATACAGGTGACGCACAAAAATTAGCGCAAGACTTGGAAAAACTGATATAATTTCGCGTCTTGTACTATTTTGGTGCAAGTATTATTAAAAAAGGAGCAAAAAACCCATGGTTAAAATTAGACTAGCTAGAGGTGGAGCCAAGAAAAAACCTTTTTATTCAATCGTAGCAACAGACTCTAGAAAGCGTAGAGACAGTGCATACATTGAGCGTATCGGATACTTTAATCCAGTTGCGCGTGGACAAGAGGTTAGGCTTACACTTGAAGAAGATAGATTGGAGTACTGGACATCAAAAGGTGCACAACTAACTGATCGTGTTAAACAACTTGTTAAAGAATTTAAAGACCCTTCAATTCGTGAGAAGCGTGTTGCTGCTCAAGAAGCTAGAGTTGCAGCAATTGCTGCTAAGTTAGCAGCTGAAGAAAAAGCAAAGGCAGAAGCTGAAGCGAAAGCTGAAGCTGAGGCAAAAGCTGCAGAAGAAGCGGAAGCTAAAGCAGCTGCTGAAGCAGAAGAGTCAACAGAGGAAGACGCTCCTGCTGAGTAAGTAAGTGAGTAACAACTCTAAAAAGAAAAGGCTATTAATCGGTAAGATTAATGGCCTTTTTGGCGTTCAGGGCTGGGTAAAAATATTCTCCCATGCGCACCCAAGAAAAAATATCCTGACTTATAAGCCTTGGCATGTTCAAATCAACAATCAGTGGACAACGCTTGATATTATTAAAGGCAGAGAACAATCTAAAACCATTGTTGCACAAATTAAAGGTGTTAATGATAGAGATCAAGCAAGAGACTATATTGGCATGGATATCTATATTGATAGGTCTCAATTGCCTAAGCTTCCAAAAGGCAAATATTATTGGGATGAGTTAACTGGATTGAGTGTTGTCAATAAAGAAAATGTAGTACTGGGAAAGGTGTCTTATTTGGTAGATACTGGATCGAACAATGTTATGGTTATTAACGGCAAAAAAGAACATTGGGTGCCTTATATGGAGCCGTTCTTGATTTCAGTCGACATTGACACTCAGCAGATTCTTGTTGATTGGGATGAGGATTTTTAGCGCTTAATTACGTGCAAAAAAAGCCTGCAAAACTGCAGGCTTTTTTGTGGAGCTTGATTTGATTTATTTAATCAAACTCTTATCAATACCAATATTTTCAAGGAAGTGTCTTACCTTGGTGTTAGCACCAACAATGGTAATTTCAGCTGACTTTTCTTGACAAATATTACAAATTTCAGAAATTGATCGTGAAGTTGTATAGTCAATTACTGGTACATTTGATAAGTCTAAAATAGCGCGATTATAATCAGACTTGGTAGAGAAGTCTCTTACAATGCCTTTTGCCGAACCAAAGCTCATCGGGCCATTTAATTGATAGAACAAAGTATTGCCCGCTCGAATAAGCTCTTGATGGGTTTCATCTAAGTGAGAAGCGTCTTCAATGGTTTGCACTGAAACAATACTAGCAAGCTGTACATCAGTCATTCGTTGTAAGAAGATTAGGCTTGCCATGACTAGACCAACACCAACAGCAGCCATTAAGTTATAAAATACCGTAATACCCAATACAATAATCATGATTAGAGCGCCAGACTTAGGTGTTTTGATAAGTCCTCTTAGGTATTCCCAGTCGATAATATCAGTACCAACCTTAACCAAGATAGCGCCTAATACAGCCAGAGGGATTTCTTTAGCATATTGCGCACCGCCTAAAACAATAGCAAGCAAAATAACAGCGTGTAAAGCACCAGAAATTGGCGTCAAACCACCTGCTTTTACGTTGGTCATGGTTCTCATGGTTGCGCCTGCACCAGGTAAGCCGCCAAATAGTCCAGACAATGTATTACCCACACCTTGGCCAATTAATTCACGATCAGATTTATGATGTGTGCGTGTAATTTCATCCGATACTAATGAGGTTAATAATGAGTCAATCGAGCCCAAAATTGCAAGCATCATACCAGCGGCAATCATGTCAACAATAATGCTGATTTCAAAAGTTGGCATATTAAACTCAGGCAATCCTGTTGGTATGTCACCAAGCAGCATGTTGTTTAAAGGCTCAACACCTGAATCAACACCTGTTGAGAATGTTTCAGGGAAGAAGAACAAGATCAATGTCCCTGTGATTAGTGCAAATAGTGGAGAAGGAATAAATTTACCAATTTTTTTTGGCAGTAAGTAAACCACTAATAATGTAATTAATGCAATGGTCATGGCGCCGCTATTGACAAAGTAATTTTCAACATCACCTAGTTGTGAGAATATGCCCATTGTGGAGCCTTTAATATCGTAAAAACCAAGTACTTGAGGAATTTGAAGAATGATAATAATGACGCCAATACCTGTCATAAATCCTGAGGTAACAGGATGAGGCATTAAATTAATAAATCGACCTAGTTTTAACAGTCCAAAAATAATTTGAAAAATACCACCCAATACAACCGTAGTAAAAGCAATTGCAAGACCAGCACCCAGTGCCGCATCATGAGTATAAACCAGCCCCGTTGCAGGATCTATTTTCCCTTCAAAGAAGGTAATAAATTGCGTAACAACAAGTGCCATTACAACTGTCATTGGGCCAGTTGGCCCTGAAACTTGAGCACCGGTGCCACCAAATAGGGCGGCAAAAAATCCGGTAATAATAGCGCCGTATAGACCAGCAATTGCACCTGCACCTGAGGCTAAACCCATTGCGATTGCAAAAGGCAGAGCAACCACACCTGCGGTAATACCACCAGTAATATCGCCACGGATATTATTGAAGTGTAAATTTTCAAATAATTTCATGAAAAGAATCCTTTAGTTTTGTACGAAAGTTACTTTTGAGCAAAAGTAAGCGCAATATTATACAAAATAACACTCAACAAATGAAGGTATTATTATATAATATTGCGCTTATATTTACACTTTTAAGAAATTTAAGTGCAAATCTTGGCGCTTTTTTGCCACTTCTTTATAAAACTGGAAAAATAATGAACAAAATTGCAAAGTTTTTGCCATTCTTGGCATGGATTAATGAAATTAAAGATTCAAATGTACTAAAAGCTGATGCAGTTGCAGGCTTGACAGTGGCGTTAGTACTTGTTCCCCAATCAATGGCTTATGCTCAACTAGCCGGCCTTCCACCTCAACATGGTTTATACGCATCATTTTTACCAGTTATGATTGCAGCACTTATGGGTTCGTCTCGCCAGTTAGGTACAGGCCCTGTTGCCGTTGTTTCATTATTAACCGCAGCAGCAGTTCCAACAATTTTGCCTGAAGGTGCAAGCATGGAGCAGTATGTCGTTTATGCATCATTATTGGCATTTTTAGTTGGTATTTTCCAGTTTGCATTAGGCGCTTTAAAGCTGGGCTTTGTTATTAACTTCTTGTCACATCCTGTTGTTGTTGGCTTTACCAATGCAGCAGCAATCATTATCGGAACCTCACAACTTAATAAAGTATTTGGTGTTGCAAAAGGTGAGGGCGAACATACCTATGAACAGGTATGGGGTACAGTAGTTAACGCTACTAGTGATACTCATATGATGACATTAATGATCGCAATTATTGCATTTGCCATTATGATTAGCTTGAAAAAATTTGCACCAAAATTACCAGGTGTTTTAATAGCAGTTGCAGTAACAACAGTAATCGCTTGGCTGATTAACTTTGGCGCCTCTGTGGAAGAGGGTGGTTTCGGCGGTGCAATTGTAGGCACTATTCCAGAAGGATTACCTGCATTAACCATGCCTGGGTTTGATTTTTCAGTTATGAATCAAATGCTTGTAACAGCAATTACCATTGGTCTTATTGGTTTTATGGAGGCGATTTCAATTGCCAAAGCTATGGCCGCACAAACTAAGCAGCGTCTTGATGCTAACCAAGAATTAATAGGTCAAGGCTTGTCTAATGTAGTTTCAAGCTTTTTTCAGGGTTACGCTGTGTCAGGTTCTTTCTCACGTTCTGCTGTTAATATTTCAGCTGGCGCAATCACGGGTTTTTCTTCTGTTGTTACCGCAGTTATTGTTGGTATTACTTTATTATTTTTAACGCCACTTTTATACCACTTGCCACAGGCGACATTGGCTGCTGTTATTATCATGGCGGTAATCAATTTAATTAAGTTTGAGCCGATTAAACATGCTTGGAAAGTTGAAAAGCACGATGCTATTGTTTCAGTAACAGCATTTGTATTAACACTATTATTTGCACCACATTTAGAAAACGGTATTGTGATTGGCGTTGTTCTTTCATTAGGATTGTTTTTATTCCGCACTATGGAGCCAAGGTTTACTGAACTATCGGCACACAGTGGCTCATCTATGCTGGTGAACGCGCTAGATAATAAGCTTGATCGTTGTGAAGTGGTTTCAATTGTTAAGTATTCTGGCTCACTTTATTTTGGTAACGCGGGTTATTTTGAGGACCGCATGCTTAATTTGATTTCTGAAAAGCACCAATGTCTTAAGTATATTATTGTTGATATGGCTGGCATCAACCAAATTGATGCCTCAGGTGAAGAGATGCTAGCAGGTCTTTTAGATAGATGTTCAGCGGCAGGCGTTGAAATTTTATTTGCCCGTACTGAAGGTATTGAAAAGGTATTGAAAAAATCAGGATTTATGGATAAATTTGGTGAAGACCGTTTTTATGACCGACGTACTGATGCACTTCGTTTTGCTTGGAAGGAGTTGGGTGATGAAGAGGCTGCTTCGCACAGTCCGTTGAAACACCTAATTTCATAAATTTTCCTCGTCTTTTTAACCTCTGACATATCTGGGTTAAAAAGGCCTGAGGCTCGATTTTTGCTTTATAGGTTGTTGTAAAAAGCCTTTATAAAGTACAAGCCTTGAGATGGTGCAGTTGCGCCTGCTTGTTTTCGATCTTTTGCTATGAGCACTTCTTTGACCCATGAGGTTGGTCGCTCACCTTTTCCTACTTTTAGTAATGTTCCTACAATGTTTCGCACCATATGGTGTAAAAATGCATTGGCTTTAATGTCTAACAATATTTCGTTGCCAGTTTTTGTTAAGTTAATAAATTCAATGGTTTTGACAGGTGATTTTGCTTGACACAAACTCCCTCTGAAACTGGAAAAGTCATGCTCTCCTAGCAAGTGTTTTGCGGCTTTATTCATAGCATCAACATCTAGCTCTCTTGGCTCCCAAAGTGAATGAGACCCAACAAGTGCAGAACGCACTTTGGTGTTGTGAATTTTGTAATGATAGCGTCTAGCAAAAGCACTAAATCTAGCATGAAAATCATCATTAACACGCTTTGCCCAAGTAAAGTTAACATCATGAGGCAAGTTAACATTGCCACCAAATAGCCATGCTTTATCTTCACGCGATGCATTGGTCTCAAAATGAATAACCTGCTCAAGAGCATGCACGCCAGCATCTGTTCTGCCTGAGCAAAACACACGAACTGGATGGTCAGCTACTTTTGATAGGGCTTGTTCAACCACTTGCTGAACAGTTCGAATGCCAGATTTTTGTAATTGCCAGCCGTGAAAATCAGTACCAAGATACTCAACCCCTAATGCTATTTTCATTATTTAAGCTTTATGTGTAAAATCAATTTAACTATTTTAACCA
>CAZEYU010000014.1:26657-29197 GCA_964516395.1 uncultured Candidatus Thioglobus sp.
ATTATTCTGATCTAAACAAGTTAATCAAGCACGATGTTGAGTGCTTTGTGTTTGATTCTATTGCCAGCACTAATATGCATCTTTGTGATTTAAAACCTTCCAACACTACTCAGGTTTGCATTGCTAGAGAACAAACTCAAGGAAAAGGCCAATACGAACGTCATTGGCTCAGTAAAAAAGATGCGAGTATTTTGTTTTCTGTGCGCAGAGTGTTTCCAGCAAGGCTTAATATAAATGGTTTTAGCTTGGTAATAGGGCTTGCGGTTCTTAGTGTGTTACAAGAGTATGGTGTTAAGCAAGTAAAACTTAAATGGCCGAATGATGTTTATGTTAAAGATCAAAAGATTGCCGGTATATTGATTGAAAATTCCATTCAAGGTGATCAGCAGTCCATGGTGATTGGCTTAGGGTTAAATGTTGATTTGGGCGATAATTTTCAGTGTGAAACGCCTTGGACAGATTTAAAGAGAAGCAGCAAACAAAAAATAGATCTTACGCTATTAAGTAGTGAGTTAATTAACAATATTTTGCACTATTGTGATTTGTTTGAAACTCACGGTGTTGAGCAGTTTCAACAGCAGTGGCAAATGTATGATTATTTAAAAGGGTCAAAACTAGCGCTTGATTATCAAAACAAGACCATGCAAGGGGTTGCACGCGGAATTGCTGATGATGGTGCATTATTGATTGAAGTAGATGGTCAGTTAATTAGCCAATATAGCTCTGAACAAATTCGTCTTATTTAGGGTAAGATTAATCATCCATTAACAATCTAATTTTTATGCAAGAAAATACATTAACAGTAACAAATATTCGCAAGAAATATGCACGACGTGAAGTGGTTTCTGATGTATCTTTTGAAGTAAAAACAGGAGAGATTGTTGGTCTTCTGGGGCCAAATGGCGCTGGAAAAACCACCTGTTTCTATATTGCTTGTGGTTTAGTCAGGGCGGACAAAGGTCAGGTTTTTATTGACCATCATAAAGTTAGTAAAATGCCCATGCACAAACGTGCAAAACTCGGGTTAGGTTATCTTCCTCAAGAGCCGTCAATCTTTAGAAAATTATCAGTTGAAGATAACATTATGGCTGTTTTGGAATTAAATAAGACGCTTGATAAAAAAGATAGAAAACATCGATTAGAAGAATTATTAGCCGAATTTCATATTGAACACATCCGACATATTGATGGTTTAAGTCTTTCAGGCGGTGAAAGGCGTCGCGTGGAAATTGCTAGAGCATTGGCCATGGATCCAAAATTTGTTTTATTAGATGAACCATTTGCTGGTGTTGATCCTATCTCAGTGGGCGATATTCAGCAAATTATTTATCATTTAAAAGATCGTGGCATTGGTATTTTGATTACCGATCATAACTATCGTGAAATGCTTGACACTTGTGATCATTCTTATGTGTTGCACAATGGTGTTATTATTGCACAGGGCAACAAACAAGATATTTTAGCTAACAATGAAGTGAAAAAAGTTTATCTTGGCGAATCTGGCAATGACTAGTCAAAAACCTTTTATTACACTTGGTATTGAAAGCTCCTGTGATGAAACGGGTGTCGGCATTTATCATAGCGACAAAGGCCTAATAGCGCATGAGTTATTTTCTCAAGTTGAGATTCATAGTGAATACGGTGGTGTTGTGCCAGAGCTTGCCTCTAGAGACCACATACAAAGAACACTGCCTTTGATTAAATCAGCACTTGCTAATGCAAAATTAACACTTAATGATGTTAGCGGCATTGCTTATACGGCTGGTCCAGGCTTAGCAGGTGCGTTACTTGTTGGTAGTGCAGTGGCAAAATCATTAGCTTGGAGTTTGAAAATTCCATCACTGGCAGTGCATCATATGGAAGGCCATCTATTGGCGCCTTTATTGGAAAAGCAGAAGCCAGAATTTCCTTTTGTAGCACTACTTGTCTCCGGCGGTCATACCATGCTGATTGATGTTAAAGCCATTGGCAAGTATACAATTTTAGGCGAATCTGTTGATGATGCAGTGGGCGAAGCATTTGATAAAACAGCTAAAATTTTAGGACTTGGATATCCTGGCGGTCCAGCTTTGGCAGCCTTGGCTGAACAAGGTGATTCTACTCAATTTACTTTTCCAAGGCCAATGATAGACCGTCCAGGGCTGGATTTTAGTTTTAGCGGTCTTAAAACTTATGCGCGCAATACATTTGCCAAGCATCCAGAGCAAAAGGCAGATATTGCTAAAGCATTTGAAGTAGCTGCCACACAGACATTAATGATTAAATGCAGACGTGCATTAGAACAAACAAAGCGCTCAACTTTGGTGGTAGCGGGTGGTGTCAGTGCCAACCAGTCTTTACGTAAAGAGCTTAATAGCATGGGCAAAAAAGTAGGCGCACATGTGTTTTATCCGCGCCAAGAGTTTTGTACAGATAATGGTGCTATGATTGCTTTAGCGGGACATTTTAGATTGTCTAAAGGCCAGCAATCATCAGGAAGTGATATTACTGTCAAGCCACGCTGGAGCTTAGAAGAGCTAGAAGCAATATGAGTCAGTTGG
>CAZEYU010000015.1:0-27593 GCA_964516395.1 uncultured Candidatus Thioglobus sp.
AGCGTAGCGAGTTTAGGAAATACAACGAATGAGATTAGTGTGAATTGGTAATTTTGTAGGGGTGCTATCTTTTGGATACTTTTCTAAGCAAATAGAAAAGTATTAAGGCCTAAGCGAGGAAATAGAATATTTTCGAGAAAGGGTTTGAAGGGGTTTTATTCGACCACAATGTTATAACCAGGCAGGGCGCTTAGTAGTTGTTTACCATAGAATTTAGTTACTAAACGGTTATCAAAAATGGTGATTTTTCCGGTGTCAGTTTCAGTGCGAATCAGTCGTCCGCAAGCCTGAATAAGTCTTAGGGAAGCATCAGGGAGTGACACTTCCATAAATGGATTGCGGTTTTGAGATTCTAAATAATCAGATAGGGTTTTATCAATGGGTGAGGTTGGTACGCTAAAACGTAATTTTGCAATGAGTACGTGAGTTAAGTACTTACCCTTTAGATCCACGCCTTCGGCAAAACTATCAAGTCCAAAAATAACACTACCCTTGTTTTGCTTACGAAGGCTAGTGTGTTTATCAAGAATAAGTTTTTTAGAATACTCTCCTTGAACAAATAAATCACACCCAAGCTTATTTTCAACCAAATCTGCCACCATTTGCATTTGTTTGTTTGAGGCGAACAACACCAAAGAACCAACGCTGGGATCGATACGCTCTAATAGTTGCGATCCAATTTCTTGTGTGTGTTCATACACCTGCGTTGGATTTGCCTTTAGTTTGGCGATGATAAAATCAACTTTTGAAAAATCAAAAGGCGAGGGCAGGCGCAAGTATTGATTTTTCTTTTTAACCAACCCTAGCTGTTTGTTTAGTCTGTCAAAACTACCTAAAGAGGATAGGGTGGCCGAAGTGAGTATGACCCCTACAGCTTTTGACCATATCAAATTATCAAGATTGTTTGATATGTCAGTTTGTGCGCTGTTAAGTGTGTAGTTGGTTTTTTTATTGGCCAATACATGCTTTTCAATCCAACGAGAGTGCGGTGCATTGTTAGTATTGTCATCTTGTAAAAAAGAGTTGAATAGTTCAATAATGCTGATTAGATGTTGATCGCATTCACCACTAAGATTGTTAATAGGATCGGAGATGCTTTTATCAACAACTTTGATTTTTAAATAATCACCCCAAGACTCTTTTAAAGCAATAAATCGATTGTAAGTATTACTAACAGCGCCAAGAATATTTTTGCTAATTTGTTTAATTGATTCATCTACTGTGCCTTGATTAAAAAGACACACATCATCATCAAATTCAAGTGATTTAAATAGTATTGTTAAATCACTCAGGTAATCATCGATTTGTTTAATGTCGATTTCAGGCTTATCTTGTTTGGTAATTTTACAAATTTGATCACTAATACCTTTGGCTTGTCTGATGCTAGTTTTGATAAACTCAGTACTGCTTGAGAGTGAAAAGTGCGATAAAGCTTTGCTGTTTAAATGATGCGCTTCATCAAAGATAAAGATTGACTCGTCAACATCAGGTAGTACAGTATTACCTGTTGATAAATCAGCTAATACTAAGTCATGATTAGCAACAATCACATCGGCTTTATTAATTTTTTTGCGAGCCTTGAAAAAAGCACAGTCATTATAAAAGTCACAATTTTTAGCGCTACAAGTAAAACGATTGCAAGCTATTTTTGACCAAATACCATTTTCTGGTGTTCGATCTAAATCATCAACTTCCCCGTTCCAGCGTTTGTCGCTATAGTTTTCAAGCATCTCGTTAAGTTGCTCAAGTTGATATTTGCCTGGTGGCTCATCAAAAAGCATTGGGTTATCAAATAAAGCACTATCTGCTAGATTATCTTCAACTAGGTTGATTAAATTTCGAGTGCATAGGTAACGAGATCTGCCTTTCACTAAAGTGTATTCAAAATCAACTTTACAATAGCGTTGAGCTTGAACAATGTCTTTATTTAGAATTTGCTCTTGTAGGGCAACATTAGCGCTGGAAATAACCAGCTTTTTTTTATTAGCTTTTGCAATGGGGATAGCGCTTAATAAATAGGCAAATGTTTTTCCCGTACCTGTTGGTGCTTCAACGCATAGTATTTTGTTTGTATCTGGATAATGACCACTGAGTGTCTTACTCACTTCAGCGATCATTTTATTTTGTGCTTGACGAACCCTAAAGCCATCCATGTCTTGCTTAAGGGCTAGAAACGAATCTCGAATTTGAGCTTTTAGCTCATCAGATAACACTAGGACTTACGCGCTAAAGATAAATCACAAAGTAGAATCATTGCTTCTTTGTAATCGGAATCTGGAATAGGTGCTAACGCCTCTTTAGCCAGCTCTGCAGATTCTTGTGCTTTTGAGCGTGTGTATTTGAAAGCCTCTACTGAGTTCAAGATATTAATAATTTGAGAAATATTGGAATTATCGGCATTATTAATTGCATCTTCTAGGAGCTTTTTTTGCTCACCAGAGGTATTAGATAGGGCGTATATCATTGGTAGCGTGGTTTTTCCTTCATTCAAATCATCGCCAACTTCTTTACCCATTGATTCAAAATCAGACTCATAATCAAGCACATCATCGATAATTTGAAAGGCGTTGCCTAGATGTAGGCCATAATTTTTAAGTGCCAATTCTTGTTCGTCATTAACTTGAGATAATACGCCACCAATTTGCGTGGCCGCTTGGAATAATACAGCAGTTTTACGCTCAATCACTTGATAGTATTCATCTTCTGTTAACGCTGAGTTTTGAACGTTTAATAACTGCAGTACCTCGCCTTGAGCGATTTCATTGGTGGCCTTTGCTAAGATGTGCATAATGCGCATTGAATCAGGTTTGACCATCATCTCAAAAGCACGGGAGTATAGAAAATCACCCACTAGAACACTGGGAGCATTACCCCAAACTTCATTTGCTGTGTCTTTTCCTCTACGGGTGGATGACTCATCAACAATATCGTCATGAAGCAGTGTGGCGGTGTGAATAAGCTCAATAACAACTGCCATTAGATGATTGTGCTCGCCTTGGTAATTGGTTGCTCTTGCACATAAAAGTAGTAACAATGGGCGCAACCTCTTTCCGCCAGCGCCAATAATATAATTACTCATTTGATTGATAAGCGCCACATCAGAGCTTAAATGATCAATTAAGACTTGATCAGTTTTTTCAAGGTCTGTTTTTAATAAAGTGCGAATATCGTCAAAATTTTGCATAGCGTTATTTTAAACCATTAGCCAGTAAATAGACCTCTTTAGATCTTGCACGAGATGCTTTTGGTTTACGAACAACCACCCTTGAAAAAGCCAAACGACAGGCTTTAACATACTCATCAAAACCCACGCCTTGAAAAACTTTAATGAAAAAATACCCTTGTGGTGTTAATGTTTTTGTAGCCATGTCTAGTGCCAGTTCGCACAAATATATTGATTTAGGAATATCAACAGAAAGTTGGCCACTCATGTTAGGTGCCATATCACTCAAAACCACATCAACTTTTTCACCACCTGTTAAAGATAGAAGCTCTTCATAAACACTGTCTTCGGTGAAGTCGCCACATAGGAAATCTACGCCTTTAATGGGTTCAATATCTAAAATATCACTGGCAATGACTTGACCAGTACTGCCTACCATTTTGACAGCAACTTGACTCCAACCACCAGGGGCCGCACCCAAATCAAGCACTCGAGAGCCTTTGGAGATGAATTTATCTTTTTCAACCGCTTCGATTAGCTTGTAAACTGCTCGTGATCGATAGCCTTCTTGTTGTGCTTTTTTTACATATTCGTCGTTAAAATGTTCATTCATCCAACGACCTGATGAGCCCTTTTTTGCCATAAACGTTCAACGCTTGAATTGCATTAATAAATCCTAATATTATAAGAGACTTAGGGGATAATAGTGTCTTTTTCGAATCTTACCCCTAAGCATGAACACTAAATTAAGAAATATCGCCATTATTGCGCACGTTGACCACGGTAAAACCACATTAGTTGACAAGCTTCTAGAGCAATCACAAACTTTTGATGATCGTTTTGAATCAACTGATCGCATGATGGATTCAAATGATTTAGAGAAAGAGCGCGGTATTACAATTTCTAGTAAAAATACAGCCATTAAGTGGAATGATTATCACATTAATATTGTAGATACTCCGGGACACGCTGATTTTGGTGGTGAAGTAGAGCGTGTGCTTTCCATGGTAGATTCGGTGCTTTTATTGGTAGATGCGCAAGAAGGTCCGATGCCACAAACTAGGTTTGTAACTAAAAAAGCCTTTGATCAAGGGCTTAATCCAATTGTTGTTATTAATAAAATTGATAAAGATGCAGCGCGTCCTGATTGGGTGATTGATCAAGTTTTTGATTTGTTTGATCAATTGGGTGCAACGGATGAACAGCTAGATTTTCCAATTATCTATGCATCAAGTATTAACGGCTATGCTTCTTTAGAAGATGATGTACGCTCTGGTGATATGTTACCAATGTTTGAAACAATTGTTGATAAGGTAGCAGCACCTGAAGTTGATATTAATGCACCATTGCAAATGCAAGTAACAGCGCTTGACTATTCATCATTTGTGGGCGCAATCGGTATTGGCCGTATTACACGCGGTACTATTAAGAAAAATCAGCAAGTGGTTGTTGTGGATGCTAATGGTGTTGAACGTAAGGCTAAAATTGCTCAATTAATGGGCTTTATGGGGCTGGATAAAATTGAAACTGATAGTGCTGAGGCGGGCGACATTGTTTGTGTAACAGGTATTGAGGGTATTTCAATTTCAGACACCTTGTGTGATCCAGATACGATTGAGGCGCTACCACCATTATCAGTAGATGAGCCAACCGTATCCATGGCGTTTAGAGTTAACGACTCTCCATTTGCCGGCCAAGATGGCAAGTATATTACTTCAAGAAACATTCGTGATCGCCTTGATAAGGAGTTAATTTACAACGTGGCACTGCGTGTTGAAAATACTGATGATCCTTCTGAATTTATTGTTTCAGGTCGTGGTGAATTACACTTATCAGTACTGATTGAAACCATGCGCCGAGAAGGTTATGAGGTGGCAGTTGGTCGTCCTCAGGTAATTCTAAAAGAGATAGATGGCGTAGTTTGTGAGCCTTTTGAAGATTTAAGTGTTGATGTTGAGACGCAACATCAAGGCACAGTCATGGAAAAATTGGGTGAGCGTAAAGCAGAACTGACCAACATGGAGCCAGATGGCAATGGTCGAGTTAAGCTTGATTTTAATATTCCTGCGCGTGGTCTGATTGGTTTTAGAACTGAGTTCTTAACTGCAACCACAGGTACAGGGCTAATGAACTCTACCTTTGACGAATACAAGCCACAAAAACCAGGAGAGATTGGACAGCGTAATAACGGTTCTTTAATTTCAATGAATCAAGGCCAAGCGGTCGCATATGCTATCTTTAATTTGCAAAAATCAGGCAAATTCTTTGTTGAGCATAACACAGATGTTTACGAAGGCATGGTTGTTGGTATCCATACTCGAGATAAAGATCTTGTGGTAAATGTCATGAAAGGCAAACAGCTGACCAACGTAAGAGCAAGTGGTAGTGATGAAGCTGTTGTACTGACGCCTGCCATTAAACTAGATCTAGAGCAAGCATTAGAATTTATTGATGATGACGAGTTGGTAGAGGTTACGCCAAATAACATTCGTATTCGTAAGCGATTATTAACTGAAAATGAACGCAAGAGAGCGCGCAACAAGGACAGTTAATTTTTTAGACTAACTTGGTATACTTAATGCCATGGATAGTTTTTTAAACTTTTTTGTTAAGCAAAAAAAATTAGCACTGATATTTACAACCAGTGTTATTGCGGTTGGTCTATTAATTCTTAACAACATACAACGTGATCAATTTCCAGCAGTGGATTTTGAACTAATGACTGTTGTAACCAGCTATCCTGGTGCCTCACCTGAAGATGTGGAACAAAATGTTACCAACCCAATTGAAGATGAGTTGAGTAACATCTCAGGTATTGACAAATTTACCTCGGTGTCACGCGCTGGCTCGTCTTCAATCGTAGTTACACTTTCGCAAGATGTGAGCGATATGTCTGAATTAAAGCAAGACATTCGTAATGCTGTGAATCGCATTAAGTCTTTGCCAGAAGAGGTGGTTGATTTACCAAGTGTGAGAGATCAAAAAACATCTAAAAAAAGCATCTTAAAAATTAGCATTGGCAGTGCTGGTGCTAATTATGATCAGTTGAGAAACATTGTTGATGATATTGCGGATTCTATCGAGTTAATAGAAGGCGTTTCTGAGGTGGTTAAGCAGGGGTATCTAGATAAAGAAATTCAAATCAAAATAGATCCAGAAAAGCTTTATCGTTATGAGCTGTCATTGCCACAGGTTATGGATGCAATCAATAAGCGAAATTCTCGCTACACTGTTGGCAGTAATAATGACTTAAAGAGTGAAAAAACCAT
This sequence comes from uncultured Candidatus Thioglobus sp., assembly GCA_964516395.1. GTDB lineage: Bacteria > Pseudomonadota > Gammaproteobacteria > PS1 > Pseudothioglobaceae > Thioglobus_A. The sequence goes on from CAZEYU010000015.1 coordinate 6,433, forward strand.
TGTTGTTTTGTCAAAGTTTAATCAAGCTGATGATGTGGGCGAAGTAATTGTTAAATCAACGTTTGAAGGATTGGTGGTTAAACTTAAAGACATTGCAAGCATTAGTAGTGGCAATGTAGAAGAAAAATCCATTGTGCGTGTTAATGGCAAAAAAGGCTTTATTCTTCGAGTTAAAAAACAAGAGCAGGCCGATGTTATTACAACGGTTGATTTGGTTAAAGAGCACATGATTAAAACCAATCAAAAGTATGACAATGGTTTAGATATCTTCTATTCATCAGACTTATCAAAATATGTGCGTAATCGCCTTAATATTGTTACCAATAATGGCATGATGGGATTGTTATTGGTGCTGGTTGTGCTAGGTTTATTTTTATCTTTTAAAACAGCGTTTTGGGTGTCGGTTAGCTTGCCTGTGAGTTTATTGGGTACGGTGGCACTGCTTGGTGCAGTTGGAGAGACAATTAATCTTGTGTCTTTGGCTGCTATGATTTTAGTGCTCGGTATCGTGGTGGACGACTCTATTATTGTGGCAGAAAGCATTCATCATTACAAGCAAATTGGGCAAGATAAGTTTAAGTCTGCGGTATATGGATTTAAACGCGTCATCATGCCGGTAATTACCACTATTTTGACGACTATTTTAGCTTTTTCATCTATGTTTTTAATGGATGGCACCATGGGTAAGTTTATTTACGTCATTCCTTTGGTGGTAATTTTTGCTTTAATGTTATCCTTTCTGGAGGTTTCTCTAGCCTTGCCAGCGCACTTGGCAAATTCTCATGAAAAGCCGCAGAAGCATAATTGGTTTGAATTTTTTGAAGATAAATTTTCAATCTTTTTAACTCATGTTCTTAAACTTAGATATCTCGTTGTATCGTTGTTTATTGTTGTTCTTATTGCTTCTTTGTATTTTGCCAAAACACACATGAAATTTGTTTTGTTTCCAGCAGTAGGGGTCGACACAATCAGTGCTAGAATGGAATTGGATATTGGCTCTTCACTACCCAATACTGAGAACAAATCAAAAGATGTTGAAGCGTTAATAACTCAGGTTGTGGGTGATGATCTAATTTCAATTACGACTGATGTGGGTAAGTATTTTTCTCACAAGGCGAAATTCACCATTGAGCTTGTTCCTTCGTCCGATAGATCAAAAGACTCCAAAACAATATTAAAAGCACTTAAATCCAGAGCTGGAGAAATTACTGGTGTGAAAAAACTCAAGTTTTCAGTACATCGACCAGGGCCGCCACAAGGTGAAGATGTTGAAATTAACCTGATTTCTCAAAACAGTCTGCAAAGCAAATTGGCCGCTGATCAATTAGAGCTTATTTTGCTAAATATGACAGGTATTGACAATGTTAATCGAGATGATGATCCAGGTAAGGATCGTATTGAAGTAAAACTTGATTTTGAAAAAATGGCACGTTTAGAGATTGATCTTTCAACTGTTAATCGCTATCTGCGTGCTGCTTTTACTGGTATTGACGTTACTAATATTCGTCAAGGACAAAATGATGTTAACTTTAGGGTTTATATGGGTGAGGTTAATAATTCCGAAACCTTTATTAAATCAATGAAAGTGATTAATAAAAAAGGCCGTGTAGTGCCTTTGGCTAATTTTGCTAGCATTCGTGAAATTGTTGGCGAGCCAGATTTCAATCATTACAACGGTTTGAGATCAATCACGGTAAGCGCTAGTATTGACGATGAAAAGACCAGCACACAAGAGGTGATGACAAGTGCAATTGAACAACTTAATTTGGATAGCAACTTCCCATCTGTGCGCGCTATTTCAGAAGGGGGTGCTAAAGAAACCATGAAATCTATGGATAGCTTCAAAAAAGCTTTTGTGATGGCTATTTTTGGTATTTTTCTACTGCTGGTACTCTTATTTAATTCATACACACAGCCACTATTAATTTTAAGCGCCATTCCATTTTCTGTGATTGGTGTTATTTGGGCATTTTTCCTACATGGTGAAACTTTAAGTTTTTTCGCTATTTTAGGAACTTTAGCACTGGTTGGTGTTATTGTGAATGATTCATTGGTGATGGTTTCGCATCTTAATTACCTTAAAGACAAAGCTTTGGAAAAAAGCACAATTCATCAGTGGATTGTGCAAGGCTCAAAAGATAGATTGCGTGCTGTTGTGCTTACATCTTTAACTACACTTGCAGGAATTATTCCACTCGCATATGGCATTGGTGGCACTGATTATATTTTGCAACCAATGGCACTATCGTTAGGCTATGGCTTGTTATTTGGAACGCTGATGACCTTGGTTTTATTGCCATGTCTTTACTTAATGAATTATGAGCTTGTTAATTGGATTGGAAAATTTAAGAAAAAGTAGGCATTAGCCTTCCACAAGAGAGCATTAGTAAAATTTGAAAAATTTTTCAAAAAACGTTGATTTAAAGCTGTTTTTATACTTAAATCCTATTAAAAATGCCGTTTTGTAAGGTTTTTAGTGTCTTAAATAAGCCTATTTGGATTATTTCCAAATTTTTTATTTGCTTTGTAGTGCTTGACGAATCAATTCTTCAGTTGAGAGTGAATCGTTGTTAATAGCATTTAACATTCTTTCCGCTTCTTTTGGTTTAAAGCCAAGCGCTTGCAATGCTTGAGAGGCTTTAAGTGTATTTGGATTGGAACTGCTTTTGTTAATAACTTGATGATTACCACTTGATAATTCAAGTTTTTCTAAACGATCTTTCAGCTCAACAATAAGTTTTTGCGCGGTCTTTTTGCCAATACCTGGTGTTTTGGCAAGCAGCGCATCATCTTCATTGGCAACTGCGTTCATTAGTGAAGCAATGTTAAGATGTGAAAGAATGGCAAGTGCAACTTTAGGACCAATGCCGTTAACTCGAATAAGCTCTTTAAATAGGGTTTTTTCGTCTTTAGAGATAAAGCCGTATAGTGTGTGTGAATCTTCTTTAACAGATAAATGCGTATGTAAAGATATACTGGTTTCATTACCCATGTCATAAAAACTCGACATCGGACATAGGACTTCATAACCAACACCACCCACTTCAAGTAACACCTCAGGTGGGTTTTTTTCTAAAATTTTTCCTGTAAGTCTGGCAATCATTGTTTAATGATTATAGCCAAGAATACGTTTTGAAATAATCCTTCTCAAACGCTTTAATGTCATTTTCATATTGAAGTGTTAGACCAATATCATCCAGGCCATTCATTAGGCGACGCTTACGTTCTGCATCAACTTCAAATCCATAAGTTTTATTATTAGCGCTAATATTTTGAGCATCAAGGTCAATGGTAATTTCACCCTCAAAAGCAAACAACTCATCCATAATTTCATTAGATTGCACAATGGGTAAAATGCCATTTTTAAAGCAATTGTTGTAAAAAATATCAGCAAAACTTGGGGCGATGATGGCTCTAAAACCATAATCTTCAAGCGCCCATGGAGCGTGTTCACGTGACGAGCCACAGCCAAAATTTTCGCGTGCAAGCAAGATTTGAGCATCTTGATATTCTGGCTTGTTAAGCACAAAGTCTTTGTTAAGTGGTCGTTTTGAATTGTCCATACCGACTTCACCATGATTCTCGTAGCGCCACTCGTCAAATAGGTTTGGCCCAAAGCCTGAGCGTTTGATTGATTTTAAAAATTGCTTAGGAATAATAGCATCAGTATCAACATTGGCACGATCAAGTGGTGCAGCGATAGATGTAAGAGTGATAAACTTATTCATAAAAGAGTCCTTTATAAGGTTTATTGTTAAATTTGCTGTAGATTAAAAATGAATAATAAATTTTGCAAAAAAATGAAATTAATAGTAAATCTATTAATAAGGTTTTTTGTAAGATTTTTAACATTTTAAATCACAGCCCTTTGGGATAAGATAATTTTCAATTTATCTGTGTTATATTTTCTTGTTTTACAGTAAGTACTGCAAAAATATGCCTTGTTAAATCTGAAAATTATTTTTATCAAAATAACGACAAACTTTGTAAAGGGCTCTACACCTCCGAAAAATGACCAGCAATGGCACTTGCAGCTGCAATTGCAGGACTGACCAAGTGAGTAAATGAATCTTGGCCTTGGCGACCTTCAAAGTTGCGATTCGAAGTAGATGCGCATCGCTCACCAGGTTCTAGTTTGTCAGCATTCATTGCTAAACACATCGAACAACCTGCCTCACGCCATTCAAATCCAGCGTCTGTAAATATTTTATCCAGTCCTTCTTTTTCAGCTTGAGCTTTAATAAGTCCTGAGCCTGGAACGGCTAATGCAAGCTTGATGTTATTGGCAATGTGTTTGTTTTTTAGTACTTCAGCAGCAGCACGTAAATCTTCAATGCGTGAGTTAGTGCATGAGCCAATAAATACCTTATCAATTGCAACCATGTTGATTGGGGTGTTGGCCTCAAGATGAATATAATTTAAGGCGTTTTTAATACTTTCGGCTTTAACAGAATCTGTCTCTTTGGTTGGGTCTGGCGTTATTTCATCAATGGCAATAACCATTTCTGGCGAGGTACCCCAGGTCACTTGAGGCTTGATGTCTTTTGCATCAAAAGTTAGGATCTTGTCAAAATGCGCACCCTTATCCGAATGAAGTGTTTTCCAATAGGCAAGTGCTTTGTCCCATTGATCGCCCGTTGGAGCAAAAGGTCTGTCTTTGACATACTCAATGGTTTTGTCATCAACTGCCACCATGCCAACACGTGCGCCAGCTTCAATTGCCATGTTGCACAGTGTCATTCTTCCTTCAATCGATAAGTCTTGAATAGTACTGCCTGCAAACTCAATGGCATAACCCGTACCACCAGCAGTACCGATTTGTCCAATAATATAAAGCGCAACATCTTTAGCACTCACATGTTCATTTAGAGTGCCGTTTACTTCAATTTTTAAATTTTTTGATTTTGATTGCCATAAACAGCCTGTGGCTAACACGTGCTCAACTTCACTGGTACCAATACCAAAAGCAAGTGCGCCTAGTGCACCATGAGTGGAGGTGTGAGAGTCACCACAAACAATACTCATGCCTGGTAAGGTAGCGCCTTGTTCAGGGCCTACTACATGCACAATGCCTTGGCGAATGTCATTCATTTGAATTTCATTAATACCAAAGGCTTCACAATTTTTATCTAAGGTTTCAATTTGCAGTTTAGAAATTGGATCTTCAATGCCACTAACGCCACTTGAGCGTTCGGTTGTTGGTACGTTATGATCAGGAACAGCTAAGCTGGCATCAATACGCCAAGGTTGGCGACCAGCCATTTCAAGCCCTTCAAAAGCTTGAGGAGAGGTAACTTCATGAATGAGTTGTCTGTCAATATAGATCAGAGCTGTAGAATCTTGCTCGCGCACAATGTGGGCGCTCATGAGTTTATCGTAAAGTGTTTGTGCCATTACGCAATCGTCCTAATTATTACTTGATAAAATAAGGCATTTTACCTTTGTGATTTAATATGTGCGGGATTTGTGGTCAGCTAAGATTTGATAATCAAACGGTTAGTCAGCAAGACTTAACCAAGATGATGCAAAAGATTGCTCGTCGTGGTCCAGATTCGTCTGGACAGTGGTTGGATAATCATATTGGTTTTGGCCATCAACGTCTAAGTATTATTGATTTATCTAATTTTGGTGCACAGCCAATGGTGGATAAGGCGCTCGATTTAGTACTGGTTTTTAACGGTACGATTTATAACTATCAAGCACTACGTCAAGATTTAATGAAGCAAGGTTATGAGTTTTTCTCACATTCAGATACGGAAGTTATTATTAAGGCTTATCATTTTTGGGGTGAGGATTGTGTGCTTCATCTAGATGGTATGTTTGCATTTTGTGTTTGGGATGCTAAGAAGCAACAGCTATTTGTGGCTCGTGATCGCATGGGAATTAAGCCGTTGTATTTTAATTCAACCGCCCAAGCGTTTAGCTTTGCTTCTAATATTCAAGCTTTAAATACACTGAATGTTGATAATAGTATTAACTCGGTAGCTTTACAACAACAACTTTCACTTCATGGTGTTGTGCCAGCGCCCAATACTATTTTAAATGGCGTTAAAAAAATCAAGCCTGCCACTACTTTAACAATTAACTCTAAAGGAAAAATTACAGAAAATACTTATTGGCAGCCAACAGCAACACGCCCTAATGATACTATTAGTGATGCTGAATTTATTGAGCGTACGCATGAGTTGTTGACCAGTGCAGTGTTAAAAAGAATGAATGCTGCTGATGTACCTATTGGTGTGTTGTTATCTGGCGGATTAGATTCTTCATTGTTGGTAGCACTTCTTAAAGAGGCGGGTCACGAGGACATTCGTACTTTTTCAATTGGGTTTGAGGATATTGATGATGAGTCTGGTTCAGAATTTGAATATTCAGATCAAATCGTTGATAGATTTAATACGCGCCATGAAAAATATGTCGTGAGCAATTCCCAAGTATTGCCACGCTTGGGTGAAGCGGTGGCTAACATGGCAGAGCCTATGGTAGGGCAAGATGCAGTTGCATTTTATTTATTGTCAGAACAAGTATCAAAACATATTAAAGTAGTACTCTCAGGACAGGGTGCTGATGAGGCTTTTGCAGGTTATTTTTGGTATCCACGCATGCAGAGTGAATCAGGCACTGAGTATGAAAAATTTGCCAAGCATTATGTTGATAGACCTTATGAAGAATATTTGCAAACTATTAATACAAACTATCATTCTGGCAATCACACACAGACTTGGTTAAATAAAGAATTTGCCAAAGCTAATGCCGATGAGTTTATGGACAAGGTTTTTAGAACGGATATTACTCGTCTGATTGTTGATGACCCAGTTAAACGTGTTGACAACATGACCATGGCTTGGGGGCTTGAGGCGCGCGTGCCATTTATGGATACCAAATTAGTAGAGCATGCATTAAGTATGCCACCAAGTTTAAAAATGAGTGAAGAGGGTAAATACCCGCTTAAACAAATATCCAGAGGACTTTTACCAGATAGTGTGATTGATCGTAAAAAAGGCTACTTCCCAATGCCGGCACTTAAATATGTTCGTGGTGAGTTTTTAGAATTTATGTCAGACATATTAACATCAAGTGCTTGTATCAATCGAGGTGTGTTTAATCAAGAGTTTGTGCAAAAAGTTATTAACAAGCCAGAGAGCTACATGACCGCACTTAATGGATCACGCCTTTGGCATTTGGCATTGTTAGAATATTGGCTACAAATTAATATAGATACAAAATAATAATATGGAAAAAATAGTGATTTATACCGATGGTGGCTGTCGAGGGAATCCTGGTGTTGGTGGATGGGGTGTGTGGCTTCGATATGGCGATCATGATAAAAAACTTAAAGGTGGAGAAAAAAATACCACGAATAATCGCATGGAACTCACAGCTGCTATTAAGGCACTAGAAGCAATTAAGTCAAGTACGATTGATATAGATTTGTATACAGATTCTAAATATGTCATGACAGGGATTAACGAATGGATCAAGGGCTGGAAAGCCAGAGATTGGAAAACCGCTAATAAAAAACCAGTTAAAAATGTTGATTTGTGGCAACAGCTAGATTTGATGAATATTAAACATAACGTGCATTGGCATTGGGTTAAAGGCCATAGTGGCGATCTAGGAAATGAAATGGCAGATGAATTAGCAAACTTGGCCATGGATGAAATAAGTCAGTCAAATTGATATATGGCTCAATAAAATCCAAACAAGATAAGAATATTATGATATTTAGATAGTTGTAAAAACACTTGCAATAGTTAACATAGATGGTATAAATACAATTTTAAACGTATTTCAACAAGGAGAGAAGTAGTGAAAAAATTAGCATTATTATTTGGTTTTTTATTAAGTGCAACAACATTTGCACACATGGATGGCGAGAATATTGCGCCATTAGGTGCTGGCGCTACTGAGGCGCAGAAACAAGTTATTCGTGATGGCGCACAAGATATTTGTGGCGAGAAGGAAGAAGACGAAAAAGAAGAATGTGTTATGGATTTTTACGCTAATCACAACTTAGAAGAAGAGCCAAGCTGCGATTAACAACAGAATTATTAGTTCTGCCTTCTTGGGGGGCTATTAATAAAAACTCAATAAAGAGTATTTTTTTTTATAAAAAAAGAGGAGAGAAGTATGAAACTTCAAACATTAGTAGTAAGTACAGCTGTTGCGGCAGCGTTATCAGTATCACCAGTTTTTGCTGAAAAAGTTACAGGCAAAGCGGTTGGTATTACAAAAGGCGTTATGGAAGTTGCGGGTATTTCACGTAACCAAGATAACAAAGCGACAATTGATCCTGCATTTGCAAAGACATCACGTCCTTGTCCACCATTTTGTATTCAACCAACTGCACCGTTCGCGCCTGCAGCGGTTGAAACAGTAACTGAGCTTGATGTAATTCACGCTGCACGTGACGCTGCAAATGGTGACACTTCAGTATTAGTAGTTGATGCGCGTACGCCAGGTTGGGTTAAGAAAGGTACAATCCCTCACGCAGTAAACGTTCCATTTACTAAGCTTAACTCTAAAGCATTAGCTAAAGATCCTATGGCTGTAGTAGATATCTTAACAGGTACTTTTGGTGTTAAAGATCTTGACGGTGTTCTAGATTATAACAATGCTAAGACTTTATACTTGTTCTGTAACGGTTCATGGTGTGGTCAGTCTCCAGCGTCAATTAGAGCGTTATTGACTATGGGTTACCCTGAGAACAAGATTAAATACTACCGTGGTGGTATGAACTCTTGGAAATCTTTAGGTTTAACAACTAAATAATTGATTTGAAAAGACGCTTATTAAGTTAGGCGTCTTTTTCATTATAGGAGATTATTATGAAAACTAAACTATTTGCATTGGCAATTGCGTCAACATTTGCTTTAGGCTCTCAAGCGGCAACCTTCCATGATTCTAGCTTTAACTGGAACAACACTTCTTCTGCGCCTGCAGTAAAAGCTGGCAAGCCAGTTGGTATTGTTAAGGGAGTTTTAGAAATTGCAGGTATTTCACGTAATGCTGATAATGGCAATACGGTAGATCCAGCGTTTGCAAAGACATCACGTCCTTGTCCACCGTTCTGTATCCAACCAACTGAACCATTTGCACCAGCTGCTGTTGAAACGGTAACAGAGTTAGATGTGATTCATGCAGCACGTGATATTGCTGGTGGTGACGCTTCTCAATTAATTATTGATGCGCGTACTAAAGGTTGGGCCAAGAAAGGCATGATTCCACATGCAGTAAACGTTCCATTTACTAAGCTTAACTCTAAAGCATTAGCGAAAGATCCAATGGCTGTTGTTGAGTTAATGGTTGAGAAGTTTGGTGTTAAAGATCTTGACGGTGTTCTAGATTATGACGGCGCTAAGACTTTATACCTATACTGTAATGGTTCATGGTGTGGTCAGTCGCCTGCGGCGATTCGTGCACTATTAACAATGGGTTACCCACAAAGTAAAATCAAATACTACCGTGGTGGTATGAATGATTGGAAATTGTTGGGCTTAACAGTTAAGTAATTGTTACTCAAAGTTCTAACAAAAGGGATGTTAATAGCGTCCCTTTTTTTCGCATTAAGTATTTCTCATGCGCAAGAGCAAGAGGAAACTAGATTTGATCGTTGGTATCAAATTGGCTATAACTATTCCCAAATGGGGCGCAATGAGGATGCATTTATGTGGATGACTCGTGCTGCTGAGGGAGGGCATGCAGCTGCTCAAAATAATATTGGCTTGAGCTACTTGCACGGATTAGGTGCAGATCAAGACGATAATAAGGCCTTTAAGTGGTTTAAAAAATCAGCCGAACAAGGATTGTCGTATGCGCAAAGTGAATTGGCAATGCTGTATTATGAAGGCAAAGGTGTTGAAAAAAATACCCAGCTTGCTCATGATTGGTGGCTAAAAGCTGCTAAAAAAGATGATGAGTATGCACAGTTTAATTTAGCGTCATTAATGTTGGAACGCAGTGATATTAAACAAGCGTATTATTGGTTTAATCGTGCACAACAAAATAACCATCCTGATGCTCAAGCAGCGTTGGATTTATTAAATAAAGAATATGTTGAATAAAGTTGTTTTTATTTCTATATTATTTTTAACGCAAGCAGTTCAAGCTTTTTTGCCTAACTTTGATGCGCTTGTAAAATTTCCAGAATTGCCAAAAATTGGTGATTTTGACCCTAGCGTTTTACAAAAAATGTACAACCAATTTACTGAATCTAAACCGGATTATGAGCGTGAATCACGCATGATTGGTGAAATTGAAGATGCAGTTATGGATGGTGATGTTGAGTATTTAAGCATTTCTGATGATAAGGAAGTGTTTAGTATTTACATGGAGGCTGAAACCGATGAGGCTAAAGGTGGTGTGATTGTTCTGCATTCACGTGGCTACCATGCCAATTGGGCCAGCGTCGTACATCCATTAAGAGTTGGTCTTGCTAGTAAGGGTTGGCACACTTTATCAGTGCAAATGCCAGTGTTAGAAAAAAGTGCTAAATATTATGATTATGTCCCAATTTTTCCTTATTCGCATGAGCGTATTGAGGCGGCAATAGATTTTTACAAACAGCGAGGCATTGACAACATTATTTTAATTGGGCATGGTTGTGGTGCACACATGTCAATGAGCTATATTGATAAATATGGCGATGATAAAATTTCTGCTTATATAGGCATTGGCATGGGAGCTACAGATTACAAGCAAAAAATGGTTAAACAGTTTCCGCTTGATTCAATGTTAAAACCAGTGTTAGATGTATTTGGTGAAAATGATTTTCCAGGTGTTAAACGTTTGAGTGAATCTCGTCGAGATTTAATGGACATTGCTAATAATAAGCAAAGTGCCCAAATGGTGATCGAAAAAGCTGACCATTATTACAAAGAAAGTGGCACGTCACAGGGTTTGATTGATACTATCGATGCTTGGCTATCGAGACTTAAATAGCGCTGTTAATTTGTAAATACTCCAATTCTTTGGTGGAAAAATCTGCCAGTTTTCGAGCTTCAACATTAAATGGCCCTCGTAGATTTTCGCCAATATGCTTATCAATTAATACCTCAAAGGTTTTAATAGGATCTATTTTTCTTTCTCTGCAAAGTTGATGAAACCAATAGTTACCTATTTTTACATGTCCAATTTCGTCTTTAAAAATAACATCTAGAATTGACACCATTTCTCTAAATTTAGAGTTTTGAAAGCGTTTTTGAATTTTTGGTGTGGCATCTAATCCTCTAGCCTCTAGTACGCGTGGCACTAGAGCCATTCTTGCAAGCACATCATAGTTGGTCTCATGTGTCATTTTCCATAATCCGTTATGCGCTTCAAAATCACCATACTGATACCCATTTAGCACTAGATAATTGTTAATCAGTGTAAAGTGTTCAGCTTCTTCAAAAGCAACACGAATCCAATCATGATAGAATTTTTCTGGCATTTTTTGAAATCGATATACAGCATCAAGCGCAAGATTAATGGCGTTAAATTCAATATGACAAATGGCGTGAATGGTTTTAATAAATCCAAGGTCTGACTTATCACGCTTAGGTACAGATTGAAAACGCACTAACTCTGGCTTTTTAGGTCTGCCTGGAATAATAACTTCATTGATTTGTGCGCTAGGACTTAGATCAAGTTGATGAGATTTTAAACGTGAGACAAGCTCAATTTTTTTATCAATACTTGTCTCCATTAGTGCCTTATAGGCAAGTTCAAATACACTCATAATCACCTGGTTTAATCTCGTTTAACTGCCACTGACCAATCTGGGTGCGAACCAACCTAAGTGTTGGAAAGCCAACTTGGGCGGTCATGCGCCTAACCTGGCGATTTTTTCCTTCGCGTATTTTTATCTCAATCCAAGAGGTTGGGATATTCTTACGAACTCGTATGGGTGGGGTTCTTTCCCAAATCCAATTCGGTTCGTTAACAAGTCTAACTTTAGCAGGCTTGGTCATTCCGTCTTTTAACTTAACGCCATGTGTAAGCTGTTCAGTGGCTAATTGAGTTATCTGACCATCTACCTGAACTAAATAAGTTTTTTCCTTGTCAAATTTTGGGTGTGATATTTGATGTTGTAGTTTGCCGTCATCAGTTAATAACAATAACCCTTCTGAATCTTTATCAAGTCTTCCGGCGGGGTATATGTTTTTAATTTTAATGTAATTTGAAAGTGTTTCTCCTTCGCCACTAAATTGACACAAAACACCAAATGGTTTATTAAATAAAACAATCACGCGGAATAAATTTGTTTGGCACGTAAGACAAAAGCATCAAGTTGGGAGTTTGCTATGGAGGTAAAAATAGGTGAAATTGCCATATCAACCACTTTAGAAGAAAAGCTAAAGTCAAGCTCTAGAGCAACCTTGCAAGCATTGTTATTAAGCTTGGTGAAAATCCAAGCACCAGTTAGCTGCTTAAATGGCCCATCTTCTAATTGCATGTTAATACGTTGGTTTTTAATCAAAGTGTTGCGCGTGGTAAAGCTTTGATTAAATGCGCCTTTGTTAATCTTCACCGAGGCAGTGATTTGATCGTCAGTTTGCTTTAAAATACAAGCATCTGAACACCAATTAAGAAACTTCGGGTAATCATCAACTTGGTTAACCAAAGTAAACATTTGTTCAGTTGAATAAGGAACAATGGCACTTTTAGAAATATGATGCATGGCTAAAAAATCCAAAAAAGCAAAAACAAGTTCAAATACGATTGTGCTTAATAAAAAAGCACGACATGACTATTTTATCGAACAAACACTAGAGGCTGGTCTTTCTTTACAAGGCTGGGAGGTAAAAAGCCTGCGTGATAATAAAGTGCAAATAAAAGAAAGCTATGTTATTTTAAAAGGTAATGAGATGTTTTTATTTGGTGCGCATATCTCTGCTTTAAAGAGTGCTTCAACGCACGTAACCGCTGATCCAACTCGAACTCGAAAGCTGCTGCTTCATCGTTTAGAGATTAACCGTTTAAAGGATAAAATCAATCAAAAGGGTGCAACCGTTGTACCGTTAAAGTTATATTGGAAAAAAGGAAATGTTAAGCTAGAAATTGGTGTGGCTAAGGGTAAAAAAGATCACGATAAGCGTCAAGACATCAAAGCTAAAGATTGGCAGCGTGACAAGCAAAGAGCCTTAAAAGAGCTGAATAAGTAAGCAGTTCAGATTGAGTTTTAACAATTGTTTTTTTTTTTGCAAATAGTTGATTTTTAAATAAAAAAGCAGCTTATAATTAATTCAGCTAAATACCCTCAAGATTGATAAGCATTTCTTGTTGGCATGTTTTTAGCTTTTTTTTAAAAAAAACGTATTTCGAGGAGAAGAAATGAATAAATCAGAATTAATCGATGCAATTGCATCAGCAGCAAACCTTTCTAAAGCAGACGCTACTCGCGCACTTAATGCTACTACAGACGCTATTTCTGGTGCTATGGCTAGTGGCGATGGTGTACAACTAACTGGCTTTGGTTCTTTTGTAGTTAGAGATCGCGCAGCACGCACAGGTCGCAACCCACAAACAGGTGCCACTATCCAGATCGCTGCCTCTAAAGTGGCTGCATTTAAAGCTGGCAAGGCACTTAAAGACGCTGTAAACGGTTAATTAATTCTCCGTTTTATTTAAAAAAGCACCTTCGGGTGCTTTTTTTGTGCCTGAGTATTAGGGTAAAATTTCTATCGCAGTTATGTCTAATAAAAAGCAAAATTTACTAAATTTAAACCAAGAATCTTTTAATGAATTATTTAAAGAGTTTGGTGAAAAACCTTATCGTACCAAGCAAATTATGCAGTGGATCTATAAGGCGCATGAGTTTGACTTTAATAATATGCTTAACTTGAGTAAAAAATTAAGAGAAAAATTATCAAACTCTACTTGTATTACTCTTCCAGAAATAATTAAGCAGAATTTAGCGCTAGATGGTGTTATTAAGTGGGTATTGGATCTAGGCAAAGATAATCATATTGAAATGGTCTATATTCCTGAGAATGATCGTGGAACATTATGTATTTCGTCTCAAGTGGGTTGCGCGCTTGCATGTACTTTTTGTTCAACAGGTATGCAGGGCTTTAATCGTAATTTAACTACTGCCGAGATTATCTCTCAAGTAATTATTGCCAATCAGTATTTAAACCCCAAAGGAAAAAGGATTTCTAATGTTGTGTTCATGGGAATGGGAGAGCCTCTACTTAATGAAGAGGCGGTTTATAGTGCGTGTGATTTGCTACTCGATGATTTGGCATTTGGACTGTCTAGAAGAAAGGTGACCATCTCTAGCTCTGGTGTAGTGCCTGCACTACTTAGAATGAGCAAGCGCACGCCAGTAAGTTTGGCAATTTCACTTCATGCCCCGAATGACGATCTTCGCGATGAACTGGTTCCAATTAATCAAAAATATCCAATTAGTGAATTACTGTCTGCTTGTAGAGCTTATCTATCAGCTGGCACTCAAGAAAGGCATGTGTTGATTGAATATGTAATGCTGAAAGATGTTAATGACACTCCAGCACATGCAAATCAACTGGCAAACTTGTTAAAAGGAATGTCTGTTAAAGTTAATTTAATTCCATTTAATCCTTTTTTGCAAACAACATATAAAACATCTAGGGCTGCTGTCATTGAAAAATTTCAAGATATTTTATACTCTAAAGGCATACGAACTATGACCAGACGCACTCGTGGAGAGGATGTTGATGCGGCTTGCGGACAATTAGCTGGACAAGTAAAAGACAAAACCAAAAGAACAACACATGCTTGAAGGTGTTGATTATTACCCAAGAAAGACCAAGAAAAAACCTAAGTTAAAAATAGGGGTTTTTACATTATTGGTTATTTTTTTAAGTGTTTATTTTTATTCAAATATAGATCAATCGACTCTAGATTCTAACACTGGCAAAACAACCTTTGTTATCAGCAAGGCTAAAAAACAAGATGGTGAAACCACTAGCAGTATAATAATCAAATCGAATAATAGCTATCAACCTACTAAGCTTGATAAACGTGTAAAAAGTGACAAAGGGTTAGATGAGGTGATACAAAGTTATCAAAAAAAATGAAGCCAATACACACAATTAGCAGAAGAAAATCTAGACAAATTTATGTCGGCAATGTAGCAATTGGTGGTGATGCGCCAATCTCAGTGCAAAGTATGACTAATACTGATACTACAAATGTTAAGGCAACGCTTAATCAAATTAAAGCTATTGAGAATGCTGGCGCTGATTTGGTGCGCGTATCAATTCCTACTATGGAGGCGGCAGAAGCTTTTAAAGAGATTAAAAAGCAATCAAATATTCCTTTGATTACCGACATTCATTTTGATTATAAGATCGCTTTAAAAGTGGCAGAATACGGCGCCGATTGTTTGCGTATTAATCCTGGCAATATCGGCCGTGAAGATCGGATTCGTGAGGTGGTAGCTTCAGCCAAAGATCATGGTATTCCTATTCGCATAGGTGTTAATGCCGGGTCTTTAGAAAAAGATTTGCAAAAAAAATACACTGAGCCTACGCCAGAGGCTATGGTGGAATCTGCTTTTAGACATATTGATATTTTGAATAAGCTTGATTTTGATAATTTTAAAATTTCTCTAAAGGCCAGTGAGATTTTTATGACAGTCTTTGCTTATCGTCAGCTGGCTAGTCAAATCGATAATCCGCTCCATTTAGGCATTACCGAGGCAGGTTCTTTTAGATCAGGCACAGTCAAGTCCTCAATAGGGCTTGGACTGTTATTATCCGAAGGAATTGGTGATACCATTCGTGTTTCTTTAGCCTCTGATCCAGTGGATGAAATACGTGTTGGTTTTGATATTTTGAAATCCCTAAACTTACGACACAAGGGGGTTAATTTAATTGCCTGCCCATCTTGTTCAAGGCAAAAATTTGATGTTATTAAGGTAGTGAACGAGCTTGAATCTCGCTTAGAGGATATTAACGAACCAATAGATGCTGCTGTTATTGGTTGTGTGGTGAATGGTCCGGGCGAGGCAAAAGCTGTATCTGTTGGTCTGACAGGTGGTGAGCCAAACTTAATGTATTTAGATGGTAAAACACATGCCAAGGTAAGTAATGAAAGTTTGGTTGATGAACTTGAGGCGCAAATTCGAGCCTCAATTAAAAAAACTTAAGATTTTTTAATTCTTTTATAAACTCTTAATCTATAAATAAGCTGAATTGAGAAGTATCCAACAACAGCACTAACTGTCGAAACCAATAGGCACCCTAATAAAAACGGCTGCCAAATCGTGTCAAATACTTGCCAAACATACTCCAGTGACATCACAAAATCATTTTCAATACCAACACCTAAAATCCAAGCGCCTAATTTATAACAGCCATAGAAAATTGGAGGCATGGTGAGTGGATTGGTGATCCAAACTAGAGCGATAGACAGAGGTAGATTAGCGCTAAAAATAACCGCAGCTGGTGCAGCCAATAACATTTGAAAAGGTACAGGGATAAAGGCACAAAACAAGCCTACCGCAAATGCTTTTGAGATTGATCTACGATTAAAATTCCACAAGCTAGAATCGTGTAAATGCTTATTTAGCCAGCCTAAGTGTTTGTGATTTTTTATCTTATCCGGATGAGGTGCGTGTTTTTTTAGCAGTTTTTTCATGATACCACGCTAATAATACCTTGAGCATTAAGTCCGTATAAATCATAAAGCTCATCTTGTGAACCTTGTTCGGTAAATTCGTCTGGTAATCCTAGAATTTTTAATGGCGTTTGGATATTGTTTTGATGTAAAAATTCACTAACACCACTACCTGCACCAGCAGAAATGGCATTATCTTCAATTGATATTAGCTGAGTATGTGTTTTGCTTAATTTCAAAATTAAATCTTTATCTAATGGTTTAACAAATCGCATATCAACCACACTTGCGCCTAATTTTTCACCCGCTTCAAGCGCAGCATCAAGCATAGTTCCAAAGGCGAGAATGGCAATGTTTTTGCCTGTAAGTAAGACTTTTCCTTTGCCTATTTCTAATGTATCAGTATTAACAAAATCATGTGTTGACGAGTTACCACGAGGGTAGCGAATACAAATAACCCCTTCAGTGTTAAATGCAGTATTCAGCATTTGATACAGTTGTTTGGCGCCACTAGGCGCCATAATAACAAGATTTGGGATGCATCTTAAAAAACTCAAATCAAAACTTCCGGCATGAGTTGCACCATCACTACCAACCAGTCCTGCTCTATCAATAGCAAAAACAACATTTAAATTTTGCAAAGCAATATCGTGAATTAGCTGATCATAGCCGCGTTGTAGAAAAGTTGAGTAAATGGCAACAACAGGCTTTAACCCTTGAACTGCCAAACCACCTGCAAAGGTAATGGCGTGTTGTTCTGCAATACCCACATCAAAGTATTGGTTGGGATATTTTTTTTCAAAATCACTCATGCCAGAGCCTGTGCACATTGCTGGGGTAATGGCAATTAAATCTTGATTGTATTCGGCAGTCTTGTTCAGCCAAGTACCAAACACATTGCTATAACTCGGTAAGTCGTTAGTAGGAGATTTGGCAGGTGCCACCCCATGAAATTTACATGGATCATTTTCAGCATGCTCTAAACCATATCCTTTTTTAGTAATAATGTGCAGTAGGCGAGGTTTGTTTTGATGTTTAAGGTTTTGCAGGGTTTTGATTAGTGTTGGTAAGTCATGCCCATCAATAGGGCCGTAATAATCAATACCCAACTCTTCAAATAAAGTTGAAGGCAGTACCATACCTTTAAGGTGTTCTTCCGAGCGCTTAGCGAATTCATGAATCATTGGCATTTTTTCTAAAAAATCTAATGATTTGGATTTCATGGTTGAGTAAACCTTTCCAGAGATTAGTTTGGTAAGGTATTTATTCATTGCGCCAACATTTTTTGAAATACTCATGTCATTATCATTCAAAATAATGAGTAAATCTGCATCTGAATCACCGGCATGGTTAAGCGCTTCAAATGACATGCCACCGGTTAATGCACCATCGCCAATCACAGCTAAAGATTTTTGTTGGTTGTTGGTAAGGCTGTTGGCTATTGCAATGCCTAAAGCGGCACTGATGGAGGTGGATGAATGTCCTGCACCAAAACTATCATGTTCACTCTCACTGCGTTTGGTAAATCCAGACAAGCCGTTTTTTTGTCTGAGTGTGTGCATTTTGTTAAAACGACCCGTGAGTATTTTGTGTGTATAAGCTTGATGACCAACATCAAAGACAAAACTATCTTTAGGTGTGTTAAACACATAATGCATGGCAATTGACATCTCTACAGTGCCTAAATTTGGCGCTAGATGACCGCCGGTTTCTTGCGTGTTGTTAATTAAAAATTCTCGAATTTCATCTGCCAAAGATTGTAATTGAGCCATGCTTAATTGTTTAATGTCTTGTGGCGAGTGAATGTTATTAAGCACGCTAAAATAACCTTATTCTAAAGACTGATATTATACGCAAGCAAGCGTATTAACTACCAAGAAGGGCGACGAATTTTCTGTTGTGGATCTTTTTGAATATTTTTGTTTTTGATGGTTATTTTTTCATCAAAATTTCTAGCGATAAAACCCATCTCTGGATTGATGTTTTTCATCGGAATCCAAACTCGATAACCACTGCCTTTAGCCACTTCTAGCTCTTCGTTGTACTCTGTCGTTATAGACTCAACTGTTGTATGAAAACACTCATTAGGCAAAACAACTTCGATCGAATCACCTATGCTAAATTTATTTTTGGCCTCAATCAGTGCTTTTCCATCTTTGTAATCAAGAATTTCGCCCACAACTTGTTGTTTGTTTGAGCGCGAATAATTGTCAAAATAGGTTTGCAATTCTTCAGGCTGGTGTCTGCGATAAAACCCATCGGTATAACCTCTATTAGCAAGATTTTCCAATACACCAAATGCTTCTGGGTTGAACTCTCTACCGGCCATGGCATCGTCAATGGCTTGTTTATAAACCTGTGCAGTACGTGCTGCATAGTAATGTGATTTTGTTCGTCCTTCGATTTTTAACGAATCAATTCCCATTTTGGTAAGTGTGTGTACGTGTTCAATAGCTCTTAGATCTTTTGAGTTCATGATGTAAGTACCATGTTCATCTTCATAAGCAGGCATTTGTTCACCGGGGCGACCTTCCTCCTCAAGTAGCACTACTTGATCTTCAGGTGCTTTAATTTCAACCGCTTTTATATCACCTTCAATAGTTTCTTCGGCTTCTTTAACATCATATTTCCAACGACATGAATTGGTACACGATCCTTGATTTGGATCTCGGTGGTTAAAGTAACCTGATAATAAACAACGGCCAGAATAAGCAATGCATAGAGCGCCATGAACAAAAACTTCGAGCTCAATATCTGGACACTCTTGACGAATTTCTTTAACTTCGTCGAGTGATAATTCCCTTGAAAGGATGATGCGACTAATGCCGGCATTTTTCCAAAACTTAACCGTGGCATAATTAATAGCATTAGCCTGAACAGAGAGATGAATAACTTGCTCTGGAAATTTTTCCTTGACCATCATAATCAAACCAGGGTCTGCCATGATTAGCGCATCAGGCCCTAACTCAACCACGGGCTCAATATCATTCATATAAGTTTTTATTTTGGCATTATGAGGGATGATATTGGAAGCGACAAAAAACTTTTTGTCGTTCTCATGTGCCTCAACAATGCCTTGTTTAAGTGTGTCAAAATCAAAAGAATTATTACGCACTCGCAAAGAATATCTTGGCTGTCCTGCATAAACCGCATCAGCACCATAAGCATAAGCATAACGCATGTGTTTTAAAGAGCCAGCAGGGGAGAGGAGTTCAGGTCTATTCATGGTTGATATTTTATCATCGGAATTAACACGGATACCCTTATGTATAATGATGCGATATGTTTAATCGAGATGATATTCCTAAATTAAAGCAAGATTTGATGATTGAGTCTAATCTGCTTAATCAACCATTGAATCTAAAAACCAGATGGGGCGTATTTTCACCACGATCGATTGACGAAGGCACGGTATTGTTTATGAAATATTTAGATATTAATACTAATGACAAGTGTCTAGATTTGGGCTGTGGGTATGGCCCAATTGGTCTAAGTATTGCAAAAGTTTGCACAGGCGGAGAAGTGCATATGGTTGATAAAGATTTTGTAGCAGTAGAGTTGTCTAATACAAACGCTAAACTTAATAATATTACCAATGCAAAAGCGTATTTATCAGATGCATTTTCAGCGGTTGATAAGAAAGAATATTTTGATCAAGTGTTATCAAACGTACCTGCAAAAGTAGGTAGAGAACAATTAAGTATTATTCTTTATGATGCATTTGACGCGCTTAAGCCTGGCGGAAAAATTACATTTGTCACTATTAATGGCTTGCGTCATTTTATTAAGGATAATTTCAAATCAGTATTTGGCAATTATAAAAAATTAAAACAAGGGCAGAAATATACAATTGCCCAAGCAGTTAAATACTAGATTAATTGCACAGTTAATAATATACGAGTAAAATACTCGGGAATTAAATATAGGAGTAATACCATGGATGTAATGCAAAGAATTCAACAACAAGTAGACAGCGCACCAGTTGTAATTTATATGAAAGGTACACCGCAATTTCCACAATGTGGTTTTTCAGCGCGCGCTGCACAAACATTGGCAGAAACTGGTGTTGAATTTGCTTATGTAAATATTTTTGAAGATCAAGAGGTAATGCAAAATTTACCTGCATTCCAAGATTGGCCAACTTTTCCACAAATTTATTTCAATTCAGAATTAATGGGTGGTGGTGATATTATTATTGAAATGGCAGAAATGAATACGCTAAAAGGTGAGATGGAAGCTGCAGTAGAAAAGTTTAATAATAAATAGCCTTTCAATGGCTATAGGTTGTGAAGCTTATGGCCATTATCTTTAAGCCAAGTTTTGCTGGCTTTGTATGCTGGCAACACGCTTTCTACCAATTGCCAAAAATCCTTTGAATGGTTCTTATGAATCGTGTGGCAAAGTTCATGCACAATCACATAATCGATGATTGACATTGGTGCTCTTATAAGTAAGTAGTTTAGGTTTATATTGTTAGTTGCACTGCAAGACCCCCATAGAGTTTTTTGAGTTTTGAGTCTTACTTGGTTGTATTTAAATTGATAGGTATTAGCGTAATATTTGAGTCTTGGTAGGGC
>CAZEYU010000016.1:0-25455 GCA_964516395.1 uncultured Candidatus Thioglobus sp.
TGGGGCGAGAAACGGGGTTCGAACCCGCGACAACCGGAATCACAATCCGGGGCTCTACCAACTGAGCTATTCCCGCCATAAACTTTTTTTGGCACGCCCTACACGATTCGAACGTGTGACCTACGGCTTAGAAGGCCGTTGCTCTATCCAGCTGAGCTAAGGGCGCAATTTTAAAACCCTAGGAAAAGTTTTGGTCGGAGTGGAGGGATTTGAACCCCCGACCACCTGGTCCCAAACCAGATACGCTACCAAACTGCGCTACACTCCGAAAAAACGATAATTATACTTTGTTCGGAGTCTGTGTAAAGAGTTAAATTTGATTATTAATGCTAATTTAATCAATTCCTAACTCTTTCCAAATGCTGTCAACTTTTTGTATGACTTTATCATCCATTATGATAGGTGTTCCCCATTCTCTATCAGTTTCACCTGGAAGTTTATTGGTTGCATCAATACCCATTTTTGATCCAAGACCTGAGATGGGTGATGCAAAATCAAGATAATCAATTGGTGTGTTGTCAATAAGAGTAGTATCACGTGTTGGATCTACTCGAGTGGTCATTGCCCAAATAACCTCTTTCCAATTTTTCACATCAATATCATCATCAACAATAATGACAAACTTGGTGTACATAAATTGTCTTAAAAAAGACCAAACACCCATCATCACACGCTTTGAATGACCTGGGTATTGTTTTTTAATGCTAACCACAGCCATACGATATGAGCAAGCCTCTGGCGGCAGGTAAAAATCAACAATTTCTGGATATTGTTGTTGCAGTAGTGGTACAAAAACTTCATTAAGTGCCACACCTAATATTGCAGGTTCATCAATTGGTTTGCCTGTATAAGTTGAGTGATAAATTGGATTTTTTCGGTGAGTGATTCTTTCAACAGTAAACACTGGGAAGCGCTCAACTTCATTGTAATATCCTGTGTGATCGCCGTA
This sequence comes from uncultured Candidatus Thioglobus sp., assembly GCA_964516395.1. Lineage (GTDB taxonomy): Bacteria > Pseudomonadota > Gammaproteobacteria > PS1 > Pseudothioglobaceae > Thioglobus_A. The sequence goes on from CAZEYU010000016.1 coordinate 950, forward strand.
TGGTCCTTCATCTGCCATTTCATCTGGATAGATAACACCCTCTAAGATAATTTCCGCATTTTCAGGCACTTGTAAATCATTACCAATACAAGTGCAAACTTTAGTTTTTTTACCGCGTAGCAGACCTGCAAATGCATACTCACTGAGTGAGTCAGGAATTGGGGTAACAGCAGCAAGTGTAGTTGCAGGATCAGCACCAATTGCAACAGCAACAGGGTAAGGTTCACCTGGATTTTTCTCACACCAATCTTTAAAATCAAGCGCACCACCACGATGAGATAACCAGCGCATAATAAGTTTGTTTTTACCGATTAGTTGTTGTCGGTAAATACCTAAATTTTGACGTTTTTTATACGGCCCTTTGGTAATGGTAAGCCCCCAAGTAACAAGAGGGGCGGCGTCTCCAGGCCAGCATGTTTGAATAGGAAGTTGGTTAAGATCGACTTGGTCACCTTCAATAACCACTTCTTGGCATTGTGCTTTCTTGACAGATTTAACCGGCATACTCAGAACTTTTTTTAACGTTGGGAGTTTTTCAAAAGCATCTTTTAAACCTTTTGGTGGTTCTGGTTGTTTAAGTTCGGCCAGTAATTTTCCCAATTCTCTAAGAGCTACTAAATCTTGTTGACCCATGGCGCTTGCTACTCTATCAGTTGTGCCAAACAAGTTAGCCAATACTGGCATGCTGGAATTTTTTACATTTTCAAATAAAAGAGCAGGGCCTTGTTTATCTAAAGTACGTCGACATATTTCAGTAATTTCTAGATTGGCATCTACCTCTTGTTTAATACGCTTAAGTCTGCCTTGAGATTCTAATTCTTTGATAAATTCACGTAGATCTTGATAATGCATTGGCTGTCCTAAATATTGTCAAAGTAAGCGTTATGAGCAGCTAACTCATCGGCACTGGCATAAACAACTTTGGTTTTTCCAATACTGGCATCTACATGTGTGATATCGTTTGCTGAAGTATTTTGTTGAGTGCTTGCTTGTTCGGCGTGAAATAAAACTGACTGACCGCCAGTCATGGCTAAATATACTTGTGCAAGAATTTGCGCATCGAGTAGTGCGCCGTGAACAGTACGTGCACTGGCATCAATTTCAAAACGTCTACAAAGTGCATCAAGATTATGTAGCGTTCCGGGACGTTGTTGTTTTGATAATTCTAAAGAATCGATAATTGTACATTTGTCTTCAATTTTTTCATCAGAGTCCATAAGATTAAGCTCATGATTTAAAAATCCAAGGTCGAATGGCGCGTTATGAATAACCAATGTAGCACCATCAATATATTCCATAAACTCTAAAGCTATCTCTTCAAATTCAGGCTTTCCAATTAGAAATTTATCAGTAATTCCGTGAATCCTAACTGAGTCACCTACATTGCGATTAGGTTGGATGTATTGATGATAATCATTGTCTTCACTAATAACTCTATCAACAATCTCAGTGCAACCAATTTCAATAATTCGATGACCTTCAGAAGGCTCAATACCTGTGGTTTCAGTATCTAGAACAATTAGTCTTTCCATAAAATATCGAACCGGTTTATTTTCGTGTAAAATTAATTGATTTTATCATAACTAAAAGTTAGAGAGTATTATGGCTAGAGTAACTGTTGAAGAGTGTTTGGATTTTGTAGATAATCGTTTTGAGTTGGTTTTAGTGGCTGCAAAACGTGCTCATCAGTTAAGTTCTGGCGGTTTTAGATCTACTTTGGATGCAGGCAAAGATAAGCCGACTGTGGTTGCACTTAGAGAAATTGAAGCTGGACTAATTGACAGCTCTATTCTTTCAGAAGAGCATGCTATGGAAGAAGAGTTAACCGCTCAACAAAAAGCTAGTGATGCACAAACAACTCAAGAAGTTGAGGCTGAATTGTCTACAACAGCTATTGATGAAGTGGCTGATGAAATTACAGAAGTTGAAGAGGAATAATTAGAATCTTTTTTTTAAATTTTGTACAAAAAATGACGCAAAAGCGTCATTTTTTTTCGTCTTTATAAAATTACGGGTATTATTTATATTTTTATTTTTTTAGTTCTAAATAGATCATGAAAACTTACCCAATAGCAACATCACATACAACACCATTATGTACTCAAGATAAGTATGAGGCAATGTATGCTGATTCAATTAACAATTCGGATGAGTTTTGGACGACTCAGGCTAAAGAATTTTTACATTGGGATAAAGATTGGGCTCAAACTTCTAATGTTGATTACACTCAAGGAAAAATTGAATGGTTTAAAGGCGGCGAGCTTAATATTGCCTACAATTGTATTGATAGGCATTTACCTGAAAAGGCCAATCAAACTGCGATTATTTGGGAGGGTGATGATCCTGAGATAAGTAAAAAAGTTACCTACCAGCAGTTGCATGATGAGGTAGCAAGACTTGCCAATGGTTTAAAAAAATTAGGTGTAGGCAAGGGTGATCGAGTTTGTATTTATATGCCAATGATTCTAGAAGCAAGCTACGCAATGCTGGCTTGTGCACGTATCGGAGCGGTTCATAGTGTGGTATTTGGTGGTTTCTCTCCAGAAGCGCTAAAAGATAGAATTCTAGATTCACAGTGTAAAGTAGTTATTACTGCAGATGAAGGTGTTCGTGGTGGAAGAGCCACAGCACTTAAGGCTAATGTTGATAAAGCTATTGGTGCTTGTCATTGTGTTGATTCGGTCATTGTGGTTCAACATACGGGTGGAGAAGTTCACTGGGGTGCTAAAGACGTTTGGTACCATGAATTGGTTTCTAATGTTTCAAATGAGTGTCCATGTGAAGCATTTGATGCTGAAACACCTTTGTTTATTCTTTATACTTCAGGCTCAACCGGAAAACCTAAAGGAGTGTTGCATACCTCTGGGGGTTATTTGCTCTACGCTGCGATAACACATAAATACACCTTTGATTATCAACAGGATGATATCTATTGGTGTACCGCTGATGTTGGTTGGGTAACAGGGCACTCTTATATTGTTTATGGCCCACTTGCCAATGGTGCCACCACCTTAATGTTTGAAGGTGTTCCAACTTATCCAGATGCATCACGTTTTTGGCAGGTAATTGATAAACATCAGGTAAATACTTTTTATACAGCACCTACTGCGATTCGTGCCCTGATGGGTGCAGGTGATGAGTTTGTAGACAAAACTTCACGCTCTAGTTTGCGTATTTTAGGCACCGTTGGGGAGCCAATTAATCCTGAAGCGTGGGAGTGGTATTATCACAAAGTGGGCGAAGGAAAATGCCCGGTCGTTGATACTTGGTGGCAAACAGAAACAGGTGGGCATATGATTACACCACTACCTTATGCAACAGCCTTAAAACCAGGCTCAGCAAGCAAGCCATTCTTTGGTATTGAGCCACAAATTGTTAATGAACAAGGCGAAGTTTTAGAAGGTGAAGCAGAGGGTATTTTGGTGCTTGCACGATCTTGGCCAGGACAAATGCGTACGCTTTACAATAATCATGAGCGTTTTATGGAGGCGTATTTTTCAACTTTCCCAGGCAAATATTTTGCAGGTGATGGTGTAAAAAGAGATGCTGATGGTTATTATTGGATTACGGGTCGAGTGGATGATGTTTTAAATATTTCAGGTCATCGACTAGGAACGGCTGAGATTGAATCTGCATTAGTATTACACGAAAATGTATCAGAAGCTGCAGTAGTGGGTTATCCGCATGATATTAAAGGACAGGGTATTTATGCTTATGTGTCTATCATGAGTGGCATTAAGCCAACGGATGAGTTAAAAAGTGAACTGGTTAAGTTGGTGCGTAGCGAAATTGGCCCGATTGCCACGGTGGATAAAATTCAATTTGCACCTGGATTGCCAAAGACTAGAAGTGGAAAAATCATGCGCCGGATTTTGAGAAAAATTGCCGAAAATGATTATACAAATTTAGGTGACACTTCAACCTTGGCAGAGCCAGAAGTGGTTGAAGATTTAATTAATAATCGAATTAATTAATTATTAGGCTGTTCAACTTTAAGTTTTTTCAAACCTTTTTTAATTTTATCCTTTAGGCTAACTTCACACTGGTTGTGGTAGTTTTTTTGCATTTGGCTGTCTAGAGAAACAATCTTGCCAAATACTTTTTCCTCAAGCGTCATAATGTTTTTTACATTAGCACAGTAGTTTTTAATTTCTTCAACTGTGTAAGAAACAAGCGTTGCAGCGCCAATAGCCGGAACTACTAAACCTGTAACGGCAATACCAGTAGAGGTTTCCTTAAGTGTGGCAATTCTAGAGATGTTCTTAGCTGCTAGCTCAGTGTTTTGTTTTTTAAATATTTTTTGTAAAAAATCAACTTTCTCGCTAGATAATTCTAATTTTTCTTGTGTAGATGCGAGAGAAGTTTTAAGAGATTTGATTTTATCTCTAGCATCAGTCATTTGTTTAATTTCATCGACTAAAACGCTAGTCTTACTGTTAGCTAGCGACAGTTCTTTACGTGTAGCTTCAAGCTTTGATCTAGTGTCAATAAGCTGAGTGTTAAGACTCTCAAGTGCAGATAAGTCTTCTTTGATTTCTGATTTTGCACTAGGGGTAAGGGCTGAAATTTTTGTATTATATTCTTGAGTGATTGTACTGACTTCTTTTTCAAGCTCTGACACTTGGTTGTCATAAAAGAAAAAACCCGCAACCAGTGTTATTGCAAGAACAATTGAACCAAATAGTGATTTATTTTCCATGATAGTTTCCCAGAATTAATACCGTAATAATAGTATGTATTATACACTATTTTGGAAACTATATAAGAATATTATTATATTTTAATATGTAAAATAAATTCTTTTATTTCAACCACTTAGCAGCTTGCTTAGCGTAGTAAGTTAAAACAGCATCACTGCCAGCACGCTTAAAAGAAAGTAGGGTTTCTAAAACAACTTTCTTCTCATCAATCCAGTTGTTTTGACTAGCAGCTTTGAGCATGGCGTATTCACCACTAACATGATAAGCAAAGGTTGGCATGCCAAAGGTTTGTTTAATTCGGTAAACAATATCCAAATAAGGCAATCCTGGTTTAATCATTACCATGTCGGCACCTTCATCAATATCCATTCCTACTTCTCGTATGGCTTCATCTGAATTAGCAGGATCCATTTGATAAGTTTCTTTACTTGATTCTCCAAGGTTTGCAGCAGAACCAACCGCGTCTCTAAATGGACCGTAGTAACTAGAGGCGTATTTTGCAGCGTAGGCTAGAATGTTAGTATAGATAAAACCATTTTCTTCCAGCGCACTTCTAATAGCACCAATACGACCGTCCATCATATCTGAAGGGGCAACAATATCAGCACCAGCCTCCGCATGAGACAGCGCTTGTTTAACCAAAACTTCAACCGTTTCATCATTAAGTACATAACCTTTGTCATCAATCAAACCATCTTGACCATGAGTGGTAAAAGGATCAAGTGCCACGTCAGTAATGACTGCAATATCAGGGTAATTCTCCTTTAAAGCACGAACAGCGCGCTGAGCAAGGCCGTCTTTATTAAAAGCCTCTTCAGCCTCTAGTGATTTTTTCTCCTCTGGTACAACTGGAAATAGTGCCACAGCACGAATGCCAAGTTCAATCAGCTCTTTGGCTTCAATGAGCAACTGATCAATACTTAATCGCTCGATATCCGGCATAGAATCAACGCTTTCACGCTTATTTTTGCCTTCTAGTACAAAAATAGGAAAAATCAAATCATCCGTTGTTAGTGTGTTTTCACGCATTAATTCACGGGTATATGCGTGTTTTCTCATACGACGTGGTCTATGGGTTAAAATTGTCATCTTAAATTTTCCTAATAATTTAGTCGATTATACAACAATGAGCCAATCAAGCAAAACCTTAAAAAATACCTTAACTATTAACAAAGCCTTTATCGAGCCTTTTCCTAATTCAAATAAGATTTACGTTGAGGGTTCTAGAGAAGACATTCAGGTTCCTATGCGTGAGATAAAACTTACAGATACCATTGGTGAGTTAGCTGAAAAGAATGATCCAATTCATGTATATGATACTTCAGGTGTATATACCGATCCAGAGGTTTCAATCGATTTACGCAAAGGTTTGGACAATGTTAGATCTACTTGGATTGAAGAGCGCGATGATACTGAAGTGTTAGAAAATCTAAGCTCAACTTTTTCCAATGAGCGCCTAGAAGACTCAGAATTAGACAAATTAAGGTTTGAGCATCTGCAAACACCACGCCGAGCTAAAAAAAGCAAAAATGTATCGCAGATGCATTATGCAAAAAAAGGCATTATCACGCCAGAGATGGAATACATTGCTATTCGTGAAAATTGCAAATGGCAGGAGTATAAAGATCAAATTGGTCAGCACAAAGGTGAGAGTTTTGGCGCTTCAATTCCAGATGTTATTACACCTGAATTTGTTCGTGATGAAGTGGCGCGAGGTCGTGCAGTTATTCCTAACAATATTAATCATCCTGAAACTGAGCCGATGATCATTGGTCGTAATTTCATGGTAAAGATTAACGGCAATATTGGTAATTCAGCATTAGGTTCGAGTATTGAAGAAGAAGTAGATAAGATGGTTTGGGGTATTCGTTGGGGTGCTGATACCATCATGGATCTTTCAACAGGTAAAAACATTCATGAGACTCGTGAGTGGATTATTCGTAACTCGCCAGTACCAATTGGTACAGTGCCAATTTATCAAGCACTGGAAAAAGTGAACGGCATTGCTGAGGATTTAAACTGGGAGGTGTTTAGAGACACACTCATTGAGCAAGCTGAGCAGGGCGTAGATTACTTTACAATTCATGCCGGTGTACGCTTACAACACGTACCATTAACCATTAATCGCACAACAGGTATTGTCTCTCGTGGCGGTTCAATCATGGCTAAATGGTGTTTGGCTCATCATCAAGAGAGTTTTATTTATACGCATTTTGAAGAAATTTGTGAAATCATGAAACAATATGATATTACTTTTTCACTCGGTGATGGCTTGCGCCCAGGCTCAATTGCAGATGCTAATGATGCGGCTCAATTTGGCGAATTAGAAACCTTAGGCGAGCTAACCAAAATTGCTTGGAAGCATGACGTGCAAACTTTTATTGAAGGACCGGGTCATGTGCCAATGCAAATGATTAAGGAAAACATGGACAAACAGTTGAAAGAATGTGGTGAAGCGCCGTTCTATACATTGGGTCCATTAACCACTGATATTGCTCCAGGTTATGATCATATTACTTCAGCCATTGGTGCGGCGCAAATTGGCTGGTATGGTTGTGCAATGCTTTGTTATGTAACTCCTAAAGAGCATTTAGGTTTACCTAATCAAGATGACGTAAAAGAAGGGATTATTGCCTATAAGATTGCCGCTCATGCAGCGGATCTTGCCAAAGGTCATCCAGGTGCACAAATTCGTGATAATGCTTTATCAAAGGCGCGTTTCGAATTCAGATGGGAAGATCAGTTTAATCTTGGATTGGATCCAGATACAGCGCGAAAATATCATGATGAGACCATGCCAAAACAAGCAGCAAAAACATCACATTTTTGCTCTATGTGTGGCCCTAAATTCTGCTCAATGAAAATCACCCAAGAAATTAAAACCATGGATGATGAAGAAGTTGCAAAGATTAATAAGATACAAATTGAGATGGATAAGAAATCGGCAGAATTTTTAGACAATGACTCTGAGATTTACATGAAAGAGGGCGCTTAAGCGTTTGTTTGCATTTTTTCCAAAATTTTAAAATCCTTCAAACAGCACTGCTTTGAAGGATTTAGATTTTCACAACTGCAACGGTTATTTTTAGTCTGAAACACTACAAAATCCTTTAAAACGGATCCTTTTCCTTGTTTTAGTGCTTCTAAATAAGCATTTTCAGTAATATTGAAACAATAACACAATAATTTTTCATCGGTTTTTGTATTGCAACAGTCCATTTTGATTTTTTCCTAAATTTTTACAGTACAATTGTTTTATTTCATTATAAATAGGATACGATGTTGTTAGCAGTTTTAGTTAATTCGCTTATTGTGGCAATTAGTGTGTTGATTCATTATGAGTTTCTCTATCGAGCAACCACTTTTGTACCAAAGATGAACATTAAACATCGTTTTAGAATTATAGCTGTCGTATTTATTGCGCTCATTGCGCATGTGGTGGAGATATGGTTATTTGCTCTGGGTTATTTTTTTATGAGCCAAAATCCAGCTTGGGGTGCTATTACAGGTAATTTTGACGGCTCATTGTTAGACAGTGTTTATTTTTCATTCACTAACTTTACCACGTTGGGTTTTGGTGATATTGAACCGTTTGGCGCAATTCGATTTTTGGTTGGCATGGAATCCTTAGTGGGGTTTGTATTAATTACTTGGACAGCTTCTTTTTTATACTATGAGATGAAGAAGTATTGGGATGCCAGCTAGAGTGATTGATCAATCAGTTGTAAGATTGTTTTAAGCGCTCCTTGTTTTGATTTAAAGTATTGATACGCATTATCTCCAAGCTTTTTTCTCTGTTTGACATCGGCACAAAGTTCAATAATACATTCAAATAGTTCATTACTATTTTTCACTTGGATGGCACCCTTGTTATTAACAAGGTCAAACGATATTTCTGCAAAATTAAATACAGCAGGCCCAAATAAGATAGGCTTTGATAGTGCCGCAGGTTCGAGCATATTATGCCCGCCTGTGTTGTTAAGACTGCCACCCATAAACACAATATCAGCCACACTAAAATAATTCATCATTTCACCCATGGAGTCGCCTAATAGTATTTGCGCTGTTTGGGCAGATTTATTGCTAGATCGTCTTACAATGGATAAATTGTTTTTTTGAGCAAGTTTGTAAACTTCTTTGAAGCGCTCAGGGTGTCTTGGAATAATAACAAGTAGTGCGTCAATAGCATCTTTAACTGCCAAATAAGCATTGATAATTTGCAACTCTTCGGTATCGTGAGTGCTGGCAAAAACAACCACTTTTCGTTTGCCAATCATGGTTTTTAAAGATTGAGAAGTGTCTTGATTAATTGTAACTTTTTGGTCAAATTTGATATTTCCAGCGTTGATGGCTTTATTAGGTAGGGTGCCGAGTTCAATAAAACGTTGTTGTGAATTTTTGTTTTGAGCAGCAATGACACTAAATTTGTTTAAAGTCTGTTTGGCCAGATTGGGTGCAAATTTTTGATATTTTTCTAAAGATCGTTGAGACAGTCTTGCATTGATTAACAACGTTGGTACGTTGTTTTTATCTAGAGCGCGAACAAGATTTGGCCAAATTTCAGTTTCTAATAAAATACAGATTTTTGCATTGGTTTTTGCAACGTATCGATTAACAACAAAGCCCAGATCAAATGGAAAATAATAATGTAACACTTGTTGCTGGTAATGATTTTTAATCGCCCTTGAGCCAGTAGGTGTGGTGCTAGTAATTAACACACGATGTTCTGGATAGTTTTTAATGAGTTGATCAATCAGCGTGATGGAGGCTCTAAATTCACCAACAGAGACGCAATGGATCCAAATAACAGGCACAGGTATTTTGTTAATAAAACCAAGTCTTTCACCCATGCGCTTTCGATATTCAGGCGCTTTTATAGATTTTATCAACAGGCGTAACAGCATGAGTGGCAAAAGCAAATATCCAATAAGGCTGTAAGAGAATTGATTCATCGATGAGTGGTATAATGTCGTTCATTGTATTTTAGACCTTTTGCTTGAGCTTTTATGAAATTTGTTGATTCTGCATCGATTCGTGTTGAAGCTGGTAAAGGGGGTGCGGGCTGTTTAGGTTTTCGTCGTGAAAAATATATTCCTGATGGTGGACCTGATGGTGGTGATGGTGGTGATGGCGGTCATGTGTATTTTCGTGGTCAAGAAGGGTTAAATACCTTAAGCGAATTTCGTTTTAATAGACTTTTTAGAGCAAAAAACGGACAACCTGGCTCTGGACAAAACAAGCGAGGAAAGTCAGCAGAGCATTTAACAGTTGAAATTCCACTAGGCACTAAGGTATATGACTTAGAAACTGATGAACTGATTGGTGAATTAACCAAGCATGATCAAATATTGTTGGTTGCTAAAGGCGGTTTTCATGGTTTAGGCAATGCAAGGTTTAAATCAAGCACCAATAGAGCGCCTCGTCAAACAACACCAGGTACACCTGGAGAGGTTCGTGAAATTGGTTTAGAGATGAGTGTGATGGCTGATATTGGATTGTTAGGCATGCCTAATGCAGGAAAATCCAGCCTTATTCGTCAGATTTCTAGTGCCCGACCAAAAGTAGCAGATTACCCTTTTACAACACTACATCCATCGTTAGGCGTGGTGTCATACTATGATGAACATATTGTTATGGCTGATATTCCAGGTTTGATTGAAGATGCTAGTGAGGGTGTTGGACTTGGTTTTGAATTTTTAAAGCACTTGTCTCGTGCAAAAGCGTTGTTACACGTGGTGGATATTTTGCCAGCAGACGGATCAGATCCTGCTCAAAACTTTTTAACCATTGAAAATGAGCTAAGAAAGTATGACGAAGGGTTGGCTAACAAGCCTAGGTTATTGGCTATCAATAAGATGGACTTATTGCCAGAACAGGATCGTGATGGTATTGTTAGCAACCTATTGAAAGAGATTAACTACAAAGGTGATTTTTACAATATTTCCGCACTAAATGGATTGGGGTGTAAGGACTTGGTAGAGGGTTTGTTTAATTTGGTAAAAGATAACAACAATGAGTAAACAAAGATGGGTAATTAAGATTGGCTCTGCGTTATTAACTAATGACGGCAAAGGTTTGGACATTGATGCAATCAGCTCTTGGGTTGATCAAATTGCTGGTCTTAAAGCTAAAGATATTGAGGTTATATTAGTTTCTAGTGGTGCTATTGCTGAGGGCATTAAGCGACTTAATTGGAGTGAGCGCCCAACTAATATTCACAAACTACAAGCAGCAGCAGCGGTTGGTCAAATGGGTTTGGTACAAACTTATGAATCTTTATTCGCGAAGCACAACATTCATACTGCACAAGTACTACTGACTCATGATAACTTGTCTGACAAAAATCAAAGCGATAATACCAGCGCAACATTAAACGCTCTATTGGAGTTAGGCACTGTTCCTATTGTTAATGAGAATGATACGGTTGCTACTGATGAGATTAAATTTGGTGATAATGACACATTAGCGGCCATGGTTGCTAATTTGACTGGCGCAACTCAGCTTGTAATTCTCACAGACCAAGGTGGCGTGTATAGTGCTGATCCAAGAAAAGACATGGGCGCTGAGTTGATTAACAAAATTTGTGTAACCGATGAAAAACTCACTAAAGTGGCGGGTCGTTCTGGTGGGTCTTTAGGTTCTGGCGGAATGTACACTAAGGTGTTGGCAGCAAAAACGGCAGCAAAAACCAATACTGACACCATTATTGCCTCTGGTAGACAAATTGATATTTTGTCAAGATTGGGTGCTGGCGAACATGTGGGGACATTAATCCATTGTTAGCTTATATCGGATTGGGTTCAAATCTTAATAACCCTAAGCAACAAATCAAAGATGCAGTACTCGCTCTTCATGATGCACAAGATATTAGCGTGGTTAATTTATCGAGCTTGTATCAATCTAAGCCAATTGATAATTCAAATCAGCCTGATTATATTAACGCTGTTTGTCAAGTCAATACTCATTTAACAGCCTTAGAGCTTTTGCATGTATGCCAAGAAATTGAAGAAAAACAGCATCGTGTGCGCGAGAAAAAATGGGGTGCTAGAACCATTGATTTGGATATTATTTTGTATGGCGTGCAAGTTGTTGCTTCTAAGCAATTGGTTATTCCACACCCTGAGATGATGAATCGGGCATTTGTACTGGTGCCACTAGCGGAAATGGATCCAGATCTTAAAGTACCAGTCCTAGGACCTATTCAAGAATTAATTGACAAACTAGATGTATCAGACTTAATTAAATTATGAATATTGAGCAATTAAAGTCTTTCAAAGATTCAAACGAAAAAATTACGTGTCTAACTGCTTATGACGCTTCATTTTCTAAACTATTTGATGAATGCGGTATAGATATAATCTTAGTGGGCGATTCATTGGGTAATGTCATTCAAGGTGGTGAAAATACCTTGGCAGTTTCCATGGATGATATGATCTACCATACTAAGGTAGTTTCTAAAGGTATTCAGAAATCATTGTTAATTGCTGATATGCCTTATCAAAGCTATAGTAATGCTGAGCAAACATTAGAAAATGCTAAACGATTAATTAATGTTGGCGCGCAAATGGTGAAGTTTGAGGGTGGCCAAGAGCACAAGGATTCTTTCAAAATATTGCAAGACAACAACATTCCAGTCTGTGGACATTTGGGCTTACAGCCTCAATCGGTACTTGAGATGGGTGGCTATAAAGTACAAGGCAGGGATGAAAAAAGCGCTAATAAAATTTTAGAAGATGCAAAGCTACTTGAATCATGGGGAGTGGAAGTTTTAGTATTGGAGTGTGTACCCGCTAAATTAGCCCAAACAATATCTCAAGTCTTAAACATTCCAACAATTGGCATTGGAGCCGGTAGCGATTGTGATGGTCAGGTGTTGGTTAGTTATGACATGCTTGGCATTAACACACAACGTATGCCAAAATTTGTTAAGAATTTCTTATCAAGTAATAATTCGATTGAGTCCGCAGTTAAAGATTTTATCCGTTCAGTTAAAAACCGAACGTTCCCGACTGATGAGCAAAGTTATTGACTGCGTTGCTGATATTGAATTATTAATATCAAATTATAAAGCTAACAATAAAACCATTGCCTTTGTGCCAACCATGGGCGGGCTTCATGACGGGCATTTGTCTTTGGTGGATATGGCTAAAGAAAATGCCGATATTGTTGTTGTGAGTATTTTTGTTAACCCTACTCAATTTGGAAAAAATGAGGATTTTGACAAATATCCAAATACCTTTGAAAGTGATAAAAAACTACTTAATGAAAAAGGTGTGGATATTATTTTCATCCCGAATAAAGACGAAGTTTACCCGCAAGGAACAGATAGCGACATAGAGCCTGGAAGCATTGCTAATATTTTATGTGGCGCTTCACGTCCAGGGCATTTTAAAGGTGTGGTTCAAGTGGTTAATCGCTTGTTTAATATTGTAGCTCCAGATGTTGCAGTATTTGGTGAGAAAGACTATCAGCAGTTATTAATCATTAAGAGAATGGTTAAAAAGTTAAATAAAGACATTACTATTTTGTCTGCACCTATCATGCGCGAGTCTAGTGGATTAGCCATGAGTACGCGCAATCAATATTTAACTGATAAGCAAAAGCATACTGCCGCTAAACTGTATCAAACACTAACCAATATTAAAGACAGGTATTTACTTACTGATATTAACCGTCTTCAAGAGTTTGCAATAAAAGAGCTTAGTAAGGATTTTAAAGTGGATTATTTTCAACTGTTAGACGCAAATAACCTTAATAAAATTACTGACAATACAAGTAAAATTGCGATATTATCTGCGGTCTATCTAGGCGGTGTTCGCCTAATTGACAATCTTACTTTTAACAAAGGATAACCATGTTCAATATTACAGAAGAAGCGCAAACTTACGTTTCAGACTTATTTGCTCAACAAGATGAAAAAGATTTGGGTTTGAAAGTAGATATTGAAAGAGCTGGCACTCCAGCCGCTGCCGTTACCTTTAATTTTTGCTTTCCAAAAGAGTTAGGCAAGAATTATTTTAAATTTGCTTATGAAGGTTTTTTTGCTTATATTGATGAAGCTAATTTTAAATATTTAGAAGAGTCTGAAGTTGCACTTAAAGATGAAGGTGCAGGCAAAAAGCTAACCATTACCGCGCCAAATGCAAAAGGTGAAGAGCCAAGTGAAGATGCACCGCTTGAAGAGAAAATTAAATACATGATTGCTGCTGAGATTTCGCCAGGTCTTGCCTCTCACGGTGGCTTTGTTGAGTTGGTAGAAATTACCAAAGATAAAGATGTTGTCCTTAATTTTGGTGGTGGTTGTCAAGGCTGTTCTTCAGTGAAGTTAACACTAGAGCAAGGTGTAGAGCAGCAACTTAAAGCACGCTTTCCTGAGATTAAGTCGGTGCGCGATATGACGGATCATAGTCAAACAGATAACGCTTATATGTAGCGCAATTTTGTTTATGATGATAAACTATACAGCATGATTATCACTATAGACGCTAGCGCTAAAGAGCGCAAATCCGCTAAAGCAGCACATGAGTTATTTACGCTAAACACCATTGTTGTTCATATTTTTTTAACCTTGGGTCTTATTAAAATTTTTGGCACAGGCATGGATAGTGCAATTAGCACCTCTATTGCCTTATCGTTACTTATTGTTGCCTACACCTACATGCGCACTAAAAAAGCCAAAACCCAAGATGTTCGCTTAGTATATCTACATTGGCAGCTTTCACTTAATCGCTATAAATTGTTGATTGGTGCTTATATTTTTTATTTTTTAGTTTCTGTTGTGGGCTTGCTACTTGCCTCAGACGCACCTGCTAGTATGGACGGTGTTAGTATTGTTAGTTCGATTATGACACTTTTAGGTGTAGTGCCACTATTTTTTGTTGTATTGGTGTCAGTGGTGCTTGGTTCTGGCTCGATGTTTAATGCTGGACGCGGAGAAATTGATAAAAAACATGCAGAAAAATACCCTGAGTAGTGGGAGAGTTTTCTTTAATTGATCAGTATTTTAATTGGCATAGCACTTCCATTGATTTAGGTGTTGGGGATGATTGCGCATTGATTAGCATTGGTGTTAATCAACAATTAGCTACCAGTGTTGACACACTAATCGAAGATGTTCATTTTCCTAAAAATACCGCAGCAAGCGACATTGCTTATAAAGCCTTAGCGGTAAATTTAAGCGATTTAGCAGCCATGGGTGCTACGCCTAAATATTTTACATTGGCATTAACACTACCAAGCGAAGATAAGTCTTGGTTGTATGATTTTTCTAATTCTTTGAGGAGTTTGGCAAAACAGCATCAAATAGTTTTGGTAGGTGGTGATACCACTAAAGGTAAATTAAGTATTAGTATTAATGTTACTGGCGTGGTGGATAAAGGCAGAGCATTGCTTAGATCTGGTGCTAAAGTTGGTGATTATATTTTTATCTCTAACACTGTTGGAGATGCAGCGTTAGCATGGAAGCAATTGCAAGATAACAAAACACCCAGTATAGAATTGCTTAAAAAATTTAACACGCCAGATCCACAAGTGTTATTAGCTCAAAAACTCTTAAGCGTTGCAAATAGCTGTATTGATATTTCAGATGGGCTAGAACAAGATCTTTCTCATATCTTAAAACAATCTGGCGTGGGCGCAAGCATCAACCTTAATGATATTCCTTTAAGTGATGAAGTGCTAACGTATGTCCAGCAGACGAAAGATTGGTGTTTGCCACTAGCTGGCGGAGATGATTATGAATTATGCTTTAGTGTACCAAAAGAAAAAATTAAAGTAGTTGAATCAATTGAAAAAGAACTAGATATAACCCTTGCCAAAATTGGCGTTGTTACAGAGAACCAAGGTTTGAAAATTAAAGGTTTGGAAAAGACTTGTAAATCCTATCAGCACTTTTAACACTCTAAATGCTTATTATTGAAATTTAGAGTGTTTTTTCTTTTGCAAGGCGGATTTTTAAAATTATAAAAGGAGTTTGGCTTAATCCAAATGACTAAATAATTTTAAAATCCAACGCAGTTAAAGAGAAAAAGACGAATGAATTTAGACTTCTTTGCGCTCTGCGATGGTCTTACAATCAATACACTCATCCGCAGTAGGGCGAGCTTCTAATCTGATTAAAGCAATTTCAGCACCACAAGTCTTGCAATAACCATAGTCACCCAGTTCAATGGTGTGTAGTGTTTTGTCAATTTTATTAATAAGTTTACGCTCACGATCACGTGTTCTAAGTTCTAAGGCAAACTCTTCTTCAAGGGTTGCTCTGTCATTAATGTCTGCAACTTGTGTTGCCTCTTCTTGAATATGGTTAATGGTTGATTCAGCATCACTCACCAACTGGTCGCGCCATGCATTAAGTTTGTTCTTAAAATGATCAAGCTGAGCTTCGTTCATAAATTCCTCACCATCTTTTGGCTCGTAGTTTGGAAAATCTTGATAATTTGTTTGCGACATAATAATGTATTAATTCAAAAAAAATATGTTTATACCTAAACTAACTTAAAATAGCAATTTATTTTTACATTATTATTGATTATAAAACTATTATGGCATTAGAAGCATTAATTTTTGACGTAGACGGAACCCTTGCAAACACTGAGAGAGATGGACATTTGGTGGCATTTAACATCGCTTTTGAGGAGTTAGGTCTAGATTGGCATTGGACAAATGAAATGTATCACGAACTTCTGGATGTAACAGGTGGTCAATTACGTATTAAGCACTATTTAAAAAATTATAAGCCAGACTTTACTCATGATGATTTAGATAATTTTGTTGCCTCAATTCATAAACTGAAAACCAGCATTTATGTTCGTTTGATGGATGAGGGTGCGGTACCATTACGTCCTGGCGTTGAAAGGCTTTTTAATGAGGCTCGAGAGTCTGGATTACGTCTAGCAATTGCCACAACTACTACGCCAGCCAATGTTGATGCATTAATTGCTAATACGCTTGGTAAAGAGGCGCTAGATTGGTTTGAAGTTATTGGTGCAGGTGATGTTGTGCCAAAATTAAAGCCAGCAGGGGATATCTATACTTATGTGCTTGATAAAATGAATCTAGATCCATCAAAATGCCTAGCATTTGAAGATTCAAAAAACGGCATTATTGCTGCAACAGAGGCCGGATTAAAAACTGTAATTACTGTGAATGAATATACGGATACACACCCTTTTGATGGAGCACTTGTGGTGCTTAGTAATTTAGGCGAGCAGAACAAACCATTTGCCGTGATTGAAGGTGATTCAACAGATGCAAGCTATGTAGATGTTAAATATTTGCAGGAGTTGCATGCAAAACATTGTTGATCTAGCTGACAATTCACAAGTCTACGATGTAGCAACGATTACGCCATTATCTTTGGCGAGTCAATTATCTGCACGTAGCGGTAATAAAATATACTTCAAACGAGAAGATGAGCTGGCTATCCATGCATTTAAGTTGCGTGGTGCTTATCAAAAAATATCCAGTTTGTCGGATGAACAAAAGCGTCGTGGTGTTGTTGCATCAAGTGCGGGTAATCATGCACAAGGCGTAGCATTATCAGCCAAAAAACTGGGTATTGATGCCATTATTGTCATGCCGATGTCTACCCCTAAAATTAAGGTTAATGCCGTTGAGCAATTAGGTGCTAAAGTGGTACTTCATGGTGATGTGTATGACGATGCTTATCAATACGCCAAAACATTAGAGCAAGAGCAAAATCTGGTGTTTATTCAC
This sequence comes from uncultured Candidatus Thioglobus sp., assembly GCA_964516395.1. Classification (GTDB taxonomy): domain Bacteria; phylum Pseudomonadota; class Gammaproteobacteria; order PS1; family Pseudothioglobaceae; genus Thioglobus_A. The sequence continues at coordinate 18,367 of CAZEYU010000016.1, forward strand.
CCGTATGATGATATTGAAGTGATGGCAGGACAGGCAACCATTGCTAAAGAATTGCTAGAGCAACTACCGAGTATGGATAAAGTGTTTATTCCTGTTGGCGGTGGCGGTTTAATCGCTGGTATGGCGACTTATATTAAACACTATGCGCCACACATTAAAGTGATTGGTGTAGAGCCGGAAGATTCTCCAACACTTTATCAAGCATTAAAACAAGGTGAGCGAGTAATATTGCCCGAAGTGGGGCGTTTTGCTGATGGCGTAGCGGTTAAACAAATTGGTGAAAAAACTTATCCAATTGCTAAGCAGGCGGTTGATGAAGTGGTGTTGGTGAGTAATGATGAGATTTGTGCTGCTATTAAAGATATTTATGAAGATGTGCGTTCAATTTCTGAACCTGCAGGTGCACTAGCCACAGCAGGTGTTAAAAAATACATTGAAACACACAAATTAAATGATGAAAAAATAGTGTCAGTTATTTCTGGCGCTAATGTTAATTTTGATCGCTTGCGCTATATTTCAGAGCGTGCTGATTTGGGTGAGCATAATGAAGCCATTATCGCTGTTACTATTGATGAGAAACCGGGAAGTTTTCTAAACTTCTGTCAATTGTTAGAACATCATTCAATTACTGAATTTAATTATCGCTATGATACTAAAGATCAGGCGCGTATTTTTGTAGGTGTTGCGTTAAGTGAAGGCTTAGCAGAAAAGAAAATATTGCTTGAAAAATTATCTAATTCTTTTGATGTATTAGACATGAGTGATAATTCAATTGCAAAAACTCATATTCGTTATATGGTGGGCGGACGTGCCGATTGCAAAAATGAAGTATTGTATCGTTTTGAATTTCCAGAACGTCCAGGTGCATTACTGAACTTTCTCAAAAAAATTGGCAGTAAGTGGAATATTACTTTATTCCACTATCGAAATCATGGCGCTGACTTTGGCCGTGTTTTGATTGGACTGCAATCAAATGATATTGATGAACTTGAGCAGAGTTTTGATGAGCTAGGGTATTTTTATCAAAACGAAACCGATAATAAAGCCTATCAATATTTCTTGTAGAGTTTGTCAAGATAAAGATCTTGATAGTATTGTTGTTATTGAGAATCTGGCTTATGAGTCACCTTGGTCTAAGCAAAAGTTTAGTGATTCACTTAACAACCCGAATGCGCTGACCAGTATTATTTTGCTTGATCATCAGATTGTTGGTTATTTATTTTCACTTAGCTCAGTAGATTTTGTTGATATATTAAATATTTGTATTCATCCAAAATACCAACACCAAGGATTGGGCAGAAGGTTGTATTCTGACTTTATTCATCAAGTAAAAAAAATCTCGGCAAAGTTAGTACTGCTAGAAGTAAGAGAGTCAAATAATACAGCCATTGATTTTTACCAATCTCTAGGATTTGAGCATATCGATACACGTAAAAAATACTATTCAAACGGTGAAAATGCTAAAATACTACGTTTGCAAATAATGTAGTTATTTGCCAATATTTGATTTATTTACCCAGTACTCTATGTCACAAAATTCCAAGATTATTTACACCCTAACTGATGAAGCGCCAGCGCTAGCAACTGCTTCATTACTTCCAATTATTAAAGCATTTACAGGTGCTGCAGATATAGCAGTTGAAACTCGTGACATTTCTTTAGCTGGTCGTATACTTGCTAATTTTTCTGATAGATTAACCGCGGAGCAACAAACTATAGATGCGCTAACTGAATTAGGGCAAATTGCAAAATTACCAGAGGCAAATATTGTTAAATTGCCTAATATAAGCGCCTCTATTCCGCAATTGGAATCAGCCATTGCTGAGCTTCAAGCGCATGGTTATGATATTCCAAATTATCCTTCTAATCCTCAGAGTGATGAAGATAGGGCTAATAAAGCTATTTTTGCTAAAGTGTTAGGAAGTGCTGTAAACCCAGTATTGCGTGAAGGTAATTCAGACCGTCGTGCTCCTTTATCAGTTAAAAGTTATGCTAAGAAAAACCCTCATTCAATGGGAGCGTGGTCAGCTAATTCTAAAACTGTAGTGGCAAGTATGTCTGAAGGTGATTTCTACGGTTCTGAAAAATCAACAACCATTGATAAAGAAACTCAGTTTAGCATTCAATTTGAAGCATCTGATGGTTCAATAAAAGAGCTAAAAGCACTAGCCTCATTACAAGCAGGTGAAGTAATTGACGCATCAATTATGAGCCAAGCATCTTTAAGAAGCTTTTTGTCTAATTCTATCAGTCAAGCAAAAGAAGAAAATATATTGTTTTCTGTACATATGAAGGCTACCATGATGAAGGTGTCTGACCCAATTATCTTTGGTCAAGTAGTGAGTGTCTTTTTTAAAGAGGTTTTTGATAAACACGCAAGCACTTTTAAAGAGTTAGGCATAAGTGCAAATAATGGTTTGGGCGATGTTTTAACCAAAATTGAGTCTTTAGACTCTAGTAAACAAGCAGAAATTCTAGCTGATATTCAAGCCGTTTATGCCAAGCGTGCTGATGTGGCAATGGTTAATTCTGATAAAGGTATTACTAATCTAAATGTGCCAAGTGACGTTATTATTGATGCGTCTATGCCAGCCATGATTCGCACTTCTGGACAGATGTGGAATAAAAATGGTGAATTACAAGACACAATGGCAGTTATTCCTGATCGTTGTTACGCAGGTGTTTTTAAAGAAACCATTGAATTTTGTAAAGAACACGGCGCATTTGATCCTACTACAATGGGGTCAGTTTCAAATGTTGGTCTGATGGCACAAAAGGCGCAAGAGTACGGCTCTCATGACAAGACTTTTCAAATGCCAACAGCAGGTGTGGTTCGTGTAATTTCAGATGACAATCAAACATTACTCGAACAGCCAGTAGAGTCGGGCGATATTTTCCGTATGTGTCAAGTGAAAGATGCCCCAATTCAAGACTGGGTTAAACTGGCAGTAAATCGCGCTAGATCTACAAGCTCTCCTGCAATTTTTTGGTTAGATGAAAATCGTGCACATGACAATCAAATCATTAAAAAAGTTAAAAATTATTTATTAGATCATGACACAACATCTCTTGATATTCAAATCATGTCACCAGAAAAAGCCACTCAATTTACACTTAAACGTGTGAAAGAGGGTGGTGATACAATCTCAGTCACAGGCAATGTGCTTCGAGATTACCTAACAGATTTATTTCCAATATTAGAGCTTGGAACAAGTGCAAAAATGTTATCCATTGTGCCACTAATGAATGGCGGCGGTTTGTTTGAAACTGGTGCAGGCGGCTCTGCTCCTAAACATGTTCAGCAATTAACTGTTGAAAATCATTTGCGTTGGGATTCATTAGGTGAGTTTTTGGCCCTAGCTGTCTCATTAGAGCACTTATCTGCCACATTTGATATGCCTAAGGCGCAAATACTGGCCACTGCATTAGATGATGCAACTGCTCAGTTTTTAGATAATAATAAATCACCATCACGTAAAGTTGGAGAGCTTGATAATCGTGGTAGTCATTTTTATCTTGCAATGTATTGGGCACAAGCATTAGCAGCCCAAACTCAAGACTTTGAATTGCAAGCTCAATTTACACCAGTAGCAAAAACTTTGTCTGATAATGAGTCAACCATCATTTCTGAGCTAAATAAAACTCAAGGAACGTCAGTAGATCTTGGCGGCTATTATCAACCTAATCCAAAATTGGTTGCCAAGATAATGCGTCCAAGTACAACTCTAAATTCCATCATTAATTCTATATCATAGTATTATGCTCTACTAATAGTGTTGCATACAGGTAATAGTGGCGTATGATGAGTCGAAGGTAGCTATTAATTTAACTACTTATAACTATATATAAATAACTCTTAGAGGAGAAATAATGAAAAACGTAACAAAGGTTGTAGCAATTGCTACAGTAATGGCGGCTGCTTCTTCTGCTTCTGCAGCTTGGGGTAATAATAGCGGCTGGGGCAACAACAATAATGGTTGGGGTGCAGGCAATGGTTTAACTAATTGGGGTCCTTTTGACGGTGGTTCTAACTTCGGTCCTATGAACTCAGGTTCTAACTGGGGTCCATTTACTGGTGGCAACAACTGGGGTCCATTTAGTAGTGGCTCTAACATGGGTCCATTTACTGGCTCTCAAAACTGGGGTCCAATGTCAAACAACAATGACATGAACAACGATTCAGATTGGGGTTTCCATTACAACAATAAGAACACGACTAAGAATGTCTCTAGAGGATCTGCAGATGGTAGTGCTGTTGGTAAAGCTGATGCTATCGTTAAAGGTGTGGCTGATGCTTATGCTAAAGGTACAGCAGACGGTTTCGCTAAAGGTCAAGCTGATGCATACGCTAAAGGTTATGCTGATGGTAAAGCAGCAGGAGCAGCTGACTCACGTGATCAAGTAATTGCTAAGTAATTATTACTTACTAAACTATTAACATATTAATTAGTGGTTAAGAGTAAAGCCACCCTTCGGGGTGGTTTTTTTATAATTACTTATATATATGTATGGGTAATTATAAAAAATCAGTAAGAAAGTACTCAATTTTTATTTTTTTCTAAATTTTTTTAATTGGACGCCTTTTGGAGTGTTTTTTAGCAAAATAAGCTCAAAAATAGTAATATTTTCTTAAAAATAGGTGATTTTTCTATAAATTTTGGCTATTTTTACCTTATTTTTTCCTTTATTTTCATTTTTTTAAAAATTTTATTTATAAATTAAATCATTAAAAATCAATAACTTATATTGATAATTTCGATGTTTGTTAAATCTATATAAGAATATTATTGACTTCTAATATAGTTACTGTATAATACGCACCTATCAAGAGAACATACTCTTGCAAAATAAAACACCTCAATTATGGTGGTGTTGAACATAAAATAATCTAGGAGATTAACATGAAAAAAATTATCGCAATTTCTGCTCTAGTAGCAGCTACTTCAGCTTCGGCTTTCTTTGGTAACAACAACGACAACGGTTACGGTACTGGTAACGGTCTTTCTAACTGGGGTCCTTTTGATGGTGGTTCTAACTTCGGTCCTATGAACTCAGGTTCTAACTGGGGTCCATTTACTGGTGGCAACAACATGGGTCCATTCAACGGTGGTTCTAACATGGGTCCATTTAACGGTTCTAACAACTGGGGTCCAATGTCTAACAACAACGACATGAACAACGATTCAGACTGGGGTTTCCATTACAACAACAAGAACACAACTAAGAACGTTTCTAAAGCAACTGCAGACGGTAAAGCTGCTGGTACTGCTGACGCTAACGCTAAAGGTGTAGCTGATGCTTACGCTAAAGGTCAAGCTGACGCATTTGCTAAGGCACAAGCTGACGCTTACGCTAAAGGTTACGCAGACGCTAAAGCTAACGCTGCTGCTGACTCACGTGATCAAGTGATCGTTCCTGCTGCTAAGTAATTAGCAACTTGAATTAACCATGAGTGCTTGCACTGATGGTTATGAGTTAAAAACCACCCTTCGGGGTGGTTTTTTTTATGCGTGAAATTAATTTATTTAATGTTTAAAAAAGACCCTATTATTTTGTTATAATTAGAAGTATATTAACTTTTTTTAGTTAATATGTTCCTTGTTATTTAACTAAAAAATATGGAGATAAACATGAAAACATTAGTACAAGCAGTAGCAATCGCTACAACAGTTGCAGCTACTTCAGCTTCGGCTTTCTTTGGTAACAACAACGACTACAATCGTTACAACGGATACGGCAACAACAATGGTTGGGGTGCAGGTAACGGTTTAACTAACTGGGGTCCTTTTGACGGTGGCTCTAACTTTGGTCCTTTTGATGGCGGTTCTAACTGGGGTCCTTTCTCAGGCGGCAACAACATGGGTCCATTCAACGGTGGTTCTAACTGGGGTCCATTCAACGGTGGTTCTAACTTCGGTCCATTTTCTAACAACAACGACATGAACAACGATTCAGACTGGGGTTTCCATTACAACAACAAGAACACAACTAAGAACGTTTCTAGAGCTACTGCTGATGGTACTGCTACAGGTACTGCTTCAGGCGAAGCTTCTGGTAAGGCTGATGCATACGCTAAAGGTCAAGCTGATGGTTACGCTAAGGCACAAGCTGATGCTTACGCTAAAGGTTACGCAGATGCGAAAGCAAACGCTGCTGCTGACTCACGTGATCAGTACTACGTGGCTCCAGTTCCAGCTGCTGCAAACTAATTAAGTTAGCTTAGTTATGTAAAAGAGGCGTTTATTCGCCTCTTTTTTTCGTCTAATAAAAATACATTATAAAACTATAATATAAATAGTATATAATATACGTAACCTAACATTAATTTATATCGTGGAGATATAAATATGAAAATTATGTCAAAAACATTAATTACTGTTTTAATACTAGTATCTAGCATTGCAAATGCTAAATCATGGATGCCGTGGGATAATAACAATAACAATGGCAATGACAATCTATTTGAATCATGGATGCCGTGGAATTCATCAAGTTCAAATACCAGTTCCAACTGGGGACCTTTTGATGGTGGTTCTAATTTTGGCCCGTTTGACTCAGGTTCCAACTTCGGTCCTTTTGATTCAGGATCTAATTGGGGTCCGTTTAGCTCGGATTCTAACTGGGGTCCATTCAACTCAGATCAAAATTGGGGCCCGTTTAACAACATGAACGACATGGTTAATGAGTCTGATTGGGGTTTTTACTATAATAATAAAAACAGCACTTCAAACAAAGGCTATTCTAGAGCTGATGGAAAATACGCAGCAGAGCTAGATGCTCGTGGTGTTGGCTATTCTGATGCCTATACAAAAGGTAATGCAGATGCATATTACAAAGGCCAGTTAGATGGTTATGGCAAGGCGCGTGGCAATGGTCGTTTTGAAGGTTATGGAAGAAAAGGCTATCTTGGCTACACACCAGTTTCTGGCAACGCTTTCCCGGCGCCAGCTAATTAAAAAAAGTTTAAAAAATTTCACCTTTTAGATAAATACATCGTTATAATCTGTCCTAATTCCTCGATAGCTCAGTTGGTAGAGCAACGGACTGTTAATCCGTTTGTCGCTGGTTCGAGCCCAGCTCGAGGAGCCA
>CAZEYU010000017.1:0-24263 GCA_964516395.1 uncultured Candidatus Thioglobus sp.
GCGATGTGGTGACTCGTCGCTCTATCTTTGATCTTAATAAAGCTAGAAATCGTGCACACATCTTGGAAGGTTTGTCAGTTGCGCTGCATAATATCGATGAAATTATTGAGCTGATTAAAGCCGCTCCAAACCCAACAGAGGCAAAAGCTTCTTTGGTTGCAAAAACATGGCAGGGTAGTGTTATTCAAGATCTGATTGGCGATCGTGACATGTCGCTATTTAAGCCAGAAGATTTACCAGCAGAACTAGGCTTGCAACAATCAGGCGATTACCAATTATCTGAAAAACAAGCACAAGCCATTCTGGATTTAAAACTTCACCGTCTAACAGGTCTTGAGAAAGACAAGATTTTTGATGAATTTAATGAATTATTAGAGTGGATTAAATACTTGCTTGATATTTTGCAAAATCCTGAAAGACTGATGCAAGTCATTCGTGAAGAGTTAATTGAAGTTCGTGATAACTTTGCTAACGATCGAATGACTAAAATTTTGGAAAGTAAGATCGATCTTACTTTAGAGGATTTAATCGCTCAGGAAGATCGAGTGGTAACTTTATCTCATGGTGGTTATGTGAAGGCTCAATCACTGAGTGATTATCAAGCGCAGCGTCGTGGCGGCAAAGGTAAAGCGGCTACTAAGATGAAAGATGAAGATTTTGTTGATCAATTATTTGTAGCCAACTCACATGATACTGTTTTGTGCTTCTCATCAACAGGTAAGGTACACTGGTTGAAGGTTTATGAATTGCCAATGGCATCACGAACTGCTAAAGGTAAGCCGATTGTTAATTTATTGCCATTAGAAAAAGATGAAGTGATTAATGCAATTTTGCCAGTAACAGAATTTACTGATGATCAATTTGTGTTCATGGTAACCAGCAGTGGTACTTGTAAAAAGACGTCACTGACTAATTTTGCCCGTCCAAGAAAAGGCGGCATTATCGCAATTGAATTACGTGATGGCGATAAACTAGTTGGAGTTGAAATTACCTCTGGTGATAATGACATCATGCTCTTCTCAGCGGGCGGTAAGTCAATCCGCTTTAAAGAGTCAGATGTTCGAGCAGTTGGTCGTACAGCAATTGGTGTACGCGGTATGAAGCTTTCGGATGATGAAATTGTATCCGCCATTGTGGCAGATGATTCAAGCCCTATTCTAACAGCAACAGAAAAAGGCTATGGCAAACGTACAGCGCTTGAAGAGTATCGTGCACAAGCTCGTGGTGGCTCTGGTGTGATTTCCATTAAAACTTCAAATCGTAACGGTAAAGTAGTTGGCGCTATTCAAGTAACTGATGAAGATGAAATGATGCTGATTTCTAACAAAGGTACGTTAGTGCGCGCTCGTGCAGCTGATGTTTCTATTATTGGTCGTAATACTCAAGGTGTTACTTTGATTAATATCGCCAAGGGTGAGCAATTGGTATCCGTAGCAAAAATTGCAGAAACAGAAGAAGATGAGGTGGACGAACCTAGTTCAGAATAACTATTTCTTGTATAGCCGTTGAATTTAATGCCACTTTTTAAGTGGCATTTTTTTTTACTTTACTTGATCTATATCAAGTAAATATAATATTATCGTAGTATAATATAGTTATGTTTAATAAGAAAAGGAGATAAGCATGAAAAAGATAATCGCAATTGTGTTGCTTAGTATTTCATTAGGTTCAAATGCTTTTTGGAATAACAATAATTACAACGGTTGGAATAATGGCTACGGCTATTATGATGATAACGGAATTTTTGGATACAATCCATACGACTTCTGGGATCCGCGTTGGTACTTTGAAGAAATGGAAAACATGTTTGATGAGTTTGACGATAACGGTTGGAATAATGACTACTACGGCTATGGTCCATATAATTACGGACGTAATGGTTATGGATTTTCACCTAATGAGTACATGAATACTCCTTGGGGTCCAGGTGTAGTTCGTACGCCTGCGCCAGCTCAGGAAGAGATACAAAGTAAATAAAATAACAATACAAGACATCATTTGGGGAGGTGTTTTTGATTAAAGGAATAAAATAAATGAAAAACACAATAGTAGGATTTGTAGCAGGTGTAGTTGTAGCGGGTGTTATTGGTTGGAACGTTATGCCAGGAATGATGTTAAAGGAAGTAAAAAGCCCTTACAATACGAAAGAAACGGTCGCAAAAATTAAGGCAAATGCTAAAGCAAGAGGTTGGGCAATTCCAAGTGTTAAACCCTTGCATAAGTCAATTGCAAAGCATAGTGATGGTAAACGTATAGTTCCACCAGTAATGCTGATTAATATCTGTAATGCTGAGTATGCATATATGGCAATCAATAAAGATGAAAATAAGAAAATTTCTGTCTTTATGCCGTGCACAATCTCAGTATATGAGAAAAATGATGGTTCTACTTGGATTGGCTATATGAATGCTAAGTTGATGGGAGATATGTTTGGTGGTGATGTCGCAGAAGCTATGACACCAGTGGATGCAGATCAGCAAAGTTTTATCGAATTTGCTAAATAGTTAGCCTATTTACAAAATTTCCGAAATTTTGTAAATGTAACAATTAGAATGCCGTTTTAGAGCTTAAAATCGCTTTAAAACGGCATTTTTTTGTTTGGATGGTTAGTATTTTATTGGTCAATTTGATTAATATTGAAAAAATTCTTATTTTTTTTTAATTGTTATATAATGAATAAAAATATGAATATATTGATGAATTATGAATTTAGATTTATTACAAAGTTTTTTAGGATGGAGTTTAATAATTAATTGGAGTGTCTTTTTGCTCTGGATAGTGGTATTTAAACTCAATCCAGATTTTGTATATAAAGCTCATAGTTATTGGGTTCCTATAACTAGAGATTCTTTTAATGCCATTCATTATGGCGGCATGGGGTTATATAAATTGTTGATATTTTTCTTTCTTATGGTCCCGTATTTTTCCCTGTTAATTATCGAATAATTCAAATACAGATAATTAGAGTTGTTAGTGTTCTCGAGTAGCAGAAAATACTAAGTTTGGATGGCGCTCCATGGTGAGCTGTAAGTTAACCATTGATGGCGCTAAGTAAGTAAGCATGCCAGCTGAATCAATGGCAACATTATTTCCTGCTTTGGCTTTAAGTTGTTCAATGTCTTTATCATCACCTGTCACCCAGCGTGCTGTGGCAATGGCAATGGTTTCAAACTGACAATCCACACCGTATTCATACTTCAGACGATGAGCCACCACATCAAACTGCAACACACCGACTGCGCCTAAAATTTGAGAGCTATTAATAATAGGTCTAAACACTTGAGTTGCGCCTTCTTCAGAGAGTTGATCCAGACCTTTTTGTAGTGCTTTGGCTTTTAAAGGGTCTTTAAGTTGTGCACGACGAAATAGCTCGGGCGCAAAGTTTGGAATGCCTTGGAAGGTGAGTTTTTCACCTTGGGTAAAGGTGTCACCAATACTAATACCACCATGGTTGTGAATACCGATCACATCACCTGCATAAGCTACTTCACTACTAGTGCGTTCACGCGACATAAAAGTAACTGCGTTGGCGATTTTGATTTGTTTGCCCGTGGCTACTTGCAAGACTTTCATGCCTTTTTTGTACTCACCACTCACAATACGCATAAAGGCTAGACGATCATGGTGTTTTGGATCCATGTTTGCTTGAATTTTAAAGACAAAGCCGGTAAGTTTATTCTCATCTGGCTTAACTTCACGCACATCAGATTCACGATTTTTTGGTGTGGGCGCATATTCAATAAAACCGTCTAGTAAGTTTTGAATGCCAAAATTAGAAATCGCTGAGCCAAAAAAGACAGGTGTTTGCGTACCTTTTAAAAAAGCGTCTAAGTCAAATGGCGTGGTGGTTTCACGAATAAGCTCCACTTCATCACGCATCTCAGATGCAACATCAATGCCCAAAATTTCATCTAGCTTTGGATTATCAACACTGTTAATAATAATATTTTCGCCAATCTCAGAGTTTTTACCTGCCTCGTATAAGTAAACCCTATCTTCAAGTAAGTGCACAACACCTTTAAAACGCTTACCCATGCCGATAGGCCAAGTAATGGGCGCACATTCAATGTTTAAAACGGTTTCCACTTCATCCATTAAATCAATTGGCTCTTTACCTTCACGATCAAGCTTGTTAATAAATGTAAGGATTGGCGTATCACGCAGTCGACAAACCTCCATGAGTTTAATGGTGCGCATCTCAACACCTTTGGCAACGTCAATTACCATGAGTGCTGAGTCAACCGCTGTTAGCGTACGATAAGTATCCTCGGAGAAGTCCTCGTGTCCTGGGGTATCAAGCAAGTTGATAACGTGATTATCATAATCAAACTGCATGATGGATGAGGTGATAGAAATACCTCTTTCTTTTTCCATTTCCATCCAGTCGGAAGTGGCATGAGCATCTGCTTTCCTGGCTTTTACACTGCCTGCAGTTTTGATAGCACCTGCATAGAGTAAGAGTTTTTCTGTAACGGTGGTTTTACCAGCGTCAGGGTGAGAGATGATTGCAAAGGTGCGACGTTTAGAAATTTCAGACATTTATTCGCCCTTAATAATCAGTTCAATGCCAGCTTCATCAAACATTTCTTTAGAAAGCTGAACACTCTCATTCCAGTTATCAAGCTCTTTAGACTTTTCCACGACTACTTTTTTAATGCCAACTTGGATAATGCCTTTGGCGCATTCTGAGCAAATTGGCAACCCATAAACATACAGTGTTGCCCCATCAAGCGAAGTGCCAGAATAAGTAGCATTATAAATAGCGTTCATCTCAGCATGAACAACAAGTTTGTATTTTGTTTCTCGGTGATTGTAACGCTCATCAGCATCAACAATACCACGAGGAAAGCCATTAAATCCTTGGGATAAAACTTCTTTTTTACTACCAACGGTAACTGCACCAACTTGAGTAGAAGGGTCTTTCGACCAAGTGGACACTTCTTTTGCAAGCGATAAATAACGCTGATCCCATTTGTCTAATTTACTCATAAGAAGCCATTTTAACGTATCTTGATTGAGGCAAGGCTAACCAGTACTAAGATTAACGTAACCATCCAAAAACGAACAATAATCTTTGGCTCAGAGATGCCCTTTTTTTCAAAATGATGATGAATGGGCGCCATTAAGAAAAAACGTTTTTTAGTGCGTTTGTAATAACTCACCTGAATCATAACAGAGAGAGTTTCAGCAACAAACACACCGCCCATAATAAACAGCAATATTTCTTGACGTAGAAGAATGGCGATAACCGCTAAGATAGCGCCCAGCGCTAATGAGCCAACATCACCCATAAAAATCTCAGCAGGGTAGGTATTAAACCATAAAAAACCAAGACCGCTACCCACTAATGCAGCACAAATAACAAACAACTCGCCAGTGCCAGGCATAAATGGCATATTAAGATAAGTTGAAAAATTGTAGTTGCCACTAATATAGGCAAATAAAGCAAAAGCACTGGCAATTAAAATAACCGGCATAATGGCAAGACCATCCAGCCCATCTGTTAAATTAACAGCATTGGACGAACCAACAACAACAAAATAAGTTAACACTAAAAATCCAACCGTACCAAGTGGTAGTGCAACATCTTTAAAAAATGGAACCAATAGTTGGGTTTGAATTGGATCGTTTTGGGTTGCGATAATCCAAATGCCAATGGTTATTGCACCAATAGATTGACCCATGATTTTTTTTCTTGAGCTTAACCCGTCTGAGTTTTTATATTTTAGTTTTAGATAGTCATCCATAAAACCAACCGCACCAAATATAACAGCAGTTGTTAGTACAATCCATAAGTATTTATTTGACCAATCTCCCCAAATCAAGCTGCTTGCAATAAAGGCAAATAAAATCATAACACCGCCCATGGTTGGCGTTCCAGATTTTGACAAGTGCGACTCAGGGCCATCTGTACGAACAACTTGTCCGATTTGATATTGGTGCAGTTTATCAATCAAGTAATGACCCATGGCTAAACTAATTAATAGTGCAGCAAGCATTGCCAGCACTGCGCGAACTGTTAGATAGTTTAGTACAGAAAAGTTAGCATTAAACTGCGTTAAAAAATCAATTAACTCTAGAAACATATGATTTTATGGCTTCTTTTTTTAGTCTAGCTCGTTAATTGATAACAGCTCTATATTGAAAATCAGCAAAGCATTTGCCAGTGGGCTACTGGTTTTATTATTGCCATAGACTTGTGAATAGTGAGCAATAATTGTGCGTTTTTCACCCGCTTTCATGGCTAAAACCGAACTGTCAATTATTTTAATAATTTTGCCAGTGCCAGGTGCAAATTGCAGTGGCTCATCGGCTTTGCGCACACTAAAGCCTTCGTCTGTGTCAATGGCTAATGCCACCTTAACTAAGTCGCCTTTGTTTGGCTGATCACCCTTTCCATTTTGGCTAATATCTACAAAATACCCATCTTCATTTTCCTTGGCATTTGGGTAGCTTGTTTTTACAAATTTAGCTATTCGTTCGGATTTTTTTGCTTTTGCTAAGTCTTTTTTTGCTTGGTATTTGCCATTAGCTTTTACAAATGCAGCTTCGTCTGTTTTGAAGTTTTGTGCATCCTTACCAATACGAATAATTTTTACTTTTCGAATAAAATCATCTTGCTCGATTGAATTTACAACTCCCATTCCTTCAACAACATGACCAAACACAGTGTGTTTGCCGTCTAACCAAGGAGTGGCTTTATGAGTGATAAAAAATTGCGAGCCATTGGTGTTTGCACCAGAGTTAGCCATCGATAAAATTCCACCGTCATTATGAGTTAAATCAGTAATTTCATCGACAAATTTATATCCAGGCCCACCTGTACCATTGCCTTTAGGATCACCACCTTGAATCATAAAATTATCAATAACGCGGTGGAACTTTAATCCGTTATAAAAAGGTTTACCGGTTTGGATGTTTGAATGTTTGTCTCCTTCAGCAAGACCGGCGAAATTAATAACCGTTAGCGGGGTTTTTTTATAATTAAGTTTGACAATAATATCGCCTTTATTGGTATGTAGATTAGCGTACAAACCGTCATCTAATTCAGCGTAAGAAGACAGGGTAAAAAATAGGGTAATTAATGATAGAAAAAATCGCATATTAGTATCGTAAAATTTAATTATGATACCTAAAAACACAATAAAAAATGCATTAACAATGCGGTAAAATAGCATCTATATTTAATTTTCTATGAACTAGGAGAATGTAATGTCGTTACTGATTACTGATGAATGTATTAATTGTGATGTTTGTGAGCCAGAGTGTCCAAATGATGCAATTTATATGGGTGATGAGATTTATGAAATTGATCCGGATAAATGTACTGAATGTGTAGGACATTTTGATGAGCCACAATGTGTAGAGGTTTGTCCTGTTGATTGTTGTCTGCCAGATCCTGATCGTGTTGAAACAGAAGAGGAATTATTAGCCAAACTACAGTAATTTTTTCAAGGTATTAAAAAAGGCGACCGATTGGTCGCCTTTTTTGTTGCACTGGTTTTTTTACTTTCCTAGTGCTGATTTTAGAGCTGCCAAGCATAAAGTGATATTTTCTTTTCTTGAAGCATATCCCATTAAGCCGATTCGCCATACTTTTCCAGCATAGGCGCCAAGTCCAGCACCAATTTCTAAATTGTAGTCGTTAAGTAGTGTTGAGCGCACCTGTGCATCATCAACACCATCAGGAATAACAACAGAATTTAACTGTGGTAGGCGATCTTCTTTATTAACTAAGAAATTAATACCCATGGCTTCTAACCCGTCTCTTAATTCTTCATGATTCTTTTGATGACGTGCCCAAGAGTTTTCAAGACCTTCTTCTGAAATCATAACCAATGATTCATGTAAGCCGTAAAGTGTATTTACTGGTGCAGTGTGATGATAAGTACGTTTAGCACCTTCTCCCCAGTAGCCCATTACTAAATTTAAATCCAAGAACCAAGAAGTTACTGGTGTTTTTCTTGCTGTGATTTTCTTAATGGCGCGATCACCAATAGAAATCGGTGAAATGCCAGGCATGGCAGATAAACACTTTTGTGAGCCTGAGTAAATAGCATCAATTTCCCACTCATCAACACGAAGCTCACTACCACCAAGCGAAGTTACAGCATCAACAATGGTAATACAATCGTGCTCATGTGCAATCTTACATATTGATTTAGCGTCAGATTGCGCACCTGTTGAAGTTTCTGCATGAACAAAGGCAACAATTTTTGCATCTGCATTATCTTTTAAAGCTTGCTCAACTTTATCAACTGATACTGCACTACCCCAGTCGTCTTCTACTACGATAGCTTCGCCACCAAAACGCGTGATATTTTCTTTCATGCGCATGCCGAATACACCATTAATACAAACCACTACTTTGTCGCCTGGCTCTACTAAGTTGGCAAAACATGTTTCCATACCAGCAGAACCTGGTGCCGATACTGGCATGGTTAGATCGTTTTCAGTTTTAAAAATGTATTGTAAACCTTTTTTAGTTTCATCCATCATGCCAACAAATGCTGGATCTAAGTGGCCAATAGTTGGACGTGCCATAGCTGATAGGATTCTTGGATGTACATCAGAAGGTCCTGGACCCATTAATGTTCTTACTGGTGGGTTAAATGATTTCATAATCTTTTTGTGGTTAATAAATTTAAAGAAACTATTATAATTGCTCGCATGTCTGTTATTCAAGAATTATCTCGTGCTTTACCTAAGGGTATTATTCTAATTGGTGAGGAGAATACACGCCCATTTGAATGTGATGGGCTCAGTGTTTATAGGCAAAAGCCTCTAGCTGTAGCATTGCCTGAGAATATTGACCAAGTTAAACAAATTATTAAAATTTGTAAATCTCACAACACACCTATTGTTACTCGTGGTGCGGGTACAGGTCTTGCAGGTGGCGCTATGCCGCTATCAGAATCAGTTGTATTGGGGTTGTCAAAGTTAAATAAAATTAAATCAATTGATCCTGAAAATCAATTAGCAGTGGTTGAGCCTGGCGTTAGAAATATTGCCATTAGTGAAGCAGTGGAAAGTTACGGTTTATATTATGCACCAGATCCGTCTAGTCAAATTGCTTGTACGATTGGTGGTAACGTAGCGGAAAACTCTGGTGGTGTGCACTGTTTAAAATATGGACTCACTGTTCATAATGTTGAATCAATCAAGATATTAACCATTGACGGCGATGAGTTGGTTTTATCTCGTCAAGATAATGGCCTAGGATTGTTAGCACTGATGAACGGATCTGAAGGTCTGTTGGGAATTATTGTAGAAATTACCGTTAAATTAACCAAAGCACCTACTCTTGCAAGAGTGGTAATGGCAGGGTTTAGCTCAGTTAGACAGTGTGCCAATGCTGTTGCAGATATTATTACTCAAGGTGTTGTTCCAGCAGGTTTGGAGATGATGGATAGTTTTGCCATTGAGGCAGCGGAAGGCTTTGCAAAAGTAGGTTATCCACTGGATGCAAAAGCGCTATTACTGTGTGAGTTAGATGGTACCGAGGTCCAAGTTCAACAAGAGCTGGATATTGTATTAAATGTATTATCCGATGCTTCAAGTATTAAAGTATCAGAAAGTGAGAAAGAGCGACTAGATCTTTGGAAAGGGCGTAAGTCTGCTTTTCCTGCAGTAGGGCGTTTGTCGCCTGATTATTACTGCATGGACGGCACTATTCCAAGGCGTCATCTGGCTGATATGCTTGAAAAAATTAACGAATTATCAAAAAAATATAAGCTTCGTGTTGCCAATGTCTTTCATGCGGGAGATGGCAACTTACATCCTTTGATTTTGTATGATGCAAATACACCTGGAGAGCTGGAAAGAACCGAAGAATTTGGCACTGAAATTTTAAAAATTAGTGTTGATATGGGTGGAACCATTACTGGAGAGCACGGTGTTGGTGTTGAGAAACTTAATGCAATGTGTCATCAGTTTAATGAAAAAGAGCTTGAAATATTTCATAAGATTAAAGCAGTATTTGATCCTAATTCTTTACTAAATCCAGGAAAAGCAGTACCTGAGTTGCATCGCTGTGCAGAATTAGGTGCTATGCATGTGCATAATGGCAAACTGCCTCATCCTGAGTTGGAGCGTTTTTAATGAAGGGTAGAGTTAAAGAGATACAAGCATTAATCAAAAAATCTGACCAGTTAACAATTAACTCTGATTTTTTAAATTATTCTGGTGTGGTGGAATATCACCCAGAAGAATTAGTTATTACGGTTAAAGCGGGTACAAAAATTAAAGATATTAGCTTAATGCTTGCCAAGCATGATCAAGCGTTGCCTTTTTATATTGAAAATACTCAGCAAAGTATTGGTGCAGCTTATGCCATTGGCGCACCTGATTTGTCTGACAGTGTTTTAGGTGTTAAGATCATTGATGGCAATGGTGAGTTGTTAACCTTTGGCGGCCAAGTCATGAAAAATGTTGCAGGCTATGATGTTGCTAGAATGCTAGTGGGTTCGCGTGGGCAATTAGCAGTTATTACTCAAATTAGTTTTAAGGTGATGCCTATTAACTATATTCAATGTCAAAAAACAGAACAAAAAACAGAAAACCAATCACCACTTCGTGAGCAGATAGAAAAAAAATTAAAAACTGTGTTCGATCCAAAAGGGATTTTTAAATAATGCAGACGCATAAAATTGCAAATTTTAAAGCCAATGAAATTATTAGAAAGTGTGTGCACTGTGGGTTTTGTTTAGCTACGTGTCCAACTTATCAAATTTTAGGCAGTGAGTTGGATTCGCCTCGTGGACGCATCTACTTAATTAAATCATCACTTGAAAGTAATCAATTCTCCCAAAAAAGCATTGGACATCTTGATCGTTGCCTAACTTGTCGTTCGTGCGAAACCACTTGTCCATCAGGGGTTGAATATTCAAAGTTAATTGATATTGGTAGGGATTTTGTTGAGCAGAAGCGTCCAATATGGCAAAAAGCCGTGCGCTACTCTGTGCGTAAATTATTGACCACACCGCTACTATTTAATCCTATTGGTTTTATTGCAAAACATTCTAGCAAGCAAGGCAAGGTAATTAACCCTGCCGCAGGTAGTGAAAAAGTATTGCTGCTCGGTGGTTGTGTACAACCAGTGCTTGCGCCAAACATCAATCACAGTATTAAAAATATTTGTGCTAAGCTAGGCTATGAAGTTATTGAAACTCCGCAAAAACAATGTTGTGGTGCAGTGGATCAGCACTTGAGTGCTGAAGCAGATGCTTTGATTAAAATTAAGACTAATATTGATGCTTGGTTGGCATATGATGTTGATAGTATTATTTCCAGTGCTAGTGGTTGTGGGCTAATGGTTAAAGACTATGCTTCGATGTTTAAAGAGGACGATGAGTATTATCAAAAGGCAAAGCTAATTTCTAGCAAAACCCAAGATATTGCCGAGTTTTTAGCAGATAAAGATTTAAGTCAATTAAACCTAGAAAAAGTTAATATTTCTTATCATGAACCGTGCACCCTACAACACGGACAAAAACTAGCAGGCCTGGTTAATTCAATCTTGGACAAACTGGGTTACACACCAGCACCAGTAAAAGATTCACATCTTTGTTGTGGCTCAGCAGGAACCTATTCGATTTTTCAGCCAAAATTATCTAAACAGCTTAGAGTTAATAAGTTAAAAAATTTAGAGCAGTCTAATCCTCAATTAATTGTTACAGCCAATATCGGTTGTTTAATGCATTTGCAAAAGACAAGTAAAATACCCGTCAAACATTGGATTGAATTATTAGACGCGTAACCCATGGGTAGAAGAAGAAAACCAAAGGCAAGAACATACGAATTAACCATTGAGTCTTTATCCCATGAAGGTCGTGGTATTGCACATCTTGATGAAAAGGTTATTTTTGTTTCAGGCGCCTTACCAGGTGAAACCGTCATTGCAGATCGAACCTTTTCACGTGCTAAATTTGAAGAGGCTGATGTGAAAGAAGTGCTAAAGCCGGCAGATAATCGCATCACATCTAAGTGCGAGGTTTTTGGACTTTGTGGAGGGTGTTCGTTTCAGCATCTTTCTAGCGAAGATCAGATTGATGCAAAAGGTGAATGGTTGAAAGATGCTTTTGCAGGGCAGGCCAAAGTTGAGCCAAAGCATTGGTTAGAGCCACTACAAGTGCAGAGTTGGGGTTATCGTCGTAAGGCTAGGCTGGGTGTGCGCTATGTGGCTAAAAAAGAAAAAGTATTGGTTGGCTTTAGAGAAAAAAAATCAGGCTTTATTACTAACATGAGTCGGTGCGAGGTTCTACATCCATCTTTGGGTGAGAATCTTGAAGTATTAGCTGACGCCATAGAAAAACTTTCCATTAAGTCACAAATTCCTCAATTAGAGGTGGCAGTTGCTGAGAATGCCACCATACTAATTTTGCGACACCTTGAGCCCCTAACGGCAAAAGATGAGCAAATTTTGCTAGATTGTGGCAATGAGTTAAATGTTACGTTTTATACACAAAGTGGTGGAGAAGACACGGTTAAGCCATTAGAAAAGCCAGCAGAATTAACCTATTCTCATCCTGATCACGACATTGAGATGGAGTTTTTGCCAACAGACTTCACGCAAGTAAATTTTAAACTTAATCAGAAAATGATTAACTTAGCACTGGATATGCTTGATCTTAACGATGAAGACGAAGTGATTGATTTATTTTGTGGTCTCGGTAATTTTACCTTGCCAATTGCTAAATACGCCAAACATGTGGTGGGTGTAGAAGGAGATATGGGGCTTATCGAGCGTGCTAAATACAACAGCGAAAAAAACACCATTACTAATGCTGATTTCTACAAAGCAGATCTTTTTAAAGATGTTGAAGGTTTTGAATGGTTTAGAGGCAAGACTTATAATAAGGCATTGATTGATCCAGCACGCTCTGGTGCCATTGAGATTGTAGAGTTGTTGCCCAAATTAGGTGTTGAAAGATTGGTGTATGTATCATGCAACCCCGCAACATTGGCACGTGATACAGCTAAGTTAATTGAGATGGGTTATACGCTTGATACAGCAGGAGTGATGGATATGTTCCCGCAAACAGCACACGTTGAGTCTATTGCATTGTTTACAAAATGATCACCATAAATATTAAAGATCAAACACTTAGCTTTAAAGACAAGACTTACTCAATTAGTAGTGCAAAAAATGGCATAGGAGAGGTTGAAAATTCTTATTGCACGCCAACTGGAAAATTCAAAATTGCTGAAAAAATAGGCACCGGGCTTGATATCAATGCCGTGCTAGTTGCAAGACAACCAACGGGCGAAATATATAATACTAAATTATCCAAAAAACATCCTGATAGAGACTGGATACTAACGCGAATTTTGTGGTTAGAAGGTGTTGAAAAGCATAATAAAAATACTAAAAGCCGTTATATTTATATCCATGGAACACCCGATCAAACTCAAATGGGAGTGCCAGGATCAAAAGGCTGTATTCGCATGAAAAATCAAGATATTATTGAGTTGTTTGATCGGGTTCAAACACTTGAAGATGTTGCTATAATAATTTCATGAGTCAATTAGTTCAATACCTGCCAAAAAAAGCACTAGAGCGCTTAAAAGTCAATAAAAACGCTGTACTCATTGATGTTCGTTGTGAGGCTGAAAATAAGTTTGTTGGTCGTCCAATTGACGCAATTTTTGTTCCCTGGGTTGATGAGCCAGATTGGGAGCCGAATGAGGCTGATTTTATTGCAGCCATTAAGCGTTTTATTAAAAATGATAACGTACTGGATACTGAAATTATTCTGATTTGTCGTAGTGGCTATCGTTCTGATGATGCAGGGAAGTGCTTAATCAAGCATGGGTTTAGTAATGTATCTCATGTTGTGAGTGGCTTTGAAGGTGATCTTGATGAAAATGATCAGCGTGGCAATGTGAACGGCTGGCGACATGACGGAATGCCTTGGGTTCAATGCTAGAAAGCTTGAAGTTGTTTGTTCATCCTCGGGTGGTTACCATGCTGTTCTTGGGTTTTTCAGCAGGCATACCCATCTTACTTATTTTTTCAACCTTAGGTCTTTGGCTTAATGAAGCCGGTGTTGCAAAATCAACCATTACTTTTTTCTCGTGGGCAGCACTAGGTTATTCTTTTAAATTTGTTTGGGCGCCACTGGTTGATCGATTACCACTACCTTTATTAACCAAACACTTGGGTCGTCGTCGCTCTTGGATGTTGGTGTCACAACTATCAATTATTACTGCAATTTTGCTCATGTCGTCAGTAGATCCAAAAACCAGTCTTGATAGTTTGGAGATGATGGCAATTGGAGCCGTGTTATTGGGTTTTTCATCAGCAACACAAGATATTGTAATTGATGCCTATCGAATTGAATCAGCTGACAAAGACATGCAATCAATGCTGAGTGCTACTTACATTGCCGGCTATCGCATTGGTATGTTGGTTGCTGGTGCGGGTGGTTTGTTTTTAGCCAGTTATTTTGGTTCAACCAAAGAGCTTTATAACGCATCAGCCTGGTCGAACACTTACTTGGTAATGGCGTTAGTAATGCTTGTTGGCGTGGTGACCACTCTGATGATTTCAGAGCCAAAATCAAAAGAATCAGATGCAAACTATTCAACATCGGATTATGCAAGGTTCTTTTTATTATTTTTAATTATTGTCAGTGTGTTTATTGCAACATTTGTATACACAGCTGATTTTGTTAAAGAGTCAAAATCAACATTAACAGACATTACCGGTAATAAGAATTTGGCAGGTTTTATATTGGGTAGTGCGCGCATGTCTGTTGCGCTTGGTATGGCTTATATGGCGGCAAAAATTGTGATTGCACTGCATATAGTTAATCGTGTAATGGTTAACAATACTTATGTAGAGCCCGTTAAAGATTTCTTTAGCCGTTACGGTTTGAGTGTTGCACTACTGCTTTTAGCGGTGGTTGGTTTATATCGAATCAGTGATATTGTGCTTGGTGTGGTGGCTAATATTTTTTATCAAGACATGGGTTTTACCAAGGTTGAAATAGCCACCATATCAAAAACGTTTGGACTGTTTATGACCATCGCTGGTGGTTTTTTAGGTGGCCTAATGGCTATTAAATATGGCGTGTTTAGAATTTTGTTTTTAGGTGCCGTACTCTCTTCACTAACTAATCTGTTGTTTATTGTGCTTGCAAACGTAGGTCATGACATTAGCTGGCTCTATATTACCATTACCATGGATAATTTATCTGCAGGCCTTGCAGGCGCTGCTTTTATTGCTTTTTTATCCAGCTTAACCAATATTAAATTTACTGCCGTTCAATACGCGGTGTTTTCATCACTCATGACGCTAATCCCTAAAGTATTTGGTGGTTATTCGGGCAGTTTGGTCGAAATGTTTGGCTATAGTGAGTTTTTTATTATCACCACGGTAATTGGCTTGCCAATTCTGTATCTTGTTTACAAAGTAAAACCTTATATTGATTAATTTATATGACTGAACTAGGTCCAATTATGATGGACGTGTCAGGTTTGACACTAAGCACATTAGAAAAAGAACAATTAGCAAAGCCATCTATTGGTGGCGTTATTTTATTTACTCGAAACTTTGAATCAATAGAGCAAGTGAGTGCTTTGATTAAGCAAATTCGACAAGTTAATACTCATCTATTAATTGCTGTTGATCATGAAGGTGGTAGGGTGCAGCGTTTTCGTCATGGCTTTACTCAACTGCCTGCCATGGCAGTATTGGGTGAGCTTTACGATAGAAATCCAGATGAAGCAATTGAGAAAGCGCATTCTTGTGGGTATGTATTGGCTTATGAATTATTAGAAATTGGTGTGGATTTTTCATTTGCACCTGTGTTGGACATAGATTATGGAAATTCTAGCGTGATTGGTGATCGTGCCTTTCATTCAAATCCAGATGTTGTGGTTAAACTGGCTGGGAATTTGATTAAAGGTATGCACGAGGCCGGCATGAAGTGTGTGGGCAAGCACTTTCCAGGGCATGGCTATGTTGCGCTAGATTCGCATCTAGATTTGCCAATTGATGATCGCCCCATGAAAGAAATAAACCAAGACATGGCAGTCTTTAAAGATTTGATTAACAATGGGCTCGACGCATTAATGCCAGCACATGTTGTGTATTCTCAAGTGGATGACAAGCCTGCAGGATTTTCTAGCGTGTGGATTCAAGAAATATTGCAAGCTAAATTAGGGTTTTCTGGTGTGGTATTTAGTGATGATTTATCCATGCAAGGTGCTCATTTTATTAAAGACATTACCAAGCGTGTCAGTGTGTCATTAGGCAGTGGATGTGACATGGTGTTAATCTGTAATCATCCTGAATTAGTGCTTGAGGTGATTGATTACAATTGGGGGATGAGTGAAAAACTACAATCAATGCAAGGAAATATTGAGCGTAAATCCGATAAAATGACGTATTTACAACATTTAGATAATATTGAGAGTTTACTATGAGTGATAACGATAAGCCAGATTTCGAAGTTAGAATGTTAAATGCAGTAAGAAAAACATTAATTGCGGTTGCAAAGGACACAATGACCAAGCCAGGTCTTCGTCATCCACTAACGGAAGATACTCAAAAAATGATTACTGATTGTTTAAATATTGTTATTTCTCGTCAAACAGAAATTGAAAAACAAGCAGGCACACATACCAAGATGAAGCCGGTTTATACTGATGAACAAACAGTTCAAAGCTTTTCAGTTGACGATCTTAAAAAGACACTAAATTAAACAAACTCTAAGTTGGCATAACTGGCAATTAACCATTTAGTGCCTGCTTGTTTGAATTTAATTTGAATTCTAGCGCTATCACCTTCACCTTCAAAATTAAGCACAGTCCCAAAGCCAAATTTTGCATGTTTAACACCTGCACCAACGGATAATTGACCATTGGCTGACGGCTCAATGTCTTGGTTAAAAATATCATCTTCTTGATAATTATGCTGTGTGGCACCAAATTTAGCCTTAACTTTGTTTAAATACTCACTTGGAATTTCATCTAGGAATCGAGACGGGTAAGCATATAAAGATTGGCCATGCAAGAAGCGTTTGTTAGCGTAGCTAAGTGTTAATTTTGTTCGTGCACGTGTCATGCCAACGTAGCACAATCGCCTTTCTTCGTCCAGTAAGTGAGGCTCATCTTTAGATTGTCTTGAAGGGAATAGATCTTCTTCCATGCCTGCTAAAAATACATTAGGAAATTCCAAACCTTTAGCCGAGTGAATGGTCATTAGTTGAACATTGTCATTAGCTGGTGCATTAGTATCTCCACTTGAGTCAAGCGATGCCAGTGAGATAAACCCAACCACCTCATTCATTTCACTGTCATCTTCATGAACATATTGTTTAGCAGCAGCGATCAACTCTTCTAGGTTTTCTTTTTTACTACCCGCTTTGTCGGACTTGTCATTAGCATAATGATTCATCAGTCCTGATGTGGTTAATAAATAAGCCACTTTTTCTGATAACTCTAGGTGCTGAGAATCATCTTTCATTTGCTCGATTAGCTGAATAAAGCCGTTGAGTGCATTAGCAGCACGCGTTGCAAGTGTGGGCGCTACTTGTCTGGCTGCTTCAAATAAGTTGGTGTGATTGCTAGCTGCAAATTCACGTATTTTCTCCAGTGTTGCATTGCCAATACCTCTGGTTGGGAAATTAACCACACGCTCAAAAGCAACATTATCACTACTGCTTTCTATCAGGCGTAGATAGCATAGCGCATCTTTAATTTCTGCTCGTTCAAAAAATCTTAAACCACCGTAAATAATATAAGGAATGTTGTATTTGATTAAAGTCTCTTCAAACATTCTCGATTGTGCATTAGAACGATAAAGAATAGCACAATCACTGGCTGCACTGCCATCTTTGATTAGTTTGTCAATGGTACTAACCACATAATCTGCTTCATCTTTTTCTGTACGTGCTTCATACACGTCAATCAGCGCTCCATTGCCAGAATCAGTCCATAGGGATTTTCCCATGCGATTGGTGTTGTTAGCAATCAGTGCATTTGAAGCAGCTAAGATATTACCAGTCGAACGATAATTTTGCTCTAGACGAATGGTTTGAATGGGAGAAAAATCTGTTTCTAACTTGGTAATATTTTCAATTTTCGCACCACGCCATCCATAAATAGACTGGTCATCATCACCCACGCAAAATACTTTATTTTGGCCGTTAAATAATAGCTTGATCCATTTGTATTGCACTGTATTAGTATCTTGAAACTCATCAACCAATATGTGTTCAAATCTTTGTTGGTAATGCTCAAGCAGCTCAGAATTGTTTTTTAACAGCTCATAGCTGCGCACTAAAAGCTCTGCAAAGTCAATCAAATCGTTAGCTTGGCAGTGTTTTTCATAAAGCTCGAATACCTCCAAACTCTTTTTTACAAAGTAGTTATAACCAGGATCTACATCTTGCGCTCGAATGCCTTCGTCTTTTTGTTGGTTGATAAACCACTGAACTTTTCTTACTGGAAATTTTGACTCATCAATACTGTTCTCTTTCATCAGGCGCTTAACGATACGAAACTGATCTTGAGCATCTAGAATTTGAAAAGAAGAACTAAGGCCAGCTTTTTCGTAATGCGTTCTAAGCAGTCGATGCGCCAAACCATGAAAAGTACCTACCCACATGCTTTGAATAGGGCGTCTTAATAGCGCCTGTAAACGCTCACGCATTTCCTTAGCAGCTTTATTGGTAAAAGTAACCGCTAGAATAGAGTCTATGTGAGTATTCTTTTGAGTAATTAAAAAGGCAATTCTATGAGTGAGTACACGTGTTTTTCCACTGCCTGCACCGGCAAGTATTAAAGCATTGTGAGTATCATCAAGAGCAACTGAGGCGTGTTGTTTGTCGTTAAGTCCGTCAGTTATTTCTGATAAATTCATGATTTTTTCTTGTTTTGTGGAATTAAATGGTTATAATATTATCTTTCTCTTATGTCAGCGCAAATTGTCCTGACCAGAGCCAAACAAAATTATAAACATTATTTAAGGAGTAACAGTAATGACTTACTACGAAGGCGTTAAAAAAATGGAAGAAATGGGCGTAAACGACAACTACATTCAAGGTTGGGTTGCAGGTTTCTTAAACAATCCTGAGATTGAAGAGCAAAGAATTACTGACGAGTGGGAAGCTGGCTATGAAGATGGCAAAGAGCACACAGATGAAAATTTTGCTAACTTTTGTTAAGACTTAAGTAACGCAAATTAAAAGCCCCGTTTAGGGGCTTTTTTTATGTCTATTATGAACACTTGGCAACAAGATTTACGCTTAAGCTTAAAAGGTGCTAAGCAGTGTAATGAGTTTTTTCAAACCAATGTATTTCTAGATCAGTCTTTTGCGATCAAAGTTCCAATCAGTTTTACCAATTTGATTGATAACAATAACCCTAATGATCCGCTTTTTAAGCAAATATTACCTCAAGCGTACAATTCAAAAACAGATTTTCTAGATGAGCCATTAGCAGATGATAAGCACTCTCCTGTTGAGGGCTTAATTCACAAATACCCAAACAGGGTGCTGCTCATTGCCTCACAAGTATGTGCCATTCATTGTCAATATTGTTTTCGTCAAAATTTTAATTACACTCAGCACGATGCTATTAGTAATTGGCCAGCCATTGAAAATTACATTAACAACAACACGCAAATTAATGAAGTTATTTTAAGCGGTGGAGATCCTTTGAGTTTGAGTGATGAAAAACTTGAAAAACTGGTTAAAAATATTGAAAATTTTACAAATGTGCACACACTGCGCATTCATTCACGTTCTATTGTTGTTGTACCGAGCAGAATAACCGATAAATTGACCAAATTACTGGCAAAAACTCACCTAAAAGTGGTGTTAGTTACCCATATTAACCACGAACGGGAG
This sequence comes from uncultured Candidatus Thioglobus sp., assembly GCA_964516395.1. Lineage (GTDB taxonomy): Bacteria > Pseudomonadota > Gammaproteobacteria > PS1 > Pseudothioglobaceae > Thioglobus_A. The sequence continues at coordinate 19,860 of CAZEYU010000017.1, forward strand.
ATTTCAAAAGACTTTATAAAAAATATTGGAAATTTTACAAATGTGACGCTTTTGAATCAATCGGTACTGTTAAAAGGTGTGAATGATGCAATTGAGTCGCTTGAGATGCTTAGTTTGAAGTTATTTGATGTGGGTATTTTGCCTTATTATCTTCACATGCTCGACAAAGTCAAAGGCTCAGAAAGTTTTTATCTAGAAGATGAGGTTGCAACTACTTTGCACCAACAACTGCAAAAAAGACTCAGTGGTTATTTAGTGCCTAAATTGGTGCGTGATACAGGTGGCGATTCTAAGCAGTGGTTACTTTAAAATGGCTTTTTCTAAAGCTTCTATATCCATCTCGCCCATGCGAAAATCAACTAATTTACCTTTAGGGTTGTATACATAGGTGGTTGGCATGCCAAACACATCGCCAAAACCGGCAAACTGCTTGCCATTATTTTTATCAAATAAAATAATTGGATAACTCACCATGAATGTGTCAGTAAAGTCAATAATGGCTTTTTTATCAGCTTGTTCATAGTCAAGACCTAAGATTAATACCTTGTCTTTGTTATTTTCATAAAATTCAACAAAAGCTGGAATTTCTTTTAAACACGGTGGGCACCAAGTTGCCCAAAAATTAACCACTAAGTATTTGCCTTTAGTGGATTCATCGGTATGAACACTACCCTCAAGATCTGTTAGAGAAAAATCAGGCACCATGATTTCTTTTTCTTTTTGCCAAGCCTGTTTGGCAGAGTCCACAATTTCATCCACGGTAATTGCTTGCACAAAACTAAGTGGCGCCATTAGAATAAGAGCTGTAAATATTTTTTTAATCATTAGAAGTTATGTCAACATTGATTTATCATAATCCAAGATGCTCAAAATCACGAGCAACCCTAGCTATTTTAGAAGAAAAATCTCAGAGCTTTGAGGTAATTAAATACCTTGATACGCCACCAACCAAAGATGAGTTAATTGCACTGTTGGGCGAGCTAAACATGAGTCCTCGTGAATTAATGCGACAGGGTGAAGCTGAATATAAAGAGCAGGGATTGGGTGATGAACTATTAAGTGATAATCAGTTGATTGAGGCGATGTTAGCCACCCCCAAACTGATTGAAAGACCCATTGTAAAAACTGACAAAGGCGTGGTGATTGGCAGACCTCCAGAAAATGTATTAAACATTATTTAAAAGGTCTTGATTGTTAATCGTCAATCAGTAGTGTTGATAAGTAACCTTCACGACCTTCAATGTTTGAATAGTAAACATCATCCAAGCCATCAACCACAGAATTTTTAACTAAGTCTAGCGCTAAAATTGTATCGCTCCAAGTGCTTAAATTCTTAAACTCTTCTAGTGATAATGCACTGTTAGTAAACTCATTAATCCAAGCTAGGCGCATAAAAATAGGGGCAAATGTTGCGTCAATCATATTAAATTCATCACCATTAAAAAAGTCACTATTGCTTTTAATAGTTTCAATTTTTGCTAATTTATCAAATAAAGCACTCTTTGAGCTGTTGAATTTTTCCTCATCGCCTACCACCATGCCAAATAAATCATCAAACATAGTAGATGAAAAAGCCATCCAAGATCTGTTGTTAGCTTTTTGAATAGGGTCTTCAGGGTGTGAATTTTTAGCACCAATATCATTGATAAATTCAGTAATAACATTAGATTCAAAAATAATTTGATCATCTGCTTTTAACAAAGGCACCTGCCCAGTAGGAGAGATCTCTTTAAACCAATCAGGCGGATCCATAGGATTGATGTAAGTTATTTCAAAATCAATATTTTGTTGATTAAGTGAGATGATAGCACGCTGTGCAAACGGACAAAGTTTAAAGCTGATAAGTTCTAATTTCATAATGATGTTTATTGTTGTTTGATGCGATTATACCGCTAACCATTAGCAAGCATTTTATTCTCGATGATAAGGATGGTTAGTTAATAACGAATGGGCTCGGTAGAGTTGTTCAACAGCGAGCAGTCTGGCCATAGAATGTGGCATGGTGAGATTGGACAAGCCCCATAGTTGATTAGCATGAGATTTCACCATGTCGCTTAGCCCATCTGCACCACCAATTAATAACGACACGCTATCACCATCTTGCTGCCAGTTTCCTAATTGTTTGGCAATGGCTTTGGTGGTATGTTGTTTGCCATGTTCATCAAAAGCGATGATTAAATTCGAATCTTTTGAAGCTTTAATCAGCAGCTCGCCTTCTAATTCTTTTATTTGCGCTATGTTTTTACCTTTGCGCTTTTGCGCCTCAAGTGCGATGAGTGTAAAGTTAAGCGAATTGGGCAGTTGTTTTTGATAATGATTAATGCCGGATTGCACCCAATCTGGCATTTTTTTGCCAATAGCAATTAGGTTGATCTTCATAGGTGTTAACTACTTTCAGAGCCAGACCAAAGTTTTTCTAACTTGTAAAATTCACGCGTTTTTTCAGTCATAACGTGTACTACGACTTCGGCCAAATCAACCAAAATCCAATGACCTGTTTCTGTGCCCTCAACACCAACCACCTTCATGCCTAAGCGTTTAGCCTCAATTTTAATATTATTGGCAATACCTCGTGTGTGTTGGTTAGATCTGCCTGTAGCAATAATGATGGCTTCAATATCTGCACTTTGTTCAAGCACTTTAAGGGTAACTACATCCTCGCCTTTAAGTTCTTCAATGGTGTCAGTTACGACTTTAATTTGTTGGTCTAATTTCATAAGTTTTCAATGTACTCAATAATGCTTTTTGGCATGAGCCCTGATAAGTTTTGATGTTTGGCTATTTTACTTCGAATCTGGGTTGATGAGATGTTAACCAGCGGTGTTTTTGCAAAGTAAACGCCATCTTGGCTAAATATTTCGTTATTTTGTCTTGGTAGTACAACTAAAGTTGCATACTTAGTTAACTGTTCATGGTTTTTCCAAGTACTAATATTGTTAAAACTATCAGCGCCCATAATAAAAAATATTTTATCATTGGGGTAATCTTGCTTAATTTGCTTTAAAGAGTCAATGGTGTAAGACGCAGTTTTTCTATCAATCTCTCGAGTATCAATCAAGAGTTCTGGAAAATCCCAGGTAGCAAGTTTGAGCATGTCCAAGCGCTGTTCTTTGCTAAATGTAAGGCTGTCTTTATGTACAGGCTCTGCACAAGGCATTAAAAACAACTGATCTAGATTAAGCTCTTGTTTGATTAATAAAGCATTTTCCAAATGGCCATAATGAATAGGGTCAAAAGACCCGCCAAAAAAACCAATCATAACATGGCCTGAATCTCAGCACGACTCAGTGCATCAGTCGGGTAGGCGATTATCCCTTGTTGCATGCCATTCACATAATTGACAAAGTCATCTTCATTGTCAATCACCAAAAAAGCATTGCCTTGTTTTTGCTCGCCCATGGTGGTGTTAATTTTGCATCCATAGTCATGCCCGCAATGAAGCATAACATTGTCATCCACTTGTTTAAGTTTTTGCATTGAGTGAAATAACTCATTAACACTACCGCCGGGTAAAGAGCAATGCCCCGCACCATAAACAAATAAAGTATCACCAACAATAATATGTCCATCTAATAGATAGCACACACCACCAGCTGTATGTCCAGGTGTGTTGATGATTGTAGCCTTGGTATCACCTAGATAAATTTCATCATTATCATTAACTGTTAGCACTTCATGCTCTAGTTGTAAGTAGGGCAATTCATTGATGCCAGCTGTTATTTTTGCACCTGTTTTATCAGCAATTTCATCAGCAGCATTAATATGATCACCATGCCAATGGGTTAGCCACACATTAGTAATTTTGTAGCCTTTTTCATTAGCATGTTGAATAAACAAATCAGCCTGCCAAGCAGGATCAATAATGGCGCAAGTTTTGCTTTGATGGTCAAATATAAAATGAATAGAGTTTTCATACGTACCCATGTGGTACATAATCTCTAGTGTGTAGGTTTTTTCTGTGAAAGTTTGTATTTTCATGCAAATATTTTACCAATTATGTCTTGACTATTTCAAGTTAGGGATTATAATTTACTTCTTTTGCTAAAGACCATCCACTGGGGCTATAGCTCAGCTGGGAGAGCACGACACTGGCAGTGTCGGGGTCAGCGGTTCGATCCCGCTTAGCTCCACCAGAAGCAAAAGAAAATGTTATGTCGCCTTCGTCTATCGGTTAGGACCCAAGGTTTTCATCCTTGTAAGAGGAGTTCGATTCTCCTAGGCGATGCCATACACTTAAAAACCTGATTTTATTAAATCAGGTTTTTTTTCGTCCATTGTAAAATTTTTATCTTATATAAATAAATCTCGACTAAAATACCCTTGTCGCGTTCGTCTAGTCCGGCCCAGGACCCCAGGATTTCATCCTGGTAACAGGAGTTCAAATCTCTTACGCGACGCCAAATT
>CAZEYU010000018.1:0-21248 GCA_964516395.1 uncultured Candidatus Thioglobus sp.
CTATCTCAGGGCTGATGATCACAACTGAGGCGATGATTACTGATGTTCCTCAAGAAGACACTGGATCAGGTGTTAATCCTGCCGATCCAATGAATCAATATGCATAATTTTATTATTTAACATCTTAAAAAAAGCCTTGGTAAAACAAGGCTTTTTTATTGTACTAAGACAAATCACTGTTCTCAATAATAAACTTTTTAAACCTTTTGGCAATTGGAGAGAGTTGAGTTTTTGCATTATGAACTATGTGCCAATTTCTCATTATAGGAAACCTTTCTACACTTAGTTGTTTAATAATATTGTTTTGCAACTCTAGCTTAACCGTATGTTTTGATACAAAGCCAATACCTAGCCCAGCTTGGACAGCTTCAATAATCGCTTCATTGGAGTTAATTTCAATATCGGAATTGAATTGCATACCCGTAACACGCTCAACTGTAATTCTGGTTCCTGATTCTTTTTCTCGCGTAATAAGCGTTTCTTTATTTAAATCTTGTATAGAATTATTTTTCTTAGTTAGTAGCGGATGATCAGGGTGAGCAATAACAATAAGTGGGTTTTGCATGAATGCCTGAGTGTTGTACATATCGTCATTAGGCGGTTCTCCCATAATTACCAAATCAACTTGTTTATTTTTCAACTTATCTAGTAAACATCCCCTGTTAGTAACATCTAGGTGAAATGTCATTTTTGGATATAATTCTCTAAACTTTGAAAGTAGTCTGCTGGTAAATGAGTTTGCAGTTGTGGCAACCGCAATTTGTAAGTGACCAGTTTCAGGATCAAGCATTTGGTCAATATTGGTTTTGGCGCTTTCTAATTTTTCAATCACCTCTAAACAAGTATTGTAAAACTCTTTTCCAACTGGAGTAGGAATGATGCTTTTTCCCTTAATATTCAACAACTCACAACCCATGTTTTGCATTAGTTGTTGAATTTGCATATAAACGGCAGGCTGGGTTACGTACAGTTCTTTTGCGGCATTGGTAAAACTTCCAAGACGAACAACAGCTTCAAAACTATACAGTTGTTTTAGTGTAAAGTTGATCATAAGTATAATTTATCATTTATTAAAAAAATATTATTTTACCTTTTTAATCAAGTATTTATGTCAAGTTTTATGGTGAATTTTTTATAGTGTTTTTTTAGTTAAATTAATCAAAAATATGTCCTTAGTTTATATACATGTTTATATAAACCATTGTTTTACAAGGGTTTATCTATAATACTTTAGTAATACAGTAAATTACTATAATAATCAAGTACTTAAAATATTAAGCATGGTTATTTATTTAAATATCAAGAATAAGATAAGGGTATTTGAGTGGAATATTGGAGGTTAGTTTAGTGATGAAAACGAAAAAACCATAAAAAAAAATGGTTTTAAATATAATGTAATTTCTTTTTGTTAAATAGGAGTCCAAAAAATGGATCAATCGAATAGATATGCCGACTTGTCATTAAATGAAGATGACTTGATCAAAGGCGATAACCATATTCTAGTTGCGTACACAATGACGCCAGCTGATGGTTATGGTTACTTAGAAGTAGCTGCTCACTTAGCTGCTGAATCATCTACAGGTACTAACGTTGAAGTATCAACAACAGATGACTTTACTAAAGGTGTGGATGCATTAGTATATGAAATTGATGAAGCTAAAGGCATCATGAAGATCGCATACCCAATTGACTTATTTGACCGCAACATTATTGACGGTCGTTCAATGGTTGTATCTTTCTTAACGCTTGCTATTGGTAACAACCAAGGTATGGGTGATGTTAAGCAAGCTCAAATGCAAGATTTCTACGTACCACGTAAGATGCTTCAGTTATTTGATGGTCCTGCACAGTCTATTAACGACTTATGGTCTCTATTAGGTCGTGACTACAATGATGGTGGTTACATCGCTGGTACAATTATTAAGCCTAAGTTGGGCCTACGTCCTGAGCCGTTTGCAGAAGCTGCATACCAGTTCTGGTTAGGTGGTGACTTTATTAAGAACGATGAGCCTCAAGGTAACCAAGTTTTCTGTCCTGCTAAGAAGGTATACCCTCTAGTGGCTGACGCTATGAAGCGTGCACAAGATGAAACTGGCGATGCTAAGATTTTCTCTGCAAACATTACTGCGGATGATTATCATGAAATGTGTGCTCGTGCTGACTTCATTCTTGAAACGTTCGGTTCAGATGCACCACGTGTTGCATTCCTAGTTGATGGTTATGTTGGTGGTCCAGGTATGGTTACAACTGCACGTCGTCAATACCCAGGTCAATACTTACACTACCATAGAGCTGGTCACGGTGCGGTAACGTCACCTTCTTCTGTTCGTGGTTACACTGCATTTGTTCTTTCTAAGCTTTCTCGCCTTATGGGTGCGTCTGGTATCCACGTGGGTACAATGGGCTTCGGTAAGATGGAAGGTGGTGCTGATGATAGAAACATCGCATACATGATTGAGCGTGATAGCGCTGATGGTCCATTCTTCCACCAAGAGTGGTACGGCATGAAGCCAACTACTCCAATTATTTCTGGTGGTATGAACGCTCTACGTCTTCCAGGCTTCTTCGAGAACTTAGGTCACGGTAACGTAATCAACACCTCAGGTGGTGGTTCTTACGGTCACATTGATTCTCCAGCAGCTGGTGCAACTTCTCTTCGTCAATCGTACGAATGTTGGAAGTCTGGTGCTGACCCAATTGAGTTTGCTAAAGATCACAATGAATTTGCTCGTGCATTCGAGTCATTCCCTGGTGATGCAGATGCAATCTTCCCTGGTTGGAGAGACAAGTTAGGCGTTCACAAGTAAATCTTGTAACGTTTAAGTTAATAAAAGCCTCTGCTACATGCAGAGGCTTTTTTTTCTAAAGAACTCTTAGCTAAATAAGTATAAATCTCTCTATTTAGCTAAGTGTTTTAAACCATACAAGCCATAGCATTTAGCATGGCCAACATTAATAAGGATAGAACTATGTCAGATTTCGATATCAATCAATTTAAAATTGAATCAGAGCCATTTTACGAAGCACAATCAAATGAGGCAGAACTATATACTGCTGCATATAATTCACGTCTGCCGGTCATGGTTAAAGGCCCAACAGGTTGTGGAAAGTCTCGTTTTATTGAGCATATGGCATACAAACTAGACAAGCCTATTATTACTGTGTCTTGTAATGAGGATATTACAGCTTCAGACTTAATTGGTCGTTTTTTACTAGATGCTAATGGCACGCGCTGGGTGGATGGCCCATTAACACTAGCGGCGCGTCATGGTGCAATCTGTTATCTGGATGAAATTGTGGAAGCGCGCCAAGACACCATGGTGGTTATTCACTCATTAACGGATCACCGTCGTGAGTTAATGTTGGATAAAAAAGGTGAGCTGGTTAAAGCACATCCAGATTTTCAGTTAGTAATTTCATACAATCCTGGTTATCAGTCACTTATGAAGGATCTTAAGCAATCAACCAAACAACGTTTTACCGGTATGGATTTTGATTATGCATCAGCAGAGCTTGAAGCTAGCATTGTTGCTAAAGAGTCAGGTGTAGATTTAGAGATGGCTGAAAAATTAGTCAAACTTGCTCAAACAACGCGTAATTTGGTAGGTCATGGTCTAGACGAAGGTGCATCAACACGTCTTTTAAATTATGCAGGCATACTAATTACAGATGGTATTGATGCTAAAGAGGCTTGTCATATGGCTCTAGTTAATCCAATTACAGATGATCAAGAAGTGCGTACAACCATGGGTGGTGCGATTGATGCGGTTTTTGGTTAATTCTCTTGTATGACTAACGATCCACAAGATTCTGAATTAGATAAATTTCATCAATATCGCGAATTAGATTGCGCTTTTGATAGTGTTGTTGATGTTTTTTATAAAAATATAGAACAAGCACATCTAAAGCTTAGTGAGTCTGATTTAGAGTATTACTATAAAGGTGCTGAATTTTTGGCTAAAATTGGCCAGGGTGATGCTCTTTCGATTGCTTTTTTAAAGGTAATGCCTTGGGTGGGTGAATTTTACGGCGAAGGTGCGATTGAAAAAATTACCAATTTTGCCTATCAAAAGATATCTCGCACACCTAACAAAGATGCAGTAGAGCCATTTTTGATTAGTTTCATTGATGTAATGGAGCACACAAGCCCCGATCAACTTGATGATTATTTGGGCTTGATTGAATACCACTTAAATAAGACTACCATTTCTATTCATGGTATTCATGATACACACACATCTCCCTCACTAAAAGCACTCATTGGACAAGTTCACTTGCTTTTAGAGCAATTAGATTACGAAGGGATTTATGAATGGGTCAACTATGGTTTACGGTATTTTCAAAACCATCCAGAGCGTCAAGAAGAGTATTTTTCTCTTGCAACTGCTGACTCTAAAGCAGTATTTCAGCGTCAGAGAAAGGGCGCATTGTTTTCTGATTTAGAGCGTCCAATTAATCTTTTTCAGCAGGCTTTATGGAAGACAGATTTTATGTATGCACCATACTCGCCTGATTTTGAAAAATTAGAACACTTTAACCCTTATTTAGAAGATGGTGTTATTCGTCTGCCAGATATTTATACTGAACTAAATGGTGTTTCTGCTTGTAGAAGATATATGGCGTTAGTATCACACCTGATAGCACATCACCGCTTCACTAAAAGAGCGGTAGCTGACAACATCTCCCCTCAACAGCGTTTACTTGCTGAAGTGTTTGAAGATGCCAGAGTGGAATATTTAGCCGCTCAAGAATACCCTGGTTTGAAGAAATTATGGATGAGTCTTATTCCAGCTCCTGGTGAAAATGATTGTGATGGTAAAAGTCAATCATGTATTAGACATAGAGCTATTATTCTTGCTCGAGCACTGATTGACGAAAATCATCCTTATAAAAATCCAATTCTTTTAGAATTTGTTGAGAAATTTAAAGAATTAATGCATAGTGGTGAAAGTACCACTCAAGACTCTCTCAAGCTAGGTATTTCTTATTTAATTAAAACCCATCAGAAGTCTGATCCATTACCAGATATGTATTTTGATAATACCGAGGTAAGTTATCGAGATGATAATCGCTCTATGTGGTTGTTTATTGAAGAGTTTGATGAAGATGATGAAATCTTTCAAAATACCAATAAAGTAGAAGATGATGAGGAAGAGGAAATCGAAATTATTCCACCGCATTACTATGACGAATGGGATTATGCTTACGAATCTTACAAGCCTGACTGGGCAGCAGTGTATGAAAGGCTTCATTCACACACAGATGCGTCAAAGATTGATAGGTTGTTAGATAAGCATTCATCTTTGGTTAAGCAGCTTAAAAAAGTACTGGATTTACTCAAGCCACAGAATAAAAAACGCGTACGTTATCAAGAAGAAGGGGCAGAGTTAGATTTAGACATTGCACTTCGTAGTGTGATTGATGTAAAAAACGGCTCACAGCCCGATACTCGTATTAATGTTGATTTCGAACATGATTCTCGAAGCGTGTCAGTTTTACTGTTGCTTGACTTATCTGAATCACTTAATGAAACAGTTGGCTCATCAGGGCAAACCATTTTAGAGCTTTCACAAGAAGCAGTATCTTTATTGGCTTGGGCAGTAGAACAACTCGGTGATAAATTTGCCATTGCTGGGTTTAATTCTGATACTCGCCAGAAGGTAATGTATTATCATATCAAAGGTTATAGTGAACATTGGGATGAGACAGTTAAGGCACGCTTGGCCGACCTTAAAGCTGAATTTTCAACACGCATGGGTGCTGCTATACGTCATGGTGCGCATTATTTAGACTTGCAACAAAGTGACAAGAAGCTAATGTTGATTCTTACTGATGGTGAACCTGCAGATATTGATGTTGGTGATCCTAAAGTGCTAATTCAAGACGCACACAAAGCAGTACAAGAAGTACAACAAAAAGGCATGTACCCATATTGCATTAGTTTGGATAAAAAAGCTGATGAATATATCTCGGATATATTTGGTTCTCACTATTCAGTGGTTGATCGTATTGAATCTTTACCTAAAGAATTACCACAATTGTTTTTATCATTAACCAAATAATGAACACTGTTACAGCCACTGTCGAATTTGATTTTAAAGGTGAGTGTCATAAACTCTCAGCATTGATTAATGTTGAGAGTTTTATTAATCATGAAGATTTTTATCAATCAATATGCTTAACCATTGCAAGGGAAAATAATATTGGTTTGTACACGTATGAGTTAGAGGTAATGATGGATCAAGCCATTATCTTTTCTGATGCACATGGCTATGTGTCGGCGTGTATAGATGAAAATGGTTTGTTAAATCTTGATGATTTAAAAGATGCGCATAAAAGATATGCACTGACCCCAATTATTGAAAACTTGATCCAAACCTATCAGCTTGATAGGGATGATAAAAATATTTATAACGCCTTAATTCAGTCTTATTTAGAAGGTGAAAAAAAGTAGTTTTTTAACTATTTTTAAAAAAATCTAAAAAAAATACAGTTAATAACCTTTTTTTAATTGTGTTTTTTATCAAAAAAAATACCAATTTTTAATCATATTTATTAATGAATAAAACTGACTAATTTACTTTAGTATCAAGGGTTTATCTGTGAAAAACTTGATCTATGTCAAGAAAATCATAATAATAATTTATAATTATATAAAAAAAAATTAATTTACAATAGGATTTATCCTTCATATAATTCAGTTTCCAATTTAACAAAAAGAAAAAAATTGGAGTCCAATTTAATAAAATAGGAGACACTTAAATGGCTAAAGTTTATGATGCGGGTGTTAAAGAATACCGCGAAACTTACTGGATGCCGGATTATACGCCTTTAGAGACGGATATCCTGGCTTGTTTTAAAATTACACCGCAAGATGGTGTGCCACGTGAAGAGGTTGCAGCAGCGGTTGCAGCAGAATCATCAACAGGTACATGGACGACTGTATGGACAGATCTATTAACAGATCTTGATCACTACAAAGGTCGTGCATATGCAATTGAAGATGTACCAGGTGACGATACGTGTTTTTACGCATTTGTTGCTTACCCGATTGATCTATTTGAAGAGGGTTCGGTTGTAAACGTAATGACTTCATTAGTTGGTAACGTATTTGGTTTTAAAGCACTACGTGCGCTAAGACTTGAAGATATTCGCTTCCCGGTTGCTTATGTAATGACTTGTAATGGTCCACCTCAAGGTATTCAATTAGAGCGTGACATCATGAATAAATATGGTCGTCCAATGCTTGGTTGTACAATTAAACCTAAGTTGGGTTTATCGGCTAAGAACTACGGTCGTGCATGTTACGAAGGTCTTCGTGGTGGTCTTGACTTTACTAAAGATGATGAGAATGTTAACTCACAACCATTCATGCGTTGGAGAGCTCGTTTTGACTTCGTGCAAGAAGCAATTGAAAAAGCTGAAGCTGAAACTGGTGAGCGCAAAGGTCACTACTTGAACGTTACTGCACCAACATCTGATGAGATGATGAAACGTGCTGAATACGCTAAAGAAATTGGCACGCCAATCATTATGCATGACTACATTACAGGTGGTTGGGCTGCAAATACACAACTAGCACAATGGTGTCAAGATAATGGCATGTTGTTACATATTCACCGTGCAATGCATGCGGTACTAGATCGTAATCCGCACCATGGTATTCACTTCCGTGTATTGACTAAGATCTTACGTCTATCTGGTGGTGATCACTTACACTCAGGTACCGTTGTAGGTAAGCTTGAAGGTGATCGCGATGCAACGCTAGGTTGGATCGATATCATGCGTGATTCTTACATTAAAGAAGATCGTTCACGTGGTATCTTCTTCGACCAAGACTGGGGCTCAATGCCAGGTGTTATTCCAGTTGCTTCTGGTGGTATTCATGTATGGCATATGCCAGCATTGGTAAACATCTTCGGCGATGATTCAGTACTACAGTTTGGTGGTGGTACATTAGGTCACCCATGGGGTAATGCTGCAGGTGCTGCTGCTAACCGTGTTGCGGTTGAGGCTTGTGTTGAAGCTCGTAACCAAGGTCGTGAGCTTGAAAAAGAAGGTAAAGACATTCTTACTACTGCTGCTAAGCACTCTCCAGAGTTAGCTGCTGCGATGGATACTTGGAAAGAAATCAAGTTTGAATTCGATACAGTTGATAAGATTGACGTAGCGCATAAGTAATTGATAAATTAATATAGGAGCAATAAAATGCAAGATTATCAATCAAGTTTAGGAAATCCTGATAGCCGTAAGTTTGAAACTTTTTCATACTTACCAACGTTAGATGCTGAACAAACTCGTACCCAAATTCAATACATTGTTGATAAGGGCTGGAATCCAAGTATCGAGCATACAGAGCCGGAGAATGCTTCTGGTTCATACTGGTACATGTGGAAACTTCCAATGTTTGGCGAAACTGATGTAGATGCCATTATTAAGGAGTTAGATGCTTGTCATGCTGCGCATCCGAACAACCATGTTCGTTTGTTAGGTCTTGACAACTTTGCACAATGTGCAGGTACTTCAATGGTTATCCATAGAGGTGCAACAGTTTAAAAACTGTTAATATATAAAAAGCCCTGGCTACATGGCTAGGGCTTTTTTTTCACTAAAATTATAAAATATTATGAATAAGCCAGATCGATACGTAGGAATAAACAATGAAATCAATGGTGGTATGACCACAATTGGAAAGATTATTCGTGATGCATGGGTGTTTGGATTATTAGATGAAAATGAAACGTGCGAAGGATGGAACCTAGCCGGGATTGACTCTATATTACAAAAGGTTAATGCCGAGTGGGATAAATATGGCTGTTTAGTTAGCCAATTACCACCAGAACTAGCAAAGCGTCATCATGAAATTCACTATCAAGCATTTAAAAACGCTAAAGAGGCCGGCTGGTCAGGTGAAGTTGAAACTGATGATGAAGAATAATATATTTATTAACAAATAATGGAGAAAGCGATGTCTGATACAACTGTAGATCCTAATGAATATTTAATTAAAGATGAGCCGTATTATGAGGCTGTTAACGACGAAATAGAGCTTTATGAATCAGCATATGATGTTCGTATGCCAATGATGATTAAAGGTCCTACGGGTTGTGGTAAATCTCGTTTTGTTGAGCACATGGCTTGGAAATTAGGCAAGCCGCTAATTAGTGTTGCTTGTAATGAGGATATGACAGCATCTGATTTAGTGGGTCGTTTCCTATTGGATAAAGATGGTACTAAGTGGCAAGACGGCCCGTTAACAACGGCTGCTCGTATTGGTGCAATTTGTTACCTTGATGAAATTGTAGAGGCGCGTCAAGATACAACGGTTGTTATTCATCCATTGACTGACCACCGTCGTGAATTACCTTTGGATAAAAAAGGCGAATTGATTAAAGCGCATCCTGATTTTCAATTGGTAATTTCATACAATCCTGGCTATCAATCACTAATGAAAGATCTTAAGCAGTCAACCAAGCAACGTTTTGGTGGTATGGACTTTGATTATCCCGAAACTGAACTAGAAGTAGAGATTGTTTCTAAAGAATCAGGCGTTGATAAACAAATGGCTGAAAAATTGGTACAAATTGCACATCGTGCACGTAACTTAAAAGGTCATGGGTTGGATGAAGGAATTTCAACTAGACTATTGGTATATGCAGGCCAGTTAATTAACCAAGGTGTTGGCGCTGAAGCTGCTTGTTCAATGACCATGATCACACCGCTAACTGATGATCCTGATATGCGTGATACTTTGAATGCTGCTGTACAAACTTTCTTAGGTTAGTAAACATTTGTTAAATAGGTGTTTGATTGGCTCTTATGTTGAATAATGAGTCAAACAGACATTGGTTTGAAATGAATTAATCAAGGTGGTTTATTATGTCAAAAGTTGTACTTGAAGATTATGCAGAGTTTTTGGAGAAAATATCTCCAGAGGTAAGAGGTGTTTTAGACGCAACCTTTCAAGATGCCGCACGTGTTATCTCACCTGCGGGACTGAAAGATTATTTAGACGGTGCCAAAGCATTATGTAGCTTGGGTCGTGGTAATGATTTGGTTATTACCTATCTTGAAGTAATGCCACAAATTGCAAAAGAATGTGGTGAAGATATTATTCCTGATTGTGTAACGGCTGCCATGAAGGCTTCATCAATGACTTCGGGTGAAGTAATTGCATTATTGCTGGCTAATTTGCCAGTGGTTGCAAGACATTTGGGTGATGCACAATTGGTTCGTGGTTATTTAACACTTATCCATCAATTAGCATCAACTGCAGCACGTGGCTTACGCCCAATGTTGTTGCATATTGATGAACTACTATCCAAATTAACACTCAGTGGTCTTAGACGTTGGGCTAATTTTGGCGCAAAAGCATATCGTCGTGACTTTAATAATTTAACGGCATATTTTGCTCTTGAATCTGCCGACTCTCGAGCAATGCTTGAAAAAGAACGTCGAGGCGTTTTATTTGTTAAAGTTCAAAGAAAATTAAACTTTTACTTGCGTGCACTATGGGGTCGTGATTTCTTTATTCGACCAACAGGTGCTGATTACACAGACTTTAGACCTTATGTAGAGGATGGCTTATTATATGTTCCAGATGCACTTGATGATGTTGAAGGTATTGAGGGTTTAGAGGTATATCGTGCAACGGTTGCTCATATGGCAGCGCATATGATGTATACCAATAAATCCATGTCAGCTGAGCAACTCAGCCCTGCGCAAATGTTTTTTATCGGCTTATTAGAAGATGCTCGTATTGAGTATAAAGCTACTCAAGACTTCCCTGGATTGAAATCATTATGGCGTTCACTAATGAGCTTTGAGCATGAAGAAAATCCAGAGCATCAAACCATGAAGGTTTTAGAGGATTTTGCCTTGCAATTGCTTGACGACACGGTGTCTGGCCCTGATGAGCAATTAAATAATTTTGCCAAAAAATTTCATAATGAAATTGAAGAAAACCAAGACGATAATCATTATGCATGGCTAATGGGTATCGAGCTATACAATATTTTTGCTGGTCGAAAAGCAGTGCCAAGTTTAAGAATTCTTGAGCGTTATCGTGTTGATTATCGTGATGATAATCGAATTATATGGCACTATGAGGATATTAATTGGGATAAAGGTGTTGAATATATGGCTGCCAGTCAAAAACAAGTTCGACATAAAGTTAGTCCGTTGATGATGGCGCATGAAGTTGACTGTGAACTTGCTGGTGATGACGCACAGGAAGTTTGGATTTGTGAAGATGAAATGCGAGTTTATGAAGATGATTTGACAGATACTGCAAATACGTTCAATGAAACCATGGGTAGAGAACCTATTTCAGATCCTTATCATTACCATGAGTGGGATTATCAAATCCAACTACATCGACCAGATTGGGCAACGATTTACGAGCGTCGACCCTCTAAAGGTGACCCTGAAGAAATTGACAATATTTTGCTTGAGCACAAGCCAATTGCGCACAGAATTCGCCAAATTATTGATCTATTGACACCAGCAGGTGTACAGCGTCAACGTGGCATGGAAGATGGCGATGAGGTAGATATTAATGCAGCGATTGATGCCATGATTGCCATTCGCATGGGTGAGCAGCCTAATCCGCGAATTACCATGAGAAATGTACTTAACACCCGAGACTTGTCGGTTGTGGTTTTATTGGATTTGTCTGAATCAACCAATGAGTACGTAGGTGATTCTGATAAAACAATCCTGCAACTAACACGAGAAGCGGCAACACTGGTATCAACAGCCATTGAAGGCATTGGTGATCCATTTGCACTACACGGGTTTGCCTCAGATGGTCGTCATGATGTTCAGTATTTTCGCTTAAAAGACTTTAATCAACATTTTGATGATGATGCTAAGTCACGCCTGTCTGGCATGAAAGGCGGCTTGTCAACAAGAATGGGAGCCGCATTACGTCATGCAGGTAACCATTTAATGAAGCAGCCTGAAAAGCGTAAACTAATTTTATTAGTAACCGATGGAGAACCTGCTGATATTGATGAAATGGATCCTCAGCACTTGCGTTTTGATACCAAAAAGGCAGTGGAAGAGTTGTACTCAACCGGTGTATTGACGTACTGTTTAACGCTAGATCCTCATGCGGACAATTATGTAAAAAGAATTTTTGGTGAGAATAATTACACTGTTGTTGAGGATGTAGAGCGATTACCTGAGCAGCTGCCGTTGTTATTCGCAAGCTTAACAGCATAAAATAACCATGTTTAGCGACGATGAAAAGATTATTGAGTTTAAAGCTCAATATCCACATACACTACCACAAGACTGGAAGGATCAACAAAACCCTACCGTGTATGAAATTAGCGCTACACTTGATACTCTAAAAAAAATGTATGCAGATCAGGTTAAAGATTTGAATCAAGGTAGAATTGATACTGAACTTGGTGAGGAAAATTTACGCAATATAGCGACTAATTATCAATCGATAAAAGCTATTTTATTTGAACCACGTTAATATTAAGAATAGATAATATGAGTGAAGAAAAAAAACCATTAATTTTTGAAGTTAGTCAGAATAATTTTGAAGATCTAATTATTCACAATTCAACCCATGTTCCTGTTTTAGTCATGTTTATGGCAGTATGGTCTGGCCCTTGTATTAAAACATCTGACATGATTGCAGAATTGGCAAGCGAATTTCCTGGTGAATTTATCTTGGCTAAAATTGATATTGATGAGCAAGAAGAGCTAAAGCAAAATTTCTCTATTACCAATGTTCCTACTTTGGCAGTATTTAAAGACGGCAAAGAAGTGCAGCGTGAAGAAGGCGAGTTGCAAGCTGATGAACTGCGAATTTTGCTAAAGCATTATGGTGTTTTTAGAGAATCTGATGAATTGCGCGATCAAGCTAGAGTAAAGCATATGGCGGGTGATACTCAATCAGCCATTATGTTATTAACTCAAGCAATATCTATTGATCCAAGCAATATAAGAGTTGCTTTAGATATGGTACAAATTTTCTTAGATATTAATGAAGTGGAGCAAGCACAAGCGTTATTTGACAAGTTACCTGAAGCTGCCAAAAAGAAAGATATGGGCTTATCTATTTTTAGTCAACTTAACTTTATTAGGCTTGCTCAAAATACAGCTGGTATTAACACTCTAAGATCGCAAGTATTAAGCAGTCCAAATGATTATCAAGTTCGCTTTGATCTTGCGGTTTGTTTATTTGCTCAGCACGACACCGAAGCGGGTATGGATGAACTGTTTTTTATTCAAGAAAACAAGCCAGATTTTAAAGAAGGTGCGGCTAGAGAGATGATTGGTATGATATGCAACATGCTAGCCAATACCAATCCAGAAGAAAGTGGTGTTTATCGTCGACGTTTATCTAATTTAGTTAGTAGCTAATTAAAATTCTTGCTCAACAAAATCTAAATCAATCTGAATATTAGAGTCGTCTAGCAATTCTAAACATTTTGGTACTGCCAAAAACACCGCGCCCAAACACACCGCAATGGCTGCCGGCTTGCCAGGTAAATTAATAATTAAACTATTACCACGTGTACCTGCTGTTTGACGCGACAAAATTGCCGTAGGCACTGTGCGCAAACTAACATTACGCATCTGCTCAGCAAAGCCATCAAAAATACGCTCACACACAGCATGCGTTGCCTCAGGAGTAACGTCGCGTGTGGTTGGCCCTGTACCGCCTGTGGTTAAAATAAGGTTGCAGTTTCTATTATCTGCAAAGTCAATCATAGTTTGTTCGATTAAAGGCTGTTCATCTTCAATAATAATGCTGTCAATTTCATAAGGGGAAAGTATGGCATTTTTAATCCAATCTTGCATGGCAGGACCGCCAATATCTTCGTATTCACCACGAGCGGCACGGTCAGAAATAGTAATAAAGCCAACTTTAATTTGAGTGTTATTCATGAGTTTAATTTAGTAGTATATTTTTTTGACAGAAATAATGTTAACACCGAAGCGTTTGATCTAAATAATATATTTTCATAGATGGGTAAAAAAAATAACAATATATTGACCTGTATCAAGGTTAAAGTATGTCATTAACGCATAATAATAAGCAATTAATCATTATTAGTTCTTATATTAATGAGTTCTGTCGATATAAATTTAAATGGAAAAAATGTAAGCCTAGATTCAGATGGGTATTTGCTAGACCCAGGGCAGTGGAATCATGAAGTTGCAGTTGAAATTGCTAAAAAAGAAGGTATTGGTCTTAATGATGATTATTGGAAAATTTTTGACGTGATGCGTAATTATTATGACAGATACAAGACCTTTCCAAGTGTTAGTTATATAACGAATAAAGTCAAATTATTGTTTGGTTTGAATAAGAAACAGGCCAAAGTTAAAATATTTAAAATGTTTCCTTATGGTTACATTGCTCAAGCATGTAAGATATCAGGCATGAAACACCCTAAGGGTTGGAATACTAATTAGGTTTGAATCAATCAACGGCAATGTTGCCATAATACGTGTCTTTATTAATGCATTCATTGCTAGAGTAATTGTGACACTGTTCGATCATTATTGAATCACAAAACTTACAAAGAGAAGTTTTAATAGGCAAGGTAACACTATTTTTATCAACTAAAAACCCTTGATTTTTTAACTCACTAAGAGATCGGGAAAAGACCTCTCTACTCATGCCTAATTGTGAGGCAATTATGGATTTACTATAGGGTAGAGCAATACGAGAAGATAGCCATTTTTTCTGATTAAGGATTTGTAATAAGTAATAGCCAATTCTATAATCAACTGACTGTGTTTTAATGAGTTCAAGTTCATGGACAAGTGATACGGTTTTATTAGCGATTGAGCTTAAGATATTCAGTGTAAATTGATTATTGGTTTTTATTTGTTGTTTAACAACATCAGCCGGAATTGAAAATAACAATACATCGGAAACACTTTTAGCACTAGCTTTCAAACATGTATTTGAGAAAATACAGCTCTCCATAATGCTGTTAGTATTGTTAAGCATATGAAGTACATCTTCTTTGTTTTTATTTGTTTTTTTGAATACTTTAACCCAACCAATTAAGATTATGTGTAAATGTGTAGCAATGTTATTTTCTGCAACAATTAGTTTATTTTTTGGTATTTGATAAATATCACCACTGTTAACAATTTTGTTAACTTCATGAGCAGGCATATTTTCAAAAATAGGTAGTTTGTACACAAGTCGCTGTTCCACGTTGAGATTTTTAATTGACTCTGTAGTAAACAAACTGTGTTTTTTATCCAGGTTAAGAATAAGTTCGTACTCAACCATATGCATAACATTAAGTTTTTTTGATATGAGATCGAACCAGTCATTAACTTGAATTTTGCTAACTGAATCATCAACCTGTTTTAAAGAAAGCTGTTGATGTATTTGGTGCAGTATTTCCGAATCAGGCACATCATAAGTAGATTTAACAATTTCCTGCTGTTCAATACTTGCAAGTGAGATGAATGATTCTTTGTAATAATTTTGTTCATTAAATAAAAATTCAATACGCTCTTGATATTCACTGTCATCAAAATTGTGCCTAATAAATCCTTTAATTAGAATAAGCCTCTCAAGTCCAACTTTTTCTTTCCACTGAATAAAAAATACAAAAGCACTAATTGCATTGGGATGAAGGTTATTGATCTTAAGTGCAAAGCTACTAATCAGTTGAATTAGTGGTGTAATTAAGCCAAATGTGTAAAAGTCAAATACTTCTGAAGTTGATAATTCTCCAAAGCTGATTGCTTTTCGTTTAATTGTGAGTTTAGCAAGATGAGAGTTTATCCTGGCAATTAGTTCAAACTGTTCTGCGTCAAGATCTTCTTGTTCTTTTAATTGGGTAAAAATATCTTTTGCCTCAACAATCGAATCATTTGTATTGTTAAAGTAATTTGTTAATTTGTTAATATCAGCATTATCTTTTTCTCGAATAAATAAAACAGAAAACCCTCTTTCTCCTTGGAGAGAGTGAATTAAATCTGACATGCAAATTAGATAATCTTTCAAGTTTTTTCCTTTGTAAACTAATGGTTAGCACATGTAAATCATACCAAAAAAATAACCATATAAATAATAATGTGACTTATATCACATATGTTAAATATAATCAAATTAATTGATATACATCAAGGTTTGTTTTTTATATAACCGCAAAATAAGCATAACTTTTTTAAAAAACCAAAGGAGAAGGTTATGGGTATTTCAATGATCAGCAGCCAAAAAGGGCGAGCCAATTCAGTATTGGCAGCTAATACCATTGCCTTTACGGCGTGTTTTGCAGTATGGGTTATGTTTTCAATTATTGGTATCCCCATTAAAGAGTTACTTGAGCTTTCAGAGACTCAGTTTGGCTTGTTGGTAGCGACACCCATTTTAACAGGATCTATTTTTAGATTGCCAGTTGGCATGCTAACGGATAAAGTTGGCGGACGAATTGTTTACTTTATCTTAATGGTTGCTATGATCATCCCATTATGGTTTATTGGTGAAGCAACTGAATATTGGCAGTTCTTAATATTGGGATTGTTTGTTGGTATTGCTGGTGCATCATTCTCAGTAGGTATTGCCTATACAGCCAAATGGTTTGACAAAGAACATCAGGGTTTTGCCATGGGTATTTTTGGTGCGGGTAATGCCGGTGCTGCATTAACTAAGTTTGTTGCACCATCGTTGGTTGTTGCTTATGGATGGCAGGCGGTTCCAAAAATTTATGCAGTTGCCATGCTTGTTGTTGTTGTGTTGTATTGGATGTTTACTTACGAAGATCCGGCACACCATACTGCAAAAGAAATTAGTATGAAAGAACAACTTAAGGCGCTGAACGATCCTAAGCTTTGGAAATACATGCAATATTACTCACTAGTATTTGGCGGTTTTGTGGCTCTATCTTTGTGGATGACAAAATACTACATTAATGAATATGGTTTTGAATTAACAACAGCGGCACTTTTGGCAGCAATTTTTGTACTACCTTCAGGCGTAATTCGTGCACTCGGTGGTTGGTTCTCAGATAAATATGGTGCTTACAAAGTAACTTGGTGGGTAATGTGGGTTTCGCTAGTTTGCTTATTCTTCATGTCATACCCACAAACTTCATTGGTTATTCAAACTACTACAGGTGAAGCAGCAATATTTGATCTAAGTTTAAATGTTTGGGTGTTTACCGCACTGCTATTCATTTTAGGTATTGCCTGGGGTTTTGGTAAGGCATCTGTATTTAAGTTTTTATCAGATGAATATCCGGACAACATCGGTGTGGTGTCAGGCATTGTTGGTCTTGCTGGTGGCATGGGTGGGTTTTTACTGCCAATCATGTTCGGTGCGCTGATTGACTACACGCACATTAATTCAGTAATCTTTATGTTGCTTTATGGCGCAACAGGCGTGTCAGTAATTTGGATGCACTTTACTTTTGGTAAGGAGCAAAAAGAGAAGAATATTGCTGCAGCAGTAGAAGCTTCTAAATAAATTTTAATAGTTTTTAATAAGAGGAGGTCGTAATGGCTCAAGATATAAAAAGCTGGAATCCGGATGATGAATCCGAGTGGGAAAGCAAAGGTAAGGCGATTGCCAACCGTAACTTGTGGATATCTATCCCAAGTTTACTATCGGGATTTGCCGTATGGTTGATGTGGGGTATTATTACTGTGCAGATGCTAAATACTGGCTATGGCGGTTTTGATAAGTCACAGCTATTTACACTAGCAGCGATTGCTGGTTTATCAGGTGCAACATTACGTATTCCATCAACGTTCTTTATTCGCTTGGCAGGTGGTCGAAATACCATTTGGCTAACGACTTCACTGTTGATTTTGCCAGCACTTGGCTTGGGTATTGCGCTTTCCACGCCAGATACGCCATTTTGGCATTTCCAAATCTTGGCATTAATGTCTGGTTTTGGTGGTGGTAACTTTGCTTCTTCAATGTCAAATATTTCTTTTTTCTTCCCTAAGAAGATTCAGGGTTATTCATTGGGTATGAATGCAGGTTTGGGTAATTTTGGTGTAACCACCATGCAGATTGTGATTCCATTAGTAATGACAATGGCAGTTGTGGGTAATCCGACAGAATTGCAGATTGCATCAGGTACGTTAGTAGGTAAGATTCCTGCTGGTACTGATACTTACCTTCAAAATGCAGGATATGTTTGGTTGATTATCTTAATTCCATTATCTATCGCTTCTTGGCTAGGTATGAGCAATATTACCGAAGAGCATGTATCTCCTAATATTGGTTCAACCATGGGTGCGTTTATTAAGATTATTGTTATGTTAATCTTAGGTCTATCAACAGCAGCATTTGGTTTGTGGTTAATGCTACCTGAGGTTGCTTCTGGATCAGGACTAATGATTAGTAAGTGGGTTGTATTACCAATAATCATTGCACTAACAGTATTGTTGCTTAAGTTATTACCTTTAGGTAGTGATTACAAAGAAGGCTTGAATCGTCAGTACAAGATTTTCAACAACAAGCATACTTGGGCAATGACGATTATCTATGTAATGACATTTGGATCGTTCATTGGTTATGCAGCAACACTGGCTTTATCTATTAAAGTTATCTTTGGCTTCCAGCATTTATTAGTAGATGGTGTGATGACGCACAATACGGTTAACCCTAATGCTCCATCTGCGCTAACTTATGCTTGGACGGGTGCTTTTGTTGGTGCATTGATTAGGCCAATTGGTGGCATGATTGCCGATAAGATGGGTGGTGCTAAAGTAACACAGATTATTTCTGCTGTTATGGTTGCTTCAGCTCTTGGTGTTGCTTATTTCATGAAGCAAGCTTACGCAAGTGCTACGCCTGAGGAATTTTTCTGGCCATTCCTAATCTTGTTTATTGTACTATTTGCAATGACAGGTATTGGTAACGGTTCTACTTTTAGAACAATTTCACAAGTATTTAATAAAGAACAAGCAGGCCCGGTGTTGGGTTGGACATCTGCAGTAGCAGCGTACGGTGCGTTCATTATTCCTAAAGTATTTGGTGAGCAAATCAAACTAACAACGCCTGAAAATGCATTGTATGGTTTTGCAGTGTTCTATGCGGTATGTATGGTGATTAACTGGTGGTTTTACTTACGTAAGAACGCTGAGTTCCATAATCCATAAATATTAATTTTTAATAACTTGGGGTGGTTATTGCAACCATCCCTCTTTATTAAAAATAATTAATTTAGTTATTTTTAATAAAGAGTTGGTTTTGTTTGGCTTAGATCAAGGTTTATATTGTAAACGAAAGCAAAATGTATCTTTAAATGGAACGTTTTTAATTAACAAAAGAAGAGATAAAAACAGGAGAAAACTATGAGTCATTTTTTAGACAGACTTAAATATTTTAGTCGTACAAAATCGACCTATTCAAAAGGACACGGTATTGTTACTGGCGAGGATCGCGCATGGGAAGATACTTACCGTAATCGCTGGCGTCATGATAAGGTGGTACGCTCTACTCACGGTGTAAATTGTACAGGCGGTTGTTCGTG
This sequence comes from uncultured Candidatus Thioglobus sp., assembly GCA_964516395.1. Taxonomy (GTDB): domain Bacteria; phylum Pseudomonadota; class Gammaproteobacteria; order PS1; family Pseudothioglobaceae; genus Thioglobus_A. Next base: position 19,485 of record CAZEYU010000018.1, read on the forward strand.
GCAAATTTTTGTAAAAAATGGCCTAGTGTCTTATGAAATGCAACAAACGGATTACCCACGTACTCGTGAAGATCTGCCAAATCATGAGCCAAGAGGTTGTCAACGTGGTGCATCGTTCTCATGGTACTTATATTCTCCGCATCGTATTAAATACCCGTTAATCCGCGGTCGTTTATTAGATTTATATAGAGCTGAAAAAGCAAGTGGTAAAGATCCTGTTGAAGCTTGGGAAGCAATTCAATCAGACAAAGCTAAGCGTGATTCATACGTAGGCGTTCGTGGTTTAGGCGGTTTTATTCGTTCTACTTGGGATGAAGTGGTAGAAATTACCGCAGCATCAAATGTTTATACAATTAAAAAATACGGCCCTGATCGTATCTATGGCTTCTCTCCAATTCCAGCAATGAGTATGATTTCATATGCTGCTGGCTCAAGATATTTATCAATGATTGGTGCAGGTGTTGGCTCATTCTACGACTGGTACTGTGACTTACCTCCATCATCTCCACAAGTTTGGGGTGAGCAAACAGACGTTCCTGAGTCTGCCGATTGGTATAACTCTAAATACATTATTGTCTGTGGTGCAAATTTGCCAATGACACGTACACCAGACGCTCACTTCGCAGTTGAGTCACGTTATAACGGTACTAAAGTCGTTTCTATGGCACCTGACTATGCAGAATATGTGAAATTTGCAGATCTATGGATGCCGGTTAAACAAGGTACAGATGCTGCAGCATTTATGGCAATGGGTCATGTGGCGCTGAAAGAGTTTCATGTTGATAAGCAAGATCCATACTTTACTGAATATGCAAGAAGTTTTACCGACTTCCCAATGCAGGTTATTTTAGAACAGCGTGATGGAAAAACAGTAACGGGTCGATTCTTGCGTGCATCGGACTTTGACAAAAACATGGGTGAAGACAATAACCCTGAATGGAAGACAGTTGTTTTTGATTCTAAATCTAACACTTTTGTATCACCAAATGGATCAATTGGATACCGCTGGGGTGAAGAAGGTAAGTGGAATATTCTAGAGCAAGCTAATGGCAAAGATATTGAAGCAGAGTTAAGCTGTATTGACACTAAAGATGCAGTAGCAGATGTTACTTTCCCTCACTTTAATCCTGATGAAGGCGATGAGTTAGTACGCAAGATTCCAGTACGTAAATTAACGCTTGCTAATGGCGATGAGGTTATGGTAACTTCAGTATGCGATTTGCAAATCTCACAATATGGTATTGATCGTGGTTTAGGCGATAACTTAGCTACTTCTTACGATGATGATACAATTCCTTACACACCAGCATGGGCAGCCAAGATTACTGGCGTACCTGCTGCTGATTTAGAAAAAACAGGTCGTGAATTTGCTGACAATGCTTCGAAAACCAAAGGTAAATCAATGGTTATTTTAGGTGCGGCAATTAATCACTGGTACCACAATGATATGAACTACCGCGGTATTATGAATTTACTTCATATTTGTGGTTGTGTAGGTCAATCAGGCGGTGGTTGGGCACACTACGTAGGACAAGAAAAACTTCGTCCTCAAGCAGGCTGGGCACCGATTGCATTCGGTCTTGATTGGCATCGTCCGCCACGCCATATGGCATCAACAACTTACTGGTATTTCCATACAGATCAGTGGCGCTACGAGCGTGTTGAAGCCGATGATTTATTGGCATCAACTGCGAAAGCTAAATATCGTGGCAATCAATTGGCTGACTATAACGTTGCAGCGCAACGTATGGGTTGGACGCCATC
>CAZEYU010000019.1:0-21209 GCA_964516395.1 uncultured Candidatus Thioglobus sp.
AACAAAGTGTCTTCAATAATAGCATGTGCAACCATTAGAAAATAACACACAGAAATTACTTGCTTCCTAGTCATGTATTTTGCTTCTTTTATTAAAACACCAGCGCCATAAGTAATACCAATTAAAACACCAGTAATTAGCGCCATGATGGTGCTAAGATGATGGTCAAATTTAGTGAGTAATTTAAGACCTTTGATAAATGTAGTTACAAAAATAATTAAACTCACCAATACAATTATTTCTAAAGCCAGCAATACCGCCTCCATTAATTTATTGGTAATAAAATCTATAAAATTAGTTGGTGTATTTAAATCTATTTGATAGACAGTGTCTTTAACTAGATCAGGATTATCAAACAATATTTCTGTTGGAATAATTAATAGTGGTGTTAATACTATAAATGCCATAACAGTTCTAAATACAACAGACTTAATCCAATCAATGCCAAGTTTTTTCATAATAGTGGACTCAACAGGAATTGAATGAAGTACACCTAAAAACAACCCTAAAACAGTCCAATCATAAACACTTAAACCAAGTGGTGCAGCAAATGCAATGGCTGCATATAAGTTTAAAAATACGCCCGATGCCAATGCAAGAGCAGCTTCTGGCGGTAGATTTAATAATGTGGTAAGTGGCTCAAACACCTGTGCAATAATAGGCATTAATTCAAAATACAATAATAATTCCGCCAAAAGAAAATAAGGAATTACCATGATGAGTATTGTCTTAGCAGTTGATAAAGATGAGTCAACAAACTCTTTAAAATTAAATTCCATAATTTATTATTTAAAATAATTAGCGAGTAATAGGCTCTAAATAAACATTTATTAGAATCCAGATGGCGACTAATAATAACGACCCAGAGAAAAAATAATTTAAATATTTTTCAGTTTGTGAATTATTTACCCATTTAGAAATATAATTACCAGCTGCAACCCAAGTAAAATGAGTTGTTATATTAAGTACTGCAAGCATAAACACCAAATATAAAACTTGAGAGTTACGATCAAAACTCCCATCAAGTAAAGTAGAAAACATTAAAAATAACATCGTCCAGCCTTTCGGATTTAGCATTTGCAAAACTATGCCGTCTTTAAAGGTAAACGCCTTATTACTTACAGTATGAGAGTTGTTTGATTTACTTGTCTTAATAAACTTGTAAGCTAAATAAATAATATACAGAGCACCAAGTGTTTGAAATATCAAAATCAAATTTGGATATCGTTGTAACACTTCACCAAGCCCAAATCCAATAATTAAAGAGTAAATAATAAAAATTAAATCTACCCCTATAATTAACGGTATTGAACCTTTTACCCCTTGTCTTATTCCAGACATGGAGAAAACTATATTAGCCGGACCAGGGCTAAAAACTAAGGGAAACATTAATCCAAAAAACAATAAAAAATATTCTGTATTCATGTTGATAATTATAGGATTAAACATATTTATTACAAACGATAAATACTTATCCTTTGCATAAGGTATTCTTATGTATATGAAAAATAAATTACCGCCACTTAATAATCTACACACGTTTAGTATTGCTGCTAAATATTTGAGCTTTTCTAAAGCTGCAGATGAGCTATCAATTACTCAAGCTGCTGTTAGTCAGCAGATACGACTATTAGAGCAACGCCTTGGATTTGATTTATTTTATAGACTGCATAAACAATTAAAACTAACTGAACAAGGAATAGCGCTACAAAATCCTGTTAATTCTGCCTTAGATAAGATAAGTAATGCTTTAGAGGAATTAAGAAAAAATCCAGAAAAAAGCGTTCTCACTATTAGTGTTTTGCCATCACTTGCCATTAAATGGCTTATTCCACGCTTAAGTAATTTCAACAAACAACACCCAGATATCGATGTACATATTAATGCACATTTAGGATTGAGTGATTTTAAAAATGATGATTTAAGTATTAGTTTTGGACACCAGGATGATGATGACCTAGAGGCAAAATTTATAATGGATGAGGATATGTTTCTAGTTGCTAGTCCTAAACTATTAACTGGGAAATATAACTTCAGTGAGATTAGTGATATTAAGCATCACACTTTAATTCATGATTCTGTTGACTGCGTATTTGAAGCGTATGGAATATTTGTTGAGCCTAGTTGGGATGATTTTGCTAAACTGCTTGATGTAGATATCAAAAACAATAAAGCATTAACTCTCAATCAATCACATTTGGTTGTTCAAGCTGCAATTGCTGGGCAAGGTGTCGCTATTGCAAGAAGCGCTCTAGTGGCTGATGATTTGGCTTCTGGACAATTAGTCAGGATTTATAAAGACAAAGTTCTTAAATCCCCTGGATATCATTTGGTTTATCCAAAGTCTCGAATTAATGATAAAAATATTCAGAAATTTGAGAGGTGGATATTATCTATTAAAGATGACTATAAATAAATTAGGGCGGTTTAAATTTTAGACTCAAAGCGCTACCTTTCTATCAAGAAAAAATTTCATCCTTCTTTTTTGAAACAATATTGTATTGAACATCTTGAAAGGCAAAGGACAAGCTGTTGGCATGTAACATAAGTCGTTTTGCGCCAGTCAGTTCAACTCTGTCTTTTTCTGACAAGGTTTTTTTCAAAAAATTATCAGCCACTTGTTCATCAACACCATAAATTGGATCGCCCAGAATACTATGTCCAATTGAATCCAAATGCACTCTGATTTGATGTTGCCTGCCTGTAATAGGCACGGCTTTAACCAGGGTTGTGTTGTTCTTTTCGTCAAACCTTAAAGGTTGAATGTGGGTAGTAGAAGCCTTGCCGTGTTTATTTTTACAAGTCATTTTTATCGTAATAGCGCTGCTTGATTTTGATATGGGTTTATCAATGATAATGTCGCTTTTTATCTGACCCTTAACAACTGCCAAGTATTCTTTATCGCACTGTCTATTTTCAAACAAAGTTTTTAATATTGTACTTGACTGCTTGTTTTTAGACACCAACACTAAGCCAGAAGTCTCTGCATCAATTCGATGCACTAAATCAGCACACTCTCCAAAGTGATAACGTATTTCATCAAGCAAGCAATACGGAGTGTCTTTTCTTGTTGGGTGCACCATCAATCCTGATGGTTTATCAAAAACAGCAAAATCTTCAGCTTCAAATATGGGTTTTAATCCTCTTGTGTGCCCTTCAAATACTGCTATTTGAATATACTCACCTGTTACGGTTTGTCCATTTTTCAAAGTATTGCCTTGATCGTCAAACACTCTATTTTTAGACAATAATTTCTGTGACACAGAAGCAGATAACCCTACCTCATTGATTAAAAACAATTGAATTTTTTCGCCAGCAATTGCTTTGTATTTTTTTAGCACAAATGGCATGTTGGAAGTTTTATAGAGCTAAAGATTCTTATTAAGAATATCAATCGATTTGCCATCTATGCTGATTTGGTTTTTATCCTGCCAATATTGTTTAATACCCTCTTCACCTTTTTTCTCACTCCACTGAGTTAGTGTTTGTCTATCACCTTTATAATCATACAAAGGTACACCAAAACCACATGAAGTGTGTACTAAATCAACATCTAGATCAAATATTTGCCTAGCACCTATGATTGGATCAAACTTAGAATACAGCTCTTGCCAATTATCATCATTATGATGCACAGCCTTTGCATGACCATATAAGCGCAAAATCATGGGTTTTTCATCAAAAGAGTTAAACATAATGGTCATTCTATTTTGATTTTGCATGTGCGCTGCAGTTTCATTACCACTGCCAGTCGCATTTAGCCAAATGACTCTATTTTTATTGATAATGCGCAATGAATCTAAACCTTTGGGTGAGATGTTAATCCTGCCATCTTTATCAGCTGTAGCAACAAAAAACATTTTTTGTTCTAAGATAAAGCTTTCTAAATTTTGAGGAATTTCTTGATATTTTCTACCCATGTTATTGGTTGATTTTTGCTAAATTTGTTATTTATATAAACATTGCGGCTAAACCTAAAAAGGCTACAAACCCAATCACATCAGTAATGGTTGTTAGAATAACACCGCCAGCAAGCGCTGGATCAATGTTAAATTTAGTTAATAATGAAGGTAGGACTGCACCAGAAAAAGCAGCGAAAATTAAATTAACAATAACAGCCAATGCGATGACAGTACTTAGCTCTATATCTACAAACCAAATATAAGTGGCAATGCCAATAATTACCGCCCAAAGCATGCCGTTTAATAATCCAATTGCCACTTCTTTATTCATTAGAACTTTTAAATTAGAAGTGGTAATTCTTCCTGTTGCCATACCGCGCGTTACCAAAATAAGTGTTTGAGTGCCAGCAATACCACCCATGGATGCCACTACTGGCATCAAGATAGCTAAGGCAATTTTTTCTTGCAAAGTGGCTTCAAAAAGACCGATAAAAAACACTGCTATAAAAACAGTAACCAAGTTAACACCCAGCCAAATACTACGACGCTTAGTTGATTCAATAACCGGTGCAAACACATCGTCTTCTTCATCCAAGCCCGCCATTGACATGACTGAATGCTCAGCTTCATCACGAATTACATCAACCACATCATCAATGGTAATACGGCCAATGAGTTGATTTTGATCATCCACCACAGGTGCAGATATTAGATCTCGCTGCTCAAACAAACTCGCCACATCACTTTCTGATGTATCAGCTAAAATTGGTTTTAAATCTTTATTAATTAAAGGTTTAATATTTTGTTCCGCCTCATTAGTCAATAAGGTAGAAATATGAATAGAACCTAAATATTTATATGCACGATCCACCACAAAAATTTGATCGGTGTCAATTGGCATTTCTTTAAGTAAGCGCAAATAACGAACCACTGTGCGGACGCTCACATCATCACGAACGGTAATAATATCTATGTTCATTAATCCACCTGCAGAATCTTCAGGATAGGATAGGACGCGCTTAAGATTATCTCTGTGTTTGTGATCCAATGTTAAGAGTAGGTTATGCACTGCACGCTCAGGAAGATCAGGAACAATATCTGCCAAATCATCCATGTCTAGACCTTCTGTGGCTTTTACAATAGAGTCAACATCCATTGAACTTAATAATTGAGACTGAACATCCTCGCTCAAATCCTTAAGAATATCACCTTGTGTTTCTGGATCAATTTCAAGCCATAGTTTTGTTCTATCTTTAGGAGGGACGGCTTCTAGTAGGCGAGCGATTTCAGCTGAATGTAGTCCAGCCAATTGAGAGGTAGCTTCCTCATACAAAGATGCCTCCAAAGATTTCATCAATCTCTGAAGGCAATCTTCAAAAGAAGTATTTTCAACTTCTGACATAAGCCTATGTTTTTCCTAACTTTTTACTACACAAATAAATTGTGCATGGTTTTTTTAGTTCTTTCTATGATCGTTTAACTTTTCTTTATGCTTTCTAATTTGGGCATCAAGTTTGTTAACCATTTGATCGATAGAAGCATACATGTCGCCACTCTCAGCTTTTGCAAATAAGTCTGCGCCACTTACATGGATAGTTGCTTCAGCTTTCTGAACATCTTTCTCAACTTCTAAAATCATATTAATATTAATCACATGATCAAAGTGATGTTTGATTTTAGCTAATTTTTCTTGAGAGTGTTGTTTGATTGCTTCAGTGATATCGAGATGGTGACCAGAAATGTTTAACTGCATAGATGCTCCTTTTCAAGTTATTAAATAATGCAGTTATATTGTGGCACATCTGAGTGATAAATGTAGGGTATTTACTCGCTTTAAAAGCAAATAAAAACCTCCACAAAAGCTATTTTATGTATATAATGATAGTTTTACTTATTCTATATTTAGGAGATGAAAATGGACGCAGTTAGTCAAAGATCTAATGAATTAAGCGCTAAGAAGATTGAATTACAAGCTTCATTTAAAGCACACACAGACGCAAATGGTTTTTCTTATGAAGAGTGGGTTAATCCACCAGCAGGCTCTTTTTACGAAAGCTACAAAAAAGATTTAGCTGAAGTTGACAATGAAATGGCTCCACCTTTACAGTACCAATCATAATTATAGATATTTTGATTGGTAAAAAGCCCCGTTAGGGGCTTTTTTGTTTTAAGGCCGATAAGTTTTATTGATGATTTCAATCCTTTTTGCAGTTTGCTAAAAGGATTTTGTTTTTTATAAGGGTAGATGCACACAATGTCATATTTAATGTCAAATTATGCACCACTTGATGTTACTTTTGTTAAAGGTAGCGGTTGCTATTTAACAGACACTCAAGGTGATCAGTATCTTGACGCCCTGTCAGGTGTAGGCGTTATTAGTCTCGGACACGCCCATCCTGTTATTGTTGATAGCATTCAAAAACAAGCGGCAAACTTATTGCATACTAGCAATTGGTACCACATTCAACATCAAGAAACATTGGCAGAAAAACTGTGCAAATTATCTAATATGGACAATGCATTTTTTTGCAACTCTGGTGCCGAGGCAAATGAAGCCGCCATTAAGATTGCACGCCTACATGCTCATGCTAATAACATTAGCCACCCTATCATTCTAACTGCTAATAAGAGTTTTCATGGTCGCACTATGGCAACACTATCAGCCACTGGAAACCCAAAGGTTCAAGATGGATTTGCACCACTGGTTAGTGAATTTATTCACATTGACTTTAATAATGTTGACGCTATAAAGTCTTATGAAAATAATAATAACATTGTCGCTGTAATGCTTGAGCCAATTCAAGGCGAAAGTGGTGTTATCATTCCAGATGATGATTATCTAAATCAAGTTCAAAGCATTTGTCAAAATAACAATTGGCTATTAATTCTAGACGAAGTACAAACAGGCATTGGTCGTACTGGAAAATTATTCGCTCATGAATATAACAATATTACGCCAGATGTACTAACGCTTGCAAAAGGTTTAGGCAATGGCGTACCAATTGGCGCCTGCCTTGCTAAAGGTAAAGCAGCCACACTACTAACACCAGGTACTCACGGTTCAACATTTGGCGGAAATCCTTTAGTCTGTAGCGTAGCATTGAGTGTTCTAGAAGTTATTGAAAAGGACAACATTTTAGATAATGTTATGCAAATAAGCACTTACTTTGCCAGCACTTTTAAAAACAATTTAAAAAACTCAGATAAAGTAATAGATATTCGTATCAAAGGACTAATGATTGCTATTGAGCTTAATCAAGATTGTTCGATACTATTGCAACAGGCGCTTGAAAATAAACTACTGATCAATATTACAGGGCAATCTATCCGCCTATTACCACCTCTGATTATCAATAAAGCTGAAGCTGATATTGTTATTAATACCATTTGCAAACTGATTAAGGCCTTATAAAAGCCGGGAAAGAAATTATGACAAAGCATTTTATTAACCTTGATGACCTAAGTACAAACGATTTGGAAAAAATCATTGATGATGCTATTGTGTTAAAAAAACAGCACAAATCTGGAGAGATTAATGCCTCGCTAAAAAACAAAACATTGGCAATGATTTTTGACAAATCTTCAACCCGAACACGAGTGTCTTTTGAAGCAGGTATGACCCAACTAGGTGGACACGCTTTATTTTTATCTGACAGAGATATTCAGCTAGGACGTGGTGAGCCAATTGTTGATAGCAGTATTGTTATTAGCTCAATGGTAGATGCGGTAATGATGCGTGTCTCTTCACACGAAGATATTAATACATTTGCTAAGCACTCATCAGTACCGATTATCAATGCTTTATCTGATGAATCTCACCCTTGTCAACTCTTAGCAGACATGATGACTTACAAAGAGCATAATGGATCGATTGCTGGCAAAACAGTTGCATGGGTTGGTGATGGTAATAACATGTGTCATACATACATGCAAGCAGCAAAGGCTTTTAACTTTAGGCTAAATATTGCCACGCCTGTTGGTTATGAGCCTGATGATGCGTTTGTTAATAAATATAGTGAGAATATTGCGCTATTTACCAGTGCAAAAGAAGCTTGTCAAAATGCTGATCTTATTGTGACGGATGTTTGGGCATCAATGGGTCAAGAAGAAGAGCAAGCCAAACGTGAAATTGCTTTTAAAGATTTTCAAGTTGATGAGGAGTTAATGGCTGCAGCCAACTCAGATGCACAATTTATGCACTGCCTGCCTGCACATCGTGGCGAAGAAGTATCAGCTAGCGTTATTGATGGTAATCAAAGTTTGGTTTGGGATGAAGCTGAGAATCGCCTGCATGCTCAAAAATCTTTATTACTGTACTTATTAGACAAATAGCTATTTAGCTATAGTGTCTAACTTTAAGTGGGCCTCTTTGTAGAAGTTAATGCCACGCTTAATCTTGCTACGTCCGTTTTGTTCATGCCATTTATTAGTATCACGCAGCGAATACACACAGCCACAATAGCCCTGTTGATAAAACTCTTCGCGCTTTGCTATTTCTAGCATGCGTTGTGAGCCACCATTTTTACGCCAATTAAGATCCCAATACTCAACATCATCGTATTGATCTGTCGCCCTTTGTGCGCAGCCATTGACTTGATTCATATCTTTCCAACGAGAAACACCCAAAGTAGAAGTTAACACTGAAAAACCATTTTCATGTGCATACAGCGCACTTCTTTCAAGACGCATATCAAAACACGTGCTACACCTCTGACCTCTCTCAGGCTCAAACTCTTGACCTTTAGTACGCTCAAACCAATTGTCACTATCATAATCTACATCAATAAAAGGTATGCCCAATTTTTTTGCAAAACGGATATTCTCTTCTTTTCTAAGTTCATACTCATCTCGAGGATGGATATTTGGATTGTAGAAAAAAATAGTTGTATCTAGATCAGACGCGCTTAGCGCTTCCATAATATCTCCTGCACAAGATGCACAACAAGAATGCAACAAAAGCTTTGTCTTGCCATTTGGAGTTTTTAAATTTGGACGCTGATAACCGTCCAAAGAATAATCTATTTTAGACATGATTGTAGTTTTTTTAACACCTCCCAAGTATCGCGCTTAAGTTCTGGATTGGATAAAACACTACTTGGATGATGAGTGATGAAACATTTATTATTGATAGGTTTAATATCAGGATTCATGACTAGAATTGTATCAGCCTTATACTTAGAGATAACCACAGATAAATTATCGCTATTAGTAGTTACTAATTCAACATCATCACTACTTATACCGATAGCTGATAACATTTTAAATAAAAAATCTTGAGACTTGCCACTCACACAAAAAGATGCCTCTGGGTTTAACTCAACCACTAAACATTTAATGGATTTATCAATAGCTTCTACTGTGTGATTACCAGAATATAAATACTGGGGAATTCCCAGAGTATCAAGATATTTTTCTCTAGTAATGCTCAAAACTAAACCTGTGGATGTGCCCTGTCAGTTGCTGCCAAGATTTTATTAAGACCATGAATATAAGCTTTAGCACTTGCAGTAATAATGTCTGTATCTGCACCTTGTCCATTAACAATGCGCCCTTCATGCTCTAATCTAACATTAACTTCACCTAATGAATCCGTGCCTTGAGTGACATTAGAAACTGAGTACAATTGAAGATTAAGATCTAAATCAACCAATGAATTAATAGCGCTAAAAGCAGCATCAACCGCACCTGATGTTTTTGCTATGGCACTTTTTTCTTCACCATTAATTGATAAAACAATATTTGCTTCATTTTGCTCACCAGTTTCTGTACATACTTTCAAAGAAACAAGCTTGATAGATTCACTTTCTTCAATCTGAGTTTCAGAAACAAGCGCTTGCAAATCTTCGTCAAAAATTTCATGTTTTTTATCAGCCAATTCTTTAAAACGCCTAAAGGCATCATTCAGACTCTCTTCAGATTCAAAATCAACACCAAGCTCTGATAGACGAGCTTTAAAAGCGTTACGACCGGAATGCTTACCCAATACTAGCTGATTAGTATTCCAGCCTACATCTTCAGCACGCATAATTTCATAGGTTTCACGATGTTTTAATACTCCATCTTGGTGAATACCTGCCTCATGTGCAAACGCATTAGCACCAACAATTGCTTTATTAGGTTGAACAATAAAACCGGTAACACTAGAAACTAAGCGTGAGGCTGACAAGATGTGTGTTGCATCAATGTTGGTATCACAATCAAAAATATCTTGACGTGTACGCACTGCCATTACTAGCTCCTCTAAAGAAGTATTTCCAGCTCTCTCGCCCAAGCCATTAATCGTACATTCAACTTGTCTTGCACCATTAAGAACTGCTGATAGTGAATTAGCCACTGCTAGACCTAAGTCATTATGACAATGCGCTGAAAAAATTGCCTTATCTGAATTTGGAGTACGCTCAATTAATGATTTCATGGTAGTGCCAAATTGATGAGGAATGTTGTACCCTACTGTATCTGGAATATTGATTGTAGTTGCGCCTGCATTAATAGTAGCTTCAATTACTCGACACAAAAAATCCTCATCTGAACGCCCTGCATCTTCTGGCGAAAACTCAACATTATCAGTATATTGTCTTGCTCTGGTTACTGCACGAACTGCTTGTTCCACCACTTGATCAGGTGTCATTTGCAGCTTCATTTTCATATGAATATCAGAAGTAGCAATAAAAGTATGAATGCGTGATGAATTAGCTCCTTTAAGCGCTTCACCTGCGCGATCAATATCCTTATCAAGTGCTCTTGCCAATGAACAAATCGTTGAGTCTTTAACCACATTTGCAACCGCTTGAACAGCTTCAAAATCACCTACTGAAGCAATTGCAAATCCTGCCTCAATTACGTCCACTCGCATTTTTTCCAATACTTTAGCGATGCGTACTTTTTCATCTTTTGTCATTGATGCACCAGGTGACTGCTCTCCATCACGCAAAGTTGTATCAAAAATAATTAGTTTGTCAGACATTTAAGTCTCCTATAAAAATTTGTTTGTTGTAATACTGTTTGTTGGTGTTAGGCCTTTCAGCCATACGATATAAATTTTGCCTTAAGGCAATAATCGTAATAAAGCGCGTAAATGGCTTTGTGTGAATAGTTTAATAATTGATGAATTATCCATGTGTTAAATTATAATTGACTTTTAACTACTTTTAGCTCGTTTTTTTAACGCACGTTTTTTCCTTACCTCAACCATCGTCATGATCAAGCCTGATAACGCATAAGCAAAGAAAAATATAAATAATATTGCGCTTGGCCAAAGCGTTACCACAATAATAATCAGTGTAGCAATCAGTAAAAGTTTAAAAGAAGACCTGCCCTTAAGATTAATCTCTTTAAAGCTATAATAGCGAACATTGCTCACCATTAACACGCCCGCCCCAACAAGAACAATCCAAGCAAATAAAACCAAATACTGCTCATCATAGACTGTTATGCCAATAATTTCTTTGGTCCAGACCATGCCAGCAATCAGTGCAGCAGCTGCCGGAGAAGGCAAGCCTTGGAAATATCGCTTATCTTCAATTCCAATTTGAGTATTAAAACGAGCCAACCTTAATGCGCCTGCTGCCACATAAACAAAAGCACCTAACCAGCCAATCTTACCCAAGCCCTCAAATAGATAAAAATACATAAGTAGTGCCGGCGCCATTCCAAATGAAACCATGTCGGCCATTGAATCATATTGAGCACCAAACTCACTTTGGGTGTTTGTCAAACGAGCCACTCGGCCATCCAACCCATCCCAAAGCATGGCTATAAATATAGCAATGGCAGATTCAGCGTATTGACCTTTGGTTGCTAAGATAATAGCAAAAAAACCAGAAAAAAGACCAAACGTAGTTAATACATTTGGCAATAAGTAAACTCCCCTTTTTACTTTTTTCTCTGTCATTGTTTGATTATAAATGTTTATTTATATTAGACTAAATAAAAACGCCCAACTAAGTTGGGCGCTTTTAAAGTGATTTAGTTTTTAGCTTGATCAACAATTTTGTTTTTATTAATCCAAGGCATCATTGAACGAAGAGACTCTCCAACCTGTTCAATTTTATGCTCACGTTGAACTTCACGACGCGCAGGAAGATCGCCAACATTTGCAACAAACTCTTTAGCAAAAGTACCATCTTGAATTTCAGTCAAGATTTTCTTCATTTCAGCTTTGGTTTCGCTAGTGATGATTCTTGGACCGCGTGTAACATCACCATACTCAGCTGTATTTGAAATTGAATAACGCATGTTTGCAATACCACCTTCATACATTAAATCAACAATTAGCTTTAATTCATGTAGACATTCAAAGTATGCCATTTCAGGCTCATATCCTGCTTCAACCAATGTTTCAAATCCCGCTTGAACTAGAGACGTTGTACCACCACAAAGAACTACTTGCTCACCAAATAAGTCTGTTTCAGTTTCATCTTTAAATGTTGTTTCTAAGATGCCTGTACGACCACCACCAATAGCTGACGCATAAGAAAGTGCTGTTGCTTTAGCATTACCCGATGCATCTTGTGCAACTGCAATTAGATCTGGAATGCCGCCACCCTTAACAAACTCACTACGAACTGTGTGGCCTGGTGCCTTAGGAGCTACCATAATTACATCTAAATCATCACTTGGTTTAATCAAACCATAAAGAATATTAAAGCCATGAGCAAACGCTACTGTTGCACCCTTCTTTAAATTCGGCGCAATGCTGTCTGCATAAATTTGACCTTGGAATTCATCAGGTGCTAAGATCATTACTAAGTCTGCCCATGCAGTTGCATCTTCAATTGATTTAACATCCAAACCTGAAGCACTTGCTTTAGCAGCTGAAGCCGAACCCTCTCTTAATGCAACAACCACTTCCACACCTGAGTCTTTCAAATTATTAGCATGTGCATGGCCTTGAGATCCATAACCAACAATGGCAACCTTCATGCCTTTAATGATGTTTAAATCAGCATCTTTATCGTAATATCTATTCATTTTTTTCCTCTTCTTTATCAACGCTTAGCGCGTTTTATTGTTTAACTTTCTAATTCTGACAAACGCCTGTAACGCCTGTTCTAGAAACCTCTAATAACTTAGATGCATCAACTGCATTTAAGAAGTCATTAATTCTTGTGCTTTGTCCAGCAATTTCAATTGTGTAAGTGTCAGCACTAACATCTACAATCTTTCCGGCATATTCATCAATAATTTTATCCATATCTGCCTGAGAATTTGGACCAACCTTAACCTTTACCAAAGCCAGCTCCCTTTCAATATGATTGGCTGCTGTTAAATCAATAGCTGTAACCACATCTACTAATTTATTAAGCTGCTTAATAATCTGGTCAATAATATTATCGTCACCCACACTTACAATTGTCATGCGTGATAGCGTTGAATCATTTGTAGGAGCAACTGTTAGTGACTCAATGTTAAAGCCACGCGCTGAAAACAATCCTGCCACTCTTGATAAGGCGCCTGACTCATTTTCTAAATGTACTGAAATTATATGTCTCATCGTTATACCAAATTTAAACCTTCGTCATTAGTTGACTTCATTTCATCTTTGCCACCTAATAGCATTTCATTATGTCCTGCACCTGATGGAATCATTGGAAACACATTTTCTGTAGAATCAGTAATAATATCTAAAAACACTGTTCTATCTTTTTGCTTAAATGCCTCTATCAAAGCTGGTTTAAGGTCAGATTCTTTTTCAACCAAAATACCCATGTGTCCATAGCTTTCTGCCAATTTTACAAAATCAGGCAGTGCATCCATATAACTCATTGCGTAACGCTTTTCATAAAAGAACTCTTGCCACTGTCGAACCATTCCTAAATAACGGTTATTTAAGTTCACCACCTTAACAGGTGTTGCATACTGCAACATGGTTGAAAGCTCTTGAGTCATCATCTGAATGCTGCCTTCACCAGTAACACAAGCAACATCCATATCTGGCATGGCGATTTTAGCACCCATGGCAGCTGGCAAGCCAAACCCCATAGTGCCAAGACCACCTGAATTAATCCATCTACGTGGCTCATCAAATGGATAGTATTGTGCCGCCCACATTTGGTGCTGACCAACATCTGAAGTAATAATGGCATCACCACCTGTTACTTCATACAAAGCCTCAATAACACTTTGTGGTTTAATAACACCTTCTTTAGTAGCAAATGCCATCGAATCAACAGCTCGCCACTCATCAATTTGTGACCACCAAGCGCTAATATCTTGAACTGATCTATTTTTCATATTGGCAGTTAGATTTGCTAATACAGACTTAACCTCTCCCACTAAAGCAATATCAACAGCAACATTTTTTGAAATTGAAGCCGGATCGATATCAAGATGAATAATTTTAGCTTTTGGACAAAATTTATCAATATTTGCAGTTACTCTGTCATCAAAACGTGCACCTACTGCAATAACACAATCGGAGCCATGCATTGCCATGTTGGCCTCATAAGTACCGTGCATACCAAGCATTCCTAAAGATTGCTTATCTGTTGCAGGGTAAGCGCCAAGACCCATTAATGTTTGTGTAATTGGAAAACCTAAAGAATGAGCAAACTCTCTTAATTCATCTCTAGCATTGCCAATAACAGTACCACCACCAGAGTAAATAATTGGCCGTTGTGATGCCGCAATTAGATTTGCTGCTTTATTAACCTCATCAGCATCTGCATCTGTCACCACTTGATACGAGCGCATATCGATAGTATCCAGATAACTTGGCTCTTCAATTTCGGCAATTGTAATATCTTTAGGGATGTCGATTAATACTGGTCCAGGTCTGCCGGTAGTGGCAATATGAAACGCTTTTTTAATAGTTTCAGCAATATTGTTAATGTCTTTAACCAAGAAATTATGCTTAACACAAGAGCGTGTAATACCCACTGCATCAACCTCCTGGAAAGCGTCATTACCAATTAAGGCTGATGGCACTTGACCAGAGATCACCACCATTGGGATAGAATCCATATAGGCGGTTGCGATACCAGTTACAGCATTTGTCAATCCTGGGCCACTAGTTACCAAAACAACGCCTGGCTTACCACTAGCTCTTGCATAACCATCAGCACCATGCGCTGCGGCTTGCTCATGACGGACTAAAATATGCTGAATAGAATCTTTAAATTCAAGTGCATCATAGATATGCAATACTGCACCGCCTGGATATCCAAAGACATGCTCTACGCCTTCTTTTTCAAGGCTATTAACTAGTATTTGAGCGCCATTTAACTTCATCACTTTAAACTGATAATAAAAAACTTTTCAATTATACCCAATGAAGTGGTTTATAACGTCAAGGATTATAAGGAATTTTGCCAATCCTCAGAATAGAATTGCACAGGAGAATCATCTTGCTCAAATGTCTCAATAGACCAAGTATCTGGCTGCTCTAGTATGGCTGAGAGTAGTTGATCATTAAGCAAGTGTCCAGTCTTAAAACCCTCGTAATGACCAATAAGATTTGAGCCTAATAAATAAAGGTCGCCCACAATATCTAAAATCTTATGCTTAACAAATTCATTATGATAACGCATACCATCTTCATTTAGCACATCGTCATCACTAAGGGCAATTGCATTATCCATGCTTGCGCCTAAGGCAAGATTTTTTCTTTGCATCATTTCAACATCTCGCATATAGCCAAATGTTCTAGCTCTGGAGATTTCTTTTAAATAAGACTGCTTAGAAAAATCAATGGTTAGTTCTTGTCCGCTTTCTTTTACCTTTTTATGATCAAAATCAATTTCAAGCGACACTTTGAAGCCCTGATGTGGAGATACTTGCGCCCAGGAATCACCATTCTCAACACGAATAGTGTCTTTAATAACAAAAAATCGCTTGTGTTCATCTTGCTCTTCAATACCGGCTGACTGTATTAAAAAAACAAAAGGCGCTGATGATCCATCCATAATAGGCACTTCAAATGAATCCAGCTCTACCAAAATATTATCAATACCAAGTGCTGAAAACGCACTCATTAAATGCTCAACCGTTGATACCTTAACACCTTGATTTTCAAGACCAGTAGAAAGAACCACTTCATTAACAAATGCATTGTGAGCACGCACTAGTTTTCCACCTGCGTCCATACGCCTAAACACAATACCGTGATCAACCTCAGCAGGGATTAATGTCATATTGACAACGCCACCACTGTGAATGCCAACACCTCTGGCTTTAACGGTTTTTTTGATTGTTCTTTGTTTTATCATAATAAATTAGAATTCAAACAATGATTTGATTTTACCCCCTAAACCAGCATTCTGCTCTTCTTGTTGATTCTGGTCTAAGTACTCAACCGATGAATCATGCGCCAACAAACCCAGCGCTGAAAAATAAATAGGATCGTTCAAAAGTGTTTCTTTAGCTGTAATTAACTCACGATTAACAATGGCCAGCCTTGTTCTTAATCCAAAAGCTTTAAACAATAACTGTTCACAATTTTTTATTTTTGACCCACCGCCCGTAACCACAAACCCTGATCTAATCGATCTATTAAGTTTGTTACTAGTTAGATCTTGCTTAATTAACTTACAAATCTCCAAATAAGCTTTTTCAATAACCATTGTCAAATCATGTAATGATATAAAGCGTTTATCCTTAACACCAGGTTGAGAAATAGCAACCAACTGATCTTTTGGTGCAGATTTGAGTTGTGCATAACCATGTTTCAATTTTAAGCTTTCAGCTTCTTCAAGCGTCATTCCAAATGCATCAGCAATACGCTCAGTAACCATATCTCCACCCATATTAAACACATGAGAATAAGTGATACCGCCTTGAGTAAAAACAGATAAATTACTTGTGCCAGCACCAATATCTAATAAACAAACACCTTGTTCTTTATCCTCATCACTAACACACACAGCGCTACTAGCAACAGAATCCAGCACCATTTCATCAACAGCCAGTCCGCTTTGGGTCATACTATGTTCAACATTACTAATTGCTTGATTAGAAACAGCAAGTAAATGAACTTGCGCCCACAACAGTGTGGCTTCCAATCCTAATGGATTGTCAATAATAGTTGGATTTTCATCAAGCGTAAAATGATTAACTGTTTTGTTTAAGAAGTTTTTATTACTCAGTGTTGGTGCAGCAGATGCATTAACAATGGCTTTTTGTATATCTTTTTCAGTAATAATGTTGTTTTTTGAATCAATGGAGATTTGTCTATATTGATTGGTAGTACTTAAATGTAAATCAGAAATATTTATTTTAGCATTGTGAATCTTTTCGTTACAACTTTTATAAGCCAAATCAACTGCTTTGTTAATTACCCCTGCCACAGAATTAACATCTTTAATAGAGCTGTTTTTTACTCCTATAGTTGGAACAACCCCCTGTCCAAATACATGAATTTTTTCGTCTTTAATATCTGCAATTAAAACAACTGTCTTGCTTGTGCCAACATCAATACTTGCAAAAAAATTATTACCTGCCATTATTCTATTTTTCGCTATCTAGCCACTCATACAAATGAGAAAATTCTACTGTTTTTCCACTAAGCAAACGTCTGAATTGTTTAGCATTTTTTTGACCATGATACAAACCTAAAATATGCCGTGTCATTGATCTTATTGGGACAGACTCCTTAACCTGAATTTTCATATATTCAATAAAATCTAATAATACTTGTTCACGGGAAATCCTGGACGGGTTTTGTTGATAAATTCTATGATCAACATCACACAGTAAATACGGCTGATGATAAACCGCCCTACCCAACATGACATTATCAACATACTCCAAATGAGATAATGCTTGATCAAGCGTCATAATACCACCATTAATACCAATGGTTAATTGTGGAAAATCTTGTTTCAGCTGATACACCCAATTGTAATTAAGCGGCGGAACTGATCGATTCTCTTTTGGACTTAAGCCTTGTAGCCAAGCTTTTCTAGCATGAACAACAAAATTATCGCAACCTGCACTGCTAATCGTTTCAATAAAATGACACAACTCATCATAACTTTCCATATCATCCACGCCAATTCTTGACTTAACACTCACAGGAACATCAATAACTTGCTTCATGTCATTTACACAGTGAGCAACAACCTTGGGTGTTTGCATTAAACATGCGCCAAAACTTCCTGATTGAACCCTATCTGAAGGACAGCCTACATTAATATTTATCTCATCATAACCCCAGTCTTGAGCTATTTTGGCAGATTTGGACATTTCTAATGGATCGCTTCCTCCAAGTTGTAACACCAAAGGATGCTCTTGAGCATTAAAATCAAGCAGTCGATTTTTATCACCATGAATGATTGCTTTAGCTGTAACCATTTCTGTCCAAAGTTGGGTGTGTTTAGACATAAGCCGATGAAAATAACGACAGTGTCTATCTGTCCAGTCCATCATTGGCGCTACAGAAAATTTAGTGTTGTAGCTCATTAAGTAGTGTTGTTAAAACAAACTGAATGCTCGAATCCACCACGGATTGTCGATCGCCTTTAAAATTTTGTGTTGTAGTAAAGCATTTACCTAATATGCAAAAACCAAAACACACAGTACCGACCGGTTTTTCCTTACTACCACCACTTGGACCGGCAATGCCGGTAATAGCAGCTGAAATATCAACATGTGAATTTTCAATAGCGCCACTTGCCATTTCACTGGCTGTTTGCTCACTAACCGCTCCATACTGCTGAAGCGTTTGAGGGCTAACACCTAGCATATCTATTTTTGCTTGATTGCTATAGGTAATAAATCCTCGATCAAAATAAACTGATGAGCCATCTTGTGAGGTTAATAAAGAGCTCAAACCTCCACCCGTGCAAGATTCTGCAACTGCAATACTAAGCTGCCTTTGTGCTAGTAGTTGAGTTAATGAAGTTAATAGTTGCATTATTTGAGTGCCGAACTAACAATTTCAAAAATATCTTTAGATAAGTCTTTGGTATTGATAATTTTTTCCAGTTGTTGTTTTTGCAACACTTTTAGCTCCGGAGTAAAACGCTTCCAATGATTATAAACAGATACCAGTCGAGCGCCTATTTGTGGATTTGTTTTATTAAGTTTAAGAATAATATTTGTAAATAAATCATAGCCTTGTTGATTATGAAAATTTACATAATTTTGTGAAAATCCACCAACGACACTGCGCAATCTGTTTGGCGTATTAAAAGAAAATAATTCGTGCTTCATTAGTTTTTCAATCTCTTTTGAATTTGTTAACGGAGAAGTTGATTGCGCCGCAAAGAATTTATCCATCACCTGAACATCGTGCTTATATTGCTGATAAAAGTCATGGATAATTTCATCTTTCAATTGATTTTCACTCATTATCAGCAAATTAAATGCTGAGAGTTTGTCTGTCATACAATTAGCGTCTTTATACTGTTGATAAACCAACTCAAACTGCCCATCTTTAGCCAAATAATACAAGCAGCAATTTTTTAAAGATCGCTCACCTACTAATTCAGGTGTTAAGCCATAAGGTTTGTCATTAATTAACGATTGATAAGTTGTTAATAATTTCACACCAAACCGATTAATAATTTTTTTAACCGCCTTTTCACGCTTATCATGAATATCAAACACATCAATAATTGGTTGCAATTGATGCAATAGACGTTCAGATGGTAATGTTAGTATCTCACTTAACAAAGACTGATCTTCAATATGATCTATCAAATATTCAATAGCGTCAAAAAGCAAACTCTCATTGACTGATTTTGACTCTA
Source organism: uncultured Candidatus Thioglobus sp. (assembly GCA_964516395.1). GTDB lineage: Bacteria > Pseudomonadota > Gammaproteobacteria > PS1 > Pseudothioglobaceae > Thioglobus_A. Next base: position 19,592 of record CAZEYU010000019.1, read on the forward strand.
GAATTAAACTTTGCCATAATTGTTGAGCGCTGTCCCAACGAATAAATGCATCATCATCATGTTTTAATAAAAATATTTTTTGTTCAAATGTTAAATCAGAATTTAACTTAATAGGCGCTGAAAATCCTCTCAAGTAAGAAGGTGTTGGTTCATGCGCAATGTCTTTAAAAGTAAACCTTTGAACTTTGTCTTTGACTTCTAACATACCACTATTAACAACACCTCCCTTATTGTCTAACAGTGCATAATTAAAAGGAAAATAAAAGGTATTTTTTGAGTGCTGTTCAATGGTTATTGTGAACGTTGTATCTTTATACTCTGAACAAACACTAACTTCTGGTGTTCCACTTTGTTCATACCAATGCATAAATTGCGTTAAATCTAGCTTGTTAGCATCGCTCATACTCGCTACAAAATCATCAATGGTAACCGCTTGAGAGTCATGACGATCAAAATACAGTCTCATGCCTTTTTGAAAGCCTTGCTCACCCAATAAACTGTGGATCATGCGAATAACTTCCGCGCCTTTTTCATAAACAGTCAATGTGTAAAAGTTATTCATTTCTATATAGCTCTCAGGACGAACTGGATGTTTCATTGGCCCTGCATCCTCTGCAAACTGATAGGTGCGCAATGCATTAACATCTTCAATGCGCTTGATTGAGCGAGAATGCAAATCAGCAGTAAACTCTTGATCTCTAAATACTGTCAACCCTTCTTTTAAGCTTAGTTGAAACCAATCTTGGCAGGTCACTCTATTGCCTGTCCAATTATGGAAATATTCATGCCCTATCACCGCCTCAACATTAATAAAGTCTTTATCTGTGGCAGTTTTAGGATCAGCAAGTACGTAAGTTGAATTAAAAATATTCAGACCTTTGTTTTCCATGGCCCCCATATTGAAATCATCAACCGCAACAATCATATAAATATCTAAATCATACTCAAGAGAAAAACGAGACTCATCCCACGCAAACGAACGCTTGAGTGAATCCATTGCAAACTGAGTTTTATCAATATTGTGAGGCTCAACATAAATTTTCAAATCTACATTTTTGCCAGAGCTTGTTGTGTATGTATCTTCTAAGCAGGCAAAATTACCAGCAACCAATGCAAACAAGTAACATGGCTTGCGAGTTGGATCGTGCCATATTGCTTGATTCTTAGACTGATTAATTAAATTACCGTTGCTTAGCAATACTGGGTACTTGTCTGTATCTGCATTAATACAAACAGTAAACACACTCATAACATCGGGTCTATCAAGATAATAGGTAATCTGTCTAAACCCGTGAGCCTCACACTGTGTACAAAAATTACCACTAGATTGGTACAAGCCATTGAGAGATGTATTTACTTCCGGATGTATGCGATTTTCAATTTCCAATACAAAATCATCAGAAAGACCTTTAATCTCAATCCCTTCTTCTAACAATTGATACTCAGGCATAACACCGTCAATTGTTATTGAAATCAATTCCAAATCAACGCCATTTAAAAACAAACAGCCAGATTGTTCAAGCGCACCTGGATTGTGATAAAAGTGAATCTTTGATTTAACGATAGTCTCATTCTCTGATAAATCAAATACTAGATCAGTCGTATCAATCAGATAATT
>CAZEYU010000020.1:0-21137 GCA_964516395.1 uncultured Candidatus Thioglobus sp.
GTTATGCTTAAGCATAAATACAAAAAAACCTTATCAACTGGTGTTATCTGCGCATCAGGTACATTGGGGCAAATTATCCCCCCTTCCATTGTATTAATTATCTTGGCAGATGTTTTGGGTGTGCCAGTGGGTGATCTTTTCCGAAGTGCAATAATTCCATCTTTGGTATTGGTGGGTGGCTATGTCTTATATGTACTTATCATTGCTCATTTGAACAAAAATACAGCACCTGCCTTTATTAGTAAAAATAACCATCTATCCAACTTAGAGAGATACACATTGGTTGCAAAAGCAATTATTCCACCTCTTGTACTAATCATCGCTGTGTTAGGCTCTATTTTTACCGGTATTGCCACACCTACTGAATCAGCCTCTATTGGCGCTGTTGGTGCTTTGTTATTGGCTTTTATTTATAAACGCTTAAACTGGAATATGGTGCGTGAATCTAGTATTGAAACCATTAAAGTAACCTCAATGGTGTTTGCTATATTGGTGGGGGCAACCGCTTTTTCTATGGTGTTTACTTATACTGGAGGAGACGCCTTAGTTGAAGAATTTATCATGGGATTGCCTGCCAAAGAAATGAGCTTCATTCTAATCTCAATGTTGATTATCCTTATTCTAGGCTTCTTTATTGACTTTGTTGAAATATCGCTAATCATTGTACCGATCTTCTACCCAATTGCCCTGTCGCTTGGCATTGATATGGAGTGGTTTGCAATTTTAATAGCCATGAATCTGCAAGCTTCATTTTTAACCCCGCCATTTGGATTTAGCTTATTCTACTTAAAAGGTGTGGCACCAAAATCTATTCAAACCACTGATATTTACAAAGGTGTTATTCCTTTTATTGTTATACAAGTTAGTGTTTTGATAAGTATTATTGCATTTCCAGAGTGGTATGGATTTAAGGGTTTTTAATCAAACTCTGTTTTAATTTTTTACCATAAATTGAGTCAACTTCACAGTACTTTTCTTGTTGAGTAAAGTAATCCTCTTCCACCCAAGTACTTGAAGGTTTGAATACAGGCGCTGTATTTTCGCCAGTTTTTACAACTGTATTGTCTGTATAAATAGTGATATTGGCATCAGAGTAGTAAATTTCTTTATCAGCCAATACATTAGCCGATAAAGCTAAAAAACTCATCAATAATATTTGAATAGCTCCCCTCATAAATCTATTCTACAACAAAATGTAAAAAGAAGTTGGTCTATAAGCCGGGTTCTGTAATAGATGGCCATTCATCTACGCGCATTGTTGCCAAGACGCTTTAGCACTCTACCCGCTACCTTATGCGAGCCACATCAATGGTAGCCTATTTGAGCTTGCTCCAAGTGGGGTTTACCTTGCCACGGTTGTCACCAAACGCGCGGTGCGCTCTTACCGCACCTTCTCACCCTTACCTATTAAAAATAGGCGGTCTAAATCTCTGCAGCACTTTCCATTATGTCACCATACCTAGGAGTTACCTAGCACTTTGCTCTATGGAGCCCGGACTTTCCTCTGAATGTATAAACACCCAGCGACCATCCGACCAACTTCAGGTACTAATTATACAAGCTACGCATTACCATGGCTATATTCACGCAGAACATCAACCACTTGAACTTTATAAGATTTATAGTATTTCTCTTGGCCTAATTTCTGAGCCAATAAATGCATAGGATCTTTCTTCCATAGCTTAATTTGATCTTGTGAATCCCAATAAGAGATTGAAATTTCTCGGTTATTTTCAGAGATTGAAATAAATTCTTCACAACCGTATTCATCAGCCAACAATCTAACTTTGCTAGTTAGATCATGATATTGCCGATCAAGATTAATAACTTCAGCAGTAAAAATAACCGCAATCATTTGACATGGGTTTGTAGATCTTGAAAGACACTGTGAATATTACACCCTTCGCTATCTACTGCAACAGTTACTGGCATATTTTTAACTTCAAACTCATAAATAGCCTCCATACCCATTTCTTCAAATGCGATTTTTTTGGCTTTTTTTATAGACTTAGAGATTAAATAAGCTGCACCACCAACAGCGATCAAATAACTCGCTTGATGTTTTTTGATACTATCGACTGTTTTCTGTCCGCGTTCAGCTTTACCAATCATGCCTAAAATATTGGTATTTTCAAGCATCATGTCGGTGAATCTGTCCATTCTGGTGGCTGTTGTTGGACCGGCAGGGCCAATCACTTCATCATCTACTGCATCAACTGGACCAACATAATAGATAAATTTATTATCAAAATCAACACCCTTCGGTAACCCCTCTCCTGCATCCAGCATTTTTTTAAGCTTTGCGTGAGCTGCATCACGCCCGGTTATGATTGTGCCACTTAACAGCAATGTATCTCCAATATTCCAATCTCCCATTTGTTCACGTGTTAATGAATCAAGGTTAACTTTTTTATATTGTGAATAATCCATTTCTAAATCTGGATAAACATCCATATCCACTTCTGGCAACTCTGCCACACCTTCGCCATCTAGAGAAAAGTGTAAATGACGAGTTGCCGCACAATTAGGAATCATGGCGACCGCTTGTGAGGCGGCGTGCGTTGGATAATCTTTAATCTTGACATCCAGCACGGTAGTTAATCCACCCAATCCTTGGGCGCCAATACCGAGTTTATTAATTTTTTCAAATAGCTCTAGGCGTAATTTTTCAAGTTTGGTTGGATTGTTTTTTTGTGCAATATCGGCAATATCAATTGGATCAAGTAAGCTTTCTTTGGCCATTAGCATGGCTTTTTCGGCAGTACCGCCCACACCAATACCAACAATACCTGGCGGGCACCAGCCAGCACCCATACTTGGAATCATCTCAAGCACCCAATCAGCAACACTTGCAGAAGGGTTTAAAATGGCAAATTTAGCCTTGTTTTCAGAACCGCAACCTTTAGCAGCCACAATAAAGCTAACTTTATTGCCCTTAACCACTTTCGAATGAATAACAGCCGGTGTATTGTCTTTAGTATTTTCTCGAGAGAATAATGGATCTTTAACAATCGAAGCACGCAAAGGGTTATCTTTAAAAGTAAAGGCGCGCCTTACCCCTTCATTGATCATTTCATCTAACGATAACTCTGCTTCCCACTCAACCTCCATACCCACTTCTACAAATACATTAACGATGCCAGTATCCTGACACAATGGGCGCTTACCGAGTGCGGCCATTTTTGAATTAATTAAGATTTGCGCAATGGCGTTTTTGGCCGATTGATGCGTTTCTTTTTCATACGCATTGGTCATTGCCTGAATAAAATCAGGCGTGTGGTAATAAGAAATATATTGCAAGGCATTAGCAACACTTTCAATCACATGTTTTTGCTTAATTTTCATATTTATAACGCCTTGAATATTGTCTAATTTTTATAGTATTATATCCCTTTATTTAACTAATATTTAATCAGGAATTTCTATGTTCGATTTTTTTAAAGGTCAAAGCCTATCCATCGACTTAGGCACTGCCAATACGCTTGTTTACATGGATGGTGCAGTCGTGCTCAACGAGCCTTCAGTGGTTGCAATTCGTAACGACAAAGGCTCTATGGAGGCAACTGTTATTGCTGTTGGTCACGATGCAAAAAACATGCTTGGTAGAACGCCAGGTTCTATCGAAGCTATTCGACCAATGAAAGATGGTGTTATTGCTGATTTTAAAGTCACTGAAAAAATGCTCCAACACTTTATTCGCAAAGTATTGAAATCAGGGTTTTTTTCACCAAGTCCAAAAGTGCTTATTTGTGTTCCTTGTGGTGCCACTCAGGTTGAGCGTCGCGCTATTAAAGAAAGTGCAGTTGGTGCTGGTGCACGTGATGTGTATCTCATTGAAGAGCCAATGGCTGCAGCCCTTGGTGCTGGCATGGCTATTGAAGAAGCCTCTGGTGCAATGGTGATTGATATTGGTGGTGGTACAACTGAGATTGCCATTATGTCACTTAATGGTATTGTTTATTCTGACTCACTTAGAGTAGGCGGCGATGTATTTGATGACACCATTGTTAGATTTGTGCGCAGAGAACACGGCATTATTATTGGCCCTGCTACTGCTGAGCAAATTAAAGAGGAAGTTGGATCAGCTTTTAAATCAACAGCAGTTAAAAAGATTGAATTTAGAGGTCGTGATGTTGCCAAAGGCATTCCAGTTAGTTTTGAAATTACCAATACTGAAATTTTAGAGGCACTTCAAGAGCCACTTAAAACCATTATTAGTTCAGTTAGAACAGCACTAGAGAAAACACCACCAGAATTAAGCTCTGACATTGCTGAAAACGGCCTAGTGCTTACGGGTGGTGGCGCTCTATTAGATGGTCTAGATAAACTTATCAATCAAGAAACTAATCTTCCTGTTCGTATTGCAGATGATCCACTAACTTGTGTTGCTCGTGGTGGTGGTGTTGCTCTTGATATGATCAGTAAACACAACATGGGATTTTTGGCCGCTGAATAAAACGCCAAGATTGTTATAGGGATAAACACATGAAGTTGCTGAAGCTCTTTATTCCTATACTAATCTCTATTTTTTTAATCATTATTGATTTTAAATTATCCTACCTTAATCAAGCAAGACAAGCCGTTGCTAGTTTAATATCGCCTATCTACATGGTGGTTGACTTACCTCGACAAATCTACACTTGGATTGATGAACAAGGTACCAGCAAAGATCGGCTCATTAATAAAAATAATAATTTAGAAACTGAAGTAGCCAAGCTTAAGGCGCAACTACAAAACACCTACGCCCTATCACTGGAAAATAAAAAACTTAAATCATTACTAGGATCAAGCTATCAAATTAAGCAGAAAAAGTTAGTATTAAGTCATGTTAGCGCCATCAGCCAATCTCGATTAAAAAAACAAATTATTATCAACAAAGGTAGTAATCACAATATTAAAGTAGGTCAGGTCGCTTTAGGAGCAAAAGGTGTGGTTGGTCAGGTTTCACAAGTAATGCCTGAATATGCCACCATTTTAATAGTGAGCGACCCCACTCAATATGTTCCGGTAAAAAATAGCAGAAACGGTATTTATGGCATCAGTCAGGGTGTTGCTGAAGATAGGCACTTGTTGAGTATTGATTTTATTGAACCAGGTGTAGATATTAAAATTGGCGATACATTTTTAACCAGCTCTATAGGGGGGAAATTCCCTGCGGGTTATCCACTGGGAGAAGTTATTCATATTGAACAGTATAAAAACGAACCTTTTTTGCACATTCAACTTAAACCCATTCAAGACACTCAATCTCTAGAGTTTGTTGTTATTGTCTCTGAAGCCTTATGAACACTCAAAGACCTTATCTATTTTTACTAAAAGTGACACTTTTTGCGCTTATTGTTAGCGCGATACCCTTAAACAGCATAATGCTGGATGTGTCGCCTTTTTGGTTGTTGCTTTTCTATACTTATTGGCTAGTCAACTTTCCAGCAAACGGAAAATTTTTTATTGCTTTAATTTTAGGTGTTTTGATTGACATTATGCATGGTGACGTATTAGGTCAAAATGCATTAGCATTAATCATGGCCAGTGTGTTTATCGACAATGTTAAACAATCTTTTTTTGTTTCCAATCTAAGCACCCAACAAGTGTATGTTTTCATTTCTAGTTGTATTTATTTGGGATTTTTCTTGCTTACACACTTGCTGATTCACGGCCTGACGATTAACTATTACCTGATGGCTGCACCCTTTAGTGGTGCATTAATATGGCCTGTTGTTCGTTTCTTTCTTGCAAAATGCAAACACCAATAACCAATGGATAATATTGGCAATGTTCATGCTGAGAGTAAGATTCTTTCTACTCGATTAAAGCTTGCACTTGTTTTTATATTCTTACTGACCTTGCTATTGGTTGTGCGTGTTTACAATTTGCAGGTTGTTAACCATGAGCATTACCTAGAAGAGGCATTGGGCAACCAAATGAGAACCTTGCCCATCACCCCAGATCGAGGAAAAATATTTGACCGGAATGGTCGTACCCTTGCTACTAATAAATTATCGTTCAGATTAACACTCACGCCTGAGAAAACCAAAAATATTCAAAAAACATTGCTAAAACTAAAACAGGCTGGGTTTATTGATGATGAAAATATCAAGCAATTTAATAAGATAAAAAAACGTTATAAAAAGTTTCACTCCATTCCGATTAGACACAACCTAGATCACGCCCAGGTTTCAAAATTTTTAGTTAGTAATGATTTTTTAGGTGTTGAAACCGAGCCTTATTTCCACCGGATCTATCCAAATGGCCACTCTAGTGTTCATGCACTTGGTTATGTATCTAGAATGAATAAAAAAGATAAACTTAACTACGATAAAGACAACTATCTTGGGACAGATTTTGTCGGCAAACTAGGCATTGAAAAACAATATGAACACTTACTTCACGGCACCAGTGGTTTAAAACAAATTGAGAGGAATGTTAGTGGTAGGATTATTGATACTGTCATCACACAGCCTGCCATTTCTGGAAAAGACTTATATTTAAGCCTTGATTTGGACATGCAACTTAAAGCTGAAGAGGTACTTAAAGATAAGCGAGGCGCTATTGTTGTTGTTAATGTAAAAAATGGTGAAGTACTTACTTTGGTAAGCACACCAACCTATGATCCCAACTGGTTTGTAAACGGAATTTCACATGAAAATTACAAAAAATTACAAACCTCAACAGACATTCCACAGCTCAACAGAACCATTCAAGGTTTGTATCCACCAGGATCTACTGTCAAACCAATGGTTGCACTTGCCGGGCTAGAAAAAGGCATTATCACCCATGAAAGCAAAACCTTTTGTCCTGGTTATTATCGACTACCCAATGTAAAAAGAAAGTTTAATGACTGGAAGCGAACTGGACATTCTCATGTGGATGTAAAAGACTCTATCGCCCAATCTTGTGATGTTTTTTTCTATGATTTAGCCGATAAAATGGGTATTGACTCTCTTCATGACAGTCTAGATTTATTTAACTTTGGTCAAAAAACAGGTATTGATATTCCAGGCGAAAAAGGTGGCATACTTCCCTCTAAATCATGGAAAAAAATCAATCGTAATGAGCCTTGGTATCGCGGAGAAACGCTCATTGTTGGCATTGGACAAGGTTTTATGACATCTAGCCCGTTACAACTGGCTGTTGCTACAGCAGCCTTGGCCAACAAAGGCCAACTATTTCAACCAAAGCTACTTAAAAACACACAAGCTCCAGGTGGGTCTATCATTGCTCATAATAATACTGACAGCCAACAAATTCCAATTAAAAATATTAAAAATTGGGAAGAAGTTATTGATGGCATGAAAATGACCATTTACTCGCCAAAAGGAACTGCCAGACGACTTAATAAAAACTTAAACTACACCTTAGCCGGAAAAACAGGAACGGCCCAAGTATTTGGTCTTGATGCTGAAGAAGAGTATATTGCTGAAAAATATGAAGAAAAACTAAGAGATCATGCGCTTTTTACTGGGTTCGCACCAATACAAGACCCTGAAATTGCCATTGCCATTATTGTTGAAAATGCTGGCAGTGGTAGCTCTAAAGCAGCACCACTTGCACGTAAGGTGCTGGATGTGTATTTTGATAAAAAATTAATTGAAACAGCTATCCAATAACGCCTTATCGATTGGAAAGCTCAAAGAGTAATCTACACGGTAACGCGATTTTAATTGCTCAAGTTGAGTCTGATTAACATCATCATATAAAATAATAATTTTAGCCGCTGGTGAGCTTCCTTCTAGGGTTGCTAATAATGACTCTATGTTACTCACTCTATCCCTAAATTCTGGATTATGGCTGAATTCTGCCACCAAAACCTGATAGACATTCTTTTTAGCAAGCTTTGTAGCTTTTCTTTGCGAATTCTCAAAGTCCACCTGAAAGCCTTTAGACACAAACATTGGGGTGTAATCTTCAAATCCACCTTCATCTACAAAAAAGAGTAATCGGTCACTCATCAATCAACTTTTTTGTAACGCATAAAAATTCTGCTTAAACTCATTAAAGCAATTGTTTTCAATAGATGTGCGCATTTGTGCCATTAAGTCTTGATAATAGTGCAAATTATGAATGGTATTCAGCCTTGCGCCTAATATTTCATTTTTACGCTGCAGGTGGTGAAGATATGACTTTGTGTAGTTTCTACATGTATAACAATCACAACGCTCATCTAGTGCTGAAGTATCTAGCTTATATTGTGCATTACGAATTTTAACAATACCAGTTGAGGTAAACAGATAGCCATTTCTTGCATTACGCGTTGGCATAACACAATCAAACATATCAATGCCTCTGTCTACTGCCTCTACTAAATCACTAGGCGTACCAACACCCATTAAATATCTAGGCTTATCACTGGGAAGTTGATCTGGTAAATAATCCAGCACTTTAATCATTTCTTCTTTTGGCTCGCCAACGCTTAACCCACCAATTGCAAACCCGTCAAAGCCAATTTCAATTAAAGCTGCGGCAGATTCACTACGAAGATCTTCATACATACCACCTTGCACAATGCCAAATAATGCATTTTTATTATTTAGCTTGTCATGATGATCTTTTGAGCGTCTTGCCCACCTAAGAGATAGTTGCATGGATTGATCAGCCGTTGCTTTATCAGCCGGATAAGGCGTGCACTCATCAAAAATCATAACAATATCAGACCCTAATTGTTGTTGGATTTTCATGGACTCTTCTGGCCCCATGAATATCTTGGAGCCATCTTTAGGAGAACGAAAATCCACCCCTTGTTCACTGATTTTTCTCATAGCTCCCAAGCTGAACACTTGAAAGCCACCTGAATCTGTCAGGATTGGCCCTTGCCAATGCATAAAGTCATGTAAATCACCATGAGCTTCAACAACCTGAACCCCTGGTGTAATGGCTAAATGAAAAGTGTTTCCTAAAATTATTTGCGCACCAATACCTTGCACTTCTTCAGGTGTCATGGCCTTGACTGTGCCATAAGTTCCAACCGGCATAAAAGCAGGTGTCTCAACCTTACCTCTATCAAAAGTCATTGTTCCACGTCTGGCCGATTGATCGGTATTTTTTAATTCAAACTTCATCTTCTTTTTTATTTATTTGTAATTGCCATAACTTGGCATATTCGCCTTGTTTGGCTAGTAATTCTTGATGAGTGCCACTCTCTTTAATCAAACCTTCACTAAGTACAATAATTTTATCAGCATCAACAACACTGGATAGGCGATGAGCAATCACCAGTGTTGTGTGTTTTTCACTGAGTGAATTTAATGCTTTTTGTACCATCTTCTCAGAGTAAGAATCAAGTGCTGATGTTGCTTCATCAAAAATCAAAATCGGTGGATTTTTTAACAATACTCTAGCGATTGCAAGTCTTTGTTTTTCGCCCCCTGAGAGTTTCAAACCGCGCTCACCTACTAGGGTTTCATACCCTTGTGGCAATTGATCAATAAACTTACTAATAAAAGCCATTTTTGCAGCTTGTCGCACCTCTTGCTCGCTCGCATCTTGCTTGCCGTAAGCAATGTTGTAATAAATACTTTCATTAAACATAACCGTATCTTGTGGCACCACACCGATGGCTGATTGAACTGAATTTTGCTTGAGGTTTTTAATGTTTTGACCATCGATCAAAATTTCACCAGAGCTCACATCATAAAACCTAAACAACAGCTTTGCTAATGTTGATTTTCCAGATCCAGAACTACCAACAATAGCAACCTTTTGTCCAGATTGAATATCAAAACTAATATCTTTAAGTACTTTGTTTTTTCCTTGATAAGCAAAAGAAACTTGGTTAAATTCTACCTTTCCTTGTGTTATTTGTAATTTTTTAGCAGATTCAACATTGCCAACTTTTGGTGTTTTTTCTAATAAATCAAACAAATTATTCATGTCAATAAAATTATGCTTTATTTGACGATACACAATACCTAAAGACCCTAGTGGTAAAAACAATTGCAGTAATAATGCTTGAATCATGATCATATCGCCCAAGCTTAAACTTTGATCAACCACACCACGTGCAGCCATTACCAAAATCATAGTAACGCCAATAGCAATAACAGCGCCTTGTACAAAATTAAGTGCTGTCATTGAGGTAAAGCTCTTAGTCGCAACGTTTTCCCAACGAGTCATGGTGTCGTTGTACCTGTCAACTTCAAATTGTTCACGATTAAAATATTTAACAGTTTCATAATTAATTAAACTATCTACCGCATTGGTATTGGCTTGTGATTGCATGTCGTTCATCTGATATCGATATTTCATGCGCCATGTGGTAATTGCCAATGTTAAACCTACATAAAAAACAACAGTAGCAAGAGAAATTCCTGCAAAAAACACATCGTAGTTAATCCACAACAAGCCAATCACTAAACAAATTTCAAAAAATGACGGCAAAATATTAAACACAAATATAGACAACAAGGTAGAAACACTCTGCGTGCCTCTGTCAATATCTCTGGTGATGCCACCAATTCTACGATCCAAATGAAAAGATAAATCCAATGTGTGTAAATGTTTAAAAACACCTAAGGCAATTAAATGCATGCCGTGATACCTAACTTTAGCAAAAATAGCATCTCTAAGCTCATTAAATAAAGAACTTGCCAATCTGAGTGCACCATAGGCAAACAATAGACCAAGTGGTAGTATGAGAACAACATTATTACTATCAAGAGAATCCACGATCTCTTTTAAAATTACCGGGACAGCAACATTTGCAAGTTTTGCAGCAATTAAAAACAAAGTTGCCAAAATAACACGAAAACGCATTTTTAATAAATACGGCAATAATTTTTTTAAAACTTTAATGTCTTTAGTTTTAAAGTCGTATGCTTTAGTTTGACTAGAAGTAGCGTGCATCATTTACTGGGTAATTATCGGGCAATATTGCGCCTTTTTCCAAGGCAATGGTAAGCACTTCATTGGTTCTAAAATTTTCAGGATTTTGTAATAATGATTGCTGCCAAAATGAGTGAGACTCGCACAGTTGTGGATGAGTGTGATTACAGCCCAATACATGAAACGTACACTCACCAACTCTCCAAGGACCCTCCCCTTTAATCTTTCCTTGAATCAAATGAATGCTATAAACAGGGTCTTTCTCCCAAAACAATTCAAAATACAACACCCCTTCTGAATGTTTAAATAATTGCTCAATCACTCTTGTTTCTCCATTTGGATACTTAATATAGAGCGGTGAGCGCATTTCAAATAACGTATTCATTAACTAAAAGATTGATTAATTTGATCAAATTCAAAACCTCTTGATTGTAAAAAGCGTTGTTGTTTTGCCTTCTCTTTATAATCAGTAGGAGTTTGAGTGCCAAACTTTGCTGTTCTTATTTTTTTTGCTAAGGTATAAAAATCAAACTCAGACAAATCAAAATCTTTAATACCGCGCTGCTTTAGATCCATAGAGATTTTAACGGGACCTTTTCCTTGATTAAACCGCATCTGAATAAATTCGGCTGCAAAACGCTCATCGCTTTGATAGTTTTGCTCAATTAACAAATTAATGCTTTTATCGATATCGGCTAAATCAAACTCTTTAGCGCTGAGTTTTTGTGTTAATTCAAAAACAGAATGTTCTCGCCTAACCAACATCCGCATAGCGGCTGCATAGCACTGATTAGTCTTGCTGCTCGCCACTACTATTCATTAGCTTTTCACGAATTTTTCCTTCAACAGTATCTCGAAGTTCAGCATGCTCTTTTAAATAATCACGCGCGTTATCTTTGCCTTGGCCAATTCTTTCACCCTCAACACTATACCAAGCACCTGCCTTTTCAACCAAACCAAGCTTAACACCCAGATCAATAATCTCACTTTCTCTTGAAATTCCTTGGTTATAAAGAATTTGAAACTCTGCTTGTTTAAATGGTGGCGAAACCTTATTTTTAAGAACCTTAACACGTGTTTCATTACCTAGAATTTCATCACCCTTCTTAATAGCACCAATACGACGAATATCCAAGCGAACAGATGCATAAAATTTAAGTGCATTACCACCTGTTGTGGTTTCTGGATTGCCAAACATAACGCCAATTTTCATACGCAGTTGGTTAATGAAAATAACCATGGTATTGGTTTTTTTAATATTTGAGGTTAGCTTTCTAAGCGCTTGTGACATGAGTCTGGCTTGAAGGCCCATATGTGAAGAACCCATTTCACCTTCAATTTCGGCTTTTGGTGTCAGCGCTGCTACTGAATCAACCACCACAATATCAACACTACCAGAGCGCACCAACATATCTGTAATTTCTAATGCTTGTTCACCAGTGTCAGGCTGTGAAATCAATAACTCATCGGTATCTACCCCCAGACGTTTTGCATATTGTGGGTCTAGCGCATGCTCTGCATCAATAAAAGCAGCAGTACCACCTAATTTCTGCATTTCTGCAATAACATGTAAAGTTAAGGTTGTTTTTCCTGATGACTCAGGGCCGTAAATTTCAATAACTCGACCTCTTGGCAAGCCACCAATGCCAAGCGCAACATCTAAACTCAAACTACCCGTTGAAACCGCCTCTATATCAGACTGTGACTCCTCATCACCCAGAAACATAACCGAGCCCTTACCAAATTGCTTATCAATTTGTGCTAATGCTGCCTTAAGTGCTTGTTTTTTCTGTTCTTCCACGTTGTTTCTCCTAGGTAAAATATTGTTAAACTTACTTTTATTAATTCAACAATTATATCCGAAATATTGTGGCAACTTTTTCAATAAATGACACTCAAAATATGGCCATTGCACTTAAGCTTGCACGCCAAGGAATGCATGGTGTTGGCGCTAATCCTATGGTGGGTTGTGTGATTGAAAGAAAAGGTGAAATTATTGCCAAAGATTATCACCAAACTTTTGGAAAAGAGCATGCTGAAATTAATGCACTCAATGCCATTAATCACCAAGCTCATGGCTGTACATTTTTTGTTACTCTAGAGCCTTGTTCTCATCAAGGAAAAACACCGCCTTGTGCACAAGCCATTATTAACTCTGGTGCAAAAAAAGTTATTATTGCTACCCTTGATCCCAATCCAATGGTTAGTGGACAAGGGGTGGCCATGCTTAAAGATGCAGGCATTGAAGTGGCAATAGGGTTGTTAGAAGCAGAAGCACTAGAGCTAAATCGTGGCTTTATCAAACGCATGAAAGCCAATCTGCCATTTGTTACTTGTAAGATTGGCATGAGTCTTGATGGCAAAACTTCAATGCAATCAGGTGAAAGCAAATGGATTACAAGTGAATTCTCACGCCAAGATGTTCAAAAACTTCGCGCTAACAATCAGGCAATCCTCACCGGATCTGGCACTGTGTTAGCTGACAATCCTTCTATGACAGTACGTCTGGACAACATTAATGTCAATCCACTTAGGGTAGTAATAGACAGCAAACAACAAATTAACAATACTGAATTTAACATCTTTTCTAATGATGCACCCACACAAGTATTTAACAGCTCAAACACTCAACTTAATAAATACAAAAAACTTGACTTAACAGATGTGCTAACTCAATTAGCAAACCAAGGTATAAACACTGTCTTGCTTGAGGCGGGCCCTGGTTTAATTGGCGCCATGGTTAATGAGAATCTTGTTGATGAATTTGTATTCTATGTAGCACCTACTTTAATGGGCTCTAGTGCCAATTCAATGATGCACTTAGCCATTGAAAAAATAAATGATAAAATAAATCTTGCCATTAATGATATTCGATTGGTTGGACAAGATATTCGCATTACTGCCCAAATAGACTCATGAAAACCTTAACTAATAAACGAGTTATATTGGGTGTCAGCGGGTCAATATCAGCCTATAAGTCACCTGATATTGTTAGGCGCTTGCAAGACTTAGGTGCCGAAGTAAGAGTAATTCTTACTAAAGGAGGCTCTAAATTTATCACTGAACTGTCATTGCAATCAGTCTCACATAATAAAGTTCATCACAATCTTTGGGATAATTCAGCAGAATTAGCAATGGGTCACATTGAATTAGCCAAATGGGCTGATGCAATTTTAATCGCGCCTGCCAGTGCCAATACATTAGCAAATATTGCCTCAGGAAAAGCCAATGATTTACTAAGCAGTGTAATTTTAGCCAGTGAAGCCATCCTATTGGTCGCTCCAGCAATGAATCAACAAATGTATCGCTGTAGTGCTGTACAGGAAAATCTTCAAAAACTTAATACTCGTAATATACACATTATTAAACCCGATGAAGGGGTGCAAGCTTGTGGCGATATAGGCGAAGGTCGTCTGCCAGAATCTAGTGACATTGCACAACAGGTGGCAGATCAATTTCACGGTAGCGCTCTGAGTGGGAAAAATATCGTAATCACCTTGGGCGCAACAGTGGAGAAGATCGATCCCGTTAGATTTATTTCAAATCACTCTAGTGGAAAAATGGGTATGGCACTAGTCAATAGGTGTGTTGAGCTCGGGGCTAATGTGTGTTGCATCCATGGAAATATTTCAGTTGATTTAAACGAAAAAGCAACCAATATAAAATCCATCAGTGCTAAAAAAATGCACCAGTCGGTAATGGAAAATATTGACAATTGTGATATCTTTATTGCATGTGCAGCAGTTAGTGATTTTTCACCCAAACAAACAAAAAAGCAAAAAATTAAACGATCAGGTGAAGCATTAACTCTTGAACTCATTCCAAATAATGATATTTTGTCAGATGTATGCCAATTAGATAAAAAACCAGTGTGTATTGGTTTTGCAGCCGAGAGTCAAAATTTGATAGAAAATGCACAAAAAAAGCTAAAAAACAAGGGTTGTGATGTCATTATTGCTAACGACATCTCAAAGAGTGATTTTGGCTTTAATTCTGATGAAAATCAGGTAGTTTATTTGAGTAAAAATCAACAGCTAAATTTGGGCAAAAATAGTAAAAATAAAATTGCAAAAAAAATCCTAGAAATCTACATTAAAGATCTCTTATAAATTACAAAAAACCTTGATAAATCAAGGCCTATTAAAGTTACTCACAAAACTGTGGATAACTCTGTTAATATCTTCTTAAAAACTGGTCAAAATGCTGTTGTATTGCGCTTTTTTATAGTTTTGAATAAAAACTAAACAATTAATTTTTTTCATTAAAAATCAATAACTTATATAAATTAACCGAAAGCCATAATATTAGAAAACACTCATTTACACTTTTAAAATTCTTCTGGAGGAAAACCAACTGTGTTTCACGCGTTAAATCAATGGTTTCACGACATATTAGACTATCATAAAGTTTTAATTATTTAGTATTGCAAAAAACTGATATTTGAGTTACAAATTATGATACTTTTCAGCCTAAATTTTTTAATTGGAATCATGGTTTTTTCCAGTAAAAAAACCTTAGAAATTTCTACACTTGAATTAAGTATTATTTTTGCTATTTTATTGGCGATTTTCTACACATTTAGGCGCCATAAAAGCTTAAGCCTTAATTTAATGATTTTATTGCTCGGTTTTTCATGGATGGGAATTTTTTCGACTCATACACTTGAGTCAAAAATTGATGATATTTATCTCAGTAAACCCATTAAAGTTATTGGAAAAATAGCCAATTTACCAGAATCATCTAATTCAAAAGCAAAATTCATCTTATCAGTTGAACAACCCTTTGTTGGAAACGTTAAATTATCATGGTTTGATAAAAATCTACCTTTGCTTAATAGTAATGACACTTGGCAGCTTTGGGTTAAGTTAAAACAAAATAATGGCTTTCAAAATACCTCTGGATTTGATTATGAACAATGGCTTTTTTATCAAAACATTGATGCTACTGGTTATGTCCGCAAAAACCCTGATAACCAACTAATACAAAACAGCAATAGCTTTACGATTAATACCATCAGACAAGACCTTGGTAATCAATTGTCTACTTATTTATCCTCTTTGTCTTTTGGCGGTGTTATTAATGCTCTTATTATTGGAGACAGATCACTCATAACTGACAAGCATTGGCTTTTGTTTAAACAAACCAACACAACGCATTTAAGTGTTATTTCTGGTCTGCACATTGGGCTTATCTCAGGATTTGTTTTTATAGTGGTTAGTTTTTTATTTAGACAATGCACCGCTTGCCTGATAAGAGTGCCAGCCATGGTTGTTGGTGCGTATTTTGGAATCATTGCTGCCTTTGCATATGCTGTGATTGCTGGACTATCCATCCCCACACAACGGGCTTTTGTCATGGCAAGTGTAGTGTTTTTGTCTATTATTTATAGACGTCATCATAATACATGGCAACTTTTCTCTATTGCACTACTA
The DNA here is from genome assembly GCA_964516395.1 of uncultured Candidatus Thioglobus sp. Taxonomy (GTDB): domain Bacteria; phylum Pseudomonadota; class Gammaproteobacteria; order PS1; family Pseudothioglobaceae; genus Thioglobus_A. The sequence goes on from CAZEYU010000020.1 coordinate 16,251, forward strand.
TTGGTCTTAGTGCTGAACCCTTTGAGTGTTTATAGCATTGGTTTTTGGCTATCTTTTTATGTAGTAGCTGTGATCATCTACGGCATTTCTCATCATCAAAAAAGACATTGGTTATTTCGAGTTATCTACCTTCAGCTATTAATTAGTATTGCCACTATGCCTTTAATAGCATGGTTTTTCACATCAGGCTCTTTGTTGTCGCCAATTGCTAATTTAGTTGCCATTCCTGTATTTAGCTTTATAACCACACCTTTATCATTATTGGGTGCAATATTTGCCACACTTAATATAGACAGCTTGGCCAATATTTGCTTTATGGTGGCCAATCAATCTTTAGAAAGTTTGTCTATTTTTCTTAACGCCATCCAACAGTTTGATTTCAACCAATGGCACTATAGTCAAAACGATATCACTACTTTTGCACTTCTAATGACAGGTGTTATTATTACAATACTGCCAAGCTCTTTAAAATTTAGAACATTAGGATTAATAGTCATACTTAGCGCATTGTTTGGTACTAGTCACTCCATTAAAAAAGGAGATGTTGTCATTACCACGTTAGATGTAGGTCAAGGATTATCTCAAGTTGTTCGTACTAAAAACCACACGCTATTATTTGATACTGGCGCCTCATACCCGTCAGGATTCAATTTAGGCGATGCGGTGGTTACACCCTATCTACGTGCTAACCAAATATCAAATTTAGACTTAGTCGTTATCTCTCATGGTGATAACGACCATATTGGTGGATTGAGCTCTATTGTTGATTATTTTTCAATCGAAAAAATTGTCAGTTCAGTACCTAATAAAATAAAACAACCATCCAGCACATGTAAATCTCACCCACCATGGCGATGGGACGGGGTTACGTTTGAATTCTTATCGACCACCAATGATTTTCAAGGTAATAACGCATCATGTGTATTAAAAATCTCCAATGACAAATTTTCAATACTATTGACTGGCGATATTGAAAAACAAGCAGAAAAAGATCTAATAAAAACCTGGGGTGATGAACTCAATATTGATGTATTAATTAGCCCTCACCATGGCAGTAAAACATCTTCAAGCGCCAAGTTTTTAAAAGTCACATCGCCATCCTGGGTGGTTGTATCTAATGGATATCAAAATAGATTCAAACATCCTGCAAAAACCATACTAGATCGTTATAAAAAGCATGATATTGACATCATTAAAACCAGTTGTTCCGGCCAAGTTGATATTTATTTGTCTGATGATATTCTTATCAAAAATTATCGGGAAGAGCATGCCCGCTACTACATAAGGCAATGTAATGACTAGTGATAATGAATTTTACTAACTTGAGCTTTAAACAACTCATTCACAGCATCAACAAGCGCCTGATTTGGCATGACTCTCATGTCTTTACTAAGTGGAATACTGCCTCTTAATGATTGAGTTTGATACGATACCTTGACAGGACATTCACCTTTATACTGATTAAATACAGCTGGCAATTGATTAAAATAAGTTTGATGTTTTTCTGATAGTAGCACTTCAAACCCCTTGGCGTAACTCATCTTTACATCATCAATACTTTCAATTTTATCCACCACCACTTGCCACTGATCTCTAAAATCTTTATTGATTTTTCCAGACACAACAACCACCTCATCAACCACCAATTTATCACTAACCGATCCTAATGTTTTGGTAAATACAACGGCATTTAATGACTGAGATCCATCCTCAACAATAACTGTAGCAATCTGGCCTCCGCTTTTTGTAGCGCGATAACGCAGCTCTGAGATAAGTGCCAATACTCGAACATCCTTATTATTTCTAAAACCAACACCAGAAGGTAGTGTTGCATTAATATGCTTCAAATCAGCCTTATATTCATCCGTAGGGTGATCATAAAAATAATAGCCCATAACACTCTTTTCAAGCGCTAATCGCTGTTTAAATGAAAAACTTGGCGCCTCAAGATAACTAACCTCATACTCGTTATGCTCTTTTGCGTCAGCAAACAAACCGCCTTGACCACTAGAATGATCACTTTGACGCTGATCTGCTTGTTTAACTGCAACTGGATATGTTGCAATAAGGCTAGCCCTATCCACCCCAAACACATCAAAAGCACCACTGTAAATTAATGCCTCCAACGCCCTTCTATTTAAATAATGCTTTTCAATTCTAAAACAAAAATCAAACAGATCTTTATAAGTGCCATTATCCTGTCTTTCTTTTACTAAGGCGCTAACCAGTGCCTCGCCAACTCCTTTGATAGCACCTAAGCCATAAATAATAGTTTTTTCATCCTTGATGCTAAATTGATAATCAGATTCGCAAACATTAGGTGCACTCACTAGCAAACCCATCTGCTGAACTTCTGAGATTGTAAATGAGATTCGATCTGTATCATCCATCATGCCTGAAAGCACTGCAGCCATAAAAGGGGCTGGATAATGAGCCTTTAACCAAGCTGTATGATACGATACATAGGCGTAGGCCACTGAATGAGATTTATTAAATCCATAGCCTGAGAATTTATCGATTAAATCAAAAATCTCGTTAGCTTTTTTCTCTTTAATGTCTTTTTTAGCTGCACCATTCACAAACACATCACGTTGACGATTCATTTCCTCAACTTTTTTCTTACCCATGGCTCGACGTAATAAGTCAGCGCCACCAAGAGAGTAGCCTGCCATAACCTGGGCTGACTTCATTACCTGCTCTTGATATAAAAACACACCATTTGTTGGTGCTAGAATTTCCTCAAGCATGGGATGTGGGTACTTCACTTGTGCACCATGCTTTACATTAATGTAATCATCTACCATGCCTGCATCTAATGGGCCAGGACGATACAGGGCCAACATAGCCACAATATCTTCAAAATTATCTGCTTGTAATTTTTTCAAATAACTACGCATACCTTCAGACTCTAGCTGAAAGATGCCGGTTGTATCACAACGCTGCAATAGCTCATACACCTTAGCATCATCCAAAGGCAATTTATCCAGATCGATTGCATCCTCTCGAAGATTTTTATCTTCAATCATCTTAATGGCTTTTTGAATTACAGTTAAGTTAGATAATCCTAAAAAGTCAAATTTAACCAATCCAACTGCTTCCACATCATCTTTATCGAACTGAGAAACAATACCGTCTTCCTCATTTTCACCTTTGTATACAGGGCAGAAATCACTAATCTTGGATGGCGCAATCACCACGCCACCTGCGTGAGTACCTACATTTCGAACCACACCTTCAAGTTTTTTGGAAAGATTAATAAGCTCAGTAACAGCCTCTTCAGAATCGTACCTGGCTAATAAATCATCAGAGCCACCTTCAGAATCAGGCTTTAGTGCCTTGTCTAAAGTCATCTTTAAGTCATTAGGAATAAGCTTGGAAATTTTATCGCTAAAACCATAAGGATGACCAAGTACTCGACCCACATCACGCACCACACCTTTAGCAGCCATGGTTCCATAGGTAATAATTTGCGACACTTTTTCACGACCATATTTTTTTGCCACATAATCAATCACTTCATCACGCCTGTCGGTACAGAAGTCAATATCAAAATCTGGCATAGAAACACGCTCAGGGTTTAAAAAACGCTCGAATAGCAGCTCGTGCTTAATCGGATCAACATTGGTAATGCCTAGCACATAAGCCACTAATGAACCAGCACCAGAACCACGTCCTGGGCCGACTGGAATATCATTTTCTTTTGACCATTTAATAAAGTCAGCTACAATTAGAAAATAGCCTGGGAAATCCATTTGAATAATCACGTCAAGCTCAAACTTTAAGCGCTGATCATAGATTTTTCGCTCAACCTCAAGTCCCTGTAATCTCTGATCAAGTCCTTTTTCAGATTCTTGAGAAAAAAACTGTGCCATACTCATGCCCTCTGGCACAGGAAAATCTGGCAAATAATTCTTCTTATGTAATTCAAAATGAACATTACATCGTTTTGCTATCTCAACAGTGTTTAATAAAGCTTCTGGAAGATCTGAAAATAATGCTTGCATTTGTTCGCAAGATTTTAAAAATTGCTGATCAGAAAAATATCGATCACGACCAGCATCATCTAAGAGTCCACCTTGGGAGATGCAAATTCTTGCTTCATGAGCATCAAAATCTAGTGAATCTAAAAACTGGACATCATTAGTAGCCACTATAGAAAGGTCGAGCTCTAATGCAAGATCTACACATAAATGAAGGTGCTTTTCATCATGTTCCCTGTTGGTTCTTTGTATGGCCAAATAATAACGATCCGTAAAAATAGAAGACCAAAATACAGCTTGATCTTTAGCTTCGTTAATTTGATTGTTTAGCAGATGCTTTGCTACATCACTTGATACTGCTGTTGCAATCATAATCAAACCATGGTGGTAATCTTTTAATTGCTGCTGAGTAATGCTAACACCTTCATTGCCACGACCTTGTGTATACGATTGAGAGATTAATTCACAAAGATTTAAATAGCCCTGATGATCTTGACATAAAAGCAGTGCTGAGTGAAGGCCACCATCTTCATTTTTAATACTAATATTAGCACCAAATATTGGCTTAATGCCACTGGCAATGGCTTTTTGATAAAACTTAACAGCAGAAAAAAGATTGCTTCCATCTGTCAGTGCGATGGCGCTCATACCATGCTCTTTAACTTTTTCAATGAGTTTTGGAATGCGCACTAAAGAATTCTCAACTGAAAATTCACTTTGACATTGTAGATGAATAAATGCAGATTCTGACATTAAAAAACGTTAAAAAAGTAATGAGATATTTGGACAATTAATTCCATTTTACAACTTGAAAAATAAGTAAGATTTTCTTTTTTTAAAAAAAATTCAGAAATTATTCAAACCCTTAAATTTATACCCATTAAACCCTTTAAAAAGATTGAAAAAT
>CAZEYU010000021.1:0-20360 GCA_964516395.1 uncultured Candidatus Thioglobus sp.
TTCCTTGTCAAGTATCTCTTGAAGAGCATATGGCATGTGGTATTGGCGGTTGTGCAGGTTGTGTGGTTGAAGTGGCTACAGGTGATGGGCCAGCAATGAAACGTGTCTGTGTTGATGGCCCTATTTTCGACGCCAAGACAGTCTTCTAGTTTCTCCTTTTTTCATTCTGACTGTGTTGGATTTTAAAAAAATACTCAGTTACGTAGGCTTGCTACACGCCTTTGTATTTTTCAAATCCGCCTTACATAATGAAAAAAATGCTTGCTAAAACTAATACTTATGATTGCTGATAATTTAAAAAAAGTTCAAAATCGTATCAGTACTGTTGATGAGAAAAATCAAGTAACACTGATTGCTGTTAGCAAAACCAGGCCCGCTTCTGATCTTCAGCAAGCAATCGATGAAGGGCAGTGCCATTTTGGTGAAAATTATTTGCAAGAGGCCTTGGAAAAAATTGAGATTCTCAAAGGTCAAGATTTGGTTTGGCATTTTATCGGCCCAATCCAATCTAACAAAACCAAACAAATTTCGCAAAATTTTAACTGGGTGCATAGTGTGGACCGGTTAAAAATTGCCAAACGCCTAAATGATCAGCGTCCAGACAATTTAGAAAAACTTAATGTACTCTTGCAAGTGAATATTGATGACGAACCGACCAAATCAGGAGTGTCGGTAAGTGAAATTGATGAAATAATTCCTCATTTTGAAAATTTCCAAAATATTTCATTACGCGGTTTTATGTGTATTCCCAACCCTGAAAATGGCGAGCAAAGTTTTAAGAAAATGGCTCAAATCATGCAAAAACACCCAAATTTAGATGTTTTAAGCATGGGAATGAGTGCAGACCTTGAGTTAGCCATTAAAAATGGCGCTACTTTCGTGAGAATCGGCTCTGATATTTTTGGAAAGAGGGCTTAAGTTAGTCATTTGTAAAATTTCCAAAATTTTTTGATACAATATTAACCATGAAAATTAAAGTTTTAATTACTGGCGGTACGATCGACAAAACCTATAAAGAGTTAAGTGGGAAATTGTCTTTCACCGAGACTCACCTGGTTGATATGCTTAATCGTGGGCGTTCAATGGTCGATACTTTGTCTGAGGTGTTATTTTTAAAAGACTCATTGGAAATGATGGATTCAGACCGAGCCTTTATTTTGGATAAATGCCAGTCTTGCGATGAACAAAATATTCTAATTACTCATGGCACTGATACCATGGTGGAGACGGCCACTTATTTGGCTAAATCACTCAAGGGTAAAACCGTGGTGTTATTTGGATCAATGATCCCATACTCAATTGATAACTCAGACGCACTGTTTAACTTAGGTGTGGCTTTGAGTGCGGTACAGCTAAAAGACTCAGGCGTTTATATTGTTATGAATGGTCAAATCTTTGATTTTGACAAAGTCCAGAAAGATAAAGACCTAGGTATCTTTATAAAAATTTAGATGTCGTCTTTTCCTTTTCTGTTGTGTTGCTTAATATTTTTTACTCAGTCATTTAGGCAAATCTAAATTCCCTTCGATAAAAAATCTTAAAAGCCTTACAGAAAAATAAAAATACTTGTCTAAATTGACGCCACCAGATTAGTTAAATAAAGCTAGATCGCTTTATTTAATCATGTGCTCGATGGCTGCTTTAAGCTCATCGTCAGAACAATCCATACAAGTTCCCTTTGGTGGCATGGCACCTTTGCCTGAAATTGCAACTTTAACTAAATCAGCCATACCGCGCTTTAGTCTTGGCGCCCAGTCTGCTTGAGAGCCTGTTTTAGGGGCATTTAATACACCAACAGCATGACATGATGCACAAACTGATGTGTAAACCGCTTCACCACTACGAGCTTTAGCAGCTGCCTTAACTGGCGCTTTAATAGCATTAACATCAACCTCACCTGCTAAATAAACTTGGCCTAATGGCTTAATTCTGTCTTCTAGTGTTGAAGTATCAACTGTAGTAACTTTGATTAAATTGCTAAAAAAAGTGTGAACACCAAAAATAATAGCAAAAATAACAATAATTGCCGAAACTGAGTTTTTAAAGTACATAATGATTTTCCTTGTTTGATCTAATGTCTGTGTGTCGATATCGATAGACAACTTATTTGTAAAAACAAGTTATAATTCCCGAAGGGAAAGATTATATCAGAATGATTAAGAAAACACTATCAAATGGCGTAAAAGTATTAAAAATAAGCACTTGGATTAGTGCGATTTTTGCGTTGATTGTTGTGCTGATTGTAGGTTTTTTTACTGCCTTTCCAATGATGCTTAAAGCACCGATTGAACAGCAGTTGTCTGAAATTAGTGATCTTGACGTGCAGCTGTCAAAGATGAGTTTTGACCTTGATAAAAAAGGCATTTCTTTAAAAATCCATCAAGCTGATTTTTATTCTGAAAATAATAACCTTGTTGCTGGTATTACTGATCTTTATTGGCATGTTAATTTGATGAATTTATTTGATGATATTTATCATCCAAGTAGTGTCAATATTAATACATTGACACTTTACTCAAAAAAAGAAAACAAAGAGCAGTCCATATCTATTGATCAGTTAAAACAATGGCTGTCAGTTGATACATTAGATATCGCTCATTTTTTTGAATCATTAAGTGTGCAAAAAACTTTGGTTAAAGGTGATAGGCAGTTAGAGCTTGCACCATTAATATTAAGTAGAAATAAAACACAATTGCTGGCTACTATTAAGCAACAAAAGATCGATGATCAGTATTTAGATATTGTTATGACTTTATCAGCTGAACAGTTAAATACAGATGGCTTTTTAACCCTACCAATGGTGGTTAAAAATAATGAATTTTCTTTGCTATCAAACATTAAGATTTACCAAGAAAATGGTGATGATTTTGTAGAGTTTAATGGGTTTGTTGATTCTATAGATGCTTCAGATATCAGTGATTTTTTGTCGCCAATAATTGTTGGAGAGTCTACGCATAATTGGGCAAAACGTGGTTTTAAATCAGGTGCTTTGGATGATGTACACATTCATGTTAAGAAGAATATTTCAAAAAAATCAGCTGCAATAGTAGATTTTAAAGCGCACTTAAGCAATACAAGTCTATTATTTAATGCGGATTGGGCTGATCTTAATGAGCTGGATGCTGATATCACTACGAACGGCAAACACATTGAAGTGATGGTTAATTACACTAAGTTGTATGACATGCCTTTAGAAAATATCAGGGTGCAAATGGCCGATATGAGTAAAGATAAGCTTGATGTTGAGGTGCTTGGCAAGATTCATACTCAGTCACAAGATTTAATTAAGTTTTTACGAGATGCGCCGTTAAGTAGTAATGTTAATACGGTGCTTGACCAGTTCAGCTTGTCAGGCAAGCTTAATGGTGATTTGAATTTGATTATTCCTCTAGATGAAAGAGAGTCTGTTTTAGATATTGATCTAACCCTTCATAACAATGAGCTGAGTACATTAGATGGTGCTGTAGAGATTAAAAATTATGATTCTAGCCTATCTTTTCATGATTATAAAATTACATCAATAGGTGATGGTAATATTCGCAACATTCCTTTTAAAATCCGAATTAATCCAGATAAAGACAGAGCAGAAAATTATGATTTTGCAGTCGAACTGGTTAACCGAGAGAGCGACTTTGAGCTTTATCTATCTAAACATTCGGCTGATTTTTGGCGAGGAGAAATTACATCTAAAGCGTTTAACAGTATAGTAGATATTAGCTTAAACGATTCTCAAGTGCCTACTGTTGTTTTAAATGGATTGGAGGTAGTTAAAGCAGACAAGATTAAGGGCAATTGGAATATTGAGCCTAGTGACATACCTGATATGAATCTTGTCGCAAAGCAGGTAATTGTTGATGGCGAAAAAATACCAGATTTTAGAGTTAAGCTTGAATCTAAAGACAACGTGTTAAATATCCACCAATTAGAGTTTGATGGCATTGGTGTTAGTGATGAGAATTTGATCTTTGATGGTGCTTGGGTGGCTGGAAAAACCAGACTAATCGCAAATGCAAAAGGTGAAAAGCTCAGTGAATTTTTAGAAAAACTAGGCATTGATGAAAAGGTCGAAGGTGGTCAATTTAGTTTTGATGCATATTTATTTTGCGATTGTACGCCATGGAACATGGGTATCGAACAAAGTAGTGGTATTATTAAATTAACTGTGAAAGAAGGTGTATTTACTGATAAAGATCCTAATATTGGTAGAATTTTGTCACTGCTTAATATTAAATCTATTGCTAAGCGCCTTAAGTTGGATGTGTCAGACTTGACTGATAAAGGTTTTGTTTATGATACGATCAATGCGCAGATAACACTTCAAGACGCATTGGCTAAAATTAATCACTTTCAATTAAATTCTACCTCGAGCTCTATTAGTCTTAGTGGTGAGAGTGATATTGAGAATGAGCAGTACAACCTAGAGGCAAAAGTAATGCCAGCAGTAAGTGACGCTGTGCCAGCTGCAACTTATTTAGCAGGCGGTGGCTTGGCAGGTCTTGGTGTGTGGTTGGCTGATAAAACCTTATTTGATGGAAAATTGATTGACCAGATTATTGATCAAGTGATTGAGTTTAAATATAAAATTACTGGCCCATGGGATGAGCCCGTTATTGAAAATATATCAAGCATTTTATGATCGAACAATTATTAGATGATCATCATCTAAATCAAGAAAAAATTTATTCATTGGTGGAAGATTTGTCTCTCAGTGGTGCAGATTATGCCGATTTGTATTTTCAGCACTCCGTTGCCGAGAGTTGGTTTTTAGAAGAAAGTATTGTTAAGTCTGGCACTTATCATATTAGTCATGGCGTGGGCGCTCGCGCAGTGAGTGGCGAGCAAACTGGTTTTTCTTATTCAGATGATTTGAATATTGAGGCTATTTCACAGGCTATTAATTTTGCAAAGGGTATTTCTGATGTATTGCCAAAGCAAAAAATACAAACCTTTCAATCAGTGCCAGAAATTGCTAAATATAGTAATTTGAACCCATTGGATTCTCTAGGTTCAGAAGAGAAGGTTGACTTCCTTAACAAAATTGATCTTTTGGCTAGAAAAGAGCCAAAGGTTAAACAAGTAAGCGCCTCTATTTCTGGTGCTTATTCTGAAGTGCTAATCGCTTCTAGTGATGGGGTTTATCAGCAAGATCATCGCCCGATGGTCAGGGTAAGTGTGAGCGTTATTGTTGAGCATGACGGAAGAATTGAATCTGCTTCAAGTGGCGGTGGTGGTAGGTATAGCTATCGTCATTTTATTGATAATAATTTAGGAGAGGCTTATGTTGCTGAGGCAATCAGGCAGGCACTGGTTGCTTTAGAAGCTCAAAATGCACCTGCTGGCAATATGCCTGTTATTTTAGGCTCTGGTTGGCCAGGTGTATTGCTCCATGAAGCGATTGGTCATGGTCTTGAGGGGGATTTTAATCGCAAAGGATCCTCAGTGTTTACGGGTAGAATTGGCGAAAAAGTTGCAAGTTCAAAGTGTAGTATTGTTGATAATGGAACCTTAGCTGATAGACGTGGAAGCTTAACTGTAGATGATGAAGGCGTGCCAACACAAAATACAACGCTGATTGAAAATGGTATTTTAAAAAACTATTTGTTTGACAAAATGAACGCCCGGTTAATGGGTATGGAGTCGACTGGCAACGGTAGGCGTGAATCTTACGCGCACATTCCAATGCCGAGAATGACAAACACTTACATGCTTAATGGGCAAGACAGTGTTGATGAAATGGTTGCTTCGGTTGATAATGGCATTTATGCATTAAATTTTGATGGTGGTCAAGTGGATATTACCTCTGGTAAGTTTGTATTTAGTGCTAATGAGGCTTATTTGATTAAAAATGGCAAAATATCTCACCCAGTTAAAGGTGCGACACTGATTGGTTCAGGCGATGAAGTGCTAAAAAAGATTTCCATGGTAGGTGCTGATCTAAAGCTTGATAGTGGCATTGGTGTGTGTGGTAAAGATGGACAATCTGTGCCTGTTGGTGTTGGCCAGCCTAGCTTAAAAATTGATGAATTGACAGTGGGTGGTACCGAGGTTGGTTCGTAGCAAAACAACCTTGCAATCTATTAGTGCTTATCTATAGATTTGCCGTCTAAATTAGATATAATATTTGAATTGTGTTTTTGAGTTTGGAGAGTTAGGTGTTAGAGAACTATCTACCCATTATTGTTTTTATTATTCTGGGCTTAGGCTTTGGTGTGGGGCCAATGTTAATGGGATATTTATTAGGCCCAAGTAAGCCAGATGAAGAAAAAAATTCTCAATTTGAGTGTGGATTCCCTGCATTTGATGACTCTCGCATGTATTTCAATGTTCGTTATTATTTGGTGGCAATCTTATTTATCTTATTTGATTTAGAAGTGGCTTTCGTCTTTCCATGGGCTGTTGTTCAATCTCAGCTTGGTTGGTTCGGCTTTGTTGCTATTAGTATTTTCTTATTTTTATTGGTGGTTGGGTTCATTTTTGAATGGAAAAATGGCGCCTTAGAGTGGGAGTAGCAAGGTAATTATGGCAATTGAAGGCTTAATGAAAGAAGGTTTTGTTACCACTTCACTTGATAGTGTTATCAATTGGGCAAGAACAGGCTCACTTTGGCCAATGACATTTGGCTTGGCTTGTTGCGCTGTTGAAATGATGGAGGCAGGATCTTCGCGCTATGATCTTGACCGATTTGGAATCGTATTTAGACCAACGCCACGCCAATCAGATCTAATGATTGTGGCTGGTACATTAACCAATAAAATGGCACCAGCATTAAGAAAGGTTTATGATCAAATGCCAGAGCCTAGATGGGTAATCTCCATGGGGTCATGCGCAAATGGTGGTGGTTACTATCATTATTCTTATGCGGTGGTTCGCGGCTGCGATCGAATTGTACCTGTGGATGTTTATGTGCCAGGTTGTCCACCAACAGCAGAAGCATTGCTTTACGGCATTATGCAACTGCAAGATAAAATTCGTCGTACCAATACTATTGCGCGTACTTGATTATGGAAGAATTAAAAGAACAATTACTTGAAATTTTTGACGAAGAGAGCCTAACCGAAGCCTTTGGTGAACTAACCTTAACAGTTGATAGCAAAGACATTATTAAATCTTGTTTAACATTGAGAGATACACTGTCTTTTGATACTTTAGTTGACTTGTGTGGTGTTGATTATCTGTCTTATGGTGAGTCAGAGTGGGAAAGTGACGCTAGTAATACTGGATTTTCTAGAGGTAGGAGTGATCAGGTAAGTCAAAATCAACATCAGCAGCGTTTTGCAGTGGTATATCATTTGTTGTCGGTAAGTAAAAATTATCGAATTAGAGTTAAAGCTTTTGTTAAAGAAGATGCGCCAATCATACAATCAGTCACCAACATTTGGGCATCTGCCGATTGGTATGAGCGTGAAGCTTTTGATTTGTTTGGCATCTTGTTTGAAAACCACGATGATTTGCGTAGAATCTTAACGGATTACGGATTTGTTGGTCACCCATTAAGAAAAGACTTTCCAATGATTGGTGAAGTTGAAATGCGTTATGATGAAAAATTAGGGCGTGTTGTTTATGAAAAAGTTAGCATTGAACCTAACATTAGCGTACCAAAGGTAATTAGGAAATAATATGGCTGAGATTCGTAACTATACACTTAATTTTGGCCCTCAGCATCCGGCTGCACACGGTGTACTACGCCTTATTTTGGAGATTGATGGAGAGGTGATTGAGCGTGCCGATCCACATATTGGCCTACTTCATCGTGGTACAGAAAAACTAGCCGAATCAAAACCGTACAACCAGTCAATTGGTTATATGGATAGATTGGATTATGTTTCTATGATGTGTAATGAGCATGCTTATGTAATGGCAATTGAAACCATGCTTGAGCTTGAAGTGCCTGAGCGTGCAAAATACATTCGCGTTATGTTTGATGAAATTACTCGAATTCTTAACCACCTAATGTGGCTAGGAACACACGCGCTTGATGTGGGTGCTATGAGTATTTTCTTATACTGTTTTAGAGAAAGAGAGAAGCTAATTGATTGCTATGAGGCAGTATCAGGCTCACGCATGCACGCTACGTATTATCGTCCAGGCGGTGTTTATCGTGATCTGCCAGATCAAATGCCAAAATATTTAAAAACAGATTTCCGTACTGACAAAGAGTTAGATGCTATGAATGCAAATCGCCAGGGTTCATTGCTAGACTTTATTGAAGATTTTGTTAATGAATTTCCGAGTCATATTAAACAGTACAATGACTTACTGACGGAAAATCGTATCTGGAAGCAACGTTTGGTTAATATTGGTATTGTGTCTAAATCACGTGCTAAGCAGTTAGGATTTACTGGACCAATGCTTCGTGGCTCTGGTGTTGCTTGGGATTTACGTAAAAATCAACCTTATGCAGTTTATGATCAATTGGAATTTGATATTCCAGTTGGTGTGACAGGCGATAGCTATGATCGTTACTTGGTACGTTTAGAGGAGCTTCGTCAGTCAAATAGAATTATTGGACAATGTGTATCTTGGCTTAAGGATAATCCTGGTCCGGTTATGAGTGACGATCATAAAGTGTCACCACCAAAACGCACTGATATGAAAGATGATATGGAGTCTTTAATTCACCATTTTAAATTATTTACTGAAGGTTATTCTTTACCAGAAGGTGAGGTTTATTCAGCCGTTGAGCATCCTAAAGGTGAGTTTGGCGTTTATTTGATTTCTGACGGTGCCAATAAGCCGTACCGAGTAAAAATTAGAGCACCTGGTTTTGCACATCTGGCTTCAATGGATGAGATGACAAAAGGTCATATGCTTTCAGATGTGGTTACCATTATTGGTACGCAGGATATTGTATTTGGAGAGATTGATCGATGAGAAACTTCGTCTTGTATTTTTTTTCACAAGCCTTGAAAAATAAAAAAATACTTGCTTCTAGTATTAGAGATTTGGCACTATGATTTCAGATAACGCAAAAAAACAAATTGATAGCTGGATTGAAAAATATCCAGAAGGGCGACAAAGCTCCGCAGTAATGGAAGCTTTAAAGATTGTTCAGGCTGAGAATGAAAATCGGTTAACACATGACACTATTCAAGCCGTAGCAGATTACTTGCAAATGCCAGGTATTGCAGCAGCTGAAGTAGCAACATTTTATGAAAACTATAATCATAAGCCAGTTGGCAAACACGTGATTCGTTTTTGTCATAATATTTCATGCATGCTTAACGGTTCAGATGATCTAATCGCTCATCTTGAAAATAAATTAGGCGTTAAAACTGGCGAAGTAACAGCCGATGGCTTAATTAGTGTGAAAAAAGTTGAGTGTCTTGGCGCTTGTGTTGGTGCACCTATGTTTCAAATTGGTGATCAATATTATGAAGATTTAACCACTGATAAAATTGACGAAATTGTGGACGGCTTAAAATGAATGAAGTTTGTTTTAAAAACTTAGATCAAGATGATTGTCATAGCCTTAAGGTTTATGAAGCAAATGGTGGTTATTCTGTATGGAGAAGAATTCTTAAAGGCGAGTTTACACCAGAGCAAATTATTGATGAACTTAAAGCTTCTGGGCTTCGTGGTCGTGGCGGTGCTGGTTTTCCTACCGGTCTTAAATGGAGTTTTATGCCACGCAATGCGCAAGGTCAAAAATACATTGTTTGTAATTCAGACGAAGGTGAACCAGGCACTTGTAAAGACCGCGATATCTTAAGATTTAATCCGCATGCAGTGATTGAAGGCATGGCAATTGGTAGTTTTGTTATGGATGCAACTGCAGGCTACAATTATATTCGTGGTGAATTTATTGAGCCATTTAATCGTTTTGAAGGTGCTTTAAAAGAAGCTTATGAAGCGGGTTTATTGGGTGAGAATATTCAAGGCAGTGATATAAATTTTAATCTTTATGCACACTTAGGTGCTGGTGCTTATATTTGTGGTGAGGAGACTGCATTATTGGAGTCAATTGAAGGTAAAAAAGGTCAGCCAAGATTTAAGCCACCATTTCCAGCAAATGTTGGATTATTCGGCAAGCCTACCACTATTAACAATACAGAGAGTTTCGCATCAGTACCTGACATTATTAAAAATGGTGGTCAGTGGTTTGCTGATATTGGTGTAGAAAATTCTGGCGGTTGTAAATTGTTTTCAGTTTCTGGACATGTTAAAAATCCAGCAAATTTTGAAGTGCCAATGGGTACGCCGTTTAAAGACTTGCTTGAAATGGCTGGTGGAATGCGTGATGACGCTAAGCTTAAGGCGGTTATTCCAGGTGGTTCGTCCACGCCAGTTTTAACAGCAGAAAAAGCCATGAGCATGACGATGGACTATGATGGCATTGATAAAGCAGGCTCTATGCTGGGCGCTGGTTCAGTTATTGTAATGGATGATTCAACTTGTATGGTTGAAGCATTAACACGATTAGCACATTTTTATTATGACGAGTCTTGTGGTCAGTGCACACCTTGTCGTGAGGGTACAGGTTGGTTGTATCGTGTATTAAAGCGCATTACACAAGGCGAAGGCAAGAGTGATGATATTGAATTATTGCTCGGTGTTCAAGATAAGATTATGGGCAATACTATTTGTGCACTGGGTGATGCTGCAGCAATGCCGGTTGAAAGCTTTTTGAGAGAATTTCGTGAAGAGTTTGAATACTATATTAAACACGGCAAAAGCATGGTGAAAGGGTAATAGGTAAAGTAAATGGCTGATATTGAAATTGAAATTGACGGTAATATAGTTAACGCTAAAGCAGGTGAAATGCTAATCGCTGTTACTGACAGAGAAGGAATTAGCGTGCCAAGATTTTGTTACCATAAAAAACTATCTGTATCTGCATCATGTCGAATGTGTTTGGTTGATGTAGAAGGTGCGCCAAAGCCTCAACCTGCTTGCTCAACACCAATCATGGATGGTATGAAGATTCATACTCAAAATGAAAGAGCTAAAAATTCACAAAAAGCGGTCATGGAGTTTTTGCTTATTAATCATCCGCTAGATTGCCCAATTTGTGACCAAGGTGGCGAGTGTGAGTTGCAAGATGTTGCTGTAGAATACGGATCAGACGTTTCCAAATTTAGCGAAGGTAAGCGTATTGTTGCAGACAGCGACATTGGTCCTCTAATTCAAACTGACATGACGCGTTGTATTCACTGTACACGTTGTGTGCGTTTTGGTAGCGAAATTGCCGGTATTATGGAAATGGGCGGCACAGGCCGAGGCGATAATTTAAAAATTGAGCCATTTTTATCAGAAGGTATTACCTCTGAGCTCTCAGGTAATATGATCGATGTTTGTCCAGTGGGCGCATTAACTTCTAAGCCGTTTAGATACGAACTTAGATCTTGGCAGATGAACTCAACGCCTAGTATTGCACGACATGATTTAACAGGATCAAATGTTTACGCTCAAAGTTATAAGGGCAAGGTTAAGCGTATTGTTTCTGGTGATAATGACAATGTTAATGAAACTTGGATTTCAGACCGAGACCGTTTCTCTTATGAAGGTTTATCGCATGAAAATCGATTGTTAGCACCTCAAATCAAAGTTGAAGGTCAGTGGAAAGAGGTCGAATGGAATGTTGCGCTAGATTATGCAATAAAAGGTTTGACTAATAATATCATTAACAGCCGTAAAGTTGATGCACTGGGTGTTATTGCTAACAAAACAGCAACAGTAGAAGAGTTGCATTTATTGCAAAAGATAAGTAGAGAGTTGGGTTGTGAAAACATTGACTATCGCACCAGCATTAGTGATTTAAATAATACTATCCATCTTGATTCCAATATTAAATTAGCTGGTTTAGAAGGTGTGGATCACGCGTTGATTATTGGCTCTAACCCAAGACTAGAGCAGCCAATGATCAATCATCGTTTGCGCAAGGCTCAACTAAATGGTGCTAATATCGATGTTATTAATTCAATGGCATTTGACTTTAATTACTCATTAAATACGCAAAACATTGTTCCTCCTGCCGACATTGTTAATACACTGGCTGGTGTATTAAAGACGCTTATGGATAAAAATGCATTAGAAATTCCAAGCTATCTTGATATGGTTAATATAACTACTGAAATTGAGAGAATGGCTACCCAACTTCTAGATTCTGAAGATTCAGTGATTATCTTGGGTGAGCATATTGCTAATAATCCTAATGCTGCCAATATTGCAAATTTGGTTAATGAAATAGCTAAGCTCACTAACAGTACTACACTTAATATCAGCTTAACTGCCAATGCAAAAGGTGCTGAATTGGTAGGGTTTGTACCTGGCAATAGCGGTATGAACGCTAATGAAATGCTTGAAGCTGACATGAATGCATTTATATTATTAGATGTTTATCCTGAATATGATTTTCATCATTTAGATAAGGCAATGAGCGCTTTATCCAAAGAAAATAATTTTATTATTTCACTAAATAGTTTTAATAATGATTTGGTATCAAACTACGCTGATGTAATGTTACCAATAGCAAGTTTTTATGAAACTTCTGGCACACATGTTAATATCAACGGAGACGCCCAATCCTTTGCTGCTACTGTTGCTGCACCAGAAGAATCCAAGCCTGCTTGGAAAGTATTGAAAGTATTAGCAGACCTATTAGAATTGCCGGGTTTTCACTTTACAGATTCAACGCAAGTACTTAGTGAAGTGTCAAATCAAGCGCACAATACACATGAGTTTTCTCATGATATTGACTTGTCAGCAGAGAATGACCAGCTTAGTGTTATTTGGCAGAGTTCACCTTATGCAACCGATGTATTATTAAGACACTCTAACTCATTACAGCAGACCAAAATTGGCTGTATGAACAGTGCATCAATGAATGAAAAAACAGCCAAGAGTTTATCAGTTAAAAATGGTGATGAGTATTTAGGTGTACCAGTTGAGATAACACCTTTGGTGGCAGATAATTGTGTTTTTGTGAGTGCTAATCAAGCAACCAATATAGGAGCTCAGCTGTGATGGAACTTTGGCAGTCATTTGTAGAGGTTGTTCACCAGAGCATTCCTTGGTTTGATGGGAACATCGCTAGTATTTTGATTATTTTAATTAAAGCCATCGCTTTAATCATGCCACTATTATTAACGGTGGCTTACTTTACTTATGCAGAGCGTAAAGTGATTGGCTATATGCAGTTGCGTATTGGTCCTAACCGAGTAGGACCTAAAGGCTGGTTACAACCAATTGCAGATGCTTTAAAGCTGATGACTAAGGAAATTATTTTTCCAACCAAAGCAAATATTTACCTATTTTTATTGGCACCGGTTCTGGCAATTGCTCCAGCAATTGCTGTATGGGCGGTAATCCCATTTGACGAAGGTATTTATGTAACAAACTTAGATGTAAGTTTATTGTATGTACTTGCAATTGGATCGATTGGTGTTTACGGTATTATTTTGGCGGGATGGGCGTCCAATTCAAAATACCCATTATTAGGTGCACTTCGTAGTGCTTCACTGCTTGTTTCTTATGAAATTGTTATTGGTTTTGCTTTAGTAACGGTAGTTATGGTAGCTGGCAGTGTTAATCTAAATACGATTGTTGCACATCAACAAGGTGGCATTATTAACTGGTACTTTATTCCACTATTCCCAATGATGGTGATTTTCTTTATCTCAGCTTTGGTGGAAACTAACCGAGCACCATTTGACGTAGTTGAGGGTGAATCTGAAATTGTGGGTGGTACGCATGTTGAGTATTCAGGCATGACATTCGCTGTATTTTTCTTAGCAGAATATGCCAATATGATTTTAATGGCGGTTCTAGCCGTTATTATGTTCTTTGGTGGCTGGCATTCTCCATTTGAAGGTATGGGTGTATTAGAATCTGCTTTTGCTTGGGTACCAGGTATTGTTTGGTTATTAGCTAAATCTACTTTCTTTATGTTTTTGTATCTATGGGTTAGAGCAACTTTTCCAAGATTTAGATATGACCAAATTATGCGCTTAAGTTGGAAGGTGTTTTTACCAATTACTATTATTTGGATTTTTGTTGTCGCACTAATGACACAACTAAACATAGGGCCATGGTTTTAAGCTTGGGTATAGATAATGATTAATAACATAAAAAAATTAGTTAAAGACTTCAGTTTGGGCGAGTTACGCTCAGGCATGAAAATTACCGCCAAAGAGTTTGTTAATACTAAAATTACAGTACAGTTTCCTGAGGAGAGAACCCCAATTTCGCCAAGATTTAGGGGATTGCATGCACTGCGTCGCTACCCAAGTGGAGAAGAGCGCTGCATTGCTTGTAAATTGTGTGAAGCAGTTTGTCCGGCAAATGCCATTACTATCGAATCAGAAATGCGTAATGATGGTACGCGTCGCACTTCTCAATATGATATTGATTTATTTAAGTGTATTTTTTGTGGTTTTTGTGAAGAAGCCTGCCCTGTTGATGCAATTGTTGAGACGCAAATTTTTGATTATGCATTTGAATCAAGAGATGGCTCTATCATGACGAAAGACAAGTTGTTGAAAGTGGGTGATGATAATGAACAAGAGATTAATAAAATCAAGCTTGAAGATTCAAAATATAGATAAAGGATAGATAATGAGTTCTGAACAAATAATTTTTTATATTTTGTCATTTTGGTTTGTGGCCAGCTCTTTGGCAATGATTTTTTCTCGTAATGCAGCAAAAGCAGTGTTGTTTTTAGTGTTAGGATTTTTCTCAGCTGCTAGTATTTGGATATTACTAGAGGCTGAATTCTTGGCTATTACGTTAATCCTGGTATATGTTGGTGCTGTAATGGTATTGTTCTTATTCGTTATTAAAATGCTCAATATTGATAAATCTACATTAAGGGCAAAATTTGCTGGTTACTTGCCATTAGGTATTATTGTATCGATTATCATTATTGCAGAAATGACACTTGTTCTAGGCCCTTCACAATTTGGTTTGGATGTGGTTGCATCGCCTGCTAGGCATGGTGCTGATTACAGCAATATCACCGTACTTGCGCTTCAACTATATACCGACTATGTGTATCCATTTGAGTTGGCAGCAGTATTGCTATTAATCGCTATTATTGCAGCCATTACTTTGGTACATAGAAATGAACTTCATCGTAAAAAACAATCTATATCTGAACAGGTTAGTGTTAAGGCTAAAGATAGAGTGAGATTAGTGTCAATCACTTCACCATCAAAGGAGAATGAATAATGGTTAGTTTGAGTGATTACTTAATTTTAAGCAGTGTTATTTTCTGTATTGGGCTGGCAGGTATTTTTATTAATCGTACTAACATCATCACGTTGTTGATGTGTGTTGAGTTAATTTTGGCAGCTGTTAATACAAACTTTATTGCATTTTCGCATTTCTTGGGCAATGAAGCTGGTCAGATTTTTGTTTTCTTTATTTTGACAGTGGCTGCTGCAGAAGTAGCGATTGGTTTGGCGATCTTAACGCTACTATTTAGAGCTCGTGGCTCTATCAATGTTGATGTTACTAATAGTCTGAAGGGGTAATGATGGAACAAGTATATTTAGTCATTGCTTTGGCGCCATTAGTGGGTGCTATTCTAGCCGGATTTTTTGGATCTTTATTGGGTAGAACTGCCACGCACAGTATTACTATCTTGGGCGTGTTGATTTCAACCGTATTGTCTTTATATGTGTTTAATCATCATGTGCTTGAAGGTGGTGAGGTATTTAATCAAAACATTTATACCTGGATGCAAATTGGCAACTTAAATGTAAGTGTTGGATTTTTAATTGATAACCTAACAGCAGTCATGCTGGTTGTGGTTTCATTTGTATCACTCATGGTGCATATCTACACCATTGGTTATATGCATGATGATGATGGCTATACCAAGTTCTTTAGCTATATTTCATTATTTACCTTCTCTATGTTCATGCTGGTGATGAGTAATAATTTTATGCAGTTATTCTTTGGCTGGGAGGCAGTAGGTTTAGTGTCTTATTTGTTGATTGGTTTTTGGCATCACAAAGAAAGTGCTGTTGAAGCAAACCTTAAGGCTTTCCTGGTTAACCGTGTGGGTGATTTTGGCTTTTTATTAGGTATTGCATTGGTACTGATGTATTTTGGCTCAATGGATTATGCAGAAGTGTTTGCAAATCTAGGTACTGTTAATGGTGTTACTATGTTGGATGGTGCATCAGTTATTACTGTTATTTGTATCTTGTTATTTATTGGCGCTATGGGTAAATCAGCACAAGTGCCATTACACGTTTGGCTACCTGGCTCAATGGAAGGCCCAACACCAATCTCAGCATTAATTCACGCCGCAACCATGGTAACAGCAGGTATTTTTATGGTCTCTCGCATGTCACCAATGTTTGAGCTTAGTGAAACAGCACTTATTGTGGTCATGGTTGTAGGTGCTATCACAGCACTGTTTATGGGTTTATTAGGTATTGTGCAAAACGATATTAAAAAAGTTGTGGCTTATTCAACTTTGTCTCAATTAGGTTATATGACAGTAGCACTAGGAGTGAGCGCATATTCTGTTGCAATTTTTCATTTAATGACACATGCCTTCTTTAAGGCGTTGCTTTTCTTAGGCGCAGGTTCTGTCATTGTTGCTATGCATCACGAGCAAGACATTCGTAAAATGGGTGGTTTGCGTAAGAAAATGCCAATTACTTATTGGACTTCTTTAATCGGAACACTAGCTTTAATTGGCTTTCCAGGCTTTGCAGGGTTTTACTCAAAAGATATGATTATTGAGGCTGTGCACTTCTCTTCACTACCGTTTGCTGATTGGGTTTATTTTGCGGTAGTTGCTGGCGTGTTTATTACTGCTTTTTATTCATTAAGAATGTTCTTTTTGGTGTTTCATGGTGAGTCACGAGTTGATCATCATACTGAGCAGCATCTGCATGAATCAGCGCCATCAATCACATTCCCATTGATTGCTCTTGCTATTCCATCGGCAGTAATTGGTTATTTGACCATTGATCCAATGCTATTTAGTGGATGGTTAAGTGATGCTATTACGGTGGACGTTACAAAACATGCTTCTATGAATGGTTTGTCAGAAATTTTCCATGGGGCAGCAAATATGATTCCACACGCATTGCAAACCCTGCCTTTCTGGATGATGGTGGGTGGTGTTGCCAGTGCTTGGGTGTTTACTTTGTATCGTCCTGATTGGGCTGGATTAATTCAGAAGAAATGCCACCGCACAAACTATGTGCTCGAGTCACTATATGGATTTGATCGTTTTAATGATATAGTTTTTGTAAGTGGCATTAAGAAATTAGGTAATTTCTTATGGAAGGTGTCAGATTCAACATTGATTGACAAAATGATTGTTAATGGTAGTGCTAGATTAGTTGGCTTTATTGGCTCCATAGTAAGACCAGTGCAAACAGGCTATGTTTATCATTACGCCTTCTTTATGATCTTTAGTTTATTAATTATTTTAACTTGGGTGCTATTTGCAGGCGACAACCCATTACTTGAGCTTTAATTATGGAAAACGCACTACTTAGTTTATTAATCTGGCTACCTATTTTAGGTGGCGGACTTGTGCTTTTTGTGGGCAACGATAGAAGCGAGACTGCACGCTGGTTAAGTCTGGCCATTTCTATTTTGGTATTTATTCTATCGCTAGGGCTGTGGACAGGGTTTGACTCATCAACCCATTTAATGCAATTTGTAGAAAAAACTCCATGGATTTCTCATTTTGATATCAACTATTATTTAGGTGTTGATGGTATTTCAATGCCACTTATCATTCTTACCACTTTTTCAACTATTTTAGTTATTGCAGCGGGTTGGCAAGTTATTCAACATCGAACGGCACACTACATGGCGGCATTCTTAATGATGGAAGGCTTGATTGTTGGTGTATTTTCAGCATTAGACGGTATTTTATTTTATGCATTTTGGGAAGCGTCACTGATTCCAATGCTACTGATTGTAGGTATTTGGGGTGGTGATAATCGAGTTTATGCAGCCATTAAGTTTTTCTTATACACATTCCTAGGCTCTGTATTTATGCTGATCTCACTCATCTACATGTACAACAAAGGCGGCTCATTCAGTATTTTGGATATGCATAATTTAAGCCTGACCACTATTGAGCAAGCATGGATTTTCTGGGCGTTCTTTATGGCATTTGCGGTTAAAGTGCCAATGTTTCCAGTACATACGTGGTTGCCAGATGCGCACGTACAAGCGCCAACGGGTGGTTCTGTTATTCTAGCGGCTATTATGTTGAAAATGGGTGGCTATGGTTTTTTCCGTTTTTCTCTACCAATTACGCCTGATGCATCGCTTGAATTCTCAGATATTGTCATTGTACTTTCCTTAATTGCAATTGTTTATATTGGTTTTGTGGCCCTTGTCCAAAGAGACATGAAAAAACTGATTGCTTATTCTTCAATCTCACACATGGGTTTTGTAACCTTAGGTGTATTCGCACTGTTCTTGGCATACAGGCCAGACAGTGCAGAAGGCGCTTTGCTTGGTCTTGAAGGTGCAATGGTGCAAATGATTTCACACGGTTTTATCTCTGCTGCAATGTTCTTGGTCGTAGGTGTTTTGTATGACCGCCTGCATTCAAGAGAGATTTCAACTTATGGTGGCGTGATAAACTCCATGCCTAAATTTACCGGTTTTGCAGTTTTATTTGCCATGGCCAATGCAGGGCTGCCTGGAACATCGGGTTTTGTGGGTGAATTTATGGTGATTTTAGGTGCTGCACAAGCTAATATTTGGTATGCGGTTCTTGCTGCAACAACACTTATTGTAGGTGCAGCTTATACCTTATGGATGGTGAAGCGTGTTTTCTGGGGCGGAATTACTAATCCAGATGTAGCAACTCTATCTGATATCAATGGACGTGAATTTTCCATTTTAGCGGTGCTTGCTTTGGCTGTATTAATCATAGGTATTTATCCTCAACCAGTGATTGAAATTATGCATGTTTCAATTGAACACCTGCTTCAACAAGCACTAAGCTCTAAACTTTAAGTATAAATTATGAATAATTATTTCTCATTTGACACATCAACTTTATGGGTAGCATTGCCAGAAATTTTCTTGTTAAGTGCCATTGTTGTTGTTTTATTGTTAGACTTATTTTTAACAAAACCTTTTAAACAGGCTACCTACTATTTAACGCAGGTTAGTTTATTGGTCACAGGCTTATTATCATTTAATTTAATCGGTCATCCAGAGAGTATTATTTTTGGCAATTCTTTTGTGCTTGATAACATGGCCTCAGTTTTTAAAGTCTTTATGGCTGGTGCAACCATGGTGGCCATGGTTTATTCGCGTCATTACTTAATACAACACTCACTCTTTAGAGGCGAGTATTTTGTGTTGGTTTTATTAGCAGTATTAGGCATGATGGTGATGGTATCAGGCTATAGTTTATTAACGCTTTATCTTGGTTTGGAAATTCTATCTTTATCTTTATACACACTGATTGCCATTGCACGTGAAAGAGTGGGTGCGGTGGAAGCGGCGTTAAAGTATTTTGTGCTAGGTGCAATAGCATCAGGTATTTTGCTTTACGGTATGAGTATGATTTACGGCATTACAGGAAGCTTAAACATTAGTGAAATTACATTCTTTGCGTCAGATGCAAATCTTGCTTCTAGAGAAACGCTAATCATTAACTTTGGTTTGGTGTTCTTAGTAATTGGTATCGCCTTTAAACTGGGCGCTGTGCCATTCCATATGTGGGTGCCAGATGTATATCAAGGCTCACCTACGGCAGTAACCATGTTTTTATCAACGGTACCAAAGATTGCTGCAGTTGCCATGCTTGTACGCATCTTGATTGATGGTTTGGGTAGTATGCATGCTTATTGGTCAGATTTGTTTATGGCGTTGGCAATATTATCAATTGCTCTAGGATCGGTTGTAGCGCTTATGCAAACCAACATTAAGCGTATGCTGGCGTATTCTACGATTTCACACATTGGATTCATCATGCTTGGTTTTGTAACGGGTGTAATTACAGGCTATGGTGCGGCGGTATTTTATGTACTGGTGTATGTGCTGATGAGTTTGGCCGCTTTTGGTATGATAATTTTGCTAAACAAGAAAGGCTTCGAGGCCGACCTTATTTCTGACTATAAAGGCTTGAGTAAGCACTCACCATGGTTTGCCTTAATGATGTTAGTCATTATGTTGTCAATGGCAGGCGTGCCACCATTTATTGGTTTTTATTCAAAATTCTTTATCTTGCAACAAGTTGTTTCAGCTGGTTTTGTAACCATTGCCATTATTGCGGTAATTTTTGCTGTGATCAGTGCATATTATTATTTGCAAATCATTAAGTCAATGTACTTTAATGATGCAGAGAAAGAAATAACCATTGCTGCGCCAATGGATATGAAGCTTGTTTTGTCTATTAATGCAGTGTTAATTTTAGT
>CAZEYU010000022.1:0-18311 GCA_964516395.1 uncultured Candidatus Thioglobus sp.
AAAAAGACGCAGTAATTAACTGATTTTCATACCTGGCTTAGCACCCGAATCTGGTGATAGTATATGTAATGATTTACCACCACCTGCAGCAAGCACCATACCCTCAGATACACCAAATTTCATTTTTCTTGGTGCAAGGTTAGACACCATAACAGTTAAGCGCCCCTCAAGATCTTCTGGAGAGTAATGCGCTTTAATGCCGGCGAACACGTTGCGAGTATTGTCTTCGCCAATATCAAGTGTTAGTTGCAAGAGTTTATCAGCTCCTTCAACGTGATCGGCTTTTACAATTTTTGCTACTCTTAAATCTATTTTGGCAAAATCATCAATTTGAATCATATCATCATCCTCTTTTTGCTCAACCTCTTGTACTGTTGTTTGTTTAGATTCTTCAATTACTTTTGTAATTTGCTCATCTTCAATACGCGACATAAGTGGCTTAAATTTATTAATTTGGTGTTTGGTTAGTGGATGCTTAAGATCAGCCCAGTTAAGTTCATCAACATTTAAAAACAGCTCAGCCTGTTTAGCCATCTCAGGCAATACTGGCTTTAAGTAAGTCATAAGTACTCTAAATAAATTAAGCGCTAAAGAGGTAACATCATGTACTTGAGCTTCACTCCCCTCTTGTTTAATCATCTGCCAAGGCTTATGTTCATCAACATATTGATTGGCTTTATCAGCAAGCTTCATAATCTCACGCATGGCTTGATTGTAATTACGTGCTTCATACAACTTAGCAATATCATCACCCTTGGCAACAAACTCATTGTAAAGTTCAGATTCAATCGCATAAGCAGACAAAGTTTTATCAAATTTCTTCACCACAAAACCTGCGCAGCGTGAAGCGATATTAACAACCTTGCCAACCAGATCAGAATTAACTCTTTGTTTAAAGTCTTGTAGGTTTAAATCAATATCATCAATTTTGTGTGAAAGTTTATAAGCGTAGTAATATCTCAAACACTCTGGGTTTAGATGATTTAAATAGGTTCTAGCTTGAATAAAAGTACCACGAGATTTACTCATTTTTTGGCCGTTAACCGTTAAGAAGCCATGTGAATAAATAGCACTTGGCGTGCGGTAATCAGCACCCATTAACATTGCCGGCCAAAATAATGCGTGAAAGTACACAATATCTTTACCAATAAAATGATACAACTCAGTTTCAGAATCCTTGTTGAAGTATTCGTCAAAATCAAGCCCCTGCTCAGTACAAAGTTTTTTAAAGCTAGCCATGTAACCAATTGGCGCATCTAGCCACACATAAAAATATTTATTTTCTACACCTGGAATTTGAAAACCAAAATATGGCGCATCACGAGAAATATCCCATTGTTGCAAACCTTGTTCAAACCATTCAGATAATTTATTAGAAATTTCATCTTGTAAGTGTCCTGCTTCAGTCCACTCTTTAAGTTGGGACTCAAACTGAGGAAGGTCAAAGAAATAATGTTCAGAATCTTTTGTAATTGGTGTTGCACCCGAAACTGCTGATTTTGCATTTTTGAGCTCTGTTGGTGAATAAGTTGCACCACATGCTTCACAGTTGTCGCCATATTGATCTGTAGCGCCACATTTGGGACAGTCACCTTTAATAAAGCGATCTGGTAGAAACATTTTCTTTTCAGGATCAAATGCTTGAGAAATGGTGCGAGTTTTAATAAAACCACCATCATTAAGCTTATTATAGATATCGGCAGAAATTTCTCTATTTTCTTCAGAATGAGTTGAGTGATATTGACTAAAACCAATTGCAAAATCTTTAAAATCTGCCTGATGGCGCTCGCTAACACCAGCAATTAACTCTTCTGGCGTAATGCCAAGCTCATTAGCTTTAAGCATAATTGGTGTTCCATGTGCATCATCTGCACACACATAGTGACATTCATTGCCCATCATTTTTTGAAAACGCACCCAAACATCTGTTTGAATATATTCCAATAAATGGCCTAGATGGATTTCACCATTGGCGTACGGTAATGCTGATGTAACCAGTATTTTTCTTGAACTCATAGGATAAGCTTATTAATATTAAGGTTGACTTATATCGTTATACGATAAAATAGCACCATTTTACTTAATCAGGCGCAAGAATATGGCAGATTTAACCAATGAAAACATTGAAAGTATTTTATCAAATGTAGTTGATAAATATACTGAGCAAGACATTATCTCTTCTAACGCAGTTAATGAAATTAATATTGACGGCGATAGTGTTGAAGTAGTTGTTGAGCTTAACTACCCTGCTAAAGGCTATCATGATGAATTGTCAACACAAATAACTGACGCATTATCAGCAGCAGGAATCAATAATGCCAGCGCTAAAATTGAAACTAAAATCGTTAAATACACCACTCAAAAAGGTGTTGAAGTCTTACCAGAAGTTAAAAACATCATTGCTGTTGCTTCAGGTAAAGGCGGTGTTGGAAAATCAACCACTTCTGTAAACTTAGCATTAGCACTTCAAGCTGAAGGTGCAAAAGTTGCTATTTTAGATGCGGATATTTACGGTCCTTCACAACCAAGAATGTTAGGTGTTAGCAATTTGAAACCCGATCAATCAGCTGAAGGTAAGTTGTTACCAATTCTAGGTCATGGTATGCAAAGTATGTCAATTGGTTACTTAGTGGATGAAGATAATCCAATGATTTGGCGTGGCCCTATGGTTACCCAAGCTTTAGAGCAAATGTTACGTGATACTCTATGGCGTGGTGTTGACTATATGATTATTGACCTACCACCAGGCACTGGCGATACGCAATTAACCCTATCTCAAAAAATTCCAGTGAGTGGTTCTGTTGTTGTAACCACACCTCAAGACATTGCTTTAATTGATGCCAAAAAAGGCTTGAAAATGTTTGAAAAAGTTAACATTCCAATTCTTGGTATTGTTGAGAATATGTCGCTACACATTTGTTCAAAGTGTGGTCATGAAGAAGCTATCTTTGGTATTGGTGGCGGTGAATCTATGGCTGAAGAAGCAGGTGTTAATTTCTTAGGCGCCCTACCGTTAGAAATGGATATTAGAACTGATGTTGATGAAGGTACGCCTACCGTTGCTAAAGATCCAGATGGAAAAGTAGCTGAAATTTATAAAGAAATTGCAAGAAAAGTATCTTCAAAGTTAACTCAGCAATCTCGCGCAACTAGCGCATTCCCAAGCATTACTATTGAGTAATCTTATCCCGCCTTCTTGTAAGTTTTTGCAAAGAAGGTGGGGATTTATACAAAAATCATTAAACTAGGTGCTTTACATTTAACAATTGTCTAATGGATTATTTTGAACAATTTCAAGGTAGATTTCTCGGTGTCATGCAATGGGAAGATTGTCATGCCTTGTTAGAAACACTAAGTAATAATCCTCACGACTGGTATTTTTATGACACACTAAAATTAATGCCGAGCGATTGTATTGATGCTGAAAGTTTTACCAAAAATATTGCTAATATCAAATCCATTCTCGATGAAGAGCATCAAGAAAGATACTGCGGCATTGTTTATACTAATGATTTAAAAAACCCAACTTTTGTTAAAATTTTTCACCCTAATAACTTAGGAAAAGTTTGTGGCAGTAGTGAAAACCCGCCCATGCCTCAATGGCTTATTTCTAAAGAAAAGCCCATGGATGTTGTAGAAGAATTTGGCGAAAAAGAAGATGAGGGCTTTGTTGCTAAGTACCTAAAACTTTAAGCTAGTGATTCTCACTAACTTGGTTAATTGTATATTTTGGAATCTCAATAACCAAGTCTGTATCTTCAATTATGGTCTGACAAGAAAGACGAGAATCCGGATCTAACCCCCAAGCTTTATCCAATAAATCATCCTCTGTTTCATCAGATTCTTTTACTGAATCAAACCCTTCACGAACATAAATATGGCACGTAGTACATGCATTTGACATCTCGCACGCATGCTCAATTTCTACATCATTAGCCAGCAAAGCATCACACACACTCTCGCCTGTATTAGCCTCTATAACAGCCCCCTCTGGACACAACTCATGGTGTGGTAGTACAATTATTTGTGGCATTACTCTTCAAACTCCTTAACATTATGACCTTGCATAGCCTGTGCAATGGTGCTGTTCATTCGCATTTCTACAAATTTAGCACTGACAGATTCAAGATTGTCTATCTTATTTTTAATATTTTTTTCATCGTTATCGCGTGATACTAATACCAATTCCTCTCTGGCTTGGTTAATATCTTCTAGCATATCAGTGCTTAACATTTGCATATCTTTAGCTAGAGCTGAATCTATCGCCTCTATTGTTCTGTCTGCTTCAAGTTGCATTTCATGAAGTTGCCTTGCAAGAATGTCCTCTTGTGCAAATACAATCGAATCTTTAAGCATTTTCTCCATCTCAGCATCACTCAAACCATATGATGGCTTAATAGTAACATCAGCTTTAACACCAGATGTTTGCTCTGTCGCACTAACAGACAATAACCCATCTGCATCCACTTGAAATTCAACTCGAATGCGTGCATTTCCAGCCACCATGGGCGGAATTCCTCTAAGCTCGAACCTGCCCAATGATCTGCAATCATCCACCAATTCTCGCTCACCTTGAAGCACATGAATACTCATGGCTGTTTGGCCGTCTTTAAACGTGGTAAATTCTTGAGCTCGCGTAATGGGAATAGTGGTGTTTCTATGAATAACTTTTTCAACCAAACCGCCCATGGTCTCTAACCCGAGTGATAAAGGCAAAACATCTAGCAATAACATATCGTCAGAAGCCTTATTACCCACCAATACATTGGCTTGAATAGCTGCACCCTTGGCAACCACTTCATCGGGATCAATTGAGCATAAAACTGGCTTGTTGAACAACTCACCAACCATTTTTCTCACCAATGGCATACGAGTTGACCCACCCACCATAATAATGTCTTTAACATCGTCCATACTAACTTCAGCATCTCGAACAGCTCGCTTTGTTAATAATAAAGTGCGTTTAATTAATGCCGATGAAAGTGTATTAAATTTTTCTTTAGTGATTTTATACGGCATTTCAATACAATCAAATTCAGCAAATTCTTGCTTGGTTAATTGTTCTTTGGCAGTGCGTGCAAATTGTTTAATTTTTTGCATTTGAGCAGGTGTTAACTCACTAATACCGAGTTGTTCAATACAATCATCAATGATTAATTGATCAAAGTCATCACCACCTAAAGAAGAGTCTCCTCCAGTTGCTAATACTTTAAAAACGCCTTTTGAGAAGCTAAGAATAGAGATATCAAACGTTCCTCCACCTAAATCATAAATGGCATGAACACCTTCTTCACCTGATTCTAAACCATAAGCAACCGCTGCTGCAGTTGGTTCATTAAGTAGGCGTAGTGTATTAAGCCCTGCCAAAGTGGCCGCATCTTTCGTGGCTTGACGCTGAGCATCGTTAAAATAAGCTGGAACGGTAATCACAGCGCCCGTTAACTCGCCACCTAATGAGCTCTCCGCTCTCTGCTTAAGTGATTTTAAAATAGTGCTTGATATCTCAACAGCTGAAAGATCACCCATGGCTGTATGAAACAAAACATTGTTTAGATTTTCTACAAGCTGATATGGGCAATTTTTAAATTCTTTAACCTCTTTATAGCTCAAACCCATAAAGCGTTTTACCGATACGATGGTATTGGTAGGATCAGTTTTTGCATAAGGACAAGCTTCACAACCAACGGTTAATTTATTGTCTTTGCCACAATGAACAACCGATGGCAAAATTGCCTCATTGTTTTCATCGGTTAACACTTTACTCTGCCCACTCATTACTGAGGCCACTAAAGAATTAGTAGTGCCTAAATCAATACCAATTGCTAATTTGTGTTGATGCGGTGCGCTAGACTGACCTGGTTCTGAAATTTGTAATAATGCCATGGGTATATTTTACAGCCATTCATCCATGAGTTGATTTGCCTGTACATTCAACTGAATGTAAAATTTTAACTCTCTGACTAAGTTTTTTATCTCGTTAAGCTTATTAAGAGTGAATAAACTCGATATTTGAGCAATGTTTTCCTTAACTTTTAGATTAATGGAGTCAATAAAATCATCAAGTGCTAACTCATCTTTATTGGTCTCGATCAACTCAAGAGATTCTCTTAACTCAATCTGAGACATTAAAAACTCCATATTCATTTGTGTGTCTTTTTCATCGAAAGCATTAATACCATTTAATTCTAATAAATAGGTTGCACGTAATAACGGGGATTTTAATGTCTCGAATGCACTATTAATTAATGAAGTGTTTTGTAGCGCTTGAGTTTTTTCTTTTTCTGTTTTTGTGGCAAATTTATCGGGGTGATAATTAGAAATTTGAATTTGGTATTCTTTCTCTAGTGCATTTGTGTCAATGTCAAATAGTGCCTCAAGTGAAAACAACTCAAAATAGTTTTGCACAATTAAAACCTAATTAAACCGTGAATGATTCACCGCAACCACATTCAGCCTTTGCGTTTGGATTGTTAAATTCAAAGCCTTCATTCAACCCTTCTTTAACAAAATCAACCTCAGTACCATCTAAATAAATTAGGCTTTTTGGATCAACAATAATTTTGACATTATTATCTTCAAAGACCATATCATCTTCATTAGCCTCATCCACAAACTCCATGTTGTATCCTAACCCAGAACAGCCTGTGGTTTGCACACTAAGTCGAATACCAATGCCAGAACCACGATTGTTTAAAAAATCAACAACTCGTTGCGCAGCTTTGTTTGAAAGAGTGATTGCCATTTGTTTATATTATGCTTTGCTTTTAATGTCGTTAATTGCTGCTTTAATTGCATCTTCTGCCAAAACAGAACAATGAACCTTTACTGGTGGTAGGGCTAATTCTTCAGCAATATCTGAGTTTTTTATCTCAGCTGCCTCATCCAATGTCTTGCCCTTAACCCATTCCGTTAATAATGAACTTGATGCAATTGCAGATCCACAGCCATAAGTTTTAAACTTAGCCTCTTCAATAACACCATCATCGTCCACTTGAATTTGCAGACGCATTACATCGCCACATGCTGGCGCACCCACCATGCCTGTACCAACATTTTTTGCATCTTTGTCTAGTACACCAACATTACGTGGATTTTCATAATGATCCATTACCTTTTCGCCGTATGCCATGTCTTATCTCCTTTTTAAGCTTATAAGGGTTATTCTAGTCTTTTTATTGCTAGCTAACCCATGTATTTATTATGTGTGTTTAATGTGCTGCCCATTCAACCTTACTAAGATCAATCCCTTCTTTAAACATATCCCATAAAGGAGAAAGCTCTCTAAGTTTGTCTACTTTATTTCGTACCAGTTCAATTGCATTATCAATGTCTGTCTCAGTTGTATAACGACCAATACTAAATCTAATTGATGAATGTGCTAACTCATCAGACAATCCAAGTGCACGCAATACATAGGAAGGCTCAAGTGAAGCACTGGTACATGCAGAGCCCGATGAAACTGCAATATTATTAATTGCCATCATTAAAGACTCACCTTCAACATAATTAAAACTTATGTTTAAATTACCTGGAATTCTTGCTTGTAAATCACCATTAACAACCACCTCTTCCATGTCTGAAAAACCTGCAAGTAGGCGATCACGCAATGCTTGAATTTTTTTGTTTTCTCGCTCCATCTCAGCATTAGCAATAGCAAATGCCTCACCCATGCCAACAATCTGATGTGTAGCCAGTGTGCCTGAGCGCATACCACGTTCATGACCACCACCATGCATTTGTGCCTCAATTCTTACTCTTGGTTTGCGTCTAACATAAAGCGCCCCCATGCCTTTTGGGCCATAAATTTTATGCGCAGAGAAGCTCATTAAATCAACAGGTAGTTTGCTTAAATCAATAGCAACTTTTCCAGCAGATTGCGCTGCATCTACATGGAAAAATACCTTGTGTTCACGACATATATTACCAATTGCTTCAATATCTTGAATAACGCCAATTTCGTTATTAACATGCATGATAGATACCAAAATAGTATCTTCACGAATTGCATCTTTTAACACGTTAATATCTAGCAAACCATTAGGCATTGGATCAAGATAGCTAACCTCATAACCCTCTCTTTCGAGTTGTCTGCATGTATCCAAAACTGCTTTGTGTTCAGTTTTAAGCGTAATAATATGCTTCCCCTTCTTGTGATAAAAATGCGCAATACCTTTAATAGCGAGATTATCAGATTCTGTAGCACCGGAAGTCCATACAATCTCTTTTGGATCAGCACCTACTAAGTCAGCCACTTGTTTTCTAGCATTTTTAACAGCCTCATCAGCTTGCCAGCCATAATAATGTGAGCTTGATGCAGGATTGCCAAAATCACCTTCCATGGTTAAATATTGCATCATTTTTTTAGCAACACGCTCATCAACTGGCGTAGTTGCAGAATAATCCATATAAGTTGGAGTGGTCATTATTGCAAAACTCCTGTGTTTAATTGTTGGTCGTCAATAACCATTTGCAGGGTCTTAGAGCTTAAAAAATCTCTAATTTGACCACTAACTTCACACCATAAGCGATGTGAAATACACTGTCTGCCGTTATGACAACCTGTTGTTCCTGTGCAGCGGCGAAGATCAATATTCTCATCGACTGCCTCAATGATTTGAGTCAGGTTAATGTCTTTAGCATTTACATTAAGCAAATAGCCACCGCCTGGCCCTCTGACACTCTTAACTAATTCTGCACGGCGAAGCTTTGCAAACAATTGCTCTAAGTACGACAGTGAAATGTTCTGTCTTTGAGAAATGATATCCAATGTAATTGGTTTATTTGTATCGTTCGATGCTAAGTCTAGCATTGCTGTTACGGCATACCTGCCTTTAGTTGTTAATTGCATGTCAGTCCTAATTAAAATTAACGAGACGGTATTATATCCTTAACCTAGTTATTTAGTCAAGTAAAAAACCTTAAAAATTAATGGTTATTTACTTTCAATCTCTAAATCGTTAACAGAAGTATCTTTCTGGTCTTTAATATTTAACTCTTTTGAGACCTTGTGTAGCTGAGAATCTACATCGTGCAAGTGTTTTAAAATTGAGTTAATAGCCTTAACAGTAGGATCGTCATCATTACCACCAACTGCGTATGAATCAAAATGATCTGACTTAACAGTTTTGTCTTTAAGCACACGCCCTGGTACGCCAACCACCGTCTTTTCAGACTCAATTGATTTAACCACAACTGAATTAGATCCAACTCTGACATTGTCACCCAGTGTAATTGGGCCTAAGATTTTAGCACCTGCGCCAATAACAACATTGTTTCCTAAGGTTGGATGTCTTTTACCTTTCTGCCAAGTGGTTCCACCCAAAGTAACACCATGATACAAAGTAACATCATCGCCAATTTCTGCCGTTTCACCAATTACCACACCCATGCCATGGTCGATAAAAAAACGTCTGCCGATCACTGCACCTGGATGTATTTCAATGCCTGTAAACCATCTAGATAGCATAGAGATAAATCTGGCTAACCATTTAAGTTTTAATAACCATAATCGGTGCGCCAGACGATAAAACAACATCGCCTGAACACCAGAATAACAAGTTACAATTTCAAAGGTATTTCTAGCAGCAGGATCACGCTCAAAAACACTCTGAATATCTTCAATAAATTTCATGTGCGGATTATATCATAAGGCTCTAATAATCAATAACCGACTTAAACCGTTTGTAATTCCACAAATATTGCTCAGGTTTAGTTTTAACCAAATCCTCAATTACTTTATTCATTAAAGCAACATCGTCCTCAACCTTGCCACTATTTGACAATATATTAACAGCTTTAAGATTAAGCTCATAGCCCTTGCCATTTGGCAGGCGTAATGCCCAAGTAAGGACAACCTTTGCTTTGTTTTTTCTTGCTAATTTTGCAAGTAAAGTCATGCTTCTAGCGTTTGTACCAAAAAATGTCGATAACACGCCGCCCTCTTCACCTGGATCTTGGTCTGGCAAAATACCAATTAACTCTTTATTGTTAATAGCACGCTGAAGTTTAATAACACCTTTTTTATCCGCAGTAGCCATTGATAATTGTCTTTTTTGACGATTTTGAATGAGTAGAGCTTCTTGCTTAGCATCTCTAAGAGGTTTGTATAAAAAAGTTACAGGTGTATCAATAGACAAAACCCTGCCGGTAATTTCCCAACAGCCAAAATGCGGTACTAATAAAATCACTGGCTTGCTAGTTTCAAGATGCTCAAGACCCGTTGTTTTAACCACGTGCTTAGCATTATCATCAAAACATCTTAACCAAATAAAACCTGACTCGCTCAAACCTTTACCTGTCTCTATTAAGGATTTTTTAATTAAAGTTTGCTGATCTAATTTGCTTAACCCGGGAAAGCAAGTCTCAATATTCTTACTCACTACATGCTTAGAATCACTGTTAGTTAGGTATAAATACCTGCCAATTAATGAACCAATAAAATGATTAACCCTAAGTGGTAAAATTGAAAAAAAAGTTAAAATAAATTTAATCATTAACCTCGTCCAACATAGGCTTCATAGCACTTAATAAGTTTTTATATAAATTTGGCGTGCGTTTTTCCTCTGTTAACAACCACTGTTTAAAATGCTCACGTTCAGTTGGCATGCTGTAACAAGCTGGGCATGAATCAGCAATAATAGGCAAATCAGCTGAAGCAGCAAAATCAGCAAGCTGTCTTTCACGCACATAAACCAATGGTCTAATAATGCGCAAATCTTTAACATCATTAATATAATGCGCTTTCATGGTTTGAATTTTTCCATTATGACACATGCTCATCATCAAACTCTCGGCTAAATCATCCAAGTGTTGGCCCAGTGCTAATACATTGTAATTTTCACGTCTAGCCACTTGATACATAAGACCACGCTTAATACGTGCGCAAAATGAACAGTAAGAATCACCATTCATACTTTCTTTTGCTTGCTCCATAATTGGAAACTCTTCAAAAAAATATGACGTGTCAAATTTCTTAAAAAAAGCATCTAACGCTTGTGGCTCAAACCCCTCAACTTGAGGATCAATAGTTACCACACCTAAATCAAACTTAATAGGTGCATGACGTTGAAAATGCCTTAGAATGTGAAAAAGACTCAATGAATCTTTACCACCTGAAACAGCTAATAAAATACGATCACCTTCTTTGATCATGCCAAAGTCACTCAAAGCCCTGCCAACAGGTTTAACCAATAACTTAGGTAGATTTACCCTTGGTAGGACCATTGGCTTTGCCTTTGTGAAGTTTGATTGTCAAGCTCACTTTGAATACTAAGTGTAGCAAAAGTTGGCTCACTATCTCTTAGCACTACCGGAATTTCCATTAATAGCTTATCTCTTAGAATGCCAACCGTTATTGTCTTGCCTTGTGAGTATTGATTAACGGCATTTGGTAATTCTTTAGCGCTCAGCGCCTGTTGATCAATACTTACAATTTCATCACCAACATAGAGTCCAAATTCTGCTGCACAAGTATTAGCAAAAACATGCGTAATGTAAGAGAATTTCCCTTGTTCTTTAATGGCAATGCCAAAATTAATCAGATCGTCTTCTTTATGCTTAAAGCTAAGATCAACACCCAAATAATTAAAACTCTCCACCAAAGGTAATTCATCCACACCGTATAAATATTTGGCGAAAAAATCATTAAAACAACTTTGTGTCATATCGCTCACAACATCTTGTATTGTATTATTCTCCAGTCCAGTATCTTGATAATCATGCCAAACAACTTTAAGCACATCATCTAATGATTTTTTATCATTGGTTTTACGCCTTATTTCTACATCAAGCACGAAAGCTAATAAAGCACCTTTGGTGTAATAACTCACAATGGCATTGGGTGCGTTTTCATCTTGTTGGTAAAACTTAGTCCAAGCATCATAGCTAGACTCAACCAACGATTGTGTTAAGCGCCCTGAAGATTTTTGTACTCTTGTAACGGTCTGGGAAAATAAATCTAAATACTCTTGAACGGATAACAATTTTGTTCTAAGCAATGATAGTTCATCATAATAAGAGGTAAACCCTTCAAAGATCCACAACTGCTCTGTATAGTTTTCTCTATTTAGATCCAATTGATGAAAGCTTGCTGGTTTAATAGTTTTTATCCACCACGCGTGAAAATACTCATGAGAACACAGTGCTAAAAACTTAATGTAGTCCTTGCTTAATTTTTGGGCGCTTACCTTTGGCATGTCCTTTCTGGAACAGATCAGACTACTGGAGTTTTTATGCTCTAACCCGCCGTAAGCATTATTACGAACAAGTGTTAAAAACACATAACTGTTAAATGGCATTTGTTGATCAAAAAAATCAACCTGATGTTTACAAATTTTTTCTAGATCTTGTTTTAGTCGTTCGGTATCACTAGAGTGATTACCGCTAATTACCATTGAATGATCAACATCCTTAACTTGAAATTTAAGCTGTGTAAAATCAGATATCTCCACAGGATGATCGACTAAATCCTCATAGTTTTTAGCATTGTAACAACCATTTTCACCACTTAAACCTGTTGCAACGGACCAAGTTCCTAGTGTAAGTTTTTCATTAGCTGGATTAATAGTTAATTGGCACGACTCATTCTCAAAACCTATTGGAAGCAAAAATACACTAGTGCCATTAAAAAAAGCTCTTTCATTAGTTAAGTAAGCTGATCTAACTGATAAATCGTACGCATATACTTGATATTTCAGCCTAATGCTTTCTTTACACGGATAAGTTATCCAATGATTTTTATCAAGTTTTTTAACCTGAACGGGTTCATTGCAACTACTGGCTTCAATACTAACAATATTTTTTGAAAAATCCCTAATGAGATAACTACCAGGAATCCAACTTGGTAAAGAAAAAACTTGCCCCAAAGGATTTGGATTATCAAGTGTTAACTCAACACTAAACAAATGTGCATGTAAATCTTTAGGAGTGATTGTGTAATGTAATGCCATTACAATTGATCAAGTGTTGCTAAAAAATCCAACACAGATTTTTGATAATTTTTTGCCACTTGGGCATAATTAAGCTCAATACTTTGCTCATTATTTTGTGCTGAAATAACAAAGCTTATTTCTGAGTTTCCATTGTTGTAACGATTTTTTTCTGCCAAAGTTCTAGCTTTAGCAATTTCAATTTGAGCCTGATTAGACTTGAGTATTTGATTTAAATGATGGAGCTTCTCTTTTAATACACGCGCTTTTGAATAAATATTTAACAACTCTTGTTGTGCCGACTCTTTAGCCTTATTAAGTTTAATTTGGGTTTTACTTACTGTAGCCTTAGACTGTGTTGCTCCAAGTGGGTAACTCAAACCCAATCCAATGTTCCAAGCATTTGACTGGTTATCAATTGAGTTAGAATAATTAGCATCCTCACCCTCACTAGCAAAACCAATCTTTAAATCGAGCTCAGCTTGATTACTGTTTTTATCGCTTTTTAGTTGGCGTTTAATAAGCGCCTGCTCTAAAGCATTTTTTTTCAATACTCTTGAATTGTTTTTCAAATACTCTTTGAGATCAGCGCTAATCATCTGATATGGCTTATATAAATCAAAGTTAGCCTTAATTTGAGCAACATCAAGATCTAATGTCGTGGCAATCTCATGTCGCAACAAGGCGAGATCACTTTGAGACTGCAATAAACTCTGGTTAGCTCTTTGATAAGCATCTTTTTGCAACAAAACATCAACCTCATCCACAACCGATTGTGCAAACTTTGCCTGAGTTAAGTCTAATTCTTTTTTAGCCAACTCTAAACGCTTTTGGTTAATAAGTAGTTGCTGTTGTGCATAAGCTAAATCAATAAATTTAGACAACTGCTCAAGAATAAAGTTTTCTTTGTTTTCTGCTAGCTCAAGTGTGCTAATTTGCGCTTCAATGTTAGCAAGATCATTAGCCAACAAATCATTAATACCAGCTGAGTCTTTTAACAAAGGATAAACATAATCAACTGAAAATTTATTTCTATTGGTATTTAATGTAGCTGTTGAGGCTTTGCTTTTTTCTTTCCAATTATGCTTAACAACAATATCAGCGCCAGAATTTACTAAATTTTTACTCGCACTGACATCAACTGACGTAGTATCTAAATCAGTATATGTGGTAATTGAAGAAATATTACTAACATCTTCACGCTTAAAATTTGTATCAACACCCAACACCCAATCCTGATTAGCGGTGCTGGCATATGTTTTTGCATTTTGATAATCAGCATCAAAATTAAGCTGCTTAAAAAAAGGATGGGTTTGCACCAAACGTTCAACAAAATCATTCTGCGTTAGTGCCGGCACTGTCGATGTCAACAAAAAAGAGCTGCAGAATATTAGGGTTTTTTTCATTTTGGAATGGCTTTTTTTATCTCATTAATGATAGCGTAAAGTTTTTTTCCAGTTGTGTCAATAACCACATCAGCCACCTCTTGATAGAGTGGCTCTCGTTTTTCAACCAAATCTCGAATGGTTTTTTTACGATTGTTTGAACGTTCAAGCAAAGGTCTGGATTTTGATTTGGCTGTTCTCATCACCAATTGCTCTATACTGGATGACAAATAAACCACAAAACTATTTTTCTTTAACAGTTCTCTGTTTTCTTGTTTAATAACAATACCGCCACCTGTGGCGATGACTATATTTTGAATCTCACAAAGCTCAGCCAGCATTTTTGTTTCACGCTTGCGAAACCCTTCCTCGCCTTCTACATCAAAAATATGATCAATTGCAACGCCAGTACGTGCCACAATTTCAAAATCTGAATCAAAAAAATCACGCTTTAAAACACAGGCCAAACGTCGACCAACCGAAGTTTTACCTGAGCCCATTGGTCCAACTAAAACAACATTAGTCTGGTTATCATTCATTTTGCTAACCTAATTCGTAACTCGCACCACAATACGGGCAAAACCCTTTATTGTTTTTATTAAATTTAATATACACCTTAGGATGCATGTTCCACTTAGTTGTGCCTTTTGGCGGACAATGAAACGGCAGGTCTTTAGCTTCTACAATAGAATAACTTACGTGCTTTTGTTGAAAATCATCAATACTTGCATTCATTAGCACATTCCTTTGGCGATCCAGCTTTTGTACTTATCATTACGACCATAAACACAATCAAAATAAAGTGTTTGTAATTTTTCTGTAATCGGACCACGAGTACCTAGGCCAATAACTCGATTATCAAGCTCACGAATTGGTGTTACCTCAGCTGCTGTACCGGTAAAAAAAGCTTCATCTGCGCAATATATTTCATCACGAGTAATGCGTTTTTCAATAACTGTGTAGCCTAAATCTTTTGCTAGTTGGAAAATGGTATCTCGAGTAATACCTGCAAGTGCTGATGTCAAATCAGGTGTGTAAATCACACCATCACGAACAATAAAAATATTCTCACCACTACCTTCAGCCACAAAACCATCAACATCTAAAAGCAATGCTTCGTCATAGCCATCTGTTAATGCTTCTTGTAAGGCTAGCATAGAGTTAATATAGTTACCATTAGCTTTGGCTTTTGTCATGGCGATATTCACATGATGACGTGTATAGCTTGACGTACGAATACGAATACCATTTTTCATGTTATCTTCACCTAAGTACGCACCCCATTCCCAAGCAGCAATAATAGTATGTACTTTCAAACCATCAGCGCGTAACCCCATACCTTCAGAACCATAAAAACTCATCGGGCGAATATAAGCACTATCAAGATTATTCTTAGTAACCGCATCCTTTTGCGCTTGGTTTAATTCGTCTTTAGAAAAACCAATATCCATATTCATAATTTTTGCGGAATTAAACAGACGATCTGTATGCTCTTCAATTCTAAAAATAGCAGGACCATTATCTGTCTGGTAAGCTCGGACACCTTCAAACACACCCATACCATAATGTAGTGTATGTGTTAATACGTGCGTTTTAGCATCGCGCCAATCAACCCACTCACCGTCATACCAAATTAAACCATCTCTATCTTCAAATCCACTCATTACTATTCCTTGTCCAAATTAAACTCACCATGCAATGAACGCACAGCTAATTCTAAATATTTTTCATCAATCACAACTGAAATTTTAATTTCACTGGTTGAGATCATTTGAATGTTAATTCCTTCATTGTGCAACACTTCAAACATTTGCGCTGCAATGCCAGCATGTGAACGCATACCAATACCTACCAACGATACCTTGACCACTTTATTATCGCTTTGCACGCTCATTGCGCCAAGGTTGTCACAAACTTCATTAAGGATGGTATTTGCTTTGTCAAAATCATTACGGTGCACAGTAAAAGCAAAATTAGTCAAACCTTCACGTGCAGAAACACTTTGTACAATCATATCCACTTCAATATTGGCTTCACTGATTGGCTTTAAGATTTTAAATGCAATGCCTGGTTCATCTGGCACACCAATTAAGCTTAACTTAGCTTCATCTTTATTATGCGCAATGCCTGATATGACTGCCTGTTCCATAATATTTTCCTCACTGGTAATTAATGTTCCCACAGGGTTGTCAATCATTGATGATAAAACCCTTAAAGGAACTTTATATTTTGATGCAAATTCTACAGATCGAATTTGTAATACTTTCGAGCCAAGTGATGCCATCTCAAGCATTTCCTCATAGCTCACTGTGTTCATTTTTCTTGCTTTTGGCTCAATACGCGGATCTGTTGTATAAACACCATCAACATCGGTATAAATCTGGCATTCATCCGCCTTTAAAGCAGCAGCTAATGCCACAGCAGTTGTATCAGACCCACCTCTACCAAGTGTTGTAACATGCCCTTCTTCGTCAGTTCCTTGAAATCCAGCAACCACAACAACTTTGCCCTCATTAAGACTCTTGTGAATGCGATGATCATCAATTGATTTAATACGCGCTTTGCCATGTTCAGAATCAGTAATAATTCTAACTTGAGAGCCCAAATAAGAAATAGCGTCACAGCCTAATTGTTGCAATGCCATAGCAAGTAGTGAAATGCTAACTTGCTCACCTGTGGTTAAGAGCATATCCATTTCTCTTAATGAAGGCGTATCTTGCACTTCTTTTGCAAGCACCGTCATACGATTGGTTTCACCACTCATAGCAGAAACACTCACCACCAGCTGATCACCATTCTCAGCAAACGCCTTAATTTTCTTTGCAACAGCTTGTATTCGCTCAACTGAGCCTACTGATGTTCCACCGTATTTTTGTACAATTAATGCCATTAAACTATCTATAAATCAATATTCTCAAGATTATACCTTTATCATCATTTATTGATTTTCTATTTTGTGTAATAGGCCTTGCCTATTACACTATTCAAACACCCTATCCAAATCAGTATTTGATACAATTAAACCCTTATTTTCTCCAAAAACTTTAGAAGTATTTTTAGCAAAAATTTCGTAATCATTTATTGTTCCAATTTCTTTAATAATGGGATCAATCTCATCTTTATTACAAATAGAGTTATCTAGATCTTTATCCAAATATTCAAAAATACTAGATTTTACTAAATTCTCTTTAGGGTCGATTTTATGATGGATATAATTTAAATTTACATATACAGAAAGCACTGGCAGTCCAAAATCTCCACCAATTATATTAGCTTTAAATTTCCCCTGGAATAAAGAACCTGAACGCTTATATTTTTGATTGAAATACATCGTGTAACTTGTTCCCAGCTTTTGCATAAACTTAGAAATACCATCTTCTGACTCTTGCCTCAATACTAAATGAAAATGATTGGGCAACAAACAATATGCAATTATTGATACCAATGCAGACCCTTTAATCTCAACAACTTTTTTATCTGAAGACCTGTATCTTTTTATATTTAAATCTTTATTTTGACTGTCAAAATTTAAATCAGTTAACCTATTAAAAAAATAATATAGATCTTCTTTAGATTCAAAAATATTTCTCTTGTCCACCCCTCTATTAAATACATGATAATAATTATCTTTCGTAAATTGTATTTTTCTTATACTCATAATTTATATCCGTAACAGGCAAGGCCTATTACATTATAGTTAAAAAATAAGATTGTCGTAGCAATCTTATTTTTTTGCAATAGGCCTTGCCTGTTACGGATTATTTTTTGTTACTAAAAACATATTTAGGTTTAAAGATATAAATTAATAATGGAATGATTGTCAGTGCAATTACCACATCAATAATTAGTGCCTCAGAAATAAATATACCCAGCGCCCAAGTATTCGCCAATTGAGTCATGAGTAGTGGAATAAAGCTTGCAAGTAATACAATAATAGATGCAAACACCGCAGCACCTGTAGTTTCAAGTGTGTTTCTCAGTGATTCAACCCACTTGCCTC
>CAZEYU010000023.1:0-18147 GCA_964516395.1 uncultured Candidatus Thioglobus sp.
ATTTGACTAATGGTTTTTGAGCCATTAGCTTTTCTTTCTTGATAATCTATTTCATTCAAATCCATGAAGATTTTTGCCATGTTTGAT
Source organism: uncultured Candidatus Thioglobus sp. (assembly GCA_964516395.1). Taxonomy (GTDB): domain Bacteria; phylum Pseudomonadota; class Gammaproteobacteria; order PS1; family Pseudothioglobaceae; genus Thioglobus_A. Next base: position 88 of record CAZEYU010000023.1, read on the forward strand.
TTGATGGCAAAGTTTACATTTTGTGCTGGCCTGTCGCCAGTGATCTCTGAAGAGGTTTCTAGCCTTGAAACAATAACGCCAATTACGTTGCCGTTGTCATCCACTAATGGACCGCCAGAATTGCCCGGTTGTACCGGTGAGGTAAGCTGAAGTTCAGCAATGTTGTTGTTAAACCCCGTAAGGGCGGCAATATTGCCAGAGGTTACTTTTAGCTCTGAACCTAGGGTAGATGAGAATGGATAGCCCAGTGCAATGGATTGCTCGCCTGTTCTTAGTGCTTTACGATCTCTTAAGAATAGAAAACTGTCGTTGGCTTTGCCAGTTTCTAAAATCGATAGATCGGTAGTTGAGTCGGTATCTAGGAGTTTTACGGTTGATTTGTAAGTTTTGTTTTTAACTTCTAGTTCATCACAGTCTTCAGTGACATGATCATTTGTAATGATGTGATTTGGGGTAACAAAAAAGCCAGATCCAGAACTGGTTTGTGTTAGTGTGATTTCTTTTTGGTTCGTATCGTCTTTGTCATTTTTAGCAGCGGTGTAATAGTAAGTGGCTGCTTTTTTGTAGTTCTTAAGAATTCCAGAATCTTCATCTCCATAATAATAAACACTGCCTAGCGCTATTTGTGCTTCTTTATTATCCTGAATGGATGCTTTTGCGTACCAATCAATGGCTTTATTGACATCTTTTTGCACGCCTACGCCAAAGTCGTACATTCTGCCGATTTGATATTGCGAGTTTGCATCGCCCATGTCAGCAGCTTTTATAAACCACGAGTAAGCTTTTGCTTTGTCTTTTTTTACACCCAGGCCAGCTAGGTAAAGCCTTCCTAAATTATTTTGTGCTTTGGCATTGCCTTGTTCGGCAGCTTTTTCAAAGTAGTCTAGTGCAGTTTGCATGTTTATTTCAACAATGCCTTTTCCAGTTAGGTAGAAAGTTCCCATTTTGTTTTGAGCATCTGCAATACCTTGCTCTGCTGCCTTTAGTGCTAAGTTGTAAGATTTTTGATAATCTCTAGTTACATAAGTGCCTTTAAAGTAATATTTAGATAATACATTCTGAGCTTCGCCATAGTCTAGATCTGCCGCTCTGGTGTATAACTCAATTGCTTTGTCGGTGTCTTTTTCAAAGCCTTCACCTTCTTCGTGCATGATAGCAAGACTATAAATAGATTCTTTATCGCCCATATCAACAGCCTTTTGATACCACTTAATGGCTTCATCGTAGTTTTTACTAACGCCGGTGCCAGTGTAGTAGGAATCAGCAACACTTTTGATTGAGTTAAGGTTGCCGTTAAGTGCTGCTTGAGTTTCCCAGTAGAATGATTTTGCCTTATCTACTTCAACACCACTGCCTAAGCTGTAATTATATGAAAGCACTGTTTGGGCATAGACATTGCCCATTTCAGCAGATTTTTTATAATATTCGTTTTCTTCTGCATTTCTTTTAATGGGGGAGTTCATACCAATTAAAAATCCAATGTTATACATTGAGGTAGCATCTCCTTCATCGGCAGCTTGATGATATAGATCTAAGGCTTTATCGATGTCGATATCAACGGTATAGCCATAGGTGTAATTGAGCGCTTTTTCAAAAATGAGATTTCGATCGTTTTTGTTAATTTTTCCTGTGTGGATGTCAATCTTGTATTGAGCATCTGAATCGCCCTCTTTGGCAGCTTTTTCATAATAGTAAAGTGCTCTAGGAATGCTAACAGGCACCCCTTTTCCATATTCGTGAATATGGCCTAGTTCAAATTGAGAATTGGCACCATCTACTTTGTCTGCTCTTTCAAAGTAATCGCGTGCTTTTTCATAATCTTTTTCAACACCTTGGCCGGCTAAATGAATTTTTCCAAGTAGCCATAGAGAACCTGGTTTTTCTTTGTATTTAAGTGAGTTTTCAAGATGTTCGATCGCCTTTGCAAAATCTTGTTGGACGCCTTGGCCTGTGTAGTACATAAACCCTAATTTGTGCTGAACACCGGCATCAAAAATTTTGGTAGAAATTTGAAAGTGTTTAAATGCAAGGGTGTAGTCAGTGTCTATGTCGTCTGAAGCTCGATAATAAGTTCTGGCTAACATTTCATGCAGAAAAGGAATAAAAGTATCGTCTTTGGATTCTTCCTCTACTTCTTTTATTTCTTTTTTGATGTTGAAGATTGCCGTTTTGAAATCTCCTGTTTTGAGTGCATTGACAGCTTCTGATAATCCTGCATTGGCGCTGGAGATTAGTAAAGACAAAAAGATTGATAAAAATAATTTCATATTACTCCTAGTAAGGTCTTAATCTTACTTAAATTAAGTGTTTATTTGGTACATTATTTGTTGTTTATTCTGTGCGGTTTGTTGTTTTTGTAAACGTTAGTAGTAAAGTTAAAAATGCCAGTACATAGATAGTAGTAAAACTAAGAAAAATAGGTGCGGTTAACCATCCGGTAGTCGGATGGTATTGTTCTAATAGAGCTGGCGCCCAGATGCTAGTTAGTAAAATGATTGATGCTGTTAAGATTTTCATGAATTACTCCTTGTGTTTATTAAATTAGCTGTTACCACATATCTAAGTGGCCCGCCTGCAGTTGGTGAGTTAAATGGATAGCAGGTAACCAGTTTGAGTTCTGATTGGTTGTTGTTGATATTGATATCAGTCTTGTCAGAATTAATGATTTTTATATCGCTCACTTGATACTTTTGATTTTGCTTTGAATAGATTGAGTCAATCTCAAATTGATCCCCCATCTCTACATTTTCTAAAAAACTAAAATGCGTATCACGGTGTGCAGAGATTAGTATTGTGCCGTTGCCATTCGGATGGTTTGACTCAATATTACGCCCTGGCCCGAAGGCCAATACATTGCCAGTATCACCTTCTAATACAATTAAATCTTGCTTGTGTTTGGTTGATTTTAGCTGCATGACTGGATGTGAATCCATCCAGTTCCATGGCTTGATTTGATAACCTGTATTGTTAGATACATTCCATGCGTTGTTAATTAGGTATTGGGCCAGTTGTGCTTTAATGGGTATGTAGGCACCATAGGTAAATGTGCTTATGCCTAGGATTGCTAATAGTATTGATTTATTCATACTTTCTCCTTGCGACGTATAAACACTGATAGAAGAATGAGAGCTAATCCAGATAACATCCACAGTTGCGAATTTGTGGCTGTTTTAGCGGCTTTAACTTTAGTGGTGACTGCTTTAGTGACTAAGGCTTGATCGGTTGTTTTTGACGGGGTGATTTCAACAGCAACCAAAGAAGTGAATTTAGACACTAAGTGATGCTCTAATGCAAGGTTGGTGATGTCAGCTTGTACTTGATCTCTTTCGATTCTTCTGTACTGAGCGTGGTATTTATTCATCAGTTGGTCAATTTTGCGTCTAGCCCAAAGCGTATCAATACCTGTTGTGCTGTTGTCTGCACTAATGGTGATATTTTTGCTAAAAACACCATTGGCTGTATTACCGCTAACGGTTAAATTGTTAGGAATAGCATTAAGCTTGAATACGGCAGTTATGGCCTCTCCTTTGTACAAGTCAGCAATTGATCCAAATGCTTGCTGTGCGTTAATGCCTGTTGGGAAGTTGACGTTGATATTGGTTAGTGCTGGAGATTGTAGTTTGCTAAATAGTTCATTCATTTTATCTTCAACTTCATTAACACTTCCAATAAAGGTGTATGCACCTTTACCAAATTCAGCCAGCTTAGTCATTAAGTGTGAGTTAGGGGCTGATCCAATACCGATTGTGAACAATCTATCAGTGTCTAAATTTAGTCGAACTGTGTCAAACACTTCTTGTTCGTTGCCCAGTTGTCCATCTGTTAAAAAAATGATTTGACGAAGGTAATTATCAGAGTGAGCGTCTCGCGAATTAAAGGCAAATTTGATGGCCTCTAATGGCTGCGTGCCGCCATTTGCTGAAATGTGTTTTATGAAGTGCTCTGCATGGCGTTTGTTCAGATCAATTGCAGGGATGGCTGTGTCGTAATAGGTTTCAAATCCTGAGTCAAAATCAATAATGTTAAATCTATCAGTTGGTTTGAGGTTATTAACGGCTTGAGTTAATGCTTTAGAGGCTTGTTCCATTGACGCACCAAGCATTGAACCAGATGAATCCACAACAAAGATAACTTCTCTAGGGGTATTGGTTTGTTTAAACACTTTGTCAGCGGGTGGTGTTGCCATTAGCATTAGATAATGATCAGCGCCCTTTTGTTGGGTAAACAAAGCAATTTCTGGTGTTAGTGACTTATCAGCTTGCCAAGTGAGTTCAAAATCTCGTTCTGCTTGCGCATCTTTATCTTTTAGGGTAATTTGTTGCGTTAGTTCATCTACCTTTGTGATATCAATATCATGATAAGCTGAGTCAACACTGGCAGTGTCAAACCCTGCTTTAAGGTTAATGCTGATTGCAACGGGTCTGTCAACTAAGCTAGAAGATGGCGGTGTTATTTGTGAGCCATCTTTAACTTGGTGTGTGTTGTTGGCTGTGCCTGGTGCATTGTTCGGTGTTGTAATCTTTTTGCCAGGAATGTATCTTTGCCCAATGGTCATGGGAAAACGTATTGAGAATTTGTCGTTATCAATAACAACAGCTTGTTGATATTCAATTTCAATAGTGATGCTTTCTCCAGGGCCAATATTGGCAACAGATGTTGTAAAAATATTTGGACGTTGCTGCTCAATTAATGATGCTTTTTTGCCTTCCTGTTTGGCCTTGTTATAAATCTTTTTAGCTTCTTTACGCTCTTTTATTTGACCTTGTATTATTCGAGAACCAATGCGCATATTTAAATGATCAACCGCAGAGTTTGTTGGTAGAGGAAAAATGTAAATACCCTCTGCCCAGTCATTAGATGGGTTGATAAATGTTTGTGATACTTTAACTCGATTCATCACACCCGTGATGTTCATCTGTACTTTGGTATCAAGAGCCATTTGAGTAATGCTATTGCTATTATCAAAGCGATAAAGTAGTGCGCCAGATTCAACTTCATTGATGGGGTTGGTGGTGGTTTTTTGCACTTGCGTGGGTTGCTTTGCAAAAGAGATGTCTGCTCGCAAAAAATTTGAATATAGTAAAGATATTAAGACAATGAGTATGGCAACAATGCCAATGGGTTTGATGTGGCTCATGATGGCTTCCGTTTGGTTGAAAGCCATCATTATCAAAAGTGAAGATGAAGTTGAAATGTGGTTTGTATGTTTTGTTAGTGAAGAAATAAAATAGTTAATTTTTTTATTTCCAGATACTGGCTATGTTCATGTCTTTGATTGCTATTTCAAAGAATTTATCAAACTCATTAGATGGTACTCTTAGTTGTCTTTCAAGAATGTTAAGTTGCATTACTGTATCTACAGGTAGTGGTCTTGGTTGTTGCATTAATTTTCTAGCTCTTTTTATCAAAAATATATCTCGCATTGTTGATCCTGGTTAAGTTGAATTGTGGGGTGCTGTTTTGCACGTTGTTGTTAATACCATTTTGGGCACTTTTGTACCAAGCTTGCGCTTGCTCAAATTGCTTTTGAGTAATGTCAAGCATTTTAAATAGGTGGATTTTTCTACTGTTAGTGTCTGTAGGTTTCATACTTTCTTGCAGTTACAACATATCGCAGCGTGTTAAATTTAGTAAAGCCATCAAATGGCCATGGGGTTACTAACTTTAGTTCATCTGTTTCTGATGAGATTGAAATTTCCTTTTTGCTCAAATCAATAATTCTGATATCAAGCACGCAGTATTGGTATTCCATACCCATTTGATCGCTCAATATAATTTGGTCATTAAGGGCAATATTTTTTAAAAATACAAAGTGATGATTGGCTTTGATAACAACTGTGGCGCAATCGCCTGGAAGATAACTATCAGGTGATCTTCCTGGGCCAAATAGCAGCGTTGAATCTGTATCGCCTTCTAATACAACAAACTCTTGATTTTGCTTGGGCGCACTTATCTTAAATACAGGAAATACATTTGATCTTGACCAATGCTCTTGTTTGACAATTTTTCTCATAAATTCCTTATGTTTAAAAAAAGACTTTGGCTAACAGAACAAAGGGAGAAACTGTTAGCCTTGGTCAGTTACCTCAACTATTAATAAAGAGGAAGGGTTAATAGTTGCTTGAGGTTTGTTAAAACTCTATAGTGTATAAATTTTGTTATCTCGGTTGTTGCTTAGCCTACTCATAACCATGCCTACGCCAAAGCCTAAAAGCAATGTGATGCTGCTAATAATGGTTAAAAAATCAGTGGTATGTAGTGCACTGTTTTGAGACCTTACATTGGCTATTTGCTCAATTAGATCGTTATTTTTTTCATCCAAAACAGATAATTTGTTTTGCAGTTTGTCGCTTTGTAGTGTTTGAGCAGTGGTTGTCATTATTTTTTGATTAAGCGCTAAGATTTCATTTTCTTGGTTTTTAATCGTCTCCTCCAATAAGTCTTTATCTGTGGTAAATTTAGTGTGTTTATTTTTAATAACTGTCAGTTGTTTTTTAAGCTCATTGGCTTTGTGATTAATTGGTTTTTTATCAGTAAGATATCTTGAGATCATAAAACCTTGTTTGCCATCATGCTCAACATTACTCCAGCCATTGTTTTGCTTTTTAATCAAAGTGACGGGAGTGTTAATTTTGAGATGAGTAATAATATTGCCTTTAGCAATTGAAGCATCAGCGCGCATCGGTATCTTGATTTCATCACCCACATAAAGTGTTGATTTAGCCATAACACCGATTGGTAACAACATAACAAGGAGGATGGTTTTGCGCATATTTAATGTCCAATTTACTAAAAACAATGACAACAGTTTAGGAGGTGAATATGAACCCTTGATGTTTTAAAAATGAAGAGTTAATGAAGTAATAATGAAGTTGCTTTTAAGCTGGTTATTTATCATTTACAATACGCACTACTTAATACAAATAGACGTTTAATCATGCCCAATATTCTTTTAGTTGAAGACGATAAAATCATTGCTGAAAGCATTAGTTTTTCACTTGAGAGTGATGCTTTTAATGTAACTTGGTGCGAGATGGGTAATGATGCACTGGTTTGTTTGAGTGAGTCAAATTTTGATTTGATATTGTTAGATATTGGCCTTCCCGATATTAGTGGCTTTGATGTGCTTCGTAAGATTAGAAAAACCTCAGAAGTGCCTGTTATTATTATTACAGCTAGAGATGCAGATGAAGACATTGTATTGGGGCTTGAAGGTTTAGGTGCTGATGATTATGTAACTAAGCCGTTTAATCCACGTGTGCTGATTGCTAGGATTCGTACACAGCTTAGACATGCTGATTCTCAAGCTGAAACTTCTAAAGTAACTCAAAATACATCCCTAACCCATGTTTTTGAAATTAATACAGATTTGCATCAAATATCACTTTTTAATAAAGTGTTAGATCTTACTAAGGCTGAGTGTAAGATTCTGTCTTATTTGGTTAATAAACCAAACCAAATACACTCTAAAGAACAACTGCTGAACATTATGCATGACAGACCTAGTGGGTCTAGTGAAGGTACTATTATTACTCACATTAGATCTATTAGAAAGGCGATTAAAAAAGTAAGACCTGATGATGAATATATTAAGAATCATCGTGGGTTAGGATACTCGCTAATCTTATGAAACTAACCATTGGTGTTAAACTATTTATTGCTTATTTTGCAATTACCAGTGGTATTGTCTGGTTTGTAACAGACAAGATTTCAATGCGCGTGGTAAAGGGAATTGATCAAGCTGCAGAAGAAGTTATGATTGACTCTTCAAACTTATTAGCGCAGATGGCAACTCAGACTATTGAACAGGATCAAATTAATGTTGAGAAAATACATCGCTTAATCAGTGCTTATCTAAATCGGGAGCTTGATGCTAGTATTTATTCAGTGGTTAAGAAAAACCCTAACTTGCAGGTCTACATTACTAATAAAGACGGTATTGTTATTTACGATTCTACAGGCAAACTAAAAGGTAAAGATTACTCACAATGGCGAGATGTTTTCTTAACTTTAAAGGGGAAATATGGCGCGAGAGTTAGTGCTTTTGATCCTGAGGTAAAAGACCCTACACCTGAGCAAGACGCTATGTTTGTAGCTGCCCCTATTTTTCATAATGGAAAAATATTTGGCTCACTAACTACAGTTAAGCCAATGGTGGATTTAAAACCTTATGTATTAGAACAAAGAGATCAAATCGAAGAGTATGCATTGTACTTGTTTTTAATTTCATTGTTGTTTGGTGCAGGTGCAAGTTATGGTGTTTCAAAAAGTACTAATAAGTTAGTTAAATACACCACCGCACTATCTAGAGGAGAAAGTGTTGCGGTGCCAAAGATACGCCAGGTAGAGTTTGCAGAGCTGTCTAAAATTATTGAAAAGTTAAGGGTTGATCTTGAAGGTAGGGAATACGTAGAAGAGTATATAAACACCATGGCACACGAGCTAAGAACACCTATAACTGGCATTAGAGCTACTGCTGAGAATTTACTTATGCCAATGAGTAGTTCTCAGCGTGAACACTTTATTAATAACATTCTTGATGCCAATAAGAAGATGGATTTATTGGTTAATCGATTGCTTAATTTGTCTCGTATTGAGCGCAGAGATCAACTTGAAAATGTTGAAAAAATCGATGTTAAAACGCTAATTAAGGATGTACTTCAATCGCCTAGTCGCAAGGGCAACATTACTCGCAGAGGCATTCAAATTAAAGACACTATTGAGCGTGACTTTAGTATTAAAGCCGAAAAGCTTCTAGCGGAGCAAGCATTGTCTAACATTATTGATAACGCCATTGACTTTACCCCGCCTAATTCAACCATTACCATCAAAGTGAGAGAGTCTAATTCGCATGTCAATATTGAAGTGCATGATCAAGGTAGTGGTGTGCCAGAGCATGCTAGAAAGCAAATATTTAAACACTTCTTTTCTTCATCAAGGCCTGACACTGGTAAGCGTGGAAATGGCTTAGGGTTAAGATTTGTTAAGAAAATTATGAGCCTTCATGGTGGTAGTGTTAGCCTAAAGAATCGCTTTATGGAAGACGGTGCTGTGGCAGAGCTTAAATTTCCACTGGGTTAATATTGTTGTAGTTTGATGCGTCTATATCCGAGGTTAATATAATCGTTAACTTGTGCTGGGCCACTTTCAGATACCTCAACAATGTCGATATAAGCATCTCTTGGGACACTGTTCCAAGATGAATTAACCGCACACACATGAAGATCAACATTTGAGTTTTTTACCAAATTAGTTAGTAGCGAGATTGTGTGTTGGTTTTGCTCTTGGTTGTTACGAGTTAGTTGGAATTGTTCATTGCCGTGTGAAACAATAGCAATATCAATATTTGGGTATTTTTCTCTTAATTGTTTAGACAGGTCATTAATCATCTCTGAAGCCCAATCCCAGGAATTGTCGCTGTATTCTGACAATTCAAACACAACCCCTTCTGGCTCTGTATTTGAGTTGATTATTTTATCAACCATCGGGTGCGAACATTCTTTGGCATAACTCCCAATTGAGAGTATTAACAACATTGCTAGAGCAAAAGATTTAAACAGTGCTTGAATCATGATTAACTATGGTTGCCTATTTATTGTTTATTGTAGGCTTAAGTAGCTGTAAAAACAAATTGAAATTATTTTTTACGTTACAATGCTTGCTATGTCTGAGCAGCTGTTTAATGTTAAATTAAAATCACAAGATAAGCATTATGAATGCTCTTTGAATGATTCTGTGCTTGAGGGTGGTCTGCGCCATGGTTTAGCAATGCGTTATGAGTGTAGTAATGGCACTTGCGGTGTTTGTAAAGCAAGGCTTAGTTCTGGGAATCTTAAGAAGATTAAGCATCATGATTACTCTTTAAGTGATGATGAGATGAACAATCAGGAATTTTTGATGTGTTGTCATGCACCTGAATCAGATATTGAGCTAGAGGTTGAATTAATTGGCGATGTGAAATCGATTGCCATTCAAACCATTCAGACCAAAGTTAAAGAAATTAACTTTGTTGATAATATGGCAATCGTTACACTTAGAACACCTAGATCTCAAACTTTACAGTTTATGGCTGGTCAAGATGTTGAGTTGTCTTTTAAAGGAAATACTTCTCGCTACCCTATTGCCTCTTGTCCTTGTCACGGTATGGAGCTTGAATTTCATATTAGGCACCTAGAGGATGATAATTTTTCACGTGCACTTTTTACTAAAAGCATCAAGTCTAAATCAAAGGTAGATTTGGTGGGTCCAAAAGGTGTGTTTGTATTAAAAGAATTAAGCAACAAGCCTATGATGTTTATTGCTTGGGATGGTGGTTTTGCACCTATTAGAAGTCTTGTGGAGCATGCTTTCTCGTTAGAAATGCCAAATCCTGTTAATTTCTATTGGGCATATCCTAGTGTTGATTCTAAGCCTTATTTAGATAATCATGCTAACTCTTGGCAGGTAGTTATGGAAGATTATTACTACACATCTATTGCTTGTGAATTTGACAGAAATAGCAAAAACGATTGCCGTCAAGTTGCTAAACAAATTTTCAACGCATTGGATTTGGAGGTTGCTAAAGAGTCTGACATTTATATTTGCGCACCTGCTGAAGTGTTGATTTTTTTATCTGAATTATTGCTAGAAAATGGCGTTGACGAATCACAATTAATAGGCTCTCCAATTTAGATGAAAAATCATATTTTTTGTATTTTTCTTTAAAAAAATATCCGCCTAATTATGCAAAATATTGTCACAGATGGCTTTGCGCTTTTTATTATAAAAAAGTAATATTATTACATCATAAAATGATGATATTTTTGATGAAAAAAACAATAAATTTTTTTTATTATTTTTCAAATCCCCCTATCCCTTATGTGGCAATAATTTGCGCTATTTTTGCTTGATTTTTGTCAAAATTAGTACTTGCATTAAAAGTTAAAACACACTATATTTAGTTGCAATTAACTTTTACCAACACTATATCTAGTGTTTTCATCTTAGGGGAGAAAATGAATCAAGATATTAAAGTAACCAAGCGCAATGGTAAGCAAGAAGCGATTGATATGGAGAAAATTCATCGTGTTGTGCACTGGGCTTCCCAAGATTTAAAAGGGGTTAGTGTATCCCAAGTTGAAATCAATGCTCAACTGGCATTTTTTGATGGAATTAAGACTGAAGATATTCATGAAACAATTATTAAATCTGCAGCAGATTTAATTTCAACTGATGCGCCAGATTATCAATATTTGGCAGCTCGATTAGCCATCTTTCATTTGCGTAAAAAAGCGTTTAAATCTTTCACACCGCCAGCACTTTTTGACCACATTGTAAAATTTACCGAGATGGGCATTTATGACAAGGACATCTTGAGTAAATACTCCAAAGATGAAATTAATGAGTTGGATACTTATATAGACCATTGGCGTGATATGCGTTTTTCTTATGCTGCAGTTAAACAGCTTGAAGGAAAGTATTTAGTACAAAATCGTGTCACAGGCGATATCTATGAATCTCCACAGCAGTTATACATATTAGTGGGTATGTGTCTGTTTCAAGAGTATGAGCCTGAGGCTCGTATGAGTATCGTTAAGCGTTTTTATGATGCAGCGTCACTATTTAAAATTTCCCTACCAACGCCAATTATGGCCGGTGTGCGTACACCAACTCGTCAGTTCTCCTCATGCGTATTAATTGAGGCTGATGATGATTTAGATTCTATCAGTGCAGCAGCGGGTGCGATTGTTAAGTATGTTTCTCAACGAGCGGGTATTGGTGTTAATGCTGGTAAGATTCGTGCACTGGGCAGCCCTATTCGTGGTGGCGAGGCAACACATACAGGCTGTATTCCTTTTTATAAGCATTTTCATACTGCGGTTAAATCTTGTTCTCAAGGTGGTGTGAGAGGCGGTGCCGCTACGTTGTTTTATCCGATTTGGCACTTAGAAGTTAAAGAGTTATTGGTGCTTAAAAATAATGCTGGTACGGATGAGAATCGTATTCGTCACCTAGATTATGGTGCTCAGTTTAACGGGCTGATGTATCAAAGGTTCTTAGCTGATGGTGATATTACATTATTCTCACCACACGATGTGCCTGGCTTATATGAAGCATTTTTTGAGGACCAAGAAGAGTTTAAACGCTTGTATGAGATGTATGAGCAAGATGAATCTATTCGTAAAGAAACTATTAAAGCTCGAGAGTTATTTGCTAAATTTATGCAAGAGCGTGCCAATACTGGACGTATTTATTTGCAAAATGTTGATCATTGTAATACTCATGGTGCATTTGATCCTAAAGTGGCACCTGTTCGTCAGTCAAACCTTTGTATGGAGATTACCCTACCAACCAAGCCACTTTATTCAGTTCAGGATGAAAATGGTGAGGTTGCGCTTTGTACGCTCTCAGCGGTTAATTTAGGCGCACTAGAGTCGTTAGATGAGCTAGAAGATATTACCGATATTATTGTGAGAGCTTTAGATTCGTTGCTAGATTACCAAGATTATCCAATTAAAGCGGCCGAACTTGCAAGTATGAATCGTCGAACCTTGGGTATTGGTGTGACTAACTTGGCTTATTACTTGGCTAAGAATAACGCTAGATATTCTGATGGGTCTGGCAATAAATTAGTACATCAAACATTTGAAGCTCTTCAGTATTACTCACTAAAAGCTTCTAATATCTTAGCTGGAGAAAAAGGAGCCTGCCCTTCATTTGGTGAAACTCAGTATTCAAAAGGCATATTACCAATTGATACTTATAAGAAAGATGTGGATGAGTTCTGCGCGTGTGACTTACAGCTAGATTGGGATAAATTACGTTCTGATATTAAGTCAACCGGTCTTAGAAACTCAACATTAACTGCATTAATGCCTTGTGAAAGCTCTTCTCAAATTTCAAATTCAACGAATGGTATTGAGCCACCACGTGGCTTTGTAGCTATCAAGCAATCTAAAGATGGCATTTTAAAGCAAATCGTGCCAGATTATGAAGCGCTTAAGAATAAGTATGAGCTACTTTGGGATATTGAAGATAACGAAGGCTACTTACAGCTTTGTGCCATTATGCAAAAGTTTGTTGATCAGTCAATTTCAACTAATACACATTATGATCCGTCTAAATTTGATGGCAATAGAGTGCCAATGAAGTTGTTTTTGATGGACTTATTAAAGGCATATAAATATGGCGTGAAAACACTTTACTATCACACAACTCGTGATGGTGGCGGTGAAGACATGCTGGAAAAAGAAGATGATAACGCCTGTGCGGATGGCGTTTGTAAATTATAAATTAAAACTATAAAACGGAGAAATACGAATGGAATCACTTATTACCTTTTTTGGGCTATCTGCAACAATATGGCTATATCTTGTAACAGTATGTGCCGTATCTTTCGCTAGAGATTAGCATAGCCATAATCTTGGGGGATTAGAATGTCGTATAGTATTTTTAGCAAAACAGTTAGCGATACATTAACACAACCAATGTTTTTTGGTGACACGGTTAATGTGGCGCGTTTTGATAAGCAAAAGTTTGAAATGTTTGAAAAATTGACAGAAAAACAACTGTCATTTTTCTGGCGTCCTGAAGAGATTGATGTCTCTAAAGATAAGATGGATTTTGCCAAGTTGTTGCCTAATGAGAAGCATATTTTCTTATCTAATCTGCAGTATCAAATTTTGCTGGATTCGGTTCAGGGTCGCAGTCCTAATATTGCTTTTTTACCAATTGTGTCATTACCAGAATTAGAAAACTGGATTGAGACTTGGAGTTTTTCAGAGACGATTCATTCACGCTCTTATACCCATATTATCCGAGCAATCGTTAATGAGCCAGGTGCAGTATTTGATGACATTATGAAAACCGAGCAAATCATTGAACGTGCTGAGAGTGTATCAAAGCATTATGATGAGTTGATTAAATGCACTCAAGCATATTTACTTCATGGCGAAGGCAAGCATACTGTCAATGGAGAAAGTGCAACAGTTAATTTATATTGTTTAAAAAGACAATTGTATTTAACCATTATGTCGGTTAATATTTTAGAAGCGATTCGTTTTTATGTGTCGTTTGCTTGTTCGTTTGCTTTTGCTGAGCGTAAGGTGATGGAAGGCAATGCCAAAATTATTAAGATGATTGCGCGTGATGAGGCGCTACACTTAACTGGCACTCAACATATGATTAATCTTATGCGTGATGGCAAAGATGATCCGGACATGGCCAAAATTGCTGCTGAGTGTGAAGATGAAGTGATTGAAATGTTTAAAGAGGCATGTGATCAAGAGAAAAACTGGGCCGAATACTTGTTTAGAGATGGCTCTATGATTGGACTTAATGCTGAAATTCTCAAACAATATTTGGAATATATTACCAACGTAAGAATGAGCGCTTTGGGTTTAAAGCCAATTTTTGATGAAATTACTAACCCATTGCCTTGGATTAACCATTGGTTGGATTCTGACAATGTTCAGGTTGCTCCTCAAGAAACAGAGATTACTTCTTATCTGGTGAGTGCGATTGATAATACATTAGATGAGGCCGATTCTGACTTTGGTGATTTCAAACTATAAGCAAAGTCTATGTTTAGAATTGATGTTGACAATATCAATGGTAAAACTGAGTCGCTATATGTGTATGGTGAACAATCAATTCTAACCGAATTAGAAGAACATAGTGTTTTGATTAACCATTCTTGTCGTCAAGGACACTGTGGTTCTTGTGTCTTATTGTTGCTTAAGGGTGATGTTATACATCAAGATTCATTAGTCCCCCTTTCTCAAGGAGAGATTTTAGCTTGCCAGGCTAAGCCAATTACTGACATTAAAATTAGTTTAAGAGATTGACTTGTCTTTTAAATAATCAAGCACTTCGCTACTAGATCCTTTAAAAACTACTCGATCTTGTTTTTTACCAATTTGGTAGTTATACATTGGGTCGTAATAATCAACTAGTAGCGACTTAACAATATCAACAAACCCATCAAAGCGGTTAGTGTTTTGGTATTTTGTTAATGCAGACTCAAGCTCTATTTTCATGGCTTTGTAGCGCTCAAGGCCTAATCTTTTTTGAATTTTTTCTAAACTCTTAAACCAATAATTGGCAAAATTATTAAAGCCATTTTTATCATCTTGCTCTACAAACTGTGCATGCATATTGATAACATAGGCGTCCATGCTGACTTGAATACGCTCATCTGTTGTGGCTTCAAGCAGGATTAATTCAGCTTTAGAGGTTTGTTCTTTAACGCAATCGGGAATGTGCACCGTGCCTACGTTAGACCCTTCATCTTCAAATACCAAGTGAGTATGCTGTTGTTGCTTGATAAGAGCAATGGCCAATTCGTTTTCAAAAGCAATTTGTGTGGGTTGTTTGGTGGTTGTGTTGCCAAAAGCAGACCCGCGATGATTAGCTAAGCCTTCTAAGTCAATTTTTTGAGTAATTTTATCCAGTAGCAAGGTTTTTCCACAGCCTGTTTGTCCACCAATTACAATAGGCGTGATGCTATTCATAATGCGATTAGTTTCATCAATTAAAAAACGACGTAGCGCTTTGTAACCGCCTTTGATTCTTGGGTAATTAATACCAGAATTCTCATGAATCCAACGCTGGGTTATTTGGCTACGCAAGCCACCTCGAAAGCAATACAGTGCTCCATTGGGATTGTTGTTGATAAATTCTAGCCATGCGTTTACCCGCTTTTGTTTAATATCACCACAGACCAATTCATGGCCCAATTCTATTGCTTTGTCTTGCCCTTGTTCTTTGTAACAAGTGCCTACAGCTTCACGCTCTTTATCGCTCATTAATGGTAAGCTTGTTGTGTGTGGAAAGGCACCTTGTTCAAACTCAATGGGTGCACGCGTGTCAATCAACGGCGTGTCATTTAAAAACAGTTGAGTAAAATCTTCTATCAGCGTAAATTTACTCATTAATAGTTACAATCGACTTGTTGTTATTTTTTGAAATAATTTCACCAATCGATTCCAGTTCAAACCCTGCCTGCTGTGTGACTGTTTCAAATTCAGATTGCGCATTATCTGCCACCATGATTAATAACCCACCACTGGTTTGTGGATCGCAAATGATAGATTGAATTTCATCATCCATTGGGTTTAGATTTTGTCCGTAGCTATCAAAGTTTCTCTGCGCACCACCTGGTGAGCAACCATTAGCAAGGTAATTTTTAATATTAGGCAAAACAGGTACTTTTTTATAATCAATAACGGCCGCTACATCTGAGCCTAAACAGACCTCACTTAGGTGCCCACCAAGGCCAAAACCAGTTACGTCGGTAATGGCATTAACGCCATCTATTTTAGCCAGTTTAGCGCCAATATCATTAAGCTGACACATGGTGTCAATAGCGCGAGTTTCATCCTCTTTAGTAATTTTCTTTTGTTTCTGTGCTGTGGTTAAAATACCAATACCTAGTGGCTTGGTCAGATAAATTTTGTCACCCACTTGAGCCTTTGAATTTTCTTTTAAGTGTTTGATGGCCACTTTGCCGGTTACTGCTAGACCAAAAATAGGTTCTGGCGCATCAATACTGTGCCCTCCAGCTAGGGCAATACCCGCTTCAGCACACACGCTTCTACCGCCTTCAATCACTTGTTGGCCCACTTCAGGGGGTAGCTTATCTAGTGGCCAACCAAAGATAGCAATGGCCATGAGAGGCGCACCACCCATGGCATAAACATCGCTAATTGCATTGGTAGCAGCAATACGCCCAAATGTAAATGGATCATCCACAATTGGCATGAAAAAATCTGTGGTGGAGATTACCGCCTCACCATTACCCAAATCATACACAGCAGCATCATCACGCGATGCATTGCCCACCAGTAAATTTGGATCGTTAATTTCAGTCAAAGAAGACTGCAAAATGGTATCTAAAACTTTAGGAGAAATTTTGCACCCGCAGCCTTGTCCATGGCTATATTCAGTCAGTTTAATCATAATGGTATCGACAAGAAATAATAATTAATTGGTTGTTGTTGACTTTATAAATCAAACGATTGGTATCATCAATTCTTCTAGACCAAAATCCAGATAAATTACCTCTTAAGGGTTCTGGTTTTCCTATACCATTAAAAGGATGTCGCATTGTATCTACAATAAGTTTATTGATGCGTTTTAAGGTTTTTTTATCTTTTGTCTGCCAGTAAATATAATCACCCCAAGCTTTACCTGACCAGGTAAGCGCATCAATCATCAATTAACTGGCGCTCTTCAACTTTACCCGCTTCAACTTGAGTGATAGATTCTGCAAGATGCTTAGCGTTGGCAGGACTGCGTAATAAATACATAGTCTCCATCCAGCCATTGAATTGGCTTAGAGACATTACTACAGCGTCTTCAGTATCCCTACGAGAGATTACTGTGTAATCAGCATCTTCGATAACTTGATCTAATACAGTTTTTAAATGATTTCTAGCTTCAGTAAAGTTAACAGTTCTCATGTTCCAATCTCCAAAATAATTAGAGTTATTATAACATGTACAGTTTATTGTACATATGTAAAATCTAATTGATTTGCTTGTATTCTTCTTCTAGTTTTTTGTATAACTGCTCTGGAGTGAAATCAGGGTGCTCTTCCATGATATTAAAAGCAATCACATTATCTTCAACTGCATCCCACATTTTTACATAAGAGCCATCTTTATAACCATGCTCTTGTCTAAATGTGTTTAGTTGGTTTTTAACCACGTAGCGTTTGTAAAGTTCTGGCACATCCATACCCATGCTGGCGATTGCTTTAAAGAATAAGCCTGTTACTTCATACAAAGCGCTTTGTGATTTATCAGGATCAACATTGGCACCTGCAGAAACTGCTATCATTTTTTCCAAAATTTCCACCATAGGCTCTGGATTGATTTCGCGCTCAGGCTCCATGTCTTCATAAGCTTGTGCAAAACTTGTATCACCAAAATGAATGGCTTCAGACATAATAAAATGCCAAATATCAACCAACTCTACCTTGGCGTTATCTAAATCTGGCTTAGCATCAATGTCTTTCCAATGCTTCCAATTAAATGAATCAATGGCTTCAGCAGCTTCCATATAAATACAACGATGCCA
>CAZEYU010000024.1:0-14498 GCA_964516395.1 uncultured Candidatus Thioglobus sp.
CTTGGTTGTATTTAAATTGATAGGTATTAGCGTAATATTTGAGTCTTGGTAGGGCGATTTTCTTAAAAGCTGATTTGTACCACTTTAAAAATTCAGCTTTTCCACCTGTGTTAAGTTTAAAAACCTCACCGTTAAAATCCAATCCTTGTTGATGGTTTGTATTGACATTTAGTGGATAAGAATTGCCCAAGTATAGGAATTTTTCACCATTATTATAAGTTGGTTTTTTAGTGTTTTTTGAGCGGACAAGGTTTGATTTTTTTTCAATCCACAGGGATTTTTTACCAATAAACTGTTCTATTTTTTTAACTGGTAATCGATTCGGCGCACGCACAACAAGCTCGGCATTGTTGTTAATTTGCAAACTCAAAGTTTTACGCTTAGAACGAATCAGTTGGTAATCCATAACGATATTTAACCTGATAAAAAACAATAAACAACTTCATTTGCATGATTTATTTGTTACCATTATGACACTCATGGAAGAATATAAAAAACAATGGAAATAATATTCTATAGCGCTAAGCCTTACGACAATGAATACTTTAATTTATTAAATGAAAAATACCATCATAAGCTTCGTTTTGTTAAAGATAGGTTAACGCCAGAAACGGTTAATTTAATCGAACAAGAGCCAGTGGTTTGTGTGTTTGTTAATGATGTGCTTGATCAAGCAGTTTTATCTTTATTAGCTCAACGCGGTGTTAAATTAATCGCCTTGCGTTGCGCTGGGTTTGATAATGTAGATCTTAACGCTGCTAAAAAATACAACATTAAAGTTATTAGAGTAGGCTCGTATTCACCCAATTCAGTAGCGGAGCATGCCCTGTGTTTAATGCTTGCTTTAAATAGAAAAGTATACGAATCTTACAATCGAGTAAAAGATGGCAATTTTTCCATTGACGGATTACTCGGGTTTGATTTTTCTGGAAAAACAATAGGTATTATTGGTACTGGCAAAATCGGGCTAATCTTATCGCGCATTACTCAGGCTATGGGCATGAGGGTTATTGCCTATGATTTGGTTAAAAATCCAGAGTGTGAAAAACTGGGTGTGGAGTATGTAGATATAGACACGGTTTTTGCACAATCAGATGTTATCTCACTGCACTGCTCATTAAACAAAAGCACCAAGCACTTTATTGATGCCTCGGCACTAAGTAAAATGAAAGACTCGGTTATGCTTATTAACACCAGCAGAGGTGCGGTGATTGACACTTGCGCCACAGTTGAAGCACTTAAATCTAAAAAAATTGGATATTTAGGCATTGATGTTTATGAAAATGAACAAGGCCTATTTTTTGAAGACCTTTCCTGTCAAACTATTGAGGATAGTGTTTTTAACAGCTTGCTCAGCTTCCCTAATGTACTAATCACATCTCATCAAGGATTTTTTACTAAAAATGCGCTGGAAAACATCGCCAACACCACGCTTGGAAATATCCAAAAATTTGAACAAGGTATTGATTTATCTGACGAAGAATTGCAATGATAAAAGTATTTATCAAGTAGTTCAGTTATAAGTTTTAAATTGACTCCAATATAGAGGCTTCGTTAATTGATTTTATAGGCATGGAGAATTTAGCCAATCTTCAGGGCGGTCACTATTCTGATGACTTTGGTTTGAAAACATCTGATGAAATTACAGCAATGTATGAAGCAAAAGAATTATCGACATCTGAAGCAGTATTACTAATAAACATCAATAAGCTCTATCGACGAGATATGACTGAAATTGAATTATATGATGCCACTCGAAAGTCTTGGGTTGTCGGCTCAAGAAAAGAAAAAGCTCAATATGCTATTGCAACATACCGCGGCTTAACTAGAGAAGTTTATAAAATTGATAACTGGTACCCAATTAAGGTGAATGGAAAAACCCGATGGGGTTTTAATGGTATCCAAGCCTCTAATGATATTCGTGATGGCCTTAGATATAAATCAATAGCATCTTTTTTTGTTAAAGGTGCTGCCAATCCAATTAAATACCTAAATTGCTAAAAAAAGGTATAACAAGTCAAATAAACACGGACATTTGCTACGCCATCGCTTTCAAATTTCCTCAGGGCGTGGCGTTACGTGCAAAAAAGGAATAGAGTAATGATTAAATTAATCACCATGATTTTAGCTATTTTATTTGCGTCATCCAATGTCATTGCTTCTGGACCGACACTAACTGGAAGTGAGATTTACCCTGTTTGTAGTAAAAAGAACGATAATTGCACAACGTACATAAATGGCTGGTTAGGAGGCTATGATTTTGGAACAATGATATTGGCCAATGAGCTTGGTGCACAAGGCACAAGAGTATATTATTGTTTCCCGGATGAAATAAATATCGTACAATTAACAGATGTATTTACACAATACTTAGAACACAATTCAAAAGAAAGGCATTATCCTGCGAAAGATCTAGTATTTATGGCATTTATTGATGCATTTCCTTGCAAGTAAATAACATGCGCATAACAAGTAGCTTCACCGAACAAAATACTCGTTGCACTTGCATTTTTCCAGTGAGCTGGCGTTAAAAAATTTTCAAGAATTATTATCCTGTGTTTTAATTAATCAACCCAAGCTCTAGCATTTTCAAACATTCTCATCCATGGGCTGCGCTCATTCCAATCTTTTGGATGGTGTGAATTTTGTACAGCTCTGAAAACACGCTCAGGATGAGGCATCATAATTGTTACATGCCCTGAATCGTTAGTAACACCAGCAGTGGCTTGCTCTGATCCATTGGGATTGTGTGGGTAGGCTTGGGTAGTTGCGCCACTATGGTCAACATATTGCAGGGCGATGTTGTTTGTAGAGCCACTGCTAAAGCTTGCTCTACCTTCACCATGTGCAATGGCAATTGGCATGGTTGAACCAGCCATATCTTTTAAGAAAATAGAGTTTGATTCGCCAATTTTAACGCTTGAGAAACGCGCTTCAAACTGTTCTGATACATTGCGATTAAAACTTGGCCAGTTTTGCGAACCTGGAATAATTGCAGTAAGGTTTGAGATCATCTGACAGCCATTACAAACGCCCAAAGCAAAGCTGTCTTCACGGTTAAAGAAAGCTTCGAATTCATCTTTGGCACGAGCGTTGTAAAGGATTGAGCTTGCCCAACCACGTCCAGCGCCCAGTACATCACCATACGAGAAACCACCACAAGCAACTAAGCCTTTAAACTCATCTAAAGATAAGCGACCTGAAAGAATATCACTCATGTGTACGTCAATAGCGTCAAACTGGGCTTTATCAAAGGCCGCGCCCATTTCTACTTGGCCGTTTACACCTTGCTCTCTAAGGATGGCAATTTTTGGTTTAACGTTAGTTTTAATATAAGGGCTAACGATAGACTGATTAAGATCAAAACTTAGGTCTGTTTTAATGCCATCTGTTGATTGGCTCACCGTATCAAATTCTTGCTGGGCACACTCAGGGTTGTCTCTAAGTTTGGCAATCTCGTAAGAAGTAGTTGACCAAAGTGCTTGCAAAGCAGCACGAGGCTGGCTGTAAATAGTTTGGCCATTATTGATGATTTCAATACTATCTGAGTTATTAAGCGTTGCAATTGAGTACGTGTAAGACTCAAGACCTGCTGCTTTTAAAGCATCAGCAACGGCGTTTTTGTTTTCAGATTTAACCTGAACAACACAACCAAGCTCTTCGTTGAATAGGCTTTCAATACTAGCATCGGCATTAATGGTTAAACCACAATGCGAAGCAAAAGCCATTTCAAGTAATGTGGTTATGACACCACCATCAGAGCGATCATGATAAGCACTGATCAAATTATCTTTATTTAACTGGTTAATAACAGTGAAGAATTTTTTAAATAGGGCGCTATCATCAAGGTTTGGTGCAACATTGCCAATCTGGTTATATACTTGTGCTAAACAAGACCCACCCATTCTATTTTGAGCAAAACCTAGGTCAATCAATAATAATTCAGAGTCTGAATTCGTATCAAGCAGTGGTGTTTTCTGTGCTCTAACATCAGGTGTTTTTGAAAAAGCGGTAATAATTAATGACAGTGGTGCGGTGACAGATTTGTCTTGCCCGTTTTCATCTTGCCAAGAGCTTTTCATACTCATTGAATCTTTTCCTACCGGCACGGTAAGACCTAACTCAGGACACAAATCCATACCAACCGCTTTAACCGCTTCAAACAGTTTTGCATCTTCTCCGGTGTGTCCAGATGCACTCATCCAGTTAGCACTTAAGCTAATATCATGAATATCTTCAACATAACCACCCAGCATGTTAGTCAGTGCCTCACCAATGGTCATACGCGCTGCAGAATTTGCATCACATAGAGCAAGCGGTGTGCGCTCACCCAAAGACATAATCTCGCCTTTGTAGCCTACATAATCAGAAACAGAAATGGCGCAATCAGCCACTGGAACTTGCCAAGGACCGACAAATTGATCGCGCGCTACCATGCCCGTTACACTTCGATCACCAATGGTGATGAGGAAGTTTTTACTAGCAACAGTCGGTAACTGTAATACTCGATTAATGGCATCGCTTAGATCAATATTGCCAGTATCAAGTGCATTGAGATTGATATCTTGCGTTATTGCTTCAATATTAGTTTTTGGAGGATTTCCTAGTAGTACCGACATTGGCATGTCAATAGGCTCATCTTTAAACAGATCATCACTAAGCACCAACTCTTGTTCTTTGGTTGATTCTCCTAAGACTGCAAATGGTGCACGCTCGCGAGCACAAATATTGCTAAAAGTCTCTAAATTAGAAGGTGAGATTGCCAAAACGTAGCGCTCTTGTGATTCATTACACCAGATTTCAAGTGGCGACATCTGGTTGTCATCATTTGGAACGTTTCTTAGCTCAAACCGACCGCCACGTCCAGAATCGTTAACCAGTTCAGGTAAGCCATTTGATAAACCACCTGCGCCAATATCATGAATAGAAATAATGGGATTATCATCACCTAAGTTTGCACAGCGATCAATCACTTCTTGAGCACGCCTTTCCATTTCTGGATTGGCACGTTGTACAGAGGCAAAATCTAAATCTTCACTTTGCTCGCCACTCTTAATACTTGATGCGGCGCCACCACCGAGGCCGATCAACATTGCCGGACCACCTAAAACAATAATTTTACTGCCAACTGGAATATTGCCTTTTTCAATGTGTTGTTGTTGAATATGTCCTAAACCACCAGCAAGCATAATTGGCTTATGATAGCCACGAATGTCACCATCGGGCGTTTGCTGTTCGTAGGTTCTAAAATAACCTAGGGTATTTGGGCGGCCAAATTCATTATTAAATGCCGCTGCACCAATTGGACCTTCAAGCATAATATCAAGTGCTGATACGATTTGAGAAGGTTTTCCATGGTCAGCTTCCCAAGGCTGTTTGGCATTATTGATTTTTAAGTTAGAAACACTAAATCCACACAAACCAACTTTTGGCTTAGAGCCTTGCCCGGTTGCGCCTTCGTCACGAATCTCGCCGCCAGAACCTGTTGCAGCACCAGGGTGTGGTGCAATGGCAGTAGGGTGATTGTGAGTTTCTACCTTCATTAAAATTGCACGGTGTTCTTTGTTGCTGACGTAATGAGCATTTTCATCAGCATAAAAACGTTCGCCTTCATAGCCTTCCATAACAGCAGAGTTATCAGAGTAGACGCTTAATAAGCCTTCTGGGTGCTTGTGGTAGGTATTTCGAATCATGGCAAACAAACTCTTTGCTTGCTCTACGCCATCAATTTTCCAATCTGCATTAAAAATTTTATGGCGACAGTGCTCGGAATTTGCCTGTGCAAACATCATAAGTTCGACATCAGTTGGATTGCGCTTTAGTTTGGTAAAGCTCTCCACCAGATAATCAATCTCACCAACAGAAAGCGCCAAGCCTAGCTCTGTATTTGTTTTTTCTAACGCTGTTTTTCCTTCAGATAGAATGTCAACACTCGTAAAAGGCTTTGGCTCAAAAGCATCAAAGATAGTATGCGCATCGTCAACTGTTTCTAACAATGACTCTGTCATTTTATCCATGATGCAATCAAGCACCGCTTTGGTGTTAGTAATTTCACTATTAAAATGATAAATAACACCACGCTCAATACGACTAATTTGAGTGATATCACACAAGTGTACAATGTCAGTTGCTTTAGAAGACCAAGGAGAGATTGTACCAAGTCTTGGCGTTACGATAATGCTTGGCGTATCGGTTGCAATATTTATTTTATCAGTATAGTTAAGTAGCTGATTTAAGTGTTGTTCTTGTTCGTTAGAAATTGATGAACTAAGCTCGGCAAAATGAATAAATTCAGCACCTAGTAATGTTAAGCCAGGTTGTGCTTTGGTTAGTTTTTTTTGTAATGCTTCTTGTCTAAATGCACCCAGTGCACTAATACCTTGATGAATGTGGATCATAATTGTGCCATTACCTCGTCAGAGATATCAGCATTATGATAAACCTCTTGCGTATCATCCAAATCTTCTAAACGATCTATAAGCTTCATGAATTTTTCCGCATCTTGAAGGTTTAACTCAACACGCGTAGCAGGCTCCATGGTTACTTGTGCGTGTGTTGCTTCTAAGCCAGCATCGGTAAGTGCATCTTTTACAGTAAAGAAATCCTCTGGTGTGGTAATGACATCAATTGATCCGTCATCATTGCTTACAACATCTTCTGCACCACTATCAAGTGCCACTTCCATAATTTGATCTTCATCACCTGATGCAAAATTGATAAACCCTTGTTTGGTAAATAGGTAATTAACCGAACCATCGGTGCCAAGATTGCCGCCGTGTTTTGAAAAGGCATGACGAACATCAGCAACCGTTCTGTTTCTATTGTCAGTTAATGTATCTACCATAATGGCAGTGCCACCTAATCCGTAACCTTCGTAGCGAACTTCATCATAGTTCTCACCTTCTAGGTCGCCACTACCACGCTTGACAGCGTTTTCAATGGTATCACGCTTCATATTGGCAGCTAAGGCTTTATCGATAACCATTCTAAGGCTTGGATTATTTTCAACCACACCTCCACCTTGTTTGGCAGCGATAACAATTTCTTTAATAAGCTTAGTAAAAATTTTGCCACGTTTGGCATCTTGCGCACCTTTTCTATGTTGAATATTGTGCCATTTACTATGTCCAGCCATGAAGTTATCTCCAGTTTTTAAGTTTGTTAAATTTTACCTTATGCAGTGAAATCGAGTAATTTTTGTATGGAATCTTTTGCTCGAATACTGATGGATTTTTCAATAATTATTTCGTTGGTTTTGTTGCGTATTGTGTCTAGGCAATTATCTAAATTATTCATCGCCATCCACTCACAGTGTGCACAGGACTCACAATCAGCACCTACCCCCATTGTAGGCGCTTCAATAAGCTTTTTATTGGGCGCAACTTCACGCATTTTATGAAAAATGCCATTGTCTGTTGCTACAATAAAGGTTTGTTCATCTCGATCTTTGACTGCATTAATAAGTGCAGTGGTAGATCCTACTACGGTAGCTAAATCAACCACTGCTTGTGGTGATTCTGGATGCACCAATGTAGCAGCATTTGGATATTTGCCTTGCAATTCAATAAGTGCATCTGCTTTGAAACGCTCATGCACCACACAAGATCCTTGCCAAAGCAGCATATCAGCGCTCGTTTCACCTTGAACATACGTACCTAGATGCTTGTCTGGTGCCCAAAGAATTTTTTTACCTTGTTCTTTAAGGTGCTTTACTACTTTAAGAGCACTGCCTGAGGTAACAACCCAGTCTGCTCGCGCCTTTACCTCGGCAGAAGTATTTGCATAAACCACCACTTCTCTATCAGGATGTTCGTCACAAAAGGGTGCAAACTCTTCAATAGGACAGTCTTCATCTAAAGAGCAGGTAGCTTCAGTATCTAGCACTAAAATAGTTTTTTCCGGAGACAGTATCTTTGCCGTTTCACCCATGAATTTAACACCAGCTACCACAATGATATCGGCATCAGAATTTTGTCCAAAGCGTGCCATTTCTAAAGAATCAGAGACAATGCCACCGGTTTCTTCAGCCAGTGTTTGCAATTCACTAGAAACATAATAATGCGCCACTAAAATTGCATTATTAGCTTTTAATTCTGCCTTAATTTGAGATCTAAGGGTTGACACAATAAATTATTCTTTTTCTGGCAAACTCACTTGTACGCTTAATTCGCGCAATAGTTTTCTCGGTACACCAGCAGGGGCATCAGTCAGTAGACAAGCTGCTGTTTGTGTTTTAGGAAAGGCAATAACATCACGAATAGATTCGCTATTAGTCATAATCATCACCAGTCGGTCAAGACCAAATGCCATACCGCCGTGAGGAGGACAACCATACTCTAGAGCATCAAGCAAGAATCCGAATTTATCTTGTGCTTCTTCATCAGATATGCCCAGTAATTTCAATACCGTTTGTTGCATATCAGATTGGTGAATACGAATTGAACCACCACCCACTTCAGAGCCATTGATAACTAAGTCATAGGCGCGAGATAGGGCGCTATCAGCTGTTTGCTCCAAGGTTTCAGTATCAACATTAGGAGCGGTAAATGGGTGGTGAATTGCATTAAGTGAACCATCATCACCTTTTTCAAACATTGGAAAGTCAATAACCCAAATTGGCGCCCATTCTGAATCAAACAAATCTAAGTCTTTGGCAAGCTGTTCACGCAGATTTCCTAAAGATTCATTAACAATTTTAGTTTTATCTGCACCAAAGAAAATAATATCACCAGTTTGAGCGTCTGTCATTTCAATAACTTTAGCCGTTACTTCATCACCTAAGAATTTTAAAATTGGTGAAGCAGGACCGTCTTCATTGAGTTTAATATAAGCCAAGCCTTTAGCGCCATAAATACTAACGTACTTGGTGTATTTATCAATATTTTTACGACTGATTGACGCACCACCTGGAACTTTAAGTGCTGCTACACGAGAGTCGCTATTACTAGCAGGGCCAGAAAATACTTTAAAGTCTACGCCTTGCATTAGTTCATCCATGTCAACGATTTGCATTGGAATACGCATATCAGGACGGTCCACACCGTATTTACTCATGGCGTCAGCGTAAGTAATTTGTGGGAAATTGTCGCCCAAATCTACATCAATAACTTCTTTAAACATACCACGTGTCATTTGCTCCATCATGTCCATAATTTCATCTTCATTCATGAATGAAGTTTCAACATCCAATTGAGTGAATTCTGGCTGACGATCAGCACGAAGATCTTCATCTCTAAAACATTTAACAATTTGATAATAACGCTCAAAACCCGACATCATTAACAGTTGTTTGAACAACTGTGGTGACTGAGGTAGGGCAAAGAATTCACCAGGGTGAGTACGAGAAGGCACAAGATAATCACGCGCACCTTCTGGAGTGGCTTTAGTTAAAAAAGGTGTTTCAATGTCTAAGAAGTCGTTCTTATCCATAAACTCACGCATAAAGTGCGTTACTTTAGAGCGTAATCTCATGCGTTTTTGCATAACATCATTTCTAAGGTCAAGATATCTGTACTTTAAGCGCACTTCTTCAGAAGTGTCCGCTGCATTAATTTGAAATGGTGTTGGTTTTGATGCATTTAGAATTTCAATATGATCAGCAATAATTTCAATTTCACCGGTTGCAAGTTTCGGATTAATTAAACTTTCATCACGAGCGATAACCTTTCCTGTGATTTTTAATACAAACTCATTACGAATACTTTCAGCTAAAGAAAAATCATCATTATCTGGATTGATCACTACTTGAGCAATGCCTCGTTTGTCACGCATGTCTAAAAAGATTACTCCACCATGGTCACGTCTACGATTGACCCAACCGCAAATCTCTACCGTTTGATCAATATTTGTTTTGTTTAACTCGCCACAATAATGTGTTCTCATATTTTTTCCTTTTTTAAATTTGGTGTAACAACACCAGTAGAGATAATCAATTTGAATGCCTCATCAACACTCATGTTTAATTCAATTACATCAGATTTTGGCAGCATAATGAAAAATCCAGATGTAGGGTTAGGGGTTGTTGGCACATAAATGTTGATGATTTCTTGCCCAATTTTTTCTTCAACTTCACCATGATAATCGCCAGTTTGAAAAGCAATTGTCCACATGCCTTTGCGTGGGTATTCAACTAATAATGCTTTTTTAAAGCTGTTACTTGATGGGCTTAATACCGTATCGGAGAGTTGTTTTAGAGCTTTATAAATACCTCTAAATCCAGGAATCTTGTCAAGCATTCCCTCCCATAAACTAAGCAGCTTTCGGCCAATAAAATTGTTAACCAGTATTCCGGTAACAATAAGAATTAGAATAACCCAAACAATACCAGAGCCTGGGATACTGCCTTCGAAGTTGAATAAAGCTTCAGGTAAGTATTCAGGTGGGACGATGTCATTGATCAGTTCTAAAAAGAACTTGATAACAACAATACTAAGACCTAGAGGAATCCAAAAAAGTAGGCCAGAAATAAAATAGTTTCTAAGGTTTTTCAACGCTGAAAGACTAAATAATAAAAAGCTATTATTTTAGCATAAGCATTAGTGTGATACGAAGGACAAACGCGCTTGGTTAAATTGATTCTTCTTCCCTTAAAGTTAGAATTTCACAACCACTTTCAGTAACCAAAATAGTGTGCTCCCATTGGGCAGAAAGTGAACGATCTTTAGTGGTGACTGTCCAGCCATCTACCTTTGAAGTGGCTACTTCAAAACTACCAATATTCACCATGGGTTCAATGGTGAAAGTCATGCCAGGTTCAAGGATTGGACTCTTGCTTGCATTGCCATCATTGTAGTGAACCACTTGAGGTTCAGCATGAAAGGTCTGACCAATGCCATGACCACAATAATCATGAACTACTGAGCAGTTGTTTTTATCTGCATGAGCGCCAATGGCTATGCCAATTTCGCCTAAGCGAATACCAGGCTTCACCTTGTCAATTCCAATATACATGCACTCTTGCGCAATTCTGCAAATGCGTTGCGCTTTAACATTAGCCTTGCCGATAATGAACATTTTTGAAGTATCACCATGGTAACCATCTTTAATAACAGTAATGTCGATGTTAACAATGTCGCCTTTTTTTAATCGTTTTTCACCCGGAATTCCATGGCACACAACGTTATTAATACTGGTACAAATTGATTTTGGAAAGCCGTGATAATTAAGTGGAGCAGGGATCGCTTGTTGAGCATTGACAATATAGTCGTGGCAAATTTTGTCTAATTCATCAGTGCTAACACCGGCTTTAACAAAAGGCGCAATCATATCCAAAACATCAGCCGCCAGGCGACCAGCTACGCGCATTTTTTCTATTTCATCAGCTGATTTAATATCAATTGCCATATTTATGTTCTGGCGTTAGCTCGCGCTTCTAATGCTTCAATACGGGCTTCAATAGGCGGGTGAGATGAAAATAGCGCCATAAAGCCAGCTTTGTCATTAATACCAAACGCTGCCATTTGTTCAGGAAGTGCTTGAGGCTCAACTTGGCCTAAGCGTTTTAATGCGCCAATCATATTTTGGTGCCCAGCTAAATCAGCACCTCCAGTATCAGCAACAAACTCACGTTTTCTTGAAACATACATAACAATAGTTGAAGCTAAAACTGATAAAACAATTTGTGCAAACAGCGTTGTTAAAAAATAGCCAATGCCATGACCTTGGTTATTTTTTAAAATAACACGATCAACCACATGACCAATCACACGAGAAAAGAAAATAACAAAAGTGTTAACCACGCCTTGAATCAGTGTTAGAGTCACCATATCACCATTAGCGACATGACTCATTTCATGCCCAACCACTGCCTCAACCTCGCCTTTGTTCATGTTATCTAGCAAGCCTTGAGAGACTGCAACTAGTGCTTTATTTTTACTTGCACCTGTGGCAAAAGCATTCATTGATTGAGAAGGAAAAATAGCCACTTCTGGCATTTGAATACCAACAATTTTTGCTTGAGATTGAACGGTATCTACCAACCACTTTTCAATGTTAGAAGAAGGGTTTTCAATCACTACTGCGCCTGTCATGCGTTTTGCCATCCACTTAGAAATGGCTAATGAAATGAATGCACCGCCAAAACCAAAAACAGCAGAAAAAACCAACAAAGCATTAACATCTAAATCCGACCCATTAGCTGCTAACAGTGAGTCAACACCTAAAATTCTTAAGGTGATACTAAGTAGAACAATGATTGCAATATTGGTCAATAAAAATAAAAAGATTCTTTTCATGATTTTCCTATTATAAAAAAATTAGTTAGTAATTATGTAGGGGTTATTATCGTTTAATTCAAGTCTAATAGGTTACAATGAAACCATGATTAAATACATGTTATTGTTGACGCTTTTTCTTGCAAGTTGTGAAGATCAGAAAAACTCACAGA
Organism: uncultured Candidatus Thioglobus sp.; assembly: GCA_964516395.1. GTDB lineage: Bacteria > Pseudomonadota > Gammaproteobacteria > PS1 > Pseudothioglobaceae > Thioglobus_A. Next base: position 12,386 of record CAZEYU010000024.1, read on the forward strand.
GTGCCACTGTGCGAGAAAAAGAAGTTATTGTTGTGCCTAAACACAAACATCAAAAATTAGATGAGCCTGCAATTTGTGCTGATCTTTCAGTAGCTGAATGTTTAAGAATTATTATTCCTGCTATTTGGGATAGAGAAATAGAGCGTGACTGTTCTTAAATATGTAGTTTTTTTCTCTCGTCTAGTTCAATATTAACAAGAGTATTGTCTATTGGACAATTAAAGATTAATTGAATTGCTTGCAATTGCAAATCTTTGTCATGGGTTTGGGATCCTCCATAGAGTCTATCACCAATAATTGAATACCCATAATTACTTAAGTGCTTTCTAATCTGGTGCTTTCTACCAGTTTCAATATTGATAAACAGTAAAGACTTATCAGTACTTTGTTGTATTTTTTTAACATGACTTAGCGCATGTTTTTCATCAATTTTTCCGTCTAAATGAATCTCTTTGTCTGGAAATTCACCTTCAACAATAGCAATATAATTTTTATTAATTTTTCGTCTTGCAAACATATTAGATAAATCTCTTGCTAAGGTCTTTGTATGGGCAATAATCATAAGACCACTGGTTGCACGATCAAGCCTATGCACCAAAAAACTGTTTCTATTTAAAGACTTTTCTACAAGTCTTGTTAGTGCGCAATGATCTCCCCATTTTGAACCTTGTGCAAATATACCGGCAGGCTTAAACCAAACGCTGTAATTTTTTTTATCAAGTATTAATTCTGGAGGCTTTGGTATTGAAGACAATATTGTTTCGTTGAAATAAATATAAACCTCATTACCAACTTTTAAAGGTTTTTTAACCCGTCTAATGCGATTGGTTTTTTTGCCGCTTTTTAGCCACACACAACCTTTGTCTAGAGCAGACTTAAGGGTTTGTTTTGACAGAGGTGTTTGCTCACTTAGAGCATCAATTAATAATTGACCATCTTGCTTAATGATGATTTTTCTTTCAATGATTTTTTGCACTAGCATCCTTGGGTATAAATTAAAATCATACCTATGAATACAATTAGCAGATTTTTATTTAAAGATTTAGACATACGTGGACAATATTTATCAATTGATGACGCTTGGCAATCAATGATAAAAGATCGTGGATACAGCATAAAAGTTAGACAGTTATTTGCACAGTTATCTGCACTTACTATTATGTTGGCCAATGGTATGAAGCATCAAGGTAAGCTTACCATGCAATTGCAAGGTGATGGTTTGATTAGCTTATTGCTGGTAGAGGTGACGCATGATTTAAAAATTCGCGGCATGGTTAGACATAATGGCAAATCCATTGACAGTGATAATCTTGATGTAATTTTGGGGCAAGGGCAAATTATTGCCACACTTTATAACGCTCAAACTGATCATAGTTTTCAATCGATTGTGCCTAAAAATTCCCAAGGATTGATAGCCACTTTTGAAGATTATTTTTCTCAATCAGAGCAGCTTGAATCTAAATTATGGGTAAATGCCACACAACGTAATCTATCAGCAATGCTGATTCAAAAAATGCCGGAAGTTAGTAACAATTCTCAGGAAGACTGGAATAGGGTGACGGCGTTAGCTAGCACCATAACCAATAAAGAGTTATGTGATTTGGATATCAATACATTGCTACACAGACTCTTTCATGAAGAAGTGGTAGAGGTGTTTGATGGTGATTTAGTTAATTATGAGTGTCATCAAGATCGAGAGCGTTTTGAAAAGATTATTTTTGATTTAGGCGAAGAAGATGCTCGTAATCTGCTTAAAGAACGTGGTGAGATATCTATTCATAATGAGATTTGCAACATTCATTTATTTTTTAATGAGAATGATCTTGATAAAATCTTTGCAAAAAATGAGTAAGTTTTACTGATCTCTTTCTTTTCTAACTTTGTTGAACTGTTTAAAAATAAATACTAAGATTGCAATAAAAAATATTGACCCTATTAGTGCCGGGATAGAAAATCCCCTGTGAGATTCACCCTCTACTTGTGCATATATTAATGTTGATAAAAAACCATAAACAACAACTAAAAGTAAATATTTCATAGATTTATTAATTTGAGGTGATGGGGCGAGAAACGGGGTTCGAACCCGCGACAACCGGAATCACAATCCGGGGCT
>CAZEYU010000025.1:0-13862 GCA_964516395.1 uncultured Candidatus Thioglobus sp.
GAGTGGCGGTCTCCAAAACCGTTGGTTGGGGGTTCGAGTCCCTCCTCGCCTGCCATGTTAAAAGGTGTATTGTAGTGCAAGATAAAAATGCTCAAGCAAAAGAATCTTCAATAGGAATGATCATATCAATCCTGATTGTTATAGGATTTCTAGCTTTATTTTATTTAGACCCTATGGGTTTAAATGTAACGCTATACAAAGTATTAGTTTTGTTAGCAGGCTTGGTAATTGCAGGCTTTGTATTTTTCAAATCACCTCAAGGTAAACGCTTAAGCGTTTTTTTACAAGAAACAAAAATGGAATTGCGCAAGGTTGTATGGCCAAAGCGTGATGAAACCATGAAAACAACTGGCATGATTATGATTGCAGTTGTGATTGTTGCAATATTTTTGTGGATAGTTGATAGCATCTTTTCTTGGATGGTTCAGCTATTAACGAATTAAGAGGTCTGACAGATGGCTAAAAGATGGTATGTGCTTCATGCAAGAAGCGGTTACGAAGCAAAAGTTAAAGCAGCAATTGAAGAGGCGGCAGCTAGAGAAGGTCTTGAAGATTTAATTGGCGAAGTAATGGTTCCAACTGAGCAAGTAGTTGAATTAAAAGACGGTCAGAAGAAAACAGCTGAGCGTAAATTTTTCCCAGGCTATATGTTGGTTAATATGGAATTAACTGAACCAAGTTGGTTGTTAGTTAAGAATACTTCTAACGTTATTGGCTTTATTGGTGGTGTATCTGGTAAGCCTTCACCCATTACTCAGCGTGAAGTTGATCGTATTATGGCACGTGTTCAAGAAGGTGCTGATAAGCCAAAACCAAAAGTTGCTTACCAAGCTGGTGAAGAAATCTTGGTTATTGATGGCCCATTTAATGAATTTAATGGCACGATTGAATCGGTTGATTATGATAAGAATTTACTCAAAGTAGAAGTGCTAATTTTTGGACGTACTACTTCAGTGGATCTTGAGTTCTCTCAAGTTGAGAAAACTTAAAAGAAAAAGCAATCTTTAAGATTGTAATTTAAACGGGGAGCTTTAATACAGCGCTTGTACCCAAACGAGGAAAAATCCTCAAGGAAGAAAAATGGCTAAAAAAATTGAATCATATATTAAGCTTCAAGTGCCCGCACAAGACGCTAATCCTTCACCTCCGGTAGGCCCTGCATTAGGTCAACACGGTGTGAATATTATGGAGTTCTGTAAAGCATTTAATGCACAGACTCAAGAAATTGATAAAGGCATGAAAGTGCCTGTAATTATTACGGTTTATAGTGATCGTAGTTTTACATTTATTACTAAAACACCACCTGCATCACTACTAATTTTAAAAGTGACAGGTATTAAGAAAGGTTCAGGCGTTCCTCATACTGACAAAGTTGGCAAGATTACTCGTGCTCAGTTAGAAGAAATTGCAACTATCAAGATGAAAGACCTTAATGCAAATGACATGGAAGCGGCCGTAACTATTATTGCTGGTACAGCCCGTTCTATGGGTATTGAAGTGGAGGGCTAGGAACAATGGCTAAATTAACAAAAAATCAAAAAAATATTGCTGACAAAGTTGAGGTTGGAAAGCGTTATTCAATGAATGATGCCTTAGCAATTATTAAAGAATGCGCAACAGCTAAATTTGACGAATCAATTGATGTTAGTGTTAACCTAGGTGTCGATGCTAAGAAGTCTGATCAAAATGTACGTGGTGCTGTAGTATTACCAAATGGTACTGGCAAGACAGTTCGTGTTGCGGTATTTACGCAAGGTGATAATGTGCAAAAAGCAACCGATGCTGGTGCTGATGTTGTTGGCATGGAAGACCTAATGAAATCAATGCAAGACGGTGATCTTGATTATGATGTTGTTATTGCATCTCCTGATGCGATGGGTGTTGTGGGTCGTTTAGGTCAAGTATTAGGTCCTCGTGGCTTAATGCCCAACCCTAAAGTTGGCACAGTAACACCAGATGTTGCAACAGCCGTTAATAATGCAAAAGCTGGTCAAGTTCGCTATCGTACAGATAAGGCTGCTATTGTTCATGCAGGTATTGGTAAAGCGTCGTTTAGTGCTGAAGATTTAGCACAAAATATTCTTGCATTAATGGAAGCATTGAAAAAAGCAAAACCTAGCTCAGCTAAAGGTATTTATTTCAAAAAATTAAGCGTTTCATCAACAATGGGTCCAGGCCTTGCGATTGATTTAGCGTCGGTTGATATTTAATAATCAACCAAAACAAATTCTTTGGGTCACGGAAGTTAATTTCGTATGACCTCAAAGACCATAGGTGCAGACTCTCCTCCTGGAGTGTTTGTTTAAGTAAGTGGTAGTACACTTAGCCTATGTAGAGGGTATGTGAATACTCTGTGGCGAAAGTTATAAAAATATAGCTTTCTTTTTTAAACTGTTCAGGAGAGGCAAATGGCTCTAAATCTTGAAGCAAAAAAGGTTGTTGTCGAACAAGTAAATGCACTAGCTGATAGTGCAATTTCTGTTGGCGTAGCTGAGTATCGCGGATTGACAGTTGAACAAATGACTAATCTTCGTTCTAGTGCACTAGATGCGAATGTTTCTTTGCGTGTTGTAAAGAATTCATTGGCTAAAAGAGCACTTAACGAAACCACATGTGAGTGTGTATTACCAGTACTTAGCGGTCCGGTAATTCTTGGATTTTCTCAGGAAGATCCAGGTGCAGTTGCACGTGTGTTTAAAGACTTCGTTAAAGAAAATGAAGATTTGGTTGTTAAGGGTTTGGGCGTTTCAGGCGAATTTGTGGAAGCAGATCAGCTTAAGCGTATTGCAGACTTACCAACTAAAGATCAAGCAATCAGTATGGCTATGGCATTAATGTTAGCACCAGTTGAGAAACTAGCGAGAACTTTGAACGAAGTTCCAACTAAAGTAACTCGAGTAGTGTCAGCGGTAGCACAACAAAAACAATAATAATAAAAAAGGAGTAAATATCATGGCATTATCAAATGAAGATATTTTAAATGCAATTGCAGACATGTCTGTAATGGACGTTGTTGAATTAGTATCAGCAATGGAAGAAAAGTTCGGTGTATCTGCAGCAGCAGTAGCAGCGGCACCTGCAGCAGCAGCTGGCGGCGACGCTGGTGAAGCAGCAGCTGAAAAGGACGAGTTCGATGTAATGTTAACTGGTTTCGGCGATAAGAAAGTAGCTGTAATTAAAGCAGTTCGTGGCATCACTGGCCTAGGTCTTAAGGAAGCTAAAGACATGGTTGAGTCTGCACCAGCAGCAGTTAAAGAAGGCGCATCTAAAGCTGAAGCTGAAGATATTAAGAAGCAGCTTGAAGAAGCTGGCGCTAGCGTAGAACTTAAGTAATAAGTTCAGCGTTAAAACCCAAAATCCCCTCTAGGGGATTTTGGTGTTTATTGCTTTTGCATACTTTTTATATGCATTAGCTCAATCTAGAATTATTAGATTGATATTGATTAATTAAGAGCAAAAAAGCATCTTAAATAAAATTAGATTAACTCAACACGAGGTATTCATGGCTTATTCATTTACGGAAAAAAAGCGAATTAGAAATAACTTTGGTTCAAGAGAATCAATCTTGAACGAACCAGATTTACTAGCTATCCAGATCGACTCATTTAATAGTTTTATTCAAGCAGACAGCAATAATAAAGACGATGTTGGTCTTCATTCTGTTTTTCAATCAGTTTTTCCTATTACTGCGGTTAACGGTTACGCTGAAATTGAATATGTTGATTATGAATTACAAGAGCCTAAGTTTAACGTAGAGGAGTGTAAGTTACGTGGTGCAACATTTGCATCAACGTTGCGCGTTAAATTAAACTTAGTGTTATTTGATAAAAACGGCTCTACGTTAAAGAAAAAACGTAAAGTTAAACAAGTTATTGAAGAGGATGTTTACTTAGGTCAACTACCTTTAATGACTGACACAGGTACCTTTGTTATCAATGGTACTGAGCGTGTTGTGGTTTCTCAACTACACAGATCTCCAGGTGTTATTTTTGAACATGATAAAGGCAAGACACACTCTTCTGGAAAAATTTTATTCTCATCACGCGTTATTCCTTACCGTGGCTCATGGTTAGATTTTGAATTTGATCATCACGAGCATTTGTACGTTCGAATAGATCGTCGTAGAAAACTTCCGGTAACAACATTATTGCGTGCAATGGGCTTTGCAAGCACAGAAATTCTAGATTTGTTCTTTGAAAAAACTTCGGTTAAATTAAAGGCTAAGTCATGTGATTTAACCATGGCTGCATCACGTCTTCGCGGCACTATTGCTGAGTTTGATATTGTTTCTGATAAAGATGTTATTGTCGAAAAAGGCCGTCGTATTACAGCGAAACACATTAAATTATTAGATAAAGCAGGTAGTAAATCCATCAATGCTCCGCTGGATTACTTACTTGATAAAACAATTTCTGCTGACGTTATTGATAAAGAGACGGGTGAAGTACTTGTTGATGCTAATAGCGTTATTACTGAAGAAGTACTAGAGTTGTTATCAGCTAATAAGATTAAAAAGATTGATATCCTATATATCAACGAGTCTGAAACTGGCGCTTATATTTCAGACACACTTCGTTTGGATGAAACTCAAAGCGAAATAGAGGCACGCATGAGTATTTACCATGTGATGCGTCCAGGTGAGCCAGCTACAGAAGATGCGGTTAATTTGTTATTTAATAACTTGTTCTTTAAGAATGATCGTTACGACCTTTCAAAAGTTGGTCGAATGAAGTTAAATCGTCGTTTAGGTATTGAATCAGAAACGGGTGAGCATGTACTTACTAATGATGACATTTTGAATGTAATCAAATTATTAATTGATATTAAAGACGGTAAAGATAGTGTTGATGATGTGGATACCTTGGCTAATCGTCGTGTAAGAGCGATTGGTGAGATGATTGAAAATCAATTTAGAATCGGACTTGTTAGAGTTGAAAAGGCAGTTAAGGAGGGGTTAAACCTGGCTGAAACTGACGAGCTAACACCTCAAGACCTAATTAATTCTAAGCCAGTATCAGCTTCAGTAAGAGAATTCTTTGGATCATCACAGTTATCACAGTTTATGGATCAGGTGAATCCACTCTCAGGTGTGACACACAAACGTCGTATTTCGGCATTAGGCCCTGGTGGTTTAACGCGTGAACGTGCTGGCTTTGAAGTGCGCGATGTACATCCATCTCATTATGGTCGTCTATGTCCAATTGAAACACCAGAAGGACCAAACATTGGTTTGATTAATACACTAGCGGTTTATGCAAAAACTAATGATTATGGATTCTTAGAGACGCCTTATCAATTAGTTAAAGATGGCGTTGTGACTGATGAAGTTGTCTATATTTCAGCCATTGATGAGATTAACCATACCATTGCCCAAGCAAACGCTTCTGTTGATGCTAACGGTAAACTAATGGATGAATTGATTTCATGTCGTCATAAGAATGAATTTGTATTTGTTAACTCAAGTGAGGTAACGTTAATTGATATTGACTCGAAGCAGATTTCATCAGTTGCGGCATCGTTAATTCCATTCCTTGAGCATGATGATGCGAACCGTGCGTTAATGGGTTCAAACATGCAGCGTCAAGCAGTGCCAACATTACGCGCTGAGAAGCCGTTAGTAGGTACCGGTATTGAGCGTGTAGTGGCAACAGATTCACGTGTTTGTGTTACTGCAAAGCACTCAGGTGTGGTTGAGGCAGTAGATGCGTCACGCATTGTTATTCGTGTTGATTCAAAAGAAGCAAAAGCAGGAGAATTGGGTGTTGATATTTACAACTTAACCAAATATTCTCGTTCAAATCAGAACACTTGTATTAATCAGAAGCCTTTAGTAAGAACAGGTGATAAGGTTGTAGCAGGCGATGTATTAGCAGATGGTCCATCAACAGACTTAGGTGAATTAGCACTTGGTCAAAATATGAAGATTGCCTTCATGCCATGGAATGGTTACAACTTTGAGGATTCAATTTTAATTTCTGAAAAAGTTGTACAAGATGATCGTTATACAACAATTCATATTGAAGAGCTAACTGCTTATGCACGTGATACTAAATTAGGTGCTGAAGAAATTACTGCAGATATTCCAAATGTAAGTGAATCAGCATTAGCTAAACTTGATGAAGTAGGCGTGGTTTATGTCGGTGCTCGTGTTAAGGGTGGTGATATTCTAGTGGGTAAAGTGACACCGAAGAGTGAAACTGTATTATCTCCAGAAGAAAAGCTATTGCGCGCTATTTTTGGTGAAAAGGCTAGTAATGTTAAAGACTCATCACTTCGTATTGGAGCTTCTAAATCAGGTGTGGTTATTGATGTTCAAGTATTTACACGTGATCGTGTAGAAAAAGATGCAAGAGCACTTAGTATTGATGAAGAGCGTTTAGAAAAAATCAAGAAAGATATTGATGATGAATTTGGCATTATTGATGGCGATATTTTCCGTCGTGTTCGTTTGAAGCTTTCTGGCAATGTTGTTACCAAGGGTATCGGTGATATCAAAGCTGGTGACAAGCTAAATGCTAAAGTTATGAAAAAGCTTGATAATAAAGAAGTTGCCAAGCTTAAAGTTGAAGATGCAGCAGTTAATAAAGAAGTTGCTGCACTGGTTAAACAAGCTAAAGCTAAGCAAGTTGAATTTGACAAGTTCTTTGAAAATGAAAAAGCTAAGATTAACGAAGGTGCAGAATTACCACCAGGTGTTATGAAGATGGTAAAAGTTTATGTGGCAACACGTAAGACACTTCAGGTTGGTGATAAGATGGCTGGCCGTCATGGTAATAAGGGTGTTATTTCACGTGTTTCTCCGGTTGAAGACATGCCTTACCTTGCAGATGGATCAACCGTTGATGTTGTTCTTAATCCATTAGGTGTACCATCTCGAATGAATGTTGGTCAGGTGCTTGAGGTTCATTTAGGTTACGCTGCAAAAGGTTTAGGATTTAAGATTGCTGCAATGCTTGATGAGAAGCGAACTGAAATGGTTGCTGAGATTAGAGAATTCTTAAACAAAGTTTATAATTCACATGGTAAGCAAGAAGAGCTTGATTCATTTAGCGATGAAGAAATTATCGAGTTGGCTAAAAACTTACGCGAAGGTGTGCCAATGGCAACGCCAGTATTTGACGGTATTAAAGAGAGCGACATTAAGTCATTATTAAAGTTAGCAGATCTTCCAGAGTCTGGTCAAGAGCAACTTTATGATGGTCGTACGGGTGAGCCGTTTGATCGTCCAGTAACCGTTGGTTATATGCATATGCTTAAGCTTAATCACTTGGTTGATGACAAGATGCATGCTCGTTCAACCGGTCCTTACTCACTAGTAACACAACAACCGTTAAGTGGTAAAGCACAATTTGGTGGTCAAAGATTTGGTGAGATGGAAGTATGGGCATTAGAAGCTTATGGTGCAGCACACACATTACGTGAAATGCTAACTGTTAAATCTGATGATGTAGCCGGACGTGCGAAGATGTACAAGAGCATTGTAGATGGTAAAAACCTAACAGAATCAGTCATGCCAGAATCATTTAATGTACTAATTAAAGAAATTAGAGCATTAGGCATTGATGTTGAGTTAGAGCAGTACTAATTAGGAGAATATAGTGAAAGATTTATTGACGATATTAAAACAAGAAAATAAAGAACAAGACTTTGATGCTATTAAAGTTGGTCTAGCCTCTCCTGAGAAGATTCGTTCATGGTCATTTGGTGAAGTAAAAAAACCAGAAACCATTAACTACCGTACATTTAAACCAGAAAGAGAAGGCTTATTCTGTGCAAAAGTATTTGGTCCAATGAAAGACTTTGAGTGCCTATGTGGTAAGTATAAGCGCATGAAATTCCGCAACGTAGTTTGTGAAAAATGTGGCGTTGAAGTAACGTACTCTAAGGTTCGTCGTGAGCGTATGGGTCATATTGAATTAGCAGCACCTGTTGCACACATTTGGTACCTTAAGTCTCTACCATCAAGATTAGGTCTATTAATGGACATGACGCTTAAAGATATTGAGCGTGTTTTATATTTTGAAGCATTTTTAGTGACTGATCCAGGTTCAACACCTCTAGTGCATAAGCAATTGTTAACTGAAGAAATGTACTTTGATGCACTTGATGAGTATGGTGATGATGAGTTTGAGGCGAAAATGGGTGCCGAGGCAATCCATGATGTGTTGAGCGAAATGCAGCTTGAAAAAGAAGCGGCTAATTTACGTGAAGATAGCTTAAATACTAAGAGTCAAACTAAATTAAAGAAATACAACAAACGTTTAAAGCTAATTGACTCATTAATTCAATCAGGTAATAAGCCAGAATGGATGGTGTTGAAAGTATTACCAGTACTTCCGCCTGATTTACGCCCATTGGTACCACTTGACGGTGGTCGTTTTGCCACATCTGATCTGAATGATTTATATCGTCGTGTTATTAATCGTAATAATCGTTTAGCACGTCTATTGGAGCTTGATGCACCAGAAATTATTGTGCGTAACGAAAAGCGTATGCTACAAGAAGCGGTAGATTCATTAATTGATAATGGTCGTCGTGGTCGTGCCGTGATGGGCAATAACCGTCGTCCGCTTAAGTCAATTTCTGACATGATTAAAGGCAAGCAAGGTCGATTCCGTCAAAACCTATTAGGTAAGCGTGTTGACTATTCTGGACGTTCAGTAATTGTTTGTGGTCCATACCTTAAATTGCATCAGTGTGGTCTTCCAAAAAAGATGGCATTAGAATTATTTAAGCCATTTATCTATAACCAATTACAGCAAAAAGGTTTGGCATCAACTATTAAGGCTGCAAAGAAGATGGTTGAGGCAGAAACACCTGAAGTTTGGGATATTTTAGAAAAAGTAGTGCATCAGCATCCAGTAATGCTTAACCGTGCGCCAACGTTGCACCGTCTTGGCATTCAAGCATTTGAGCCGTTACTAATTGAAGGTAAAGCCATTCAACTTCACCCACTTGTTTGTGGCGCGTTTAACGCGGACTTTGATGGTGACCAAATGGCAGTACACGTACCATTATCTGAAGAAGCACAATTGGAAGCTAGAACGTTAATGCTAGCTTCTAATAACGTATTACACTTAGCTAGTGGTGAGCCAATTATCGTACCTTCACAGGACGTAATTTTGGGTCTTTACTACATGACGCGTGATATGGTAAATCAACAAGGTGAAGGTATGGTATTTGCCAGCCCGGCTGAAGCACTGAATGCTTATGAGTCCGGTAATGCATCACTGCACGCTAAAATTAAGTTACGTGTTCAAGATTATGTGAAAAATGACGAGGGTAAATACGAGCCAAGTTCAACGCGTATTGTTGACACAACAGTGGGTCGTGCAATTTTCTCTAGAATTTTGCCTAAAGGTTTGTCGTTTGATTTGGTTAATGAAGCTATTTCTAAAAAGGTGGTTTCTCATTTAATTCATGTTTGTTACCGTACACAAGAGCTTAAACAAACAGTAATGTTTGCTGATCAAATGATGTACATGGGCTTTCAGTATTCGACTAAATCAGGTATTTCTTTCTGTTCAAATGACATGACTATTCCAGATTCAAAAGCTAGCATGATTGAACAAGCAGAAGCGCAAGTAAAAGACATTCAAGATCAATTTTCAAAGGGTGTTGTAACTGACGGTGAGCGTTATAACAAAGTAATTGATATTTGGTCAGGTACTTCTGAAAAAGTTGCAAAAGCAATGATGGATGAGATTGGCTTTGAAGACTTTACTGATAGTGATGGTAAGACTGAAAAACTAGCATCATTTAACTCAGTTTATATGATGGCTGATTCAGGTGCTCGTGGTTCTCCAGCACAAATGAGACAGCTTGCTGGTATGCGTGGTCTAATGGCTAAGCCAGACGGCTCGATCATTGAAACACCAATTACATCAAACTTCCGTGAAGGTTTGAACAACATGCAATACTTTATTTCGACACACGGTGCTCGTAAAGGTTTGGCAGATACTGCGCTTAAAACAGCAAACTCGGGTTACTTAACACGTCGTTTGGTGGATGTAGGTCAAGATCTTGTTATTACTGAAGATGATTGTGGTACAGATAATGGTCTGATCATGAAAGCAGTGATTGATGGTGGAAATATCGTACAAACATTGGGTGATGCAGTATTAGGTCGTGTTTTAGCAGAAGATGTTTTAGTGCCTGATACGACAGATGTTTTAATGCCTAAAGGTCATTTAGTAACATTAGATGATTCAAACAAAGTTAATGAGATTGGTATTGAGTCAATTAAGGTTCGTTCAGCAATTACTTGTGATATTCGCTATGGTGTGTGTTCATCTTGTTATGGTAATGATATGGCACGTGGTCATAAGATTGGTGTGGGTGAGGCAGTTGGTGTTATTGCGGCACAATCAATTGGTGAGCCAGGCACACAGTTAACTATGCGTACATTCCACATTGGTGGTGCGGCATCTGCAGCAACTGCAGTGAGCAGTATCAACATTGATAACGATGGTGTAGCACATTTTGAAAACTTGAAATCAATTACAAGTGCTACAGGTGATTTGGTTATTGTTTCTCGTTCATCTGAAGTAACCATTCGTAATACCAAAGGACAAGAAGTTGAGCGCTACAAGATTCCATATGGTGCGATTGTTCACGTTCAAGAAGGTGGTGCGGTTAAGGCAAAAGACAAGATTGCAGATTGGGATCCACACACGCATCCAATTATTACCGAGCAAGATGGTCGAGTTGTATTTGTTGATTTTGTTGAAGGTGTAACAGTTAACAAAAATACAGACCCATTAACAGGATTAACATTCTTTGAGATGATTGATGAGGCAGAAAGGTCTGCAGCAGCAAAAGGCTTAAAGCCAATGATTAAGATGGTTGAAGAAAGTGATTCAGAGGTGGTTTTATCGACTCATTACTTGCCATCAGAAGTTAAGATTAATCTAGAAGATAATCAAGTAGTTAGCGCTGGTGAGGTGTTGGCTAAAATTCCTAAAGATCAGTCTAAAACAAGTGATATTACTGGTGGTCTACCAAGAGTTGCCGACTTGTTTGAAGCGCGTAAAGCGAAAGATCATTCAATTCTTGCAGAGGCAAGCGGTGTTGTTAGTTTTGGTAATCCAACCAAATCTAAAGATCGATTAGTAATTACTTCTGAAGAAGGCGAAGCAACTGAGATGATGATTCACAAGTGGCGTCAAATTAACGTTTTCGATGGTGAAACTGTTGAAAAAGGTGATGTTATTTCTGATGGGCCATCTAATCCTCATGATATCTTGCGCCTATTAGGTGTAGAGGCTTTGGCTAACTATGTGGTTAAAGAGGTTCAAAATGTATACCGCCTACAAGGTGTAAACATCTCTGATAAGCACATTGAAGTTATTGTGAAGCAAATGCTACGTAAGGTTGAGGTTCTTGATTCAGGTGATTCTAAGTTTGTTAATGGTGAAACTGCTGAATATGCAAGGGTTGTCGAGACCAATAAGCAGCTAGCAGCTCAAGGCAAAGAATTAATATCTTATCAAAGATTATTAATGGGTATTACTAAAGCGTCACTAGCAACTGAGTCGTTTATTTCTGCTGCCTCATTCCAAGAGACTACTCGAGTATTAACTGAGGCGTCAACTACGGGAAGAACAGATGAACTTCTAGGTTTGAAAGAAAACGTAATTGTTGGTCGATTAATTCCAGCTGGAACTGGCTTTGTTCATCATCAAGAGCGTCGTGCTAAACGAGCTGAAAATGTGATGCAAACTGCACAAGCAGAAGAAGCATTGGCTGAGCAGTTAAGTGAAGCTGAGGAGCAGGTAGAAGAGTAATTTAAACCTGTTTTTTAAAACAAAAAAATAAAAACCGTGTCAATAAAATTGATGCGGTTTTTTTATATTCCAAGGTTAAAATGTCAGCATGAAAAAAACCAATTTTGATCAATTTGTTCAGCAAGGATACAACCATATTCCTGTTTTCAAAGAAGTTGTGCTTGATACAGATACAGCGCTTGGCTTGTATTTAAAACTAGCTAACACGCCATATTCCTATTTGTTTGAATCGGTTCAAGGTGGTGAAAAATGGGGTCGATATTCAATTATTGGTCTAAGCGCTCAAACAGTTGTTAAGGTGTTTGGTTATGAAGTTTGTATTGAGCAAGATTCAAAAACAGCTGAAAAATTAACAGTCAAAGATCCACTTGAGTGGATTGAACAATACCAGTCTCAATTTAAAGTGCCTTCAATTAGCGAGCTTCCAGAGTTTAATGGTGGCTTAGTGGGTTATTTTGGTTATGAAATTATTCGCTATATTGAGCCAAGATTAAAAGACATTAACCTAAAAGATGAGCTTAATGTTGCTGATATTATGCTCATGGTATCAAATGATTTAGTAGTGTTTGACAATCTTGCCAATAAAGCATTTTTATTAACTCACGTTGATCCGGCGACATGTAGTTTTGAAAACGCACAGGTGCGATTAAGTGAAATTGAAGCGCAAATAGATCAGCCAATTGTTAAGAAAGATTACCACTCAGACCAATTGAGTGCTGATAGTTTTACTTCAAGTTTTGGTGAGCAAAAATACAAAGACGCTGTTAAAAAAATTCAAACATACATTAAAGCAGGTGATGTCATGCAGGTTGTTCCATCTCAGCGTATGAGTAGTAAGTTTAGCGCACCACCAGTTGAATTATATCGACAATTAAGGCGACTTAACCCATCTCCATATATGTATTATCTAGATTTAGGAGAATTGAGTATTGTTGGTTCATCGCCTGAGATTTTAACTCGAGTTGATGGCGATAGACGTGCAACTGTAAGACCAATTGCAGGTACACGTTCTCGTGGTAAAAATGAACAAGAAGACTTAGCCCTAGAAAAAGATCTACTGGCTGATGAAAAAGAAATTGCTGAACATCTAATGTTGATTGATTTAGGTCGAAATGATTTAGGTCGTATTGCCAAAACAGGTACAGTAGATTTAACAGATAAAATGTTTATTGAGCGTTATTCACATGTAATGCACATTGTTTCAAATGTTGAGTGTGAACTTAGACAAGACATGAGTGCAATAGATGTATTAAAAGCCACTTTTCCAGCAGGAACACTATCTGGCGCGCCAAAAGTTCGTGCCATGGAGATAATTAATGAGCTAGAACCTTTGAAGCGCAATGTTTATTCAGGTGCAATTGGATATCTTTCGTGGCACGGATGTATGGATATGGCAATCGCTATTCGTACTGCTGTTATTAAAAATGAAACACTTTATATCCAAGCAGGGGCAGGCATCGTGCATGATTCTATTCCTCAGTCTGAGTGGGATGAAACCATGCATAAAGCCATGGCCTTAATTAGAGCAGCTGAACAAGTCTAAAGTATAAAAGTTAATCTATATTAACTTTTCATAAAAGTGTTGCATTTGTAAAAAATGTGTTTATCATAGAGGGCTTAGTGAGGTCAGGCCTTGCAAGGGGTTTATTTTTTTATATATAGAGGAGAGAAAGATGAAGAAAACCATTTCTTCTATCTCAGCAGTAGCAGCTTTGAGTGCATTATTTGTAATGCCATTAGAAGCAGGCGCTAAAGAGATGACGGACGAGGAAGTTACTTTCGGCCGTAAAGCAGGCAACTGTTTAGCATGTCATATGATTCCAGGTGGTAATTTACCAGGTAACATCGGTCCGCCACTGCTTGCTATGAAAGCAAGATTTCCAAATAAAGCGGACTTAAGAGCACAAATTTGGGATGCGACAACTAAAAATCCAAATACAATCATGCCGCCATTTGGTAAGCACCAAATTCTTACTGAAAAGCAGATTGATCAAGTAACTAACTACATTTATTCAAAATAAGGAGAAAATAATGAAAAGAAGATTATTTCTAAAAAGTGCAATGGCAGGTTCTGCA
>CAZEYU010000026.1:0-11052 GCA_964516395.1 uncultured Candidatus Thioglobus sp.
TCTTTGGTAGAAATATCGTTAGCTTCTAGCCAAATTCTAAATTTTTCTTGAATCTCTTCTAGGGTTTTTTGATTGTCTGCTTCAAAGCGTAGTACCAAACATGGCGTGGTGTTAGAAGGGCGAACTAAGCCCCAACCATTTGGATAATCTACACGCACTCCGTCAATGGTGGTGATTTTCGCACCATCAAAGTTTACGTTTTTGGCAAGCTTATCCATCGCATCGAACTGCTGACCTTGCTCATCAAAGTGGATATTGATCTCAGGTGTGTTGATGCTATCTGGCAACTCAGCAAATACTTCTGCGCAAGTTTTATCGGTTTTTGATAGTATTTCTAAAAGTCTTGCGCCCGTGTAGAGTGCATCGTCAAAGCCGTACCAACGTTCTTTAAAGAAAATATGGCCACTCATTTCACCACCAAGTAACGCACCCGTTTCTTTGAGTTTGGCTTTAATAAAACTATGCCCTGTACGTGACATAATTGGCTCACCGCTGTGTTCAGCAATGTCTTTTGGTAGTAGTGAAGAGCACTTCACATCAAATACAATTTTGGCACCTGAATTGCGCTCGAGAATGTCTCTTGAATAAAGAATCATTTGCCTATCTGCCCAAATAACATTGCCTTTGTTATCAATTAGGCCGAGTCGATCGCCATCGCCATCAAAGGCAAAACCCATGTCTGCACCCGTGTCTTTAACTTCCTTGATGATATCTTTAAGGTTGTTAGGTTTCGAGGGATCTGGATGATGGTTGGGAAAGTTGCCATCTACCAAGCAAAATAGTTTAGTAACGCTTGCTCCAAGTTGTTCAAACAGTTTTGGTGCAATATTTCCTGCCACACCATTGCCCGCATCAACCACAATATTAAGTGGCTTGTCTAGCTTAATATCAGACTTAATGCGATCAATATAATCTTGCTCAATGTCGACTTTGGTTGACGTGCCGTGACCCGACGAAAAATCATTATTTTGAATGCGTTGATAAAGCTCTTGAATGCGATCACCTGAGAGTGTTTCGCCAGCAATCATAATTTTAAAGCCGTTATATTCTGGCGGATTGTGTGAGCCTGTGATCATAACTCCGCTAGTGGCTGCTTTTGTGTAGGTGGCAAAATACACCAATGGTGTTGGCACCATGCCAATATCAACCACATGACAGCCACTTGATTTTAATCCATCTTTTAATGATTCCATTAAATCAGGGCCACTTAGACGACCATCACGACCAACAACAACACCACGTTCGCCTTTGGCAATAGACTCACTACCAATGGCTAAGCCAATTAATTTTACTGCTTCAGGTGTAAGTTCTTGTTTGACAATGCCGCGAATATCATAGGCTTTAAAGATAGATTGAGAAATGGTCATAGAGTCATTAAAATAATATTAATTTAGATGAATCTATTTTAAGCAAAATGCAAGAACAATTTGAAGTGATTGAAATTAAAGACAAAGCGATGAAACTTAAGGTTAATCGTTCTGGCGGCTGTTCAAGTTGTAGTGCGAGTGGTGCTTGTGGCACTGGTGTTTTGTCAAAATATTTTGACGGATTTTCTATTTTTAATAGACCCTTGCAAGAGAATGTAAAAGTGGGTGATTTTGTTGTGTTAGAAATATCCTCTAAAGAATTGTTTTACCGAGCTTTTCAGTTATATATATTGCCGTTACTCGCTTTATTTGCTGGTGGTATTGTGGGTGGATTTTATTTCCCAACGAATGAATTATGGCAAATTTTGATGGGTTTTTCCGGTTTTTTTATTAGTTTATTATTGCTTAAATATTTTACAAAGTAGTTGCTAAATCAAGCCATTGGCTTGGGTATAATTTGGGTATTTTTTATAAATAAATTACTTATATTATGCCTTCTCAAGATGTTGATCCTTTAGAAACCCAAGAATGGCTAGAAGCCTTTAAATCAGTTGCTCGTGTTGAGGGTGATGATCGTGCTAAATTTTTATTAAATCAGTTAATGGACATGGCACACCACGAAGGCATGGATTTGCCAACAGGTGTTAACACTTCTTATTTAAATTCAATTGCTAAAGAAAAAGAAATAGCAACCGATATTAACGAGGATATTGAAGCAAGGATTTCAGCCATTATTCGTTGGAATGCTATGGTGATGGTGGTTAAGGCTAATCAATTGCCTTATGAGCTAGGTGGACATATTGCTTCATTTGCTTCAAGTGCAACTTTATATGAGGTGGGTTTTAATCATTTTTATCGTGGCCCAGATGCAGATCAAGGCGCGGATTTAATTTTCTTCCAAGGGCATATCTCTCCAGGTGTTTATTCGAGAGCATTTTTAGAGGGGCGTGTTACTGAGGAGCAAATGCTTAAATTCCGTCAAGAGTCAGGAGAGGGTGGATTAAGCTCTTATCCACACCCGTGGTTGATGCCGGATTTTTGGCAGTTCCCAACAGTTTCAATGGGTCTAGGTCCAATTATGGCAATTTATCAAGCGCGCTTTATGAAGTATCTTCATCATCGTGATATTAAGCAAACTGATAAGCGTACTGTTTGGGCGTACTTGGGTGATGGTGAGACGGATGAGCCGGAATCGCTCGGCGCCATTTCAATGGCCGGTCGTGAAAAACTAGATAATTTGATTTTTGTTATTAACTGTAATCTTCAGCGTCTTGATGGTCCTGTACGTGGTAATGGAAAAATTATTCAAGAGCTTGAAGGCATGTTCCGTGGCGCAGGCTGGAACGTTATTAAAGTTATTTGGGGTGGCAAATGGGACGAGTTGTTTGCCAAAGATACAAATGGCTTGTTAAGAAAACGCATGGAAGAAGTGGTGGATGGTGAATACCAGGCTTATAAAGCTAAAGATGGTGCTTATGTACGAGAGCACTTCTTTGGAAAATATCCAGAATTATTAGCCATGGTTGAGCACATGAGTGATGATGAGATTTACAATCTTAATCGTGGTGGCCACGATCCTTACAAAGTATTTCAAGCTTATCATGCTGCTAAGGCATGTAGCGATAAGCCAACTGTTATCTTGGCTAAAACTGTTAAAGGCTATGGTATGGGTGAAGCAGGTGAAGGGCAAAATGCTACACACTCACAAAAGAAATTAGGCCTTGAACAAGTAGAGAAATTCGCTAAGCGTTTTAATATGCCAGTTACAGAAACCGATGTGAAAGAGCTTAATTTTTATAAGCCCGCAGACGATAGTGAAGAGATGGTTTACTTAAAGCAGCGTCGTGAAAAACTGGGTGGTTCGTTACCAGTACGTTCATTTGATCTGGAAGATCTAAAAGCGCCAGAGCTTGATGTATTTAAAGCGTTGTTAGAATCGAGTGGCGATCGCGAAATGTCAACCACAATGGCGCTGAATCGTATCATGACGTTATTAGTGCGTGATAAACAACTTGGCCCTAAGATTGTGCCAATTATTCCAGATGAGGCACGTACATTTGGTATGGAGGGTTTGTTTAGACAGCTTGGCATTTATTCTTCTTCAGGTCAGTTGTATCAGCCAGAAGATTCAGATAAAGTCATGTGGTACAAGGAAGATAAAAAAGGCCAGGTATTGCAAGAAGGCATTAATGAGGCAGGTGCAATTTCTGATTGGATTGCTGCTGCAACATCGTATGCGACTCACAACACAACCATGATTCCGTTCTATATTTACTACTCTAAGTTTGGTTTCCAACGTGTGGGTGATTTAGCCTGGGCAGCGGGCGATATGCAAGCTAAAGGTTTCTTGATTGGTGGTACTGCGGGACGTACAACACTTAATGGTGAAGGCTTGCAACATCAAGACGGTGATTCTCATCTAGTGGCAAACACTATTCCTAATTGTGTGTCTTATGATCCAACTTATGCTTATGAACTGGCAGTGATTATTTGCTCAGGTTTGAAGCGCATGTATGAAGACAATGAAAATATTTTCTACTACGTTACAACCATGAATGAGCTATATGCGCATCCACAAATGCCTGATGATTCAGAAAATGGCATTATCAAAGGAATGTATGAGCTAACACAAGTTGGTAGTGGTGAAATTGAAGCGCAGTTAATGGGCTCTGGAACAATCTTGAGAGAAGTTGAAAAAGCAGCGCAAATGTTAGCTGATGATTGGGGTGTTAAATCAACTATTTGGTCAGTTACAAGTTTTAATGAATTAGCGCGTGAAGCTCAAGCCATCGATAGGGAGAATAGATTCTCAGTTGATGCACCAAAAGTGCCATACATTACTCAATGTTTAGAAGGTGCTAAAGGTCCAGTTATTGTAAGCACAGACTATATGCGTAATCATGCAGAACAGGTGCGTAAATATGTACCGGCTCGATACGAAGTATTAGGCACAGATGGTTTTGGTAGATCTGATTCTAGAGAGGCGTTAAGAGACTTCTTTGAAGTTGATGCTAATTATGTAACCCTGGCCACACTTAAAGCGTTGGTTGATGAGGGCAAGATGGAAAAATCAATTATTGCACAAGCCATCGAAAAATACGGTATAAATATTAACAAACCAAATCCAATGGTGGTGTAGTTAAAATTCTTAAACGAGGAGAGGGAATGACACAAGAGGAGTATTTAAGAGAGTTAAGATCAGGTGCTAGAATGAAGTTTGAAGACTTGATAGCGCTTATTGATGATGACTACAATTACACGCCGGCTGCATTCACTAATGGCGATGTTGAAAATGCTGCTGATGAGAATCAGGGTAGTGCTAAGTTATTTTGTTTTGCTGCTATTCATCAACTGACTCAATTGGAAACATTACATTGTTTTGGTCAATATTACCAAGATGTGTTAAATACACCAGATAGTGACTCTCATGCCAATATTCGTAATTTTATGACTTATGGCTGGGACGGGTTAAAGTTTAACTCACCAGTATTAGATAGAAAATAACTCTTTTTAGTAGTGAGGTGGTCTCTCATTACTAACAACTTCAGCACCTTTAGTGTTATCTCGTAAAAGTTCTAATTGTGTTGAAAGGTGTTTAATCATCTCTTCTAATTCATCAATTTTTTGTGTTTGACGAAAAATAACATTATTTAACGCTTCAATTGAATGATCTAAGTGAGCAAATTTTTCTTCAAGATCGATTAATTTTTTATCCATAATTTATTGCCGTATTCATAAATTGCCAATCCAAATAGTACCAATATAATACCGCTTAACTGCAAAGTTGTTAATGTTTCATTATTAAGGCTTGATCCTAAAATTAATGCAAATACTGGGGTGATGAGTGGCACAATACCTACCACGCGAACGCTAACATGTCGTATCAGATAATAATAAGACATAAAGCCAATAACTGATCCAAATACTGCTAAATACACAATAGATAGTGTTGCTTTAGGAGTGATTGTTGGGACAGTGCCATCAGTTAAAAACCAGCTAATAACAAATAATGGCACACTAACAATAAGAGCACCTGTGGTAGTTTCTAATGCGGAGATATGTGCATTAATTTGTTTAAGTTTAACCGAGATAAATGCTTGAAAAGCCATTGCACTGGTTAGTGCTAATAGACCTAGAATCATGCTTGAATTGACACTGAGTGTGTGATTGAAAATAAACATTAATCCCAACAATCCTAACAACAATCCAATTATTTTATAAAGCTTGAAAAAATCTTCTTTTAGTAAAATTAAAGCAAAAATACCGGTAATAATGGGTGTGAGGCCAAATATGACAGAAATAATGCCTGAAGGTACACTTTGAGAAGAATAATAAACCAAGCTCATGGTGATGAAAATACCAAGCCCTGCATAAATGTAATTACTTACAGCAGTCTTACTGGTGTTTAATTTTTGTTGTTTTGCAAATAGTAGCAACAAGCAAATAACCAATCCAATAATCATTCTGGAAGTCACTCCAAAATTAAAGCTAGAGCCTAGCGTTGACCACTGGATAGCAAGTGGTGTGGTTGACCAAATAGCAACTACAGATACAAAGGCGAAATAAATTGGCATATTAAATAAATAAAAAAGCCACCTAAATGGTGGCTTTCATTTTAAAGATTAATTAGATCATTACTTGTCTAAAAGAACTTTACGAGACAGTTTAATACGACCTCTGTCCAAACCTAGTACTTTAACGTCAATCTCATCGCCTTCTTTCAAGTAGTCTTCCACTTTCTCAACACGCTCATGAGCGATTTCAGAGATGTGTAATAAGCCGTCTTGATTAGGCATGATGTTTACAAACGCACCAAATTCAACAATCTTAACCACTTTACCAGGGTAAACCTTATCTACTTCAGGTACAGCAGTTACATCTTTAACCATTTGCATAGCAGTATCAAAGGCTTTTTGATCGTTTGCAAAGATGTTTACATTGCCCTCATCATCAACATCAACGTTTGCACCTGAAGTTGAAATAATACCTTTAATAGTTTCACCACCTTTACCGATTAGATCGCGAATCTTATCTTGCTTGATTTTAACAACAGCTGTTTTAGGTGCGTTTTTACTTGATGTATTAGGCTCGCAAATAACTTTGTTCATCTCACCTAAGATATGAAGTCTTGCATCTTTTGCTTGTGTTAGTGCGATGTCCATGATCTCTTTAGTGATACCTTGGATTTTAATATCCATTTGTAGTGCGTTTACACCACGAGATGTACCAGCTACTTTAAAGTCCATGTCACCTAGGTGATCTTCATCACCTAAGATGTCAGTTAATACTGTAAATCTATCATCTTCTTTTACAAGACCCATGGCAATACCCGCAACTGGTGCTTTCATTGGTACACCTGCGTCCATTAATGATAATGATGAACCACAAACACTCGCCATTGATGAAGAGCCGTTAGATTCTGTAATTTCAGACACTACGCGTACTGTGTACGGAAATTCTTCAATACTAGGAAGACAAGCGGCAATACCACGACGTGCTAAACGACCATGGCCAATTTCACGACGACCAGTACCACCCATACGACCTGTTTCACCCACAGAGTATGGAGGGAAGTTGTAATGTAGCAAGAAGTAATCGTTTTGACGCTCAGAAGCTTCTAGCTTTTCAATTAACTGCGCTTCACGCTTAGAGCCTAATGTTGTTACAACTAGAGCTTGTGTTTCACCACGAGTAAATAAAGCAGAACCATGTGTATTATCTAGCACACCAGTTTCAACTTTTAATGCACGCACAGTTTCATTATCACGGCCATCAATACGTGGCTCGTTAGATAAGATGCGCTCACGAACGGTTGATTTTTCAACCTTTTTGAAATATTTTGACACTTCGTCTGCTGAATTACCATCTTCTTCATCAGAAGCTAGCGCCTCAACTGCAGCAGTCTTAATTTCGCCTACTTTTGCATAGCGATCCATTTTTTCTTTAATTTGGTATGCGTCATTAATTTGTGCACCAAATTGTGTTTGAATGTCACTCAACAATGCTTCATTAGTGGCAGGCGCCTCCCAATCCCACTGCTCAGTACCAACTTCAGCAGCAAATTCAGCAATATTAGTAATAGCAACTTGGAATTGCTCATGTGCATGCATAACCGCACCTAGCATTACTTCTTCTGATAATTCAGCCGCTTCAGATTCAACCATTAATACCGCTTCATCTGTACCAGCAACAACCATGTCTAAGTCTGATTCTGCTAGTTCAGAGTAAGTTGGGTTAAGAATGTAATCACCATCTTTATAACCCACACGAGCACCACCAATTGGGCCGTTAAATGGAATGCCAGAGATTGAAAGAGCTGCTGATACACCTAGCATTGCAATCATATCTGGATCAACTTCAGAGTTGGCAGAGATTACAGTAATGATTACTTGCACTTCATTCATGAATCCAGCTGGGAATAGTGGACGAATAGGGCGGTCAATCAGGCGAGAAGTTAGTGTTTCTTTTTCACTTGGTCTGGCTTCACGTTTTAAGAAGCCACCAGGAATCTTACCGGCAGCATATGTTTTTTCAACGTAGTCTACTGATAATGGGAAAAAATCTTGACCAGGGCGCATTTCTTTAGAACCAACAACAGTAACTAGTACTTGTGTGTCGTCCATGCTAGCCAGCACTGCACCATGTGCTTGACGTGCTACGCGGCCAGTTTCTAATGTGATTGTGTGTTTGCCCATGGCAAAGCTTTTTTTAACGATATTCATTTCCATGAAAATTCTCCGTAAGATAATAAACGTTAACTACTGGTTCAGTAGATAGCGATTATTGTTGGTTTATAAAAAGAATTTTATGATTCAGACCGAATAAGCTTTATATGAAACATACAAAAAATGTAGACTGTATGCTTTAGATAAAACTTAAGAGGGTGATTTAAATCATAAAACCAGATTTATTATACCCACCCAAAAAAACAATCTCTGTTTAATGTTAAGCTATTTTTCTTGAGTTAAGTTTAGTTTGAATAATTGCTGAGAAAGTTCAGTATTTATGCTTGACTCAATAGACCTGGTATTGCAAAAATTAATTAAGTCTTGAGTGTGTGCTGGATTGTATTCGAACTGCTCACCATTAATAAATACCAGTGTTGAGTCATTAAATGATAGATAGGCAATTTTACAAACTGGATGAAGCTGGTAAGTGATGTTGTTGTTAAAAGTTTCGTATTGCAAGTCAAACTCAGTGTTTTGTAAAATTTGCTGATCAAGTGTGTCTAGCTTGGTAACAAATTTAGCAAAATCAATTGCACTTATTGCGCTAACTTTATTTGCTGATTCAACTGCTGAGTTTGGAATAGATGCTGGTGTTTGGTTGTTATTCCAGATAGGGTCTTGATAGTAGTTATCTATTTTATTAATTGGGCAGTTATCACCAAACATTTCTTTAGCACTATATGAGCGATAACCAAAAGATAAGGTGGTGCAATCATCATCTAAACTCACCCCATGATGAGCAACCTTTGGTGGGATATATAAAATATCTCCCGGTTCAACGTCAAATACTTGTTCAGAAGTAAATTGATTCATGATTCTTAGTGGGACATTTTCAAGATAGTTATTAGTATTGCAGTGTTGGGTGCTTAAGTGCCAGCGACGCTTGCCTGATCCTTGAAGCAAGAATACATCATAGAAATCAAAATGCGGACCAACACTACCGCCTGTCGCGGCGTAGGAGATCATTACATCATCAAAACGCCAACGTGGAATAAAATCAAAATGGGTAATCAGTTCTTCAACTTCAGGAATGAAACGATCAACACCCTGAACCAACAGAGTCCAATTTTTATCAGGCAAGTTATTGAAAGTATCCCCATCAAAAGGTCCATTGGTTAATGACCATTGTTGATCATTAATAGAGCCTGTAATAAGGCGCGATTCAAATTCTTCTTCTAGAGATAATCCTGCCAACTCATCCGGCGCGACAGGTGAGATAAAACCTGGCAAGGCTTGTTTGATGAGTAAAGGTTTTTTCTGCCAATAATTGGATAAAAACTCCTTTTCTGAGATTTTTCCAAAATGTATCACGGCGCTTTATTGTTGATCATAATGACCACCAATTGCAAATATATAAATGTAATTATCGTTAAATTTATAAATAATACGATCTCTTTGACTAATACGGCGAGACCAGAGTCCAGATAAGTTGTGCCTTAATGGTTCTGGCTTGCCAATACCTTGAGTTGGATCGGATCTAAGTAATTCTTTAATAATTCTACAAAGAGATTTGTGTAGTTTTTTATCTTTTTCTCTAAGTTTTTCGTAATCAGACCAAGTATTACCTTCAAATACTAGTGATCTCATCTATCTCCTTAGTATTTGGTTTGTATCCTTGATTGTTTGTATGAGTTTTAAGAGATTCAGATATTTGCTGCATAAGACTATTGTTTTGCAAAACATATAAAGTCTCTTGTTCTCGTTCATAATCTTGAGCACTCATCACTACAAAATCATTGGCATTCCTGCGAGTAACTTTAAGCGGCTGATGTTCGTCGAAAGATGAATCCACAAAGCTTTTTAAATTATCTCTAAATTGATTGACACTAACACTATTCATATTGTTTTTTATAAAGTACGGTATTTCCGTACATTATAACTTAATTAAAAATCTAAAGGACTTTTAATGTTACCTTTGTTTAGCTCTTTAACCACATGTGTATAAATCATCGTGGTGGAAATATCTTTATGTCCAAGCAGTTCTTGAATAGAGCGAATATCAACCCCATTTTGTAATAAATGTGTGGCAAAAGAATGCCTAAATGTATGTGAAGATATTCTTTTATTAATATGTGATTTATCAACCGCTTGTTTAATATTTCGTCCAAAGGTTTTGTCTAGTACATGAAAGCGCATAATCATATCGCTTCTAGGGTCTTTAGAAATCTTCCCCATTGGGAATAAATATTGCCATTTAAATTCTTTATTAGCGTTTGGATATTTGCGCTCTAACCCATAAGGCAATTTAACTAATCCGTAGCCATTATTTAAATCTTGGGTATGTATTCTACGCACATCATCTGTGTGTAATTTGAGTTCATCTTTAATTTTATTAGGTAGTGTCAAGGTGCGATCTGATTGAGATTTTGAATCAAAAATATAAACTTTATCAAAACCAAAATCTATGTCTTTAATGCGTAGATTTAACAGCTCTTTCATACGCAAGCCACAACCATACATCAGTGAAAGCATGAGCTTGTATGTTCCTTTCATGTTGTGAATAACAATCGCTACTTCTTCTTGTGTTAGAACGATAGGAATATGAATTTTCTTCTTAGCACGAAGTGCTGAGATATTTTCATTTTTGATTGATATTCCCAGCACTTGTTCGTATAAAAACAGTAATGCGTTAAATGCTTGATTTTGCGTACTTGGTGCTACTTTTTTATCAACAGCGAGATGGGTTAAAAAAGTCTCAATTTCAACCTTACCCATATCTTTAGGGTGTTTTTTGTTGTGGAAAAATATGTAGCGCTTAATCCAACCGATATAGCTTTTTTCAGTTTGATAACTGTAGTGTCTAAGGCGAATTTTATCGCTAACAATCTCAAGTAACTTTTTGTCTTTTGTCATAAAAAATGTCTTATTTAAATACCAATACTTAGAATACTACACTATAAATGCTACATATTTAAAGTATTGAATTATAAACAACCTATACTAGGTAACAAATTGAC
>CAZEYU010000027.1:0-10930 GCA_964516395.1 uncultured Candidatus Thioglobus sp.
TGGTTCGAGCCCAGCTCGAGGAGCCAAATATTAAAAGACCTGCATTGATTGCAGGTCTTTTTTTGTCTGAATAAACATTAACAGCATAAGTGTCAGTTATTAAGCCGAGAGTCCATTACGGTATACTCTAGTGTTATGCCACCAACACCTAGAAATCTTTATTCTTATCCAAAATTCTGGCCTTACAAAAAAGGACTCGTTCCCGCACCATTACTTCCTATGTCTCGCAAGGAAATGGATGTGTTGGGATGGGGCAGTTGTGACATTATTATCGTAACAGGGGATGCCTATGTGGATCATCCTAGTTTTGGTATGGCAATTATTGGTAGGTTGTTAGAATCTCAAGGTTTTCGCGTTGGGATTATCTCTCAGCCTGATTGGCACTCTGCGGATGATTTTCGTCAACTTGGAAAACCTAATTTATTTTTTGCTGTTGCATCGGGCAATATGGATTCTATGGTGAATCATTATACGGCTGAGAAAAAACCGCGTTCTGATGATGCTTATACAGCAGGAGGTGTGGCAGGAAAGCGACCTGATAGAGCAACAACTGTTTACACTCAACGTGCTAAAGAAGCATTTAAAGGTATTCCTGTTATTATCGGTGGTATTGAAGCTAGTTTAAGGCGTATTGCCCAATATGATCATTGGTCACAAACTGTTCGTCGCTCTATACTACCTGACTCTAAGGCGGATTTATTAATCTTTGGTAATGCTGAGCGCGCTGTAGTTGAGGTGGCTCATCGAGTTGCTGCAGGTGAAAATATTAAAGACATAACAGATGTTCGTGGTACAGCGTTTATGCAACAAGGCATCCCCAAAGGTTGGACAGTTCTAGATTCAAGCGATATTGATACTGATAAAAGCTTGATACATCCACAAGCAGATCCCTATGCAGACACGTCTGCCAAAGATAAGTTAGATTGCGACAATAAAAACAAACAAGATAAGCCTATTGAAAAACACCCTAACCAAGGGGCAGAGCAAGTTATTGATTTTGACCATCGAATTAAAGGGTTAAAACGAGATAAAACCGTGATTCGCCTGCCTTCTTTTGAGCAGGTAAAAAAAGACCCTTATTTATATGCGCATGCGTCACGAGTTTTTCATCTAGAAACCAATCCAGGTAATGCGAGAGCTTTAGTACAGCGTCACGGCGAGCGTGATGTTTGGCTAAATCCAGTGCCAATACCATTATCAACGCAAGAGTTTGACAGTGTGTTTGAACTGCCTTATACGCGTAAACCACATCCTGTTTATGGTGAGTTAAGAATTCCTGCTTACGACATGATTCGTTTTTCAATTAATATTATGCGTGGTTGTTTTGGTGGCTGTACTTTTTGTTCTATTACCGAGCATGAAGGGCGTATTATTCAGAGTCGTTCCGAAGATTCAGTGATTCATGAGATTGAAACGATTCGTGATAGTATTGATGATTTTAAAGGCAATATTTCTGATCTTGGTGGGCCAACAGCTAATATGTACCGTCTTCAGTGTAAAGACTCAAAGATTGAAGCTGCTTGTCGGCGCCTTAGTTGTGTTTATCCTGATATTTGTTCAAACATGGGTACAGATCATAAACCGCTTACTAAATTGTATCGACGAGCACGCAATTTAAAAGGCGTTAAACGTATTTTTATTGCCTCAGGGCTTAGATATGATCTTGCAGTACGTGATCCTGAATACATTAAAGAGTTAGTAACACATCACGTAGGAGGGCGCTTAAAGATTGCTCCTGAGCATACTGAAGACAATACATTGTCAAAAATGATGAAGCCAGGCATTGGCTCTTACTACAAGTTTAAAAAACTGTTTGAACGCTATTCTAAACAGGCTGGAAAAGAGCAGTATTTAATTCCTTATTTCATTTCATCACACCCTGGGACGAGTGATGAGGATATGTTAAATTTAGCGCTTTGGTTAAAACGTAATGATTTTAAGCCTGATCAAGTTCAAGCTTTTATTCCTACGCCAATGGCGATAGCATCAGCCATGTATCATAGTGAATTAAACCCGCTTAAGAAAATTACTCGACAATCAGAAGTGGTAAAAACTCCGAGAAGTGGCCAGCAACGTAAATTACATAAAGCTTTTTTACGTTATCACGATCCTAAAAATTGGGATATTTTGCGACAAGCATTAAAGCGAATGGGGCGTAGTGATTTAATCGGTAATAAACAGGAGTGCCTAGTGCCTTATTCTAAGTCTGGAAGCCAATCAAAACCACGTTACTCACAAAAAAAGCGCCATGATTTTCATCATCGAATTTCTACAAAAAACAACAAAAGGAAATAAAGAACTATCTCTTATTGCTTGAGTGTCGATACTAAGCTTGGGCTAGTTTTTCAACAGCAAGCTTAATGTTATCCATGCTGGTTGCAAAAGAAAAGCGTACATAACCAGGTGCGCCAAATGCTGAACCAGGCACTAAAGCAATGTTGAGTTTTTCTAAACAATAAGTTGATAGCTCAACATCATCTTTTAACTCTAGTCGTTTAATTAAGCCTTCCACTCTTGGGAATGAATAAAAAGCGCCTTGTGATTTTGGGCACTCAACACCATCAATGGCGTTGAGTTTATCTACAATGAAATTATGACGCTGCTCAAAAGCATTCACCATAGTAGCGATAATACCCTGATCCCCAGTTAATGCTTCTAGTGCGGCAGCTTGAGCAATAGAACATGGGTTTGAAGTAGATTGGCCTTGAATTTTTTTCATGGCTTTAATAATTGATTCTGGCCCTGCACTATAGCCAATACGCCAGCCAGTCATAGCATAGCCTTTAGAAACACCGTTTAAAATAATAGTACGATCTTTAAGAGAATTATCAGCCATAACGATATTGATAAAATCATCACCTCCCCAGCGAATGTGTTCATAAATATCATCAGTAATAATTAGAACGTGAGGGTGTTTTTTTAATACTTTAGCAAGTGCTTGCAATTCCTCTTTTGTGTAAACAGCACCGGTTGGATTTGAAGGGCTGTTCATAACCAATAATTTAGTGTTGCTTGTAATGCTTTGCTCTAGTTGTTTAGGTGTAATTTTAAAATCTTGCTCAAGACCTGTCTTCACAATAACAGGGGTAGCATCTGCAAGGATGGCCATATCAGGATAACTCACCCAGTAAGGTGCGGGAATAATAACTTCGTCACCCTCGTTAAGAACTGCTTGACATAAGTTATAAAAGACTTGCTTACCACCCGATGAGACCATGACTTCAGTCATGGTGTAATCTAGATTGTTCTCGCGTTTGAATTTTTGGGTAATAGCGCTTTTAAGCTCAGGCGTACCATCAACAGCAGTATAGCGAGTTTGACCATTTTTAATCGCATCAATACCAGCTTGTTGAACATTTTCAGGCGTGTCAAAATCTGGCTCGCCAGAACCCATAGGTACAATTTGAATACCTTGAGCCTTTAATTCGTTAGCTTTTGCAGTAACAGCAAGAGTGGCAGAAGGTTTGACTTTTTGAACTCTATCGGAAAGGAAGTCTGGCATGATTACTTATAAAAAATAGATTAAAATTGAGTGTTAATGTTAATGAAAAAATACGCCAAGTGGGTAAGAAATTCCAACTAGAATCAAAATTTTCCCCAAGTGGTGATCAACCTGAAGCGATTAAAACTTTAGTCGCCGGTGTTAATGCTGGTGAGAAGT
This sequence comes from uncultured Candidatus Thioglobus sp., assembly GCA_964516395.1. Taxonomy (GTDB): domain Bacteria; phylum Pseudomonadota; class Gammaproteobacteria; order PS1; family Pseudothioglobaceae; genus Thioglobus_A. The sequence goes on from CAZEYU010000027.1 coordinate 3,662, forward strand.
TTCAAACGCTTTTAGGTGTAACTGGTTCAGGCAAGACATTTACCCTGGCAAATGTCATAAAACAAACCAAGCGACCAAGCTTGATTATGGCACCGAATAAAACCTTAGCAGCTCAGCTTTACGCTGAAATGAAAGAGTTTTTTCCAAACAATTCAGTAGAGTATTTTGTTTCTTATTACGATTATTATCAGCCTGAGGCTTATGTGCCAGCGAGCGATACCTATATTGAAAAAGACTCTTCTATTAATGAGCAAATTGAGCAGATGCGCCTATCTGCTACCAAGGCTTTGCTAGAGCGTGATGATGTTATTATTATTGCCAGTGTTTCGGCCATTTATGGATTAGGAGATCCAGATAGCTATATGCAGATGCTACTGCATTTAAGCGTGGGTGAAGTGTCCAATCAACGCGAAATACTCTCTCGTTTGTCACAAATGCAATACACTCGAAATGATGTGTCGTTAAGCAGAGGCTGTTTTCGAGTTAAAGGTGAAGTGATTGATATTTTCCCAGCAGATTCAGAAGAACAAGCTTTGCGTGTTGAGATGTTTGATGAAGAAGTGGAGAGATTGTATTGGTTTGATCCACTAACAGGTGAAAAACTTAAGTCTTTACAAAGAGTTACGGTTTATCCACAAACACATTACGTTACGCCAAAATCAAAAATTTTAAACATGCTGGATGATGTTAAAGCTGAGCTAAAAGACAGGCGTAAAGAGCTTCTTTCTTTGAATAAATTGGTAGAAGAGCAGCGACTGACTCAACGCGTGCACATGGATATTGAAATGATGCGAGAGCTTGGGTACTGTACAGGTATTGAAAATTATTCGCGTTATTTATCAGGAAGAAATCCAGGAGAAGCGCCACCAACACTACTTGATTATTTGCCAGATAATGCATTGGTAATTTTGGATGAGTCACATGTAACAGTCAGCCAAATTGGTGGTATGTATAACGGCGATAGGGCGCGTAAAAAAACATTAGTTGAGTTTGGATTTCGCTTGCCTTCAGCACTGGATAATCGACCACTTAAATTTGAAGAATTTGAACAGAGAATTCATCAATGTATTTTGGTATCAGCAACGCCAGCAGCCTACGAGCTTGATGTTTCAAATATTATTGCTGAACAAGTGGTTAGACCAACAGGCTTGCTAGATCCTGAAATTGAAGTTAGACCGGTTGAAACCCAAGTGGACGATCTGCTTAGTGAGATCAATAAGCGTGTCAGAGTTGGAGATCGAGTATTGGTTACCACACTTACCAAAAAGATGTCTGAACAGCTAAGTGATTATCTTAATGAACATCAAGTCAGGGTCAGGTATTTGCATTCAGACATTGATACTGTTGAACGTGTGGAAATTATCAGAGATTTGCGCTTGGGCGTGTTTGATGTGCTGGTTGGTATTAACTTGCTTAGAGAGGGTTTAGATATTCCTGAAGTTTCGTTAGTGGCTATTTTAGACGCTGATAAAGAAGGGTTTCTACGTTCTGAACGCTCACTTATTCAAACCATGGGGCGCGCAGCTAGAAACGTTAATGGTAAGGCGATTTTATATGCTGATCGTATTACTGGATCAATGCAAAGAGCCATGGATGAAACCAACAGGCGTCGAGAAAAACAACAAGCGCATAACAAGAAAAACAACATTACCCCGACAGGTGTTTCTAAGCCAATTATTAATATTTTAGAAACTGATTTAACCAGTGAAGAGTTGGATAATAACGATACTGACATTGTAATTGAACAACTCTCTCCAGTACAATTGGCAAAGAAAATTAAAGAACTGGAAAAGCAAATGTATGCTCATGCGCAAGAATTAGAATTTGAGCGTGCCGCTGATATACGTAATCAAATTAAGCAATTAAAAGAATCGCAATTTCAATCTGTTTTATGAATACTAAGCTAAATATTAATGAAATATTTTATTCACTACAAGGTGAGGCGCGTGAAATTGGCCTGCCAAGTGTTTTTATACGCCTAACTGGTTGCCCACTACGTTGTTCATATTGCGATACAGAATATGCTTTTAAAGGGAATCATTTAGTATCTATTGATGAGATTATTAAACAAGTTGAGTCTTACAATACTCGATATGTTTGTGTCACCGGTGGCGAGCCTTTGGCGCAAATTAATTGTCATATATTGCTAGATGCGCTTGTTGCGAAAGATTACCACGTATCTCTTGAAACAAGCGGCTCTATAGATGTCTCAGAAGTCAATCCAAAAGTATCGATTGTTATGGATGTAAAAACACCTTCATCAGACGAATCAGAGCAAAATAAATATGGCAACATTAAGCTGCTTAAGATTAAAGACCAGCTAAAGTTTGTCATTGGATCAAAACAAGATTTTGATTGGAGTGTTGATATTTTGAATCAATATCCAAGCGCCGCTGAGGTGTTGTTTTCCCCTGTATTTGGCGCCATAACACCAACACAATTAGCTAATTGGATTATTGAAAATCAGCTTAATGTGCGTATGCAAGTTCAACTGCACAAACTACTTTGGGGCGATGAAAAAGGAAAGTAAGATTTATTTAATTTGAATCTTTTTAACCTTAGGCTTTGGCTTGTCTAGCTTAGGTATGGATACTGTTAAAACGCCATCTTTAAAGTTTGCATCGATATTATCTTCATCGGCATCAGTTGGCAAGGAATAAGATTGTGAAAAACGACTTGATGCAGTTCGTGAACTATTATCTGTTTTTTTACTTATCTGAATACTGCCTTTAATATAAATCGTATCGTCTTTAGTAGAGATATCTAAATTTTCTTTATCCAAATTATTAACTTGTATTTGAATAATATAACTATTAGTCTGTTCATCAATGTAACGACGAGATTGTGTGCCAAATGAGTTTGTGTTTTGCATCTCACGCATTTGACTATCAAAGTGTTGGAACTGTTTATTAAAGTCAGACCAAATGTTATTGCCAAACATGCCATTTTGGAATGGTGCATTTGCACCAGCAGTGCCAGATAAAACCAATAGAGATAATAATATTTTTTTATTCATTTTTCTTTTTAAAATTTATTAATAATTACCACTGAATAATATAACAAATTATTCATTCTTAATCAAGCCAATTTGTCATCGGCAACGTGGTATTTTGGATCTTCTAATACGTTAACTTCTACCAATCCTTTTGCTGTTTTGAGTAGTAATCTGCATTCAGAGCTTAAGTGTTTAAGGTGTAAGATTTTCCCTGCTCTTTTGTAACGATCTGCCAATTTATCAATTGCTTGAATGGCAGAGTGGTCCATTACTTGAGAATTTTCAAAATCAACAAATACATTTTCAGGGTCGTCATAAGGAGTGAATAATTCTTGAAAATTGTGTGTATTAGCAAAAAATAAAACGCCATTTATTTGGTAAGTTTTAATACCACTTTCTTCATTAGTGTCTTTTTTGGCATAAATTTGTTTTGCGTGTTGCCATGCAAAAACAATGGCTGACATTAGTACACCAACAATCACAGCTATGGCCAGATCAGTAAATACGGTAATAACTGCAACCGATATTCCAACAACACTATCAGCAATAGGCACACGTGAAATTAGTCTAAAACTACACCACTCAAAGGTGCCAATAACCACAATAAACATAACACCAACTAAAACAGCAATTGGAATTTGCTCAATATATTGAGAAAACAGCAATATAAAACTAAGCAAGAAAGCGCCAGCAACAAAGCCAGATAATCGACCACGACCACCTGATTTAATATTGATAATACTTTGACCCACCATGGCACAACCGCCCATGCCACCAAAAAATCCAGTTACTGTATTGGCAACACCTTGACCAATACTTTCTTTGTTAGGCTTTCCTGTTGTTTCGGTTAACTCATCAACCAGGTTTAACGTAAGTAGAGATTCAATCAAGCCAACCAAGGCTAAAATAATACTATAAGGCAAAACAATATACAGCGTCTCTAGAGTAAATGGCACCTCCGGAATGGCAAAACTTGGAAGGTCGCCAGAAATTGAAGCCATGTCACCAACTGTTTTTGTATCCAGATTAAAGATAATAGCAACCAATGAGCCTGCCACAATAGCCACCAATGTAGAAGGAATAGCAGTGGTTATTTTTGGCAAATAATGAATAATAGCCATGGTTAGTAAGATTAACCCACCCATGATGATAAGTGCATTGCCACTAATAAATCCGCCATCGGCAAGTTTAAAATGCTCAAGTTGCGCTAGAAATATAACCATGGCCAAGCCATTAACAAAGCCTAAAAACACTGGGTGAGGCACTAGGCGAATGAATTTACCCAGCTTAAACAAACCAAAAGCAATTTGTAGTACGCCCATTAGTACAACAGCAGCAAACAAATACTCAACACCATGCTCCACAACAAGCGCTACCATTACAACCGCTAAAGCGCCTGTTGCGCCTGATATCATGCCTGGTCGACCACCCAATACTGAAGTGATCATACCCACCATAAAGGCAGCATATAAGCCAACTAGCGGATGTACGTGAGCAACTAAAGCAAAGGCTACTGCTTCAGGCACCAAGGCCAGTGCAACTGTTAAGCCAGATAAAAAGTCATTCTTGGCATTATTTGGAACGTGTTTATTAATCAGTGAAAACATAGCTACTTTATTAAGTTAAATTGTATTAGATCTAGTTTGAACTAGGCACTACAGGTGTTGATGATTGCACACCTGTGTTTTGCGCACGATGACGCATAACATGATCCATAATTGTTATTGCTAGCATCGCCTCAGCAATAGGTGTGGCGCGAATGCCAACACAAGGGTCGTGACGACCTTGTGTAATGACTTCAATAGGATTACCCTCTTTGTCAATACTATCAATTGGCAGGCGCAAACTAGAAGTTGGCTTTAATGCCATAGACACTAACAAGTCTTGCCCTGAGGTAATACCACCCAGCGTACCGCCAGCATGATTAGAAACAAAACCTTCTGGTGTAATTGCGTCGCGATGTTCGGTGCCTTTTTGAGTAACACAGTTAAATCCTGCACCAATTTCAACACCCTTAACAGCGTTAATACTCATGATGGCGTGAGCAATATCTGATTCAATTCGATCAAAGATTGGTTCTCCAAGTCCAACAGGCATGTTGGTGACCACCACATTGACTCGAGCGCCAATTGAATCACCTGATTTACGCAGTGCATCCATGTAGTCTTCAAGCTCACTTACTTTGCTAGCATCAGGGCAAAAGAATGGGTTTTTGTGCACTTCATCCCAATCGAGTTTTTCAGCTTCAATTGGACCAAGTTGTTTTAAATAGCCTTTAATTTCAATGCCTAGATTTTCTTTTAAGTATTTTTTAGCAATACCACCCGCTGCAACTCGCATTGCAGTTTCTCTGGCAGAAGATCTGCCACCACCACGATAATCTCTAAAACCATATTTTTGATCATAGGTGTAATCAGCATGACCAGGACGGAAAGTGTTAGCAATGTTGCCGTAATCTTTAGAGCGTTGATCAGTGTTTTGGATGATCAGAGCGATTGGCGTACCTGTGGTTTTTCCTTCAAAGGTGCCTGACAATATTTTTACTAAGTCTTCTTCGCGACGTTGTGTGGTGTGACGAGAAGTACCAGGTTTTCTAAGATCTAAATCACCTTGTAAGTCAGCTTCGCAAAGATCCATGCCAGGAGGACATCCATCAACAATACCAACAAGCGCTTCACCATGAGATTCACCTGCGGTAGTTACTGTGAATAATTTTCCAAAAGAATTTCCAGACATACTGTCAACCTAAGTATTTAATATGGCTTTGATTATACCTAGATGGCTATTTATTTCGCCAGTTTGTTATAAAGCCATGCAAACAAAAAACCACCTATTGCAGCGTCAAAGAACCCCCAAATCATGCCAGTCAAAATTCCACCAAAACTGAGAGAGAATCCTAAATAAACAGTGGATAAAAAATCCACAATATTATGTAAATAGCTTCCTGTGGTTAGCGCAGTTATTGACATAACAAGCACCCCTAATGACCACATAACTCCAAGAGCTAAAGATACTGCCTTTGTATCGAGTTTCTGAACCATAAGTTACTCCTTTTTTATTTCTATGTGGATAATTGTACACCTGTGCTTTATTTATAAAGGGTTGTATTGTGATAATATACGACCCTCATAGATAATTATTTTTTTATGGCAATACAATACAATCAACTGGGTGATAGTGATTTAAAAGTGTCTAATATTTGCTTAGGCACCATGACATTTGGTCAACAGAATACTAAGAAAGAAGCACATCAGCAACTAGACTATGCAATCAACCAAGGGATAAATTTTATTGATACAGCAGAGTTGTATCCCGTTCCTCCACGTGCTGAAACATCCTATGCAACTGAAAATATTATTGGTAGTTGGCTTAATAAAAACCAGCGAGATAAAATTATTTTAGCCACTAAAGCAGTAGGCGGTGCTCGTGGTATATCTTGGGTTAGAAAGAGTGAGCATGCTTTTAATCGTAGTAACTTGCGCAATGCGTTAGAAGGTTCTCTTAAACGCTTAAAAACAGAATATATTGATTTATACCAATTGCATTGGCCAGAGCGAAACACACCAATGTTTGGCCAATATTTATTTGATCCTGAGCAAGAGAGAGAATATACAGATTTTACTGAAACTCTTGAAGCTTTGAGTGATTTGATTAAGGAGGGTAAGATTAGACATATTGGCCTATCCAACGAGTGGCCATGGGGTTTAATGCAATTTTTAAACGCTTCAGAGCAGGGTGGTTTACCTAGGGTAATCAGCATGCAAAATGCCTATAATCTTATTAATCGCACTTATGATAGTTCATTAAGGGAAATGGGGTACCGTGAAAATGTGCCACTATTGGCATACTCACCCATGGCATTTGGCCACCTAAGTGCAAAATATATTAATGATTCACAAGCAAAGGGTCGAGTAAATATTTTTGATGGCTTCGCACAGCGTTATGAAAAACCAAGTGTTGTGCCAGCGGTTCGTGCTTATGCTGACTTGGCTCAAAAATTACAAATATCTCCAGCCACCTTGGCATTGGCATTTACTTATTCTCGTTGGTTTTGTGCCAGCACCATTATTGGTGCAACTAGTATGAAGCAACTTGAAGAAAATATAAATGCGATTAATTTTGAGTGGAATGATGAGATTGAACAGGCCGTTGAGGCAATTCATCTAAGATTTTTCAATCCAGCGCCATAACCATAATGCACAATAGATAAAGTTGGCACCCTCGAGACGATTCGAACGTCCGACCTGCCGCTTAGGAGGCGGCTGCTCTATCCA
>CAZEYU010000028.1:0-10825 GCA_964516395.1 uncultured Candidatus Thioglobus sp.
TTAGGAGGCGGCTGCTCTATCCAACTGAGCTACGAGGGCATTTTTTATAACAAGATTGGTATTATCGAATAAATTCAAGCGATGATTTGGTTAATTATGTACTCAGGATTGTTGTAATCAATAGAGATTATTTTTCTACCTTGCTTGTTTTCAAAAACGAGTGACGGAAAGCTATTAACACCCAGCGATTGCATTAATGCAATATCATTGAGTAGTATTGATTGAATTTTATCGTCATTTAGGTTTTTTTCAAATTTTTTTAAATCAACATCTAGCTTGCTTGCGAGTTTAATTAAAACACTATCTTCTGATGGATTCTGAGCGTTTAAATAGTAAGATTGCTGGATTAAATCAATCATTTGTGCCTCTAAATTAGGATTTTGCCGTTTTATAGCAATAACTGCACGACATGCAGGATAGGTTGAGCGCTTTGGCGTGCATTTTTTCCAAAAATCATAGTTAAATTTTACCTCTGGAATAGTCATTTCGATTTTTTGCCAATTTTTTTGAATATAGTCACGCATCTCAATGCTCATTGGCTCATTATTGTCTGGTGCTAAACCACCTAAAACATACTGAATACAAATAGAGTCTGGCAATGATTTTTTAATCTTTTTCCAAGTATTGCTAAACCCCCAACACCAAGAGCACATAGGATCGTGAATATAGTAAAGCGCGGGTGAATTCATTAATTTTTTTTAAAGATAGGCGTACAATAGATACTACCTTATTTATAAAAAATGGAGACTTAAAATGAAGAATAAATTGTGGATGTTTCTGCCAGTATTTTTAACAACTCAATTTTCAATTGCAGGTAGTTTTTCAGACATTGCTAAGGTGGTTTCTGTTGATAAAATCTATAAAACCCATACCATTCGTGAACCTTACCAAGATTGTTATATTAAGGAGTTTTATCAAGGCGATGGTGATGGGTCTGCCACTAATGAGATTATAGGTGGTTTGTTTGGCGGCTTAATTGGCAACCAGTTTGGTGATGGTGATGGTAAAAAAGCCATGACAGCAGCTGGCGCTTTATTGGGTGCTTCACTTGCGCATGACGATGAATTGGCCAAATCTAAAACTGGCACAGTAGTGAGTAAAGAGATTTGTGAAACTAAATATCGCACCGAGTCAAAAGAGCGTTTAAGTCATTATCGAGTTGAGTATGAGTATGACGGTCGTACATTTACATACACGACTAAAAATAAACCTTATTCTGACACCATCAGGGTTAATGTTAACATCTCTCCTAGATAAACTTAGTGAAGCTAGAAAAAACTTACAACCAAGTTGCTGATTTGGCAAAACAGGGTGATGCTCAGTCTCAGTATGAACTAGCACTGATGTATGATCTAGGTTTGGGTATTGATAAAAATTTGGATTCTGCTTTTGAATGGTATCAAAAATCTGCCAACCAGGATTATGCAAAAGCACAGTATAATTTAGGCATTTTTTACGCCTTAGCAAAATCCGTTGATAAGGATATTGATAAGTCAAAATACTGGATTAGAAAAGCCAATGAAAATGGTTATTCTGGTGGCAGTATTTTTTAATTACAAGGATAACAATGAAAGATATTAAGATTGAAGATAGACTTATTTTTGCATTAGATGTGCCTGAAGTAGAACAGGCTAAAGATCTAGTAAATCAGTTAGACAACAGTGTTAATTTTTATAAGATTGGTATGGAAATGCTGATGACTGGTCAATATTTTCAACTGATGGATTGGTTGATTGCAAAAGATAAAAAAGTTTTTGTTGATCTTAAGTTTTTTGACGTACCAGAAACAGTTGGCAGAACCATTAATCGCCTAAGTCAATATGGCGCTACTTTTGCCACTATTCATGGCAACCAAGCGCTGATGGAAAAAGCCGCTGAAAATAAAGGCGATCTTAAGATTCTGGCAGTAACAGCACTGACTAGTCTTGATCGTGGAGATTTGGATGATCTTGGTTTTGATTGTGATGTACAAGATTTAGTGATTTCTCGCGCAAAACGTGCATTTGAAGCGGGTTGTGATGGTGTTGTATCTTCTGGTCTTGAAGTGCCATTTTTAAGAGAATATGTAGATAATAAGCTGATTGCTGTAACACCAGGCATTCGTCCAGTTGCGAATGATGACGATCAAAAGCGTGTGGTTGATGTAGCAACTGCCTTTAAATCAGGTTCTGATTATATTGTGGTTGGCCGTCCAATCAAAAATGCTGATGATCCATATGCAGCAGCAAGTAACATTCAAGATATTATCAAAACTTGTTTTTAGGATATAATTCTTCGCTGTTAATTTCTGATTAACACTTTCAAATATAGTCGCGTAGCTCAGCTGGTTAGAGCACTACCTTGACATGGTAGGGGTCGGTGATTCGAATTCACTCGCGACTACCAATATCTAGTTATTTTTATAATTAAAATTGTTTATCGTTTACAATTTGCAGTTATGAAGTATTTACTAATTTTTTCTATAGTTGTGTCAAACATAGTTTTTGCCGAATCGTCCTTATATCAAAGAGGAAAGGATTATTATTACGGAACTATAGTAACTGGCAAGGATTATGAAAAAGCAAAAACGGCTTTTGAACATGCGGCAAAGCTTGGTGATTTAGATGCGATAAACGCATTAGGATTTTTGTATATTAATGGCAAAGGTGTTGAAATTGATGATGCAAGGGGTGTTGAGTATTTAACTAAAGCAGCAGAAAAAGGTCATGCAAAATCCCAGTATGATTTGGGATCTATGCATTACCTTGGTGTTGGAGTTAAGCGCAATATTGATTCAGCATTTAAATGGATAAAACTATCTGCTGAAGGCGGATATGCAGATGCACAAAATAATTTGGCATCAATGTATGCAAATGGTAATGGAGTAAATAAAAGCCAACTATTAGCTAATAAATGGCGACTTAAGGCTGCAGATGCTGGAAGTAGTGAGGCACAGTATTTTGTTGCTAGGGCCTATGAAGACGCTAAAGATTATGCTGTAGCGCTAGAGTGGTATAAAAAATCTGCCTCTGGCGGAAGTACAAACTCCAAAGCAAAGCTTGCATATTTTTATGAAAATGGCTTGGCTGTAGACAAAAACCCTATAAGTACATTTAACTATTACTTACAAGCTTACAATGAAGGAGATAAGTCTATTGCTTATAAACTTGCAAATATGTATGAATATGGTATTGGTACAATTATTGATTTTAAAAAATCCCATGCTTTGTATAGAAAAGCTCTAGACAAGGGTAATCTTGATGCGTATCTTGATATTGCTAGGCATTATAAGAATGGCAATGGAGTTAAGAAAGATTTGGAAAAGTCCTATAACTTTACTATTGCCGCGGCAAGAAAAGGAAGTGAAAAAGCACAGTTAGAGGTTGCTAAGCTTTATATAGATGGCATTGGGGTGAAAAAATCAAATAAAAAAGCCAAATACTGGTTAAAAAGGCTTGCTAAAAATGGCGATGACAAAGCTATAGAAATGCTAGATAAATTAAACAAAAGGTAAGAATTTACCAGTTTTGTTTGTGTATTTTTTGTAGTTACTAAATCTACTTATCAGTAATTTTTCTTCAAAGTTGGCTTTTAGATAAAGATCAATAATCAGAATAAGCATTGTTAAGATATTAATTAAGCTTAAATTAGTTAATAGCAATGCTAAGCTTAATAAAATTACACTGGTATACATTGGATGGCGAATGTGGTTGTATATGCCGTTGGTTATAAGTGTGTGATTATCTTTTAAGGTTGGCATAATATTTAAGTTAGATATTTTCATGTTTACAAGTGCTGTAACGCCTATAAGTAAAGATAAAAACATTAAAAACCAAGAGATGATTTCAAAATTTTCTACATTGGTATTGATAATTAATGCAAATATTGCACTAAATTGAATAATAACGTAAATCATAGTTTGAGCATTACTTAGTTATAATAACTACATTATCGCAAACAAATCACAAATGAAATACGATATTGTAATAATTGGTAGCGGACCAGCAGGATTAAGCTTTGCCGCGTCAATGATTGATACTAGTATTAGAGTATTAGTATTGGAAAAATCAGATCTGGATACAATTTCCAATCCTAAAGAGGATGGCAGAGAAATTGCACTTACACACCTGTCAGTTAAAAATCTAAAAAAACTTGGCGTTTGGGAATTGATTGACCAATCACAAGTGTCACCACTCAAAGAAGCTAAAGTCTTTGATGGAGATTCGCCATCACTATTGAACTTTAAGCCTGATCAAAAAGATATTGATGCATTAGGGTATTTGGTGCCAAATTACCTTATTAGAAAATCTTTGTATGACAAGGTTAAAGACGCAAATAATATTGACCTTATGTGTGAGAGTGCTGTTGCAGATGTGGTTGATACGAGTAATTCTTCACAGGTGATTTTAGAAAATGGCGATAGTATTGAAGCCAAACTTGTAGTTGCGGCTGATTCGCGCTTTTCTGTTATTCGTCGAAAAGTTGGCATACCAACATTAATGAAGGATTTTTCTAAGGTGATGATTGTTACTAAAATGCAGCATGAAAAGCCACATGATAATATCGCTTTAGAGTGTTTTGATTACGGAAAAACTTTTGCTCTATTGCCAATGGTTGGCAACGCTTCATCAATTGTACTTACGGTTAAAACTAACGAGTCACAAAAGATGTTAGACATGTCTGAGGATGAGTTTAACAAATACGTAACTACGTTTTTTAAAGGCGAGTTTGGAGCTATGACACAAGATGGTGTTAGACATTCTTATCCGCTTATTGGTACGCATGCACAGACTTTTGTGGCTAAACGTTTTGCACTGATTGGTGATGCTTCAGTTGGTATGCATCCAGTTACAGCACATGGATTTAATTTGGGCTTAAGAGGGCAGGATATACTTGCAGAATTAGTTAAAGAGGCTTTAGAGCATGGGCAAGATATTGGCTCTGAAGCTTTATTAAAATTATATGAGAAAAAGCATATTAACTTAACGCGCTTGATGTTTTTTGGAACAAATGGAATTGTGGCATTGTTTACAAATGATGCACCAGTGCTTAAGCAGGTGAGAAAATTAGTGCTCAAGTTTGCAGATAAGTTTCCACCAATTAAATACATTATTTCACATCACTTAACTGAGGCCAAAAAGAACAAATTCTTGCCATTCTAATGAGTGTCGATTTATTAAAATTAAGACGTGAATTTACAAATACTGGCTTATCTAGGAGTGAGCTAAATGCCGACCCATTTGTTCAGTTTGAAATATGGATTGAGCAGGCGACAGATGCTGGCCTAACACTGCCGAACGCCATGAGTTTGGCAACCAGTGATGACGACGAGGTGAGCATTAGAACCGTTCTGTTAAAATCCTTTGACAAAAAAGGATTTGTGTTTTTTACCAATTATGGCTCTAAAAAATCCAAGCAAATAGATAACAATCCAAAAGCGGCATTACTATTTCCGTGGCTTGATCTTGAAAGGCAAGTAAAAATCTCAGGCTCAGTTGAGAAGATTTCCACACTAGAGTCAATCAAATATTTTTCTACTCGACCAAAAGAGTCGCAACTGGGTGCTTGGGCATCGGAGCAATCTTCTGGAATTTCTTCTAGGCAATTATTGTTAACTCAATTCGAAAAAATGAAAGAGAAATTTCATCAGGGTGAAGTGCCACTGCCTGATTTTTGGGGAGGGTATCGGGTTGTGCCACATAGAATTGAATTTTGGCAAGGTAGAGAAAATCGCCTACACGATCGCTTTGTTTATCTTAAAAAAGACAATAATTGGGCGATTGAACGATTAGCGCCTTAAATTGTTAATAACTGATTGAGTGTTTGGCTTTTTTCCGGTCCAAAATTCAAAACTGCTGGCTGCTTGTTCAACTAACATTCCCAACCCATCAACAATCATAGCGGCATTATTTGCTTTTGCCCAGTCCATAAAAGGTGTTTGTTGGCCATACATCAAATCATAGCAAATAGCACCATTTGCACAACCGCCAGCAATATCAGGCATCTGGCCATCAAGCGATGCACTGGTTGCATTGATAATGATATCAACCGGATCGTGTTTGATTTTTTCTAAGCCAAAACCACAAGTTTTGCCGTATTGAGCAAAGTCATGCTTGAGTTTTTCTGCTTTTGTAGCAGTACGGTTGGCAATCATTACTCTTCTTGGTTTTTGCTCAAGCAAGGGCAGAAGTATGCCTTGAGTAGCGCCACCTGCACCAAGAATAAGAATGATTTTATTGTCTAAATCAATGCCTAGGTTATTGGCTAGGTCTTTAACTAAGCCGATACCATCCGTATTTTCACCAATTAATTGCTTGTTTTGAATTTTAATGGTGTTAACAGCACCAGCTGTTTTTGCATTGAGTGTTAATTCTGTGGCAAGCTTATAAGCATCAAGTTTGAAAGGTACAGTGATATTAAAACCATTGGCACCTTTATCTATAAAATTTTTTGCTGTTTCTTTAAAGCCATCAATTGGCGCAAGAATTTTGTCATAACTAATATCACACCCAGTTTGATTGGCGAACTGGGTGTGAATACTTGGCGATAGAGAGTGCTCAATAGGGTTGCCAAATACTGCAAATTTGTACATAACTATTCTGCTTTAGCTTCCTCTTTTTTTACAACTTTAGGTGCTTGAGGTTTGTTTTCCTTAGGTTGTTGATTTGACTTGTTGTTTTGTGTTTTAGGGGCGACTTGAGTGTTAGGTTGCTCCTTAGGAGTGTTATTTTTTGCCTTGGGCTGAGGTTTTTTATTGTTATTAGTTTTTGGTTTATTCTGCACTTTAGCTTGAGGCTTATTTTGTTGCTTTCCTTTAGCTTGAGGCTTGTTTTGCTGCTTGCCTTGTTGTTTGTTTTGATTGGAACTTTTGCCGCGATTCTTATTGCGATTTCTATTGCGGTTACGATTTCTATTGTTGGTTTTGTTTTTACCTATATTTGGCTTTTTCTTTTTCTTGCCAAATAGCGCAGCCTTTATCTTTTCAAATAAAGATAGTTTCTTTTCCGGAACGCGTGTTTGTGGGCGATTCATGTTAATTGCTGGAATCTCAGAAGGGTCAGCCAGCCCATTCTCAGCAAGTAGTTGCTGTGGCTTAGAAATTCCTTGATAGCTCTTATGTTGAGATTTCTTTTCCCCTTTTTGTTTATTAATGGTGAAATTAGGGAATTGCATGTATGGGTTTGGCAGTAGTGTTATCTTAATGCCGTGCTTATCTTCAAGTCTTGCAATATCTTGTCGTTTTTCATTAAGAATGTAAGTAATAACTTCAACACTTGATTGAATGGTTAAACGCGCTGTTTGACTGGTTGCATTACATCCATCTTCTAGTTGTCTTAAGATGGTTAAAGCCAGTGTTGGAATGGTAGGTGTGGTGCCACGACCTTGACAAGATGGACAAGTTTTTTCAACAGATTCAGTTACTGAACTCATTAGTCTTTGTCTAGACATTTCAAGCAATCCAAATTGTGAAATAGTGCCAATTTGAATACGAGCACGATCTGATTGTGTGGCCTTTTCCATGGCCTTTTCAATAGATTTTCGATGCTCTTCACTAGACATATCAATAAAGTCAATTACTACAAGACCGCCAATATCTCTAAGTTGCAATTGTAGGGCGATTTCTTTAGCTGCTTCTAAGTTTGTGTTGTAGGCTGTTTCTTCAATATCTGAGCCTTTGGTGGCACGTGCTGAGTTAATGTCAATTGCCGTTAGTGCTTCGGTTGGATCAAAAACAATAGTAGCACCTGTTCGTAGTGAAACTTCACGATTAAACACGCTTCTTACCTGGGCTTCAACTCCCATGTGATTAAATAAAGAGTGTTCTGACACGTCAAAAAACTTAATGCGATCAAGGTAGTGCGGCAATACGAAGCTTACAAATTCTTTGGCATTTTGAAATGCTTCTAATTCATCAATAATAACGCTATCAGTATCTTCTCTTAAATAGTCTCGCAAGGTGCGAATAATAATGTCACTTTCTTGGTAGATTAAAAAAGGCGCAGCACGTTTTTCAGCTGCTTTATTGATAGACTTCCAAAGATCTGATAGGTAGTCAACTTCCCACTGAAGCTCTTCAAAGCTTTTACCGGCACCCGCAGTTCGAATGATTAAACCTGAGTGCTCTGGCAGTACAATTTTACTAATAATTTCCTTTAAAGACTGTCTGTCAGATGAGGTGATTTGTCTAGAGATTCCGTGACTTTTAGGATTGTTCGGCGTTAGAATCATGTAAGCGCCAGCAAGGTTTATGTAGGTGCTAAGTGCTGCACCTTTATTGCCACGCTCTTCTTTTTCAACTTGAACAATAATCTCTTGACCTTCTTTTAAAACGTCTGAGATTGTTAGTTTTGAGCCTTTTGGTTTAGCGCCGTTATAAAGTGTTTCAGCAACTTCTTTAAAGGGTAGAAAGCCTTGTCTTTCTTTACCATAATCTACAAAAGCAGCTTCTAGAGATTGTTCTACGCGAGAAATTTTTCCGCGGTAAATATTGCCTTTAGTCTTTTTGTTAAGGCTGGTCTCAATATTAAGGCCAGTTAGTTTTTTGTTTTTGACAACACCAACTCGGATCTCCTCCTTGTGGGTTGCGTTGATCAGTATGTGATTCATGATTAAGTCCTAGTGTTAGTAGGCTTATATGCGCGCACAGAGAAACAGCACAGCTGTGCTGATTAGGTATTGAATTGTATTTTCTGTTTATCATTAATGATAAAAAACCTTTATTTATAAGGGGTTTTCCCTTGTTCTTGCTTGGCTACTATTGTTGTAGACTGGCAAGAAAATTACTCTATATGTGGCAATAAAAAGCCCAAAATATTAATAAGTTTTTGTGGTTTTTTTCTTAGCACAAAAACATTTCAAAATTCTTAAATTGCTGATGTTTATTAAACAACAAGCCTTTTGATTATATCACAAAAATAGTATGATATTAATCAAAGAATTTTTATAGCTATTGAGTTATTGATTAAGACTACGACCGCCATCAACACGAATAATTTGCCCGGTTATGTAGTTTGATTGAGATAGAAATAAAACAGTATCGGCAATGTCACTCGGTTTTCCTTGTTTGTTAAGCGCAATTTTATTAAGCATTTTTGTTTTTTGATTATCATCAAGTTCTGCTTCATTTTCAGGCCAAAGGATAGAGCCTGGAGATACGCCACATACTCGAACTTTGGGCGCAAGTTCTTTAGCCAGTGTTTTTGTCATCATGGCAATGCCTGATTTTGATATGTTGTAAATCGCATGATTTTTTAAAGGCCTGTCACTATGAATATCAACAATATTAATGATACACCCCTGTGAATTTGAAAGCTTACTAGCAAGAGAAGTTGATAAAAATAAAGGCGCCATTAGATTGGTATTCATGACGTGTTGGTAGTCATCATGATTAATACTGTTGATTGGGGTCGGGTGAAATACAGATGCATTGTTAACCAAAATATCAATAGAGTTAATGCTAGCACATAGCTTTTTGATATTGTCTAACTTACTAAGTTCGGCCTGAATAATCTTGGCAGAGTTTTTCCGAATAGAGTTTAATTCGTTACTTAATTCTTTCGCAGCATTTTTTGAGTTGTTGTAGTGAATAATAATGTTGTAGTTTGCCTGGTGTAGAGTTTTGCAAATTTGAGCGCCAATGCGATGCGCACCACCTGTGACTAATGCTGTTTTCATATAAAATAACGTTCCAATGACGCTTGAAGAAATTATTAAAAATACCATTATACAAAATGATGCACCCATAGGTTTTGATGAATTTATGGATTTAGCTTTGTATTACCCTGCGTTGGGTTATTATCGAAGCGGTTTGGAAAAGTTTGGAGAAAAAGGGGATTTTATTACCGCTCCTGAAACTTCAGATTTGTTTGGGTTTTGTTTGGCGCGTCAGGCGTCGCAAATTATTGATGAAAATAAAAATATACTAGAATTTGGTGCAGGTAGTGGTGTGCTTGCAGCTCAAATATTGTTTGAATTGGGTCGACTTAAATGTTTGCCTAAAAAATACTATATTTTAGAATTAAGTGCTGAGCTTCAGCAGCGTCAAAAAGATACTATTAGCAAGACATTGCCAGAGTTGATTGACAGAGTGGTTTGGCTGGATGAGTTGCCTAAAGGTTTTTCTGGTGTTGTTATTGCTAATGAAGTGCTCGATGCTATGCCTGCTAAGCGCGTTATTAATAATAACAATCAGTTTTATGAGTTGGGTGTTGACTATCAAGATGATCAATTTAAGTGGAAAATGTTTGATCAGCCTTACCAAGGTTCAGAATTTTTACTTCCAGAACAAGTAACCAACAACTACACAACCGAGCTTAATTTGCGAGCTGTAGCGTGGATTGATACTTTGTATGAGTCTTTAGATGAGGCGTTAGTATTGCTAATTGATTATGGCATGCACCGAGATGAGTATTTCCACGAGCAAAGATCAGAAGGAACACTAAGGTGTTATTTTCAGCATAAGGCAAGTGATGATCCTTTTGTGCATATTGGTGAGCAAGATATTACAACATCTGTTAATTTTTCAGATATTGCTGATCAAGCAAAAAAATCCGGATTTTTTATTAATGGCTATGCAACACAAGCCATGTTTTTAATTTCATTAGGTATTGATGAATATTTATTAGCACAGAGCGATACTGATAAACGTATTACTCTGGCACAACAAGTCAAGCAATTAGTTTTGCCAAGTGCCATGGGTGAGAGTTTTAAAGTCTTGGCACTTACAAAAAATCTTGACGTAAAATCAAAAGGATTTTCTGAGCAAGATTTAACGCATAAGCTGTAATAATAGATGGATTTTATTCAAACAATTGTATTGGCACTCATTCAAGGTTTGAGTGAATTT
>CAZEYU010000029.1:0-10462 GCA_964516395.1 uncultured Candidatus Thioglobus sp.
ACTTTTAATCCGCTGGTCGAGCGTTCAAATCGCTCACGACCCACCATATTTTAAAAAGGATTCAAGAAATTGAATCCTTTTTTTTCGTCCAAAATAGCGTTGATCAATAAGATAAATAATAATGAAACAAGCAGTTAACAATCCAGTAAATGATCCTAATTTGTGGGATTTAATAAAAGAATTATTTATGTACCCTGGAGAATGGCTAGTTGGTCAATTAATTCAGACAGATTTAGGGCAATATATAGGGTTTAGCGAAGCTGATTATGATGGTGCTTTTTCAATTATTGCTTCTATTATTATTAGTACTTCCATTATTGCTTTGGCGATTTATCCTATTAAGGCATTTATCGACACTATTATTCAATGCAGTTCACATGAATTAAAAAAAGACCGTACTAAGTGTAAAACTGGTTACGTGGTTTTGGTGCTATTCTTGCTACTATTTGTTGGAGAACACTATAAGCTTGAGCAGTGGCTTCAGGAGTTAAATTTATGGGTATTTGCCATCACTTGGGTATTGTGGTTTACTCAAGGAAAATATTGGAATAAATAGTTTTTTATCATTAACCCTTGATTTTCTATGTTTAATGACCATATAGTTACAAAATCAATCAGTTATTAGATTTTTATTAATTTAATCAAGGTGCAAAAGCACAGGAGAAAAGCAAAATGACAGTTAAAAAAGACGCAGTGGTAGAAATGCATTACACATTAAAAAACGACGCAGGTGATGTTATTGACACTTCATCAGGTAAAGCACCAATGCCATTTTTACAAGGTCATGGAAATATTATTCCTGGCTTAGAAAAAGCATTAGAAGGTATGAAAGTAGGTGAGAGTTGTGATGTGTCTGTTAATCCAGAAGATGCATATGGCGTTCATCATCCGGAAGGTATTCAAGAGATTCCAATGGAGGCACTTCAAGGTATTGAAAATTTAGAAGTTGGTATGGAATTACAATCTCAAGATGAGCAAGGTAATCCTTTTATTGTTCGTGTTGAAAAAATCAATGAAGAAACAGTAACAATTAACGCTAATCATCCACTTGCAGGCGAAACATTGCACTTTAACGTAAGCATTGAGAGCGTGAGAGAGGCGACTGAAGAAGAATTAACTCATGGCCATGTTCATACAGGGTCTTGTTCACATTAACAACCAATAGACTGACACGTGGCAAATCATGTTGCTTGTGTCAGTCAACCGACTTATCGCCTTATTTTAGCAATAAGGGTGGTAAATATTTAAAATGTAATGAGTGTGATTTAGTATTTGTCACTAATGATTATCACTTATCTATTGATCAAGAAAAGTCTCGTTACGATCTTCATCAAAACAACCCTCAAGATCAAAATTATCGAGCATTTTTATCCAAACTAGCAGACCCAGTTTTAGGCTACTTAAAGCCCAATAGTAACGGTTTAGATTTTGGCTGTGGTCCGGGGCCAACATTGTCTTTATTGTTTGAAGAAAAAGAACATCAAGTGACTTTATTTGATAAATTCTACGTAAACAACCCATCTGTTTTTAACACTCAATATGACTTTATCACTGCAACTGAAGTTGTTGAGCATCTAGAAAATCCTGGTAATGAATTAGCAAGATTATTTTCCATGCTTAACAAAGATGGTGTACTAGCAGTGATGACGCAATTACTACACAAAGATATTGATTTTTCCTCTTGGTATTACAAAGATGATCCTACGCATATTTGTTTTTTTAGTAAAAAAACATTCGAATATTTAGCTAAGAAATATCAAGCTAGGCTGGAAGTTATTGGTGATAATGTCGTGCTGCTATTTCCAAACTAAAACAGTAAAATCATTATCCAGATAACCATCAATAATTTGGTAATTATTGGTGAGTTTTTTCACCCATAATTCCACATCTGTTTTGTCATAAGTTTGCAAATCGTCACTACTACTTGCATATTTATCGGCATTGTCTAGCAGGTTAAACCCCATTCCTTTTTTGCACAAATTGAACATAGAATTAATGGTATTTTCAGCATTTTTTTCAGCGTCTTTGATTGTGTAATTAAGAGTGCCTGAAAGCAAGCTGTAGTCAAAACTATTTTTAGGGTTATTTAGTGAAAAAATATCAGTTTTTGAAAATCCAACGCTAGGATAGATGCTTTTTGCTTTATCAATAAACTCATCAACAATATCAATTCCAAAGTAATTAGTGTTAATGTTATTTTGCTTTAGGTAAAAATATAAATCTGCAAACCCACAGCCTATATCTAACAGGCTATCGTCAGATTTAACACCGATTTTAGCTAATTGCTCGAAACGCAAATATTGAATTTTTATTCCACTCCAAAGTAGCGCATTGGGGTGATGTCCAAAACGCTTAAATGCGTTTTGGTGTCTTGAAATAATGGCAGTATTATCTATATATCCCATAAAAAAAGACCTGCAATCTTGCAGGTCTTTGATTGATATTTTAAATGTTTAGAAAGAACCTTCTTTAGCACCTTCGAGAATGTTGTTCATTTTTTCAGCTACATCCATTGCAGGACCGAGCGCATCTTCAGGTAAGTTCATTGCATTCATAACATCTGGATTCATGCTAATCATGCGGATTTTTCCATCTTTTCCCTCAACAACAGCAATTCGACATGGCAGAATAACAGCATATCTGTCATCAATATCGGCAATTTTTCCAGCAGTTGCAGCATCACAAATATTATGAATACTTAAATGCCTGTAAGGCTTTCCTGTGACATTTTTAATTTGTTCACTGAGTGGAAACATAGCAACATGTAGAATGGATTCATTGGTTGCCATTGACTTAATTGATTCATCAACCTCAGTACCAGTAATACCTTCATCAACTTCTGTTACTTGTACCATTTGCATAAATAGCTCAGGAGTAACAGTAGCCGTCTTATCGTTAGTGACACTTTCTACAACTTCTTGCACTTTG
Organism: uncultured Candidatus Thioglobus sp.; assembly: GCA_964516395.1. Classification (GTDB taxonomy): domain Bacteria; phylum Pseudomonadota; class Gammaproteobacteria; order PS1; family Pseudothioglobaceae; genus Thioglobus_A. Next base: position 2,929 of record CAZEYU010000029.1, read on the forward strand.
TTTCCTGCAGTTTTTGCAGCTTCTACAGGGTTAAAATTTTGATCTTGCCAGTTGTAGCCTCCATTAAAAGGCTGCATGTTTTTATTGTTAAACGGGCCAAAAGAGTTAGAATTGGTATTAAATCCAAATGGTTGAGTGTTTCCGCCAAAGTTAAATGGACGAGTGTTGTTATTAAAATTCCAAGGGCTGATTGAATTGTTATTGCCAGAGAATGGGTTGTAATTGTAGTTATTATTCCACGGACTCCAATTTTCAGCATTTACACCGCCCATGGTTAAAATACTTGTTATTGCCAAAATGCTTGAAAGTTTATTTTTCATCTGATCCTCTTTAATTGTCTTAAAGTATATAAGTCTAGCATAGCAAATAGGGATATGTGATAATATTGCTAGTAAATTTAATATTAAATAAAAAGGAAAAAACACCATGCTATATCGCACCATGATACTCATTATGATCTTTGTGGCTCAAGTTGTTAATGCTGAGATTGTTGACGGCAATAAAATGCTAGAGTCGGTTAATAAGCAAATTATCAACATTAATACTGATGAATTAAAAGAAATTCTTGACAAAGATCCAAATGTAGTTTTGATTGACGTTCGATCTCCTTTTGAAATAAAGCGCTTGGGCACAATTAATCGAGGTCAAAATGTAAATATTGTTCGTGGTTGGTTAGAGTTTCAAATAGCTGATCATGCGCAATCAAAAGATACGCCAATTATCACTTATTGCGGTAGAAATCTGCGCTCGCCATTAGCTGCAAAAACATTAGAGCGCATGGGGTACACTAATGTTAAAAACTATGAAGATGGATATTTTGCATGGAAAGAGGAGCTTAACCCGGTTAAGATTAGTGATCATGAGCCAGACAATATCTTATACAGGCTGCCTGAAGAGGTGATACCAAATGTTTATTCGGCCATCGGTGCTACTCAGCCTTATACGTACGAAAATTCAAACCATAATAACAACCTATCGTTTATTGTAACAACTGATGGTGTACTTGTATTTAATGCAGGTGGTAGCTATTTGCTTGCCAAAGCACTGCACAAAGAGATTAAAAAAGTTACTGATCAAAAAGTTAAGTATGTTGTTCTTGAGAATTCTCAAGGTCATGCAATTCTTGGCTCAAACTATTGGAAAGAACAGGGTGCTATTATTATTGCTCATGTTGAGGCAGATAAAGAAATTAAGCACAGAGGTGAAGATATTTATGCTCGCTCGTTGCGTGTTCAGAAAGATAAGTTGATTGGTACAAAACTTATTCGACCAGATTTAACATTTGAAGAAAAAATGCCGATATCGATGGGTGATACGCAAATTGAACTCATGCACATTGGTGCGTCACATTCGCCAGATGATATTCAGCTTTGGCTGCCAGAGCAAAAACTATTAATCAGTGGTGATACTGCTTTTAATGAGCGAGTACTGCCAATTTTCCCACATACTAATGCAGCGGCATGGATTGAGACTTGGGATAAGATTGAAGCACTAGATCCAGAGGTTATTATTCCTGGCCATGGAGAAGTGACTGACTTAGAAACCATTACAAAGTTCACCAAAGATTATTTAGTTTATATGCGCGCTGAGGTTGAAAAAGTATTGGACGATGATGGTGGTTTATATGAGGCATACAACATTGATCAATCTATGTTTCGTGATAGAGGTACTTATAAAGAATTGAGTAAACAAAACGCTGAGCGTATTTTTAAGCAAATGGAGTTTGAGTAAATGAATATCTCAACTTTTATGGGCGATCATCACCGTTTGTGTGATGAAGAATATGTGACAGCTGAGGCTATGGTTGTAGATCAAAATTGGACAGAGGCAAACACTACATTTGCCAATGCTTATGATGATTTTATGCTGCATTTTGAAAGAGAGGAGAAGGTTCTTTTTCCTGCTTTTGAGCAGAAAACAGGTATGGCAGGTGGTCCTACTGAGGTGATGCGCATGGAGCATGTTCGCATGAAGGCAACACTGGAAGAGTTGAAAGATCATTTGCAAAACAAAGACAAAGACAAGTTTTTAGGCCTTAGTGAGTCTTTTATGATTTTGGTTCAGCAGCACAATATGAAAGAAGAGCAAATGCTTTATGCAATGATGGATAGAACATTTGGCAAGGAATCAGATACCTTAATAAAATCACTAAACAAAGAGTGAATGAAAGAAATTGATGTTAGAGATTTTCCGCCTTGCGAGCCACTAGAATTATCTTTAAAAGCTGCACAGGCATTAAAAGATTCTGAGCAAGTTAGAATTATTCACAAGCAGATACCATACCCACTTTTTGAGATTTTAAACACTCGTGGATATCAATATATGTTGGAAGAAAAAGCGTCTGATTTATTTCATATTATTATTAGCAAAAAATAACAAATATGTTTAATTCATCTTTATCTCTTGATCAAGCCCCACCTTTAAAAATTCCATTAAGATTTTTTATAACCAGTCCTATTTTTGGAATATTGGCTGGTTTATTCATTATCGGTTTTGTGCCATCTTTAGCATCAAGGTCATCGCTTGAAGTCGTAGTGTTAACACATTTTTTAACCATAGGTTTTTTAGCGATGAGCATGATTGGTGCGATGTTTCAAATGCTGCCTGTAACAGCTGGGGTTAAATTTAAACATCAAAATATTATCGCCCCAATTGTGTACACTCTTTTAAGTGTTGGTGTTGTTTTATTTGCTTATTCGTTTTACAATTATCAATTAATGCTAATGAGCATCGCAATGTCTTTGTTGCTTGTAGCGTTTGCTATCTTTATCGTTGCAACATTCGTAACGCTTAAATCTGCTAAAAGTGTAACCCCAACCATTAAAGCTTTTATTGGCGCTTTGGTGTCACTTATTATTGCATTGTTACTAGCAGGCTATTTAATGTTGTCACATACTAATACTGATTTCTCCGAGCATCATCAAGCTATTTTGTATACACACATTATGTTTAGTTTGTTAGGCTGGGTGGGTATGTTGATTATTGGTGTTTCTTATCAAGTTGTTCCCATGTTTTACGTGGCAGATTCTTACCCTGGGTTGTATACGAAATATGCAGTAAAAATAGTGTTGGCACTACTAGTTGGTTTGAGTTTTTCTATATTTATTGATAACAACGCTCTTTATTTATTATTAAAAATCTTAATTGGTTTAATTTTGGCTGATTACGCTATCACAACCATCACTTTACTTGTAAATAGAAAGCGAAAAATCACCGATACAACAACTTACTATTGGTATTTTGCAATGATAATGTTATTGGCCTCTATTGGTTTATCGCTGGCAAACGAATGGCTTAATATTGCACTACTTGGTACGCTTTCAGTGCTGATATTTATATACGGATTTGCAATGTCAGTAATGAGCGGAATGTTATTTAAAATTGTGCCTTTTTTGGTTTGGTTTCATTTGACCAATGAAAACTATATGAATATGCCAACCATGAATGATTTAATCGGCAAAAGATTAACCACAATACAATTTATTTTGCATGTTGTTTCTTTATTGCTACTCGTCGGGTTAGTAATAGATTCTAGTTTTCAAATTCCAGCAGGCACTGTGCTTGTATTATCTAATGCACTACTGGTTTACAACCTGATTAAAGGCTCAAGAATATATTTCACTAAGCAAGGGTTGGAGAAAATGAGTTTTTAAGCAATTAGACTTAAATAGCTTTGATAACGTTTTTGGTTAATTTTTCCTGACTCAACAGCTGTTTTGATGGCACATTTTGGCTCGTTGATGTGCGCACAATTTCTAAATTTGCACTGTCCAATAAAAGGTTTGAACTCTCTAAATCCATTGAGTATTTCACGCTCTGTTAGCTCATCTAGTTGAAATTCACGTACACCTGGAGAGTCGATCAAATCTCCGCCTGAAGGAATGTGATAAAGCGTGGTATTTGTAGTGGTGTGCTTTCCAAGTTTGCTCTTGGTAGATATTTCATTCACACGTAGATTAAGATCAGGAATTAACTCATTAATAAGCGAAGACTTGCCGACGCCAGACTGACCTAAGAAGATGTGAGTTTTGTCATTTAAAGTTTGTTTTAATTTATCAATACCAATATTTTTCTTAACACTAACATAGCTAATACCATAGCCAGAGGATTCATACATGGCAAAATCTTGTTCTATTAGTTTAAGATTATCAGCAAGTTCAATTTTATTAACAATAATATTAATTGGCAAATTAGCATTCTCAGCCACCACTAAATATCTATCAATCAGTTCAAATTGATAATGCGGCTCAATGGCTACCACTAACCACAATTCATCGATATTGCTGGCAATTAGTTTTTGTGAGCGAGTGAGTGAATTGTCACGCTCAAGTAGGGCGGTTACAACCCCTTTGTCATCATGAGTAGGCTGAAAAATAACTTGATCACCCGCCACAGAAAGCTCGATGTTTCTCCTGCCAGTGCACCGGTACAATTTGCCCGATTCTGCTTCAACTAATAAATGCTGGCCATAACGTGTAATGACTAAGCCAGTTTGCGCATTTTCGGCATCTATATCAATATCATCACTACTATCAGCAGCACGATTAGCTCTAGCGATACGCTCAGCTTGGATTTTTTCAATTCGCCATTTTTGGCGTCGTGTTAGACTCAATTATTTAGAAAATTTATAATATTTAGTGTTTAGATAATCCACAACGGAAGTTTCTTCATCTGGAAACCATCCTACGCCAAAATTAGACGCGCACATACTAGTTTGACGACGCAATCCTGCGTAGTCACTAAGGCGTGAATTTTCACGTGTGTAAAAAGCATCGTCATGCTCAATTACGTGACATGCGATACAAGCCTCGTCATGAAGCTCTTTGCCTTCTTCATTGGCAAAAGCAGTGCTTGTTAATAAAGCAGCGCCTAATAGTAAATGTATTTTCATAGCTCTCTCCTGTTCTGTTGTTTTAAGTATACCGCTACTTGGCAAAAAAGAAAAATTCAGTATTTAAAAATTCGGTTGTGTCTTTAATATCTTGGGCATTCCACTCTAGCTGAAAATAATCGCTACAAGCTTCCACCATATGACTAAGCTCAATTTTGTTAGTCATTTCATTCCATCCAAGGCTTTGGTAAGGTGTGTGATGGCATTTAACGCAACTTTCATCGTATAACAATTTTCCATCACTAATATTTGGCATTGCAAAGCTAATGCTAGGCAATAAAAAAATAAGTGAGAGTTTAACCCTCATGCGCCTTAAGGTGGCTAATTCGAATTGATGCACTAGGGTGTGAATCATGAAAAGCAGAGTAAAGCTTATCAGGTGTAAGGGTTGAAGCGTTATCACGATAAAGCTTAACCAAGCTAGAAACCAAATCATCTGCATTGGTGTGTTTGGCAGCAAAAGCATCTGCTTCAAATTCATGCTTGCGTGATAGGGCGTTGCTAATTGGTGCGATAAAAAAACTAAACACCGGCAAAGTTAAAGTAAATAAAACTAGCGCTGTATGATTAGACACATTACTCACACCAAGTCCATTAAAAAACCAAGGTTGATTAATTAAATAACCCAACAATGCTAACCCAAGCAACGACATGCTAAATGAAGTGATCATATGTTTGCGAATATGCTTATGATGAAAATGCCCAAGCTCATGCGCAAGGATTGCTTCTACCTCTTGATCTTCCATGCCTTTAAGTAGTGTGTCAAAAAATACAATGCGTTTATTTTTGCCAATACCGGTAAAGTAGGCATTACCATGTGATGATCGTTTTGAGCCGTCCATGACAAATACACCATCACTTTTAAAACCAGTTCGCGTTAACAGATTATCAATTTTTGCTTTAAGTTCAGCATTATCAAGTGGCTTAAATTTATTAAACAGTGGTGCAATATAGCTAGGATAAAGCCAAAACATTAGTAGTGAAAAAGAAGTTAACACCAGCCATACATAAGCCCACCAATACTCACCCATAACACCCATTAAATACAAGATTGCATAAATAAGTGGCAAGCCAATAACCAGCATTAATATCAAACCCTTAAACAAATCCCCAATAAAGGTAGCTAGCGTGGTTTTATTAAAACCAAATTTCTGCTCTAAGACAAATGTGCGATAAATACTAAAAGGTAAATCAATCACACTGCCAATCATCATTAGACTAATAATAAAAAACACACCAGTATCAAGAACGTCAAAAGCTTGAGCCTGCCAAGCTTGGTCCAGCCATTCTAGCCCACCACCAAGTGTCCAAGCAAGTAGTACCAGTGTTGAAAACATAACTTCAAAATGATTAACAGTCAGTTTAGCCTGTGTGTATTCGGCAGCTTTTTGATGATCTTCTAGTGTAATTTTTTCACTAAATTCATCAGGTACTTTGTTAAAAGAGCTTGCCACCGCTTTGTCTTGACGTACGTTCAACCATAAAAGTGTAATAACGTAGGCAAATGTGGCAATTAAAAACACCAAGGTAAATAAGTTAAATTCCATGACTCTCCCAAGAATCTTGATTGTAATAATGGGTTATTTTACAGTTATTTACGATATTTCCAAAATTTTTACTATTTTCGTCATAGGCCTTGCACCCCCTAAGAGGGGGTATTAAAAAAAAGAACCTATGACGGTAGCATTATTTATCTATATTTTTATAAACATCACCCCGACCGTCAATTAGTAGAATTTTTATCAAATCATCTTCAAGATTAAACAAGATGCGATAACTGGATATTCTTAGTCGGTATATGGGTGGGATGCGTTTTCCAGAAAGGCGTTTAATATCACCTTTAGGGATGTTACTAATAGCAATGTAGACTTTTTTCTGAAGCTTATTATCAAGTTTGGCAAATTTTTTAACAAATTTTTTGGAATAGATAATATTCACAAATCAAATTGTTTTTTAAGTTCATTATCATCAATAAACTCATCCTTTGACAAAATATCCAAGATTTCTTGTTCATCATCTGCAGCCAGCACTAAATCAGCTTGTTGTTTGGTTTTGCTGTCGTTGTTTAAATATTCACTTAAACTTTCTCGCATAATTTGAGAAATAGATTTTTTTGATACAAAGCTGTGTGTTCTAGCCTGTTCGTAAAGTGACTCATCAATGGTTAAATTTACTCTGTGCATGATATTTTCTAAAGTGGTGTATTAATGTATATGCATTATAACACCATTTTGATTTTTTCCAAAATTTTTACTATTTTCGTTAGAGAGCTTATGTTTGTACTCGTTTGCTGGGTGTATGGCAGTGAAAAATGCAAATTTAAGCGGTAAAACAAGGCTATTTACTGATTTTTACAAGGTGTTTAAAAGGTTTTATGTCTCATTTGCAAAATTTCCAATATTTTTTGTAATAGGCAAGGCTTATTACAAGATCTTGAAAATTGATAAAAATCAATATTTTGCAAAAAAAAAACGATATTAGGATAAATGTAACAAATTGTAACAAAAAATTACAAATTCAATAAAAACAGATAAATTTAAGGTATATTAAGTAACTTTATAATTATTCTTGGGGAGTAAGTATGAAGCAAATTGCTTTATCGGTTGCAATCGCAGCCTCGCTTGTAGCAGGTGCTGCAACAGC
>CAZEYU010000030.1:0-9606 GCA_964516395.1 uncultured Candidatus Thioglobus sp.
CGGTTATTGGTATTTCCCGCAGAGTGATTTGGTTTGGGCAGTATTTGGTGCACCAGTTATTGCTAGTGTTATTTTTATGCGATTTGGTTTGTATCGTGCGGTTATTCGTTATATTGGCTTTAAAGCTTTATGGGCGATTGTGCAGGCGGTATCGCTGTATGCATTAGTGTGGGGTGTTATTGGCTTTATGATGGCTGTTGATGGTATTCCTCGTTCGGTAATACTCATTAACTGGATCTTGTCTTTAGTGGCGATTGGCGGAGTACGCGTTGCTGCGCGCGTTGCGCTTAGCAACAATGTTGAATTTTCAATGTTTAATTTTAAATTAAAGAGCAAAGTCAAGAGCGACACCGTTAAAAAACGGGTTTTGGTGTATGGTGCAGGAGATGCTGGAGTGCAGCTTGTTTCTGCGCTTGAAAACTCTACTGAATTTAATCCTGTTGGTTTTATTGATGATGCAAAGGAATTGCAAGGTAATCATATTAGAGGTTTGAATGTTTACTCGGTAGATGGTATTGCTGATGTAATTACTAAGCTTAAAGTTGATGAGGTGTTAATTGCCATGCCTTCAGCTTCACGCGCCAAGCGACTTGATATTATTAATACGCTAGAGCCTTATCCAGTATTGGTGCGTATGCTACCTGGTGTGGCAGAACTTGCTGAGGGCAAGGTAAGTATTGGCGATCTACGTGAAGTGAGTATTAAAGATTTGTTAGGGCGTGATCAGGTTAAGCCAAATGAGGAGTTGCTAAGTAAAAATATTACTGATAAAGTGGTAGTGGTAACGGGCGCAGGTGGCTCGATTGGATCAGAGCTCTGCAGACAAATTGCATCTTTAAAGCCAAGAGCATTAGTTTTATATGAAATGAGTGAATACAATCTCTACAAGATTAATGTTGAATGTTTAATTTTAAATTCTAAATTAAAAGAGCAAGGTAAGAGTGAAATTAAGGTTGTGCCGATATTAGGCTCGGTGAACAATAGAGCTAGACTTGCAAATGTGTTTAAAAAGTTTAGTGTGGATACGATTTATCATGCAGCAGCCTACAAGCATGTGCCAATGGTGGAGTTTAACAATACTGAGGGTGTTGATAATAACGTATTTGGCACACTAAGTTGTGCGCAGGTGGCTATAGATACTGATGTTGAGACTTTTGTATTGATTTCTACCGATAAAGCCGTACGTCCAACCAACACCATGGGTGCGACTAAACGCAGTGCTGAGATGGTATTGCAAGCTTTATCTGCCAAGCAAAATACAACAAAATTTACCATGGTGCGTTTTGGCAATGTACTTGGCTCCAGTGGCTCAGTGATACCATTATTCAAACAACAAATTAAAGCAGGCGGCCCAGTAACGGTAACAGACAAAGACATAATTCGCTATTTTATGACCATTTCTGAAGCAGTAGAGTTAGTGATTCAAGCGGGTGCAATGGGTGCTGGCGGTGATGTATTTGTGTTGGATATGGGCAAGCCAGTGCGTATTACTGATTTAGCACAGAAGATGATTCGTCTTAGTGGACTGGAGGTTAAAGATGATAACAATCCAGAGGGTGATATTGAAATTCAATACACTGGTTTAAGGCCGGGTGAAAAACTTTACGAAGAGCTACTCATTGGTGATAATGTGAGTGATACGGAAAATCCACTGATTATGCGTGCCCAGGAGGATCAGCTGTTTTGGGAAGAGCTCGAGCCGATGTTGGAGCAACTAAAAACCGCTATTAATAAGTGTGATCACCGAAAATTGCGAGATATATTGATGCAAATTGTGCCAGGATTTAAGCCTCAATGTGAGATATCAGATTTGCTTTATTCCAATAAGTAAATTTTTGTCTAATCGTTGATTGGTTGACATAGTATTCAATATTAATTACAATGAATACAATAAATTACCAGAGGGTTGATGTGTCTCAAACTACAATGACGGTTAGGCTAAGTGGTGAGTTAAGTGATTTTGTTGCAAATAATGTTAATGAAAATGGCTCTTACGAAAACATAAGTGAATATGTTCGTAGCCTAATTCGCGACGATAAAAAACGATTTGAAAAGGAGGTTTTTGAAAGGCTTAAAGCAGAATTAACATTAGCTTTCTCTACTCCAGACTCTTCTTATTCAGCGTTGAGCGCTGAAGATATCTTTAATAGGAATAACTAACTAAGTAAGTTGTATGGTTCATGTACAAAACTCTGCTTCGTTAAAAATAGATGAAATATATCAATACACAGTAAAAAATTGGAGAGAAGAGCGAGCTAAAACCTACATTAATGGCTTGTTTAAAACTTTTGATAATACTGGTAGTAGCCTAGTTACATCTTATCCAATACCTGCAGATTTCGGTGTTGATGGCTTTTATTTTAGATATGAAAAACACTATATTTACTGGAAGTATTTAAATAGTGGTGATATCGGTATTGTGACCGTATTGCATGAACGTATGCATCAAATAAAACAGTTTTCTGAATTATTCCACAGTGACCGATTTAGCTAAGTTTCTGGGTTGATCGACATCTGTGTCTTTGATAAGCGCTACATGGTAGCTTAAAAGCTGAAGTGGAATGGTGAATATGATTGGCGCAGTGATTCTTCCCAAGTTGGTTGTAGTTGGCACAATTGTCATGCCTTTCATTGGGGATACTTTTGCAGCTTCATCTTCAAAAACAATCATCTCGGAGCCGCGAGATTTAACCTCTTGTAAATTAGACTTAAGCTTATCCAATAATCGATCATTTGGAGCAATAGCAATTACTGGTGTATCTTTATCAACTAGAGCAATCGGACCGTGTTTGAGTTCGCCTGCTGGGTAGGCTTCAGCATGGATGTAGCTGATTTCTTTAAGCTTTAGCGCGCCTTCCATGGCAATGGCATGCATAGACCCTCGACCTAAGAATAGCGCATTAAATTTGTTTTTAAATGTTTTAGCCAGCTTTTTAATCTGATTTTCTTGCTCAAGCGTTTTTTTAATTAAACCTGGTAGGCGATTAAGACCATCAACAATCTTTGCTTCTTGCTCTTGTGATACTTGTTTATGACATCTACCAATAGCAACTGATAGTAAGGCCAGAGATACTAATTGAGTAGTGAAAGCTTTGGTGCTAGCTACGCCAATTTCAGGACCGGCGTGGGTCAAGAAGGTGAGCTCTGATTCACGCGTAAGCGAGGATTCAGCTGAGTTGCAAATTGTTAGTGTGTGAATATTCTTATCTTTACTACGCTTTTTAACCGCTTTAAGTGCCTCTAGTGTATCTGCTGTTTCACCACTTTGAGAGATGGTGATGAATAACGTATCATCCAGAATGATTGGATTGCGATAGCGATATTCACTAGCTACTTCAATATGAGTTGGTATTTTAGCAATATCTTCAAGCCAGTATTTAGCCACTAAGCCGGCATTGTAACTAGTGCCACACGCAATAATTTGAATATGTTTAGTGCTTTTAAAAATGTCTTTAGCTTTGTGGCCAAAGGCGGAAGTTAGTACGACATCTTTGGTTACTCGTGATTCTAAGGTGTCACGAATGGCTTGTGGCTGTTCAAAGATTTCTTTAAGCATGTAATGAGCATAGCCACGTTTCGATGTTTGTCCTGGCTTGAGTTTTGAGGTTTTTACTTTGCGCTCTACTTGCTTGCCGTTTTTGTCATAAATAGTGATTGAATTAAGAGTAATATCAGCAATATCCCCCTCTTTCATAAAGATGAAATCCTTGGTAATATCAAGTAATGCCATTTGGTCAGAGGCAATAAAGTTACCTTTTTTGCTGATGCCAATAACTAAAGGAGATCCACTACGAGCAGCAATAATACGTCCTGGATCTTTAGGTGAGATAATACCCACGCCATAAGCACCTTCAAAAGTTTGAATGGCTTTTTGTGTGGCCTCAAGTAAAGTATCACTCGTTTCTAATGCTTTGTGAATGGCATGAGCAATCACTTCTGTATCAGTATCTGAAGTAAAGTTATAACCTTGTTTAATCTGTTCAGTTTTTAGATCTAGAAAATTTTCAATAATGCCATTATGCACAACACCAACACTATGATTGCAAATATGAGGATGAGCGTTTTTTGAAGAAGGTTCACCATGAGTTGCCCAACGAGTATGTGCAATACCAGCAACACCATCAAGTGGTGTTTGCTTGTCTTTAATATTATTTTCGAGGTTGATTACTTTGCCAACAGCTCTTGCACGGTTTAGCTCATTGTTTTTGGTTAGCACTACTACACCTGCAGAATCATAGCCACGATACTCTAAGCGTTTTAAGCCATCGATTAATACAGGAGTAATATTATTTTGACAAACACCGCCAACGATTCCGCACATAAAGATTTGTGATTAGTATTTAATTGAGATTATAAACTTTGAATGGCTGTTTATGGAGTTAGACTGCAACAACTTCTTTTTCAAGTAATTCCACTTCTTGCTGCTGTCCAATAAGTTTTAACAGAACAATAACCCTGTCATTAGCATTGTAATTTTTAAAAATAGCCTGTTGCCCTTTAAATGCACCGCTTTGAATTTCAATAAGATCACCTTTTTGGTGCGAACAAATATTGATTAATTTTTCAATAGTTTGTTGCTGTTGAATTTTTATCATATTGATAATTTTATTTGGCACCTTGGCAAAACTAAGGCCAAAACGAACAAAGTTGGCCACGCCTTTAGTAGATCTGATAGGGGTCCAATTTTGAGTTTTATCATCAAGTTCAATAAATAAATATCTTGGAAATAGGGGTGTAATTTTATTGTTAATAGGTGCTTTAGGGTAGAAGGTATTAAAGCCTTGATTAGAAAGATTTTGAACTGCAATAGTCTCTTGCTTTGGCTTGGTTTGAATTAGGTACCAGTTTTTCATATATGGTCTATATTGGATTGTAATTAAATTTCATTATAGTGTATAAATCATTTTTTTTTTTTTGCTTTTTAAAGATTTTCCGGAAATTTTTATAATCAAGGATAATAGTTAGTTATGAAAGTAGACCTACATAATCATTCGCATTATTCTGACGGGGTCTTGTCACCCGTTGAGGTGGTGCGTTTAGCTAAACAACAAGGTTGTGAACTATTTGCACTGACAGACCATGATACGATAGATGGTTTGGCCGAAGCTGAACTTGAGGCGAATAAGATTGGCATGCAGTTTGTGTCCGGGGTGGAAGTGTCAGCCATGTGGAGTAATATGACCATTCATATTATTGGTTTGAATGTGGATATTAATAATAAAATTTTACAATCAGGGCTTAAACAACATCAAGATTTTCGCAGAGTTCGTGCTGAAAAAATGGCTAGAGGTTTAGGTGGTGCGGGAATTTTTAGTGCCATGGAAAAAACTCGATTAATTGCTAAAAAAGACATGATTACTCGTACACATTTTGCCCAAATGTTGATCCAAGAAGGAATTTGTAAGGACATGAAATCAGTGTTTAAGCGATTTTTAACAGGGAAAAAACCTGGTGGCGTGGGTGGTAAGTGGGCGCAGTTTGATGAGGTGATTGATTGGATACATGCAGCAGGTGGCGTGGCAGTGCTTGCGCATCCGCTAAGGTACCGAATGACCAATACCAAAGTTAAGCGCATGATGAGTAATTTATCAGAAAGTGGCTGTGATGGTGTTGAAGTGATAACGGCACACAGCACAAAAGAAGAAATTAATTTAGTTAGTAAATGGGCAGAGGAGTCAGATCTTTTAGCATCAGTTGGATCAGATTATCATGGCTGGCCTAATCAAAGAGTTCAAATTGGACATTTGCAAAATTTGCCAAATAGCAACCAAGCAATATGGAGAGATTGGTAATGGCTAAATTATTAAAAATTCATCCGCAAAATCCTCAGGCTAGATTGGTACAGCAAGTAACAAGTGACATTCGATCTGGTGCAGTCATTGCCTATCCAACAGATTCTGGTTATGCACTAGGTACAGCGCTAGGCAATAAAAATGGTTTAGAGCGCATAAGACGTATTCGTAATTTATCTAAACGTCATGACTTTACCTTAATGATGAGGGATTTATCTCATATTGGAGAATATGCAAAATTAGACAACAACGCTTTTCGACTTTTAAAAAAGATTCTACCGGGCGCTTATACATTTATTTTAGAAGGTACACGTGATGTGCCAAAACGCCTATTGCATGCAAAGAAAAAAACCATTGGTGTTCGAGTATCACACCATGGTGTGGTGCAAGCCTTGCTTGATGATCTTAATGAACCAATGATGAGTGTGTCTTTAATTCTTAAAGGACATGAATTTTATGATATTGATGATGTGCGTGGTGCGGTTGAAAAACAAGTAGATGTAATCATTGATGATGGTTATTGTCCGCCAGAGCCAACCACAGTAATTAACTTATCAGAAGGTGATGTAGAAATTATTCGTCAAGGTGCGGGCGACACGTCACTTATCGTTTAAACAAGGCTTTAGATAAGTATAATTAAGCATTTTTATACAACGTTTAAACGCTGATGAAAACTGCTGACATTAGACAAAAATTCCTAGATTTTTACGCATCAAAAGACCATACGATTGAGCCGAGTGCTTCTCTGATTCCACATAATGACAAGACTTTGTTGTTTGTTAATGCTGGTATGGTGCCATTTAAAGATGTGTTTAGTGGTGTAGAAAAGCGTCCTTATACGCGTGCAGCCTCTTGCCAAAGATGTGTGCGCGCTGGTGGTAAGCATAATGATTTGGAAAATGTTGGGTATACGGCGCGCCACCATACGTTTTTTGAAATGTTGGGTAATTTTAGTTTTGGTGATTATTTTAAGCGTGAGGCGATTGAATATGCTTGGGAGTTTTTAACCAAAGAGATTGGCCTTCCTAAAGAAAAACTATGGGTGAGTGTATTTGAAGAGGATGACGAGGCAGAAGACATTTGGGTGAATGAAATCGGTTTTCCGAGAGAGCGTATTTCTCGTTGTGGCGCTAAAGATAATTTTTGGCAAATGGGTGATACTGGTCCGTGCGGCCCCTCAAGTGAGATTTTCTATGATCACGGTGAAGATATTGCTGGTGGCCCTCCAGGTCATGCCGATGAGGATGGTGACCGTTACATTGAAATTTGGAATCTGGTATTTACTCAATACGACAAACAAGAAGATGGTTATTTAAAGCCACTTGATGCGCCTTGTGTGGATACAGGCATGGGGCTTGAGCGTTTGGCTGCAGTATTGCAACATGAAAATAACAACTACGATACAGACGGCTTTAAAAACTTAATTAAGGCGGTGGTTAGCTTAACCCCTAAGGAAGCTAATGTTAAGATGGAGAATGCGTCAGTACGCGTTATTGCTGATCATATTCGTTCAACCGCTTTTATGATTGTTGATGGTGTTATTCCATCAAATGAAGGGCGTGGTTATGTACTGCGCCGTATTATTCGTCGTGCAATCCGTCACGGCCATAAGATTGGTATTGATAAAGTATTCTTTTATCGTTTAGCGCCAGTTTTGGCTTTAGAACTTAAAGACGCTTATCCAGAATTAAAATTGGCATTGGCTAATGTTGAGAAAGTCTTAAAGCGTGAAGAAGAGCGCTTTGCACAAACCCTAGATCAAGGCATGGGTATTTTAGAAGATGCAATTGTCAATCTAAAAGGCAGTGAGATTGACGGTGAAACAGTATTTAAACTATATGATACATACGGATTTCCAGTAGATTTAACGGCTGATGTGGCACGTGAGCGCAACCTTACTATCGATATGTCAGGTTTTGAAATAGAAATGACCAAACAGCGCGACAGAGCAAGATCTGCAGGTGATTTTAAAACCACACAAAAAGGTGTTGATATTAGTGATGCGACAGACTTTTTAGGCTATGAGAAATTAGAAAACAGCTCATCAATACAAGCACTGATTAAAGATGGTGAGCCAGTTGATGGTATTGAGGCGGGAGATCAGGCCATTGTAATTTTATCGCAGTCAAGTTTTTATGGCGAATCTGGTGGTCAAGTTGGTGATACTGGAATTTTGTCAAATGTTTCAGTTGAGTTTGAAGTGACAAACACTCAAAAACAAAAATCAGGTGCATTTGAACACCATGGTGTATTGAGTAGTGGCATGTTAAAAGTAGGTGATGTTATTAAAGCTTCTGTTGACAAGCGTAAACGTAAGCGTACATGCCGTAATCATTCAGCAACGCATTTGTTACATGCAGCGTTACGCAGTGTTTTAGGTGAAACGGTAACTCAAAAAGGTTCTTTAGTAGATTCAGAAAAGTTGCGTTTTGACTTCTCTCATGATGAGGTGATTGATAAAGAAGATTTGGATAAAATTGAGTCAATGGTTAATCGTCGTATTTTAGGAAATTCAATTGTACATACCGATGTAACTGATATTGAAACTGCTAAGAAAAAAGGTGCCATGGCATTATTTGGCGAAAAATATGGCGATAGCGTGCGTGTATTAAGCATGGGTAAGAATGATTTTTCTGTAGAGCTTTGTGGCGGTACTCATGTTGAGCGTTTGGGCGATATTGGTTTGTTTAGAATTACTTCAGAAGGTGGAATTTCAGCAGGTGTACGCCGTATTGAGGCATTAACAGGCTATAGCGCTTATCAATTTGATAAGCAAACAGAAGATAGTTTGAGTGAAATTGCGCAAATGACAAAATCTAACAATTTCGGTGCGGCTGAAAAAGTATCACAGCTTATCAAACAACAAAAAGACCTAGAGAAACAAATTGCCAGTTTTCAAAAACAACTGGCCAGCAATCAAGGCGATGATCTAATTAGTCAAGCTGAGAGTGTTAATGGTGTTAAATTACTATCGACGGTTGTAGAGGGTGTTAGCGGTAAAGATTTACGTGATATTGCAGATAAGCTTAAAGACAAGCTAGGGTCGGCGGTAATTGTGCTAGCCGCTATAAGTGGAGATAAGGTAGCTTTGGTGGCTGGCGTGACCAAAGATCTAACCGATAAATATCAAGCTGGTAAGATTCTTAACCATGTGGCAACGCAAGTTGGCGGTAAGGGTGGTGGTAGGCCTGATATGGCGCAGGGTGGTGGAACAGATCCGGGTAACTTAGCCTCGGCTTTAGCCTCAGTTAAAGACTTGTTGTGAGTTGTGCGCACTTATTAACAACACCTTTGTTGTCGAAGTGCTCAAGATAGTCATTTATTAAATATAAACTCCAATCTCTCGCACTTCTTACGCCTTGGTGTAGTCAATAATTGCATCACAATTAGGCGATATCTGTTGTTTAGATGAAAAAAATCATAGCTCAATAGGTGGTTACAGAGGCGTTGTTATAAATATTAGGCAATAAAAAAACCCTCTCTCGAGGGTTTTAGTTTTCAATTATCCATTGTCAATTTTCAATTAACTAAACACAGCCTGTTGGTTGAGGCATTCCTCCGTATTTTGTGATCGGCTTCATAGGGCCTGTCAACCATTCTTTAAATAAAATTTTCTTATCAATGCCTACTACTTTAGAAAATGTTCTAATTGGTGGCACTGAAGAGTTCTCTGAGTAATACTCTCTTGCAGCCATGATCTGACTAACCATTGAATCTGTTAGCTCAATTTCATCTTCTTTTGCCATTTCATGCATGATTTCTTCTGACCAAATTGTTGGGTCTACTAAGTAGCCGTTTCCTGTTCTCTCTAAGC
>CAZEYU010000031.1:0-8559 GCA_964516395.1 uncultured Candidatus Thioglobus sp.
ATTCTAACTCTAAAAGATCTGCCTTTAAGCTTGTCATTACTAATTTTCTTAAGCGCTACTTTAACTAGCTCTGAGTTTACCGCCACATAAGACCAATTACTAGCGACATTAATCTTGCCGATTTTATTGCCAGGAATGCCACCTTTACCCGTTAAACCGCCCACAATATCACCAGGGCGTAGCTTTTGTTTTTTACCGCCATCAATCTTAAGCGTGGTCATGATTGGCTTTTTAATTGGTTTATCAAGCAAACTAGTACTTGGCAGTTCATCAAGCGTTATATCAATCTCTAAAGCATCCAACTTTCTAGACTCTCTATCACTAAATAACGTAGCTGCAATACCACTATGTCCAGCCCTACCAGTACGGCCAATACGGTGCACATGCACTTCGGGATCATGTGCAATGTTAAAGTTAATCACCATGTCAAGCGCATCAATATCCAATCCTCGCGCTGCCACATCAGTAGCCACAAGTACAGAAGCACTGCCATTTGCAAATCGTATCAATGCTTGATCGCGCTCGCGTTGATCCAAATCACCATGAATGGCTAATGCATAAAAACCATAATAAATTAACTCGTCAGCCACATCTTGAGTGTCGCGCTTGGTATTGCAAAATACCAATGTAGACTCAGGCTTGTGCTTAGCTAATAACAATCTTAAAGCACTCATACGTTCGTCATCGGTATTGGTCTGATAGAAATATTGCTTAATGGTAGATTCTTCATGGGTTGATGGTGCGCTAACCATCACTGGAGCACTCATTACTCGAGTGGCAATACCAGCAATTTCATCAGGATAAGTTGCGCTAAATAACAAGGTTTGACGATTTTCAGGGATTTTTTCAATAATGTCATCAATTGCATCTTGAAAGCCCATGTCTAACATTCGATCCGCCTCATCTAACACCAAGGTCTTTATATGATTCAGCTTTAGTGTTTTTTTGCGCAAATGCTCTTCAATACGACCCGGTGTGCCCACTACAATATGCGCACCATGCTCTAAAGAGCCGATTTGCGGGCCAAATGGCGCACCACCACAGAGCGTTAATACTTTAATATTATGAATCGCTCTTGCAAGTTTTCGAATCTCACTTGCCACTTGATCGGCCAACTCACGTGTTGGACACAGTACAATTGACTGTGTCTTGAATGATTTAACATCTAATTGTTGCAACAACCCCAAACCAAAAGCAGCTGTTTTTCCAGAACCAGTCTTACCTTGACCAATAACATCTTTACCAGTCAGAATTGTTGGCAAACTCAAAGCCTGAATTGGCGTCATTGAATCATAACCCAGTGAACTAAGGTTTTGTAATAAATTTGGATGTAAGTCTAATGATGAAAAATTGATTGTATCCACAATAAAAACTATAAATTAAGATGTGTTAATTTTACGCTAAGAATGCTAACTTATTGATTTTGACGAAGACTTAATACCAATTATTTTGACAAATTTCATTGCCCCAGATCAAGATTAGATCCCATAGAGTCTTTTGTATTACTCTTGTAATAATTTGACATATCTCTTTATTTGTCCAAAATATTGCTCAATTTGTTTTTTATAGGGTGATAATGTTAATTATCTGTTGTGTTTGTGTTTGCTACGTCCCCTGAGCCGATAAATAAACAAACTAGGATATGAGATAGCTTACTATTGAGCAGGCCCACCTTGAAGTGGGAAGCCTACGGTAATCTTCGAACTTCCGCCTTGAACCTTATGGTTCAGGTTTTAAGCAACACGGCACAATGGATCTTTCTTGCAACCACTATTTAGCTTTGCATTTGCCTTCCTGATAAAATTCTATATTCAGCATATAACTCTTGGATAAACTAAGCATTAACTGCAATGGCAGAAAATGAAAAAATGAAAAATAAAAATGTAATTAACACGTGTTTCATAAGACAACTTTAACAGAATTTCATTCGCTATAATCACACATATGAAAAGCATTAGAGCACTTATTAGAAAAAAAAGAAACGAAATTAGTCACAGTGAGCGTGAAAAATGTGCCAAAAAAATATTATCACAAGTACAAAAATTGGCAAATTTCCAACATGGGCAAAAAGTAGCGCTTTATTTGCCTAATGATGGCGAAATTGATCCAAAATATATACAAAACTTCCTTAAAAAACAAGAAATTAGCACGTATTTGCCGATATTAGATGATAAAAGCCTTAAATTTGCAGAAGTTGGTAAAAATTTCAGAAATAATCAATATGGCATTCCAGAGCCAGTTTCTACTGAAATTTTAAGCGCAGAACAACTAGACATTCTATTTATGCCATTAGTTGGCTTTGATGCGAACAAAAATCGTATTGGCATGGGCGGTGGATTTTATGACCGAACCTTGGCCTTTAAAAAAAGACAACAAAGCTTTAAAAACCCTAAACTATATGGCCTGGCTTTTGATTGCCAACAGGTGGATGGGTTAAACTCTCAACCGTGGGATGTGCCACTTGATGCGGTTATAACCCCTAGTCGAATCTATCAGTAATTTTAGGTATTGCTACTTCCTAGAGCGTGCTTTTGAAAAAAAGATTTTAGCACTGGCGTCTCATTAATAACATTCATGCCAAAACCGCGCAACCATCTAAGAGGCTCGTTATTTTCTTTATAAATCCAGTTTAAACCAGTCATGGTTTTTGCCATCAGTTCATTATCTAATCTTCTGGCTCTTGCATACTGTCTTAAAACAGAATAATCGTTAAAATTTTGAATATTTGCTGTTATTTGTTTTGATAATTCAATAACATCTGAAAAACCAAGATTAACGCCTTGGCCGGCAAGTGGATGAATATTATGCGCCGCATCGCCAATAAGCACTAGATTCTCTCTCACATATTCTTTAGAGCTACGCTCAATCAGTGGAAACGCTTGAATATCACTAACCACCTCAAACTTCCCAAATCGATATTCCACACCTGCTGAGAGTCGATCAGCAAAAGTATTCCTATCGAGCATCATCAACTCATCTGCCAAAGGGTTTTCTGCTGACCAAACAATGGATGCTTGATTCTCACCCAAAGGCAATAAGGCAATAATACTGTTAGATAAAAAACGCTGCCAGGTTGTATTATTAAAGTTTTTTGGTGATCTGATATTACAAACAATGGCTTTTTGCTGGTAGTCATTTTGACTAAACTCAATACCTGCTAATTCTCGAATTCGCGACCTAGCACCATCAGCAGCAATCAGTAACTTGCAAGCTGCCCTACCGCCTTTTTTTAGATTAAGCTGATAGCCATCATCAGTCTTATCGAAGGTATCTAACTTGTCAGCAATAAAAGTTACCTTAGTATGACTTAATGCTTCAAATAGGGCTGACTGAATAGCATCATTTTCAATGATATGCCCCAAATGCTCTAATGACTCATCTTGAGCATCAAACTCTAAATTTCCATGAGAGTTTTGATCCCAAACTGACGTATTAGAAAATGCCTGTTTACGTTTAATAAGATCCCATGCGCCAATGGTTTTAAGCAATTCTTCTGATTGTGGAGTAATGGCGCTTACTCGCGTATGATGTTCGTTTGATAATTCTGGATTAGGATTGTTTGGCTCAATAATGGCAATGTTAAGGCCTGTATGAGCCATGGATAAAGCGAACGCCTGTCCGACCATGCCACCACCGTTAATAATAATATCATATTGCATTAATACTCTCCTGCAATGGTCATTTGGTTAATTAATACTGACCCTACTTTAATATTGTTACGATAATCTACATCTGAACCAATGCGTTCAATGCCTAAGAGCATGTCTTTAAGGTTGCCAGCAATGGTAATGCCTGAAACTGGGTATTGAATAGCGCCATTTTCCACCCAAAATCCCGTTGCACCACGAGAATAATCACCCGTTGTGGCATTCACCCCTTGACCCATAAGCTCAGTAATCAGCACGCCTTTATCCATGTCCTTAATCATATCATCAAGTCCGCCATTAAATTGATGTTCAACAACAAGATTATTAACACCACCAGCATTTGCAGTAGTTTGAAGCTTTAATTGATTGGCAGAATATTGGCTCAATACATAGCTTTTTACATATCCATCTTCAACAAAATATTGTTTTCTTTTCAGTACACCATCTCTATCAAACGCTTTAGCGCCAATGGTTTTTTTAACCAGTGGATTTTCTAACAAATGAATGCCTTTTGGCAGCACTAGTTGATCAATACTGTTTAATAAAAATGTTGATTTTTTATATTGACGAGTACCGCCCAATGCACCAATCAGTTGTGCGAATAATCCACCAGAGAGTTTTGGTGTAAAAATTACTGGGCATTTTTGTGAGGGCAAAGATTTAGCGCCTAATTTTTCACTGGCCAATTTAGCAACTTTTTTTCCTACTGACTCAGGTGAGTCAAGGTCATTTGCATCAAGTGCAACAGTATATTCATAGGCAGTTTGCATGTCATTGTCTTTTTTAGCAATAACAGAGCAATTAAGAGAGTGTTTGGCGCCTTTTTGCACACTTATCATATCATTGGAATTGGCATACAAACCAAGACCTTGAAAGCTAGAAACTTCTGCACCATCAGAATTGTCGATATTTTCAACTTCCATTGCTGTGGCTTCACAGCGCATTGCTAAATCAATACTATGACCAGGGTCCAATTCCCAAGGGTGGTACATGTCTAGATCAGGCACATCAAAAGCCATTAGTTCTTTTGGCGCTAATCCATTAAAGGGGTCGTCTTGTGTGTACTTGGCAATTAAACAAGCTGACTCAATGGTTTTTTCAATCCCGAGTTTACTAAGATCCACACTGGATGCATGGCCTTTTTTATTGCCAAAATAAACATTAATATCAAAGCTTTTATCTAAATGATGCTCTAGTGTTTCTACCTTTCCCAATCTAATTGCTGTAGAAACGCCAGAACTATCACTGAGTGAGATTTCATAATCATCAACTTGATACTCTTTTAACAAGTCGATGGCTAATTGAGCAGTGTTTTCTATCGACATAATCAACTAAGTTAAATAATCAAAATCTGTTGGCTGAGGAAAATGTATGGTGTGATTATCCATGTTTTTAGAATCTTTTTGATATTGCGTTGGTATTGTGTTGTTGTGATGACTTTTACCACTCAGCATGGAATTTACAGGCATCCACAATGCTGCTACACCCATGATAATAATCAATAAGCCAGATAATTTTCTCACCATGGGTTTTTGAATAAGATGTGTTAATCTAGTCGATAAACCCGCCATTAACAATAAACTTGGTAGTGTTCCTAGGCCAAATGCCAACATAATTAATCCGCCTTGTACGGCAGATCCTGATAGCATGGCAAAACTAAGTGCACCATAGACCAATCCACACGGAATTCCACCCCACAATAGGCCTGTAAAAAATGCACTTCGTAGATTTCTAATGGGTAAAAACCTCTGCGTTAATGGCTGCAAAACCACCCAAAGCTTCGCGCCAATTTTTTCCAGTATTTGAATACTTGAAGACCAATTACCAATATACAAACCCACCATGATCATCAACACACCTGAGAATATCCTCAATGATTTATCAAACACACTCATTTGTAATGTTTGAGAGAGTAGTGTGCCAATCAATCCAAAAATAGCGCCCATTAAAATGTAGCTTAATATTCGGCCGATGTTATAGTTAAGGTGAAATAGTGCTGTTTTTCCTGAACTGTTTTTTACCTTAGGATCCAAGCCAGCACTTAACATGCCAACCACGCCGCCACACATACCCAAACAGTGAGCACCGCCCAATAAGCCCATTAAAAATACACTAATTAAAATATCCATTAATTCTCTGTATCGTCTAAACGTACCACTTCAAGCAAATGAATACGCCTTGAATCTGTTTTTAATACTTTAAATTTAAATCCTTGCAGGTTGATTTCATCCATTTGCTCTGGCAAGCGAGTAAATCCAGAAATCACCATGCCCGCTACTGTATCAACATCTTCGGTGTTTAATTTAACCGTAAAGAAATCTTCAAAATCTTCAATTGGTGTATTGGCTTTCAATAAATACCTGCCTTCACCAAAATCAATAATATCATCCTCTTCAAAATCATGCTCGTCTTCAATTTCACCAACAATTTGCTCTAATACGTCCTCTAATGTAACCAGTCCAGCAATCTCGCCATACTCATCCATAACAATAGCCATGTGTGATTTTTTACTTTGAAAATCTCTTAACAGTACGCCTAACGTTTTACTCTCTGGCACTAGTATCGCACTACGCAAATACTCTTTGTAGTTAAAATCTGAACGCTTATCACCCGCAAGATAACCTAACAAATCTTTTGCTAGAATAATGCCCTGTATTTTATTTTTGTTTGAGTTGATAATTGGAAAGCGAGAATGCGCTGATTTGATCATGGTGTCAAGCAATACCTTGGTTGGTGCATCATGCTCGATCATAATCATCTTAGATTTTGGCACCATGATATCACGCACCTCCATGTTTTCAAGCTGCATGGTGCCTTCAATGATCAAACGAGAGTGTGAATCAATAACATGGCTTTCTTCAGACTCTCTTAGCGCCTGTAGAAGTTCATCATTATTTTTTATGGGTGAGTGAAAAAACTGCTTTCTTAATCTTTGAAAAAAAGATTGTGTCGACGGAGGTTGATCTTCGTTCATATAGAGTGACTAAATTTAAAGCTATATTTTACCAATAATTAGGATTTTTTACCACTTCGCATTTTTTTGCCTGCTGCAGCTCGTTCTTTACGAACTTTTTTTGGATCAGCAATGAGAGGTCTATAAATCTCTACACGGTCTTTTTCACGCAAGATGGCGTCAAGTTTTGCAAACTTGCCAAAAATTCCTGTTTTGTCTTTTGCAAGATCAATCTGAGGGTGTTTATCCAAAATTCCAGACAGCTCAATGGCTTGTTTTAATGTTGTGCCCTCATCCACTTCAAGATTTAATATGGTTTGCTTATCTCTAAGTGCATAAGCCACTTCAATATTCATGAGTTGTGTTGGTCGCACAATTGCTGTGCTTTGGCAAAATCAAGCGTACCTTCATAAATAGCACGCCCAGTAATAGCGCCAGATATTCCATGATCAGCGACAGTTAATAAATTAGAAATATCATCCATGTTAGTAATACCGCCAGATGCAATAATATCAATAGAAGTTTGTTTGGCTAAGTCTGCAGTTGCTTCATAATTTACACCCTGCATCATGCCGTCGCGCGCAATATCCGTATAAACAATCGAACTAACACCGTCTTGTTCGAATTTTTTAGATAGCTCTACTACATGAAGATCTGTTTGCTTAGCCCAACCTTCGGTTGCAACCAGTCCATCATTAGCATCTAAACCAACAATAACCTTACCCGGAAACTCACGACACAACTCAGACACAAACTCCGGATGAGTAACTGCCATGGTGCCAATAATTAGATAGCTAATACCCGCTTCAATATAGGCATTTGCAATTTGCATGTTGCGAATACCGCCGCCAATTTGTACTGGTAAATCTGGAAAAGCCTTGGTGATTTCAGTAACACTAGTAGCATTGATAGGCTTACCCTCAAAAGCACCATTAAGATCAACCAAATGCAGGCGTTTCGCGCCTTGATTCACCCAATTTGCTGCCATTTCAGCTGGGTTGTCTGAAAACACTGTTGTGTCATCCATTAAGCCTTGTCTTAGGCGTACACATTGCCCATCTTTTAAATCAATTGCTGGAATAATAATCATAATTGTCTCTTAATTGTTATCTCGACGATATCCTATTGCCTCAATCAAATGTTGTTTTTCAACATTGGCGCTATTGTCCAAATCTGCAATGGTTCTCGCCACTTTTAAAATACGATGATAAGCCCTTGCAGATAAATGCAATTTATCAATCACATCCTCTAGTAGTTGCTTATTATCTAAATCCAAATTAACTAAATTTTCAACCTCACTCGACTCAAGTTGATTATTTAGTTTGCCTTGTCTTTCTAGCTGAGTATTATAGGCGTTGAGTACACGCAGTCGTATACTTTCGCTATTTTCAGTTTCTTCATTTGACTGATTCAATAACACTGATTTTGGCAATGGTGGAACATTGAGTGTCATATCGATTCTGTCTAATAAAGGTCCTGATATTTTCGCGCGGTATTTATCTATCTGATCTTCAGTGCAATGACACTTAGAAGTACCATCTCCATAGTATCCACAAGGACATGGGTTCATGGCTGCAATCAGTTGAAAATTAGCTGGAAATGTTGTCTGTTGAGCTGCTCTAGATAAATGTATTTCACCGTTTTCTAAAGGCTGTCTTAATGTCTCTAGCACCTGTCTTGGAAATTCTGGAAATTCATCTAAAAACAATACACCTTCATGAGCCAAGGAAATCTCACCTGGTTTTGGCACGGACCCACCGCCAACCAAAGCTACTGCTGAAGAAGAATGGTGTGGAGATCGAAACGCTCTAATGCGTGACTGTTGTAATGATAACGGCTTATTGGCAATCGAATAAATAGAGGCTTTTTCTAAAGCTTTATCAAGTTCTAATGGCGGCATAATTGAAGGCAATCTTTCACTCAGCATTGTTTTTCCAGACCCTGGAGGGCCTATGAGCA
>CAZEYU010000032.1:0-8411 GCA_964516395.1 uncultured Candidatus Thioglobus sp.
TGCAGAACCTGCCATTGCACTTTTTAGAAATAATCTTCTTTTCATTATTTTCTCCAATATATTAAAGTGTATGGATAAAGTCAGTTACTTTATCAATTTGACCTTTTGTTAGAATTTTGTGCCTGCCAAATGGGGGCATCATAGAGTTTGGGTTTTTTGCTGTTGCATCCCAAATTTGTGCTCTTAGATCAGCTTTATTTGGAAATCTTGCTTTCATAGCAACTAGCGGTGGTGCAATATTTCCAGGTTGTCCACCATCAGACACCATATGGCATGCTAGACAGTTTCCTAGTTTTCTATCAAAGGCAATTTGTTTGCCTGTCATCTCTTTAGCGCCTGCTTCTAATGGCATTACAAATAATGCACTCAAAGCTGCTACTGCTGAGATAGAAGAAATGGTTTTCTTCATCTTTCTCTCCTCTTAAGTAAAAAAACTCCGAAATAAAAAAACTTATTTATTTACTCGGAAATACGTATACTAAACAAAAAAATATTTATTGCAACACTATTAAAAAACATTGATATAGAGCGGTTTATAATGATAGTCTTTATTGAACCTTGTTTATTTTTTTAAGTAGAATTTAGTTTTTTTTGCAAAAAAAATGTAGAATATTGAGAGCTAAAACACTTTTTGTACGTATGGTTAGAGAAGTGTTGGTTTATTGTATTATTTGGGAGAGTTATTATGGCGTTAACACGTAGAGATTTTATTAAAGTAATGGGCGCAGGTTCAGCTGCTGGCATGATTAGTGGTTGTGGTGGTGATGCATCAGCTAAACTAGCATCGCAAGACAACATGTATGAGGTGCCAAAAACGGGCAATGCACGTATTTTGCATATTACTGATACACACGGAAATTTGTTGCCAAATTACTTTCGTGAGCCTAATGTAAACCTAGGATTTGGAAAAACTTTTGGTCAATTACCTCATGTAGTGGGCAGCAACTTATTAAAAGAAATTGGTGTGAAGCCAGGCTCACCTGAGGCTTATGCATTTACTTATAATAATTTTGAAGATTTAGCGGCTAAGTACGGAAAAACAGGCGGG
The DNA here is from genome assembly GCA_964516395.1 of uncultured Candidatus Thioglobus sp. Taxonomy (GTDB): domain Bacteria; phylum Pseudomonadota; class Gammaproteobacteria; order PS1; family Pseudothioglobaceae; genus Thioglobus_A. Next base: position 1,049 of record CAZEYU010000032.1, read on the forward strand.
TTTGGTCAAATTAAAACCGTTCTAGAATCATTAAGAGAAAGTGCTGGTGGCGTACAAAATACACTAACAGTAGATGGTGGCGACACTTGGCAGGGCTCAGGCACATCGCTTTGGACACGTGGCGCTGATATGGTTGAAGCTTGTAACATGCTTGGTGTAGATGTCATGGTTGGCCATTGGGAATTTACTTATAAAGAGGAAGAAACACTTAAGAACATTGGCTTTTTTAAAGGTGATTTCTTAGGTCAAAACGTCCGTATTCTTGAAGACGCTCTAATGGGTGATGAATACATGACCATGACTGAAAAGTATGATGGTAATGGCTTGTACAATGAAGATGATGCTTTGCCATTTAAGCCTTATGTGATTAAAAATGTGGGTGGCCACCGTATTGCAGTAATTGGTCAAGCCTTTCCAAGAACATCTAATGCAAATCCACAAAAATATTTCTTCCCAGATTGGTCGTTCGGTCTTCGTGAAGATGAGATGAGCGAGTTAGTTGCTGATATCCGTGCTAACGAAAAGCCAGACGCAGTGATTGTGGTTTCTCATAATGGTATGGATGTAGATATTAAGATGGCTTCACGCGTGGTGGGTATTGATGCTATTTTTGGTGGTCATACGCATGACGGTATGCCAAAACCTATTGAAGTAAAAAATCCTGGTGGCATGACAGTTGTAACCAATGCGGGCTGTTCGGGTAAATATATTGGTGTGATGGATCTTGAGATTAAAGATCATAAAATGGTTGGCTATAATTACAAAATGTTGCCTATCTTGACTGATTTTGTTAAGCCTGATGCGCAAATGGTATCGTTTATTAACAAAATGCGCAATACTCAATATGATGAAAATGTTGTAGAGGCACGCAGTGCAGCAATGTCAAACAACATGGATCGTTTAGGAAAAACTTATAATGAGATTTTGACTGAAAAATTATGCAGTACTAGTCAAACACTTTATCGTCGTGGTAACTTTATGGGTACTTGGGATCAGGTATTAGTTAATTCATTGCGTGAAGAACATAATGCAGACTTTGCGATGTCAGCTGGTGTTCGTTGGGGCACTTCTGTACCAGCAGGGCATGACGTAACCATGGAAGATTTGATGACAAACACATCAATGACTTATGGTGAAACGTATGTTTCTGAGATGAAAGGCTCGCAACTAAAAGAAACACTTGAAGGTATTGCTGAAAACTTATTTGTACAAGATCCATACTTGCAATCAGGTGGTGACATGGTGAGAATGGGTGGTATGGATTACACCATTGATCCAGCGGCAACCTTAGGTAATCGTATTAGTGACATGAAAGATGACGAGGGTACACCGATTGATCCAAATAAATCTTACAAGGTATCAGGCTGGGCACAGGTTGGTTCAGTGGGTAATGGTCGTTTAATGTGGGACGTTGCTGCTGATTACTTACGTAAGCAGGGTACGCTAGATCTTAAGAAAGTTAATCATCCAACTATTAAAGGTGTTAAAAACAATCCAGGCATTGAGAATTATGCGGGTGAGTTAATTTAATCATTAATGAGATAAAATATAAAACCCCGCTAGTCGGGGTTTTTTTTATGATGAAAATATTAATAACAGCACTAATTTTATTAACAAACTGGGCTCAAGCTGATGTGGTTAAACCAGCTTTGGTTGAAGTGTCTATTTTTGCTGATAAAAAAGTTCAGGTAGAAGTTGATTTAAGTCTTGAGGCGGTGATGACTGGGATTGGCACCCAGTATAAAAACACAACCGAATCGCCAAACTCTGATGAATATGATCAACTCAGAGCATTAGAGCCAGAAGTTTTGCGTGAGAGGTTTAAAGAGTTTGAGTCTAAATTTCTAAGCTCATTAGAGTTAACTGTTAATAATACGTCTCAACCTTTAACGCTACTTAGCGCTGATATTGACATTATTGGCTATAAAAAAAGACCCAGAAAAACCATCTTAACTTATTCGTCACAATTACAAGAGTGGCCAAAAACACTCTCATGGCAGTATGCAAAAACATATGGAGACAGTGCACTGCGTTGGCAAGTGTATAAAAAAGATGAGTACAATTGGTCGGGCTGGCAATGGCTACGTGATGGTGCGCCTAGTGGCGTGATTGATATTAACCATCCAGAGCCACTAAGCACGACTCAGCGTTTTTATCAATTTATTGGTATTGGTTTTGATCATGTTATCCCCCTAGGCTGGGACCATATTTTGTTTATTGTAGGGATGGCGCTTTCTTCACTATTATGGAAGCGTTTGCTTTTGCTAGTCACTACTTTTACTTTGGCACACACACTAACATTAGGACTGTCTATGTATGACTTGGTGGCAATATCACCAAGAATTGTTGAGCCACTGATTGCTTTTTCGATTGCTTATGTGGCAATAGAAAATCTATTTGTACATCAATCAATTAAACGAAAAACCTTAATTGTATTTATATTCGGCTTAATCCATGGACTTGGGTTTGCTAGCATGCTTAAAGAATTTGAAATGGCGCCAGATTCTTTTTTAACCACATTGATTGGTTTTAATATCGGTGTGGAATTAGCTCAAATAGTAATCGTGATGTTTGTGGTCTTAACCTTGTTAGGGTTGCGCTCTTTAAAACTCAACTACCGACAACTGGCGGTAATACCAATATCAATCATCATTTCAATCATTGGATTTTGGTGGGGTGTAGAAAGACTAATTGGTTAAATTATCTTAGCCTGCATCAAAGTATGTGTATTGATAGCTCCTACTACTTGGTTATTGCTATCCACCACTGGTAATGAGTTTAAATTAAATTCATCCATCATTGCCACTGCTGCCATGGCCGGTTTGTCTTGTGAAATGGATTTGCAATTTGGTGTCATCACTTCACCAATACTAAGATTTTGAATGTTGCTGTGTTCTTCTAACACGCGCCTTAAATCTCCATCAGTGAAGATACCTTGCAGATCATTATTATCAACAATAAGCACCATTCCTAAAGTTTTTTGACTCATCACCAGTAGTGAGTCTAGTAATTTAGTATTGCTATTAACCATTGGAATGTCATCGCCAGTTTTCATGATGTTTTTAACAAAGGTAAGCAGTCGTCTGCCAAGCGCGCCCGATGGATGAGAGCGTGCAAAGTCGTCTGGACTAAAGCCTTTATCAGTTAATAAGCTAACTGCTAGCGCATCACCCATGGCAAGTGCCACCGTGGTGGATGAAGTAGGCGCTAAATTGTGTGGGCAAGCTTCTTTTTCTACGCTTACATCTAAATGCACATCACAAGCCTTTCCAATTGATGAATCTACATTGCCTGTCATGCCAATGATTGGTACACCAAGTCGTTTAATAACTGGGACTAGTGTCATAATTTCATCAGATTCACCTGAGTATGAAATACAAATAGCGACATCGCTTTCGGTAATCATGCCCAGATCGCCGTGACCGGCTTCACCGGGGTGCACCGCAAATGCAGGTGTGCCAGTAGAGGCAAAAGTGGCTGCAATTTTGTTACCAATATGTCCAGACTTTCCCATGCCAATCAATATAACTTTACCATGACAGTTTTGAATTAATCGACAAGCATCAACAAAGCTTTGATCTAGTTTGTTTGATAATTGAGTAACTGCTTGAGCTTCAGTTAGAATAACTTCTTTGGCAGAGTTTAATAATGCGTTAGACATAAACGATTTTAAAAGTTGATATAATAATTTGATTTTATCGATAAGTAGCACTAATGGGCAAAGAAAAAATTAAAATTTTATTTGTGTGTATGGGTAATATTTGCCGCTCTCCGACGGCTGAAGGCACATTTAGATCACAAGTTGAAAAGTGTGGTGTTGAGCATTTGTTTGAAATTGATTCGGCAGGTACGCATGCCTATCATGTAGGTGAAGCGCCAGACTCCCGCTCTCAATTATCCGCCAACAAATATCAAGTAGATTTATCTTCCCAGCGTGCCCGACAAGTTCATGAGAGTGATTTCTATCATTATGATTATATTTTTGCCATGGACGTCTCTAATTTGGAAAACATGAAGTCTATTTGCCCAGTAGAACATCAGAACAAACTATCATTAATGCTTGACAATATTCCAGAAAATCACGGCAAAAGTGTACCTGATCCATACTTTGAAGGACGCTTTGATGATGTGTTTGAAATGTTAAATCGTGCCAGTGATTTTTTGCTTGATTCACTAACAAAAAAAGTATAAATCTTGTTGACATTCGCCTCTTAAACACAGTATAATTCCTCCCTTTATTGCCCCTTAAAAAACAGTGGGTGATTGAAATACTTAATTAAACAAAAGAATTTTGGAGAAATTGCAATATGTCAACGATTAATCAATTGGTACGTAAACCACGTAAGAAGAAAATTGTTAAAAGTGGTGTGCCAGCATTAGACAGCTGCCCTCAAAAACGTGGTGTTTGTACTCGTGTATACACAACTACACCAAAGAAGCCTAACTCAGCATTGCGTAAAGTTGCTCGTGTTAGATTAACTAATTCAGCCGAAGTTACTACCTACATTGGTGGTGAAGGTCATAACTTACAAGAGCACTCAGTAATTCTGATTCGTGGTGGTCGTGTTAAGGACTTGCCAGGTGTTCGTTACCACACAGTTCGTGGTGCGCTAGATACAACTGGTGTTGATGGTAGAATGCAAGGTCGTTCGAAGTACGGTACTAAGAAGCCTAAGAAATAATTAATAATAAAAGAAGATAAGAGAAACTTATGAGAAGAAGATCCGCACCTAAAAGAGAAATCCTACCAGACCCGAAGTTTGGTGATTTAGTATTAGCTAAGTTCGTAAACATCTTGATGTTAGATGGTAAGAAATCTGTAGCTGAGAAGATCGTTTATGACGCGTTAGATACAATTGAAGCTAAAGGTAATGCTGAGCCAATTGAAGTATTCAAGCAAGCACTAGACAACATTGGACCGCAAGTTGAGATTAAATCTCGTCGTGTTGGTGGTTCAACCTATCAAGTTCCAATTGAAGTAAGAGCTGATCGTAAGATCGCCTTAGCAATGCGTTGGATTATTGAGGCATCACGCAAGCGTGGCGAAAAAGGCATGAAGCTTAGATTAGCAGGCGAAGTTTTAGACGCGGTTCAAAATCGTGGCACTGCATTTAAGAAGAAAGAAGACACGCATAGAATGGCAGAAGCAAATAAAGCATTTGCTCACTTCCGTTGGTAATTTAGAGGATTTAGGAAAATGGCAAGAAATCACCCACTTAGTCGCTACCGTAATGTTGGTATCATGGCGCACATTGATGCTGGTAAGACAACAACTACAGAACGTATTCTTTTGTACACAGGCCGTACTCACAAAATTGGTGAGGTTCATGACGGTGGTGCAACCATGGATTGGATGGAGCAAGAACAAGAGCGTGGCATTACTATTACTTCTGCGGCAACAACTTGTATGTGGAAAGGTATGGACAATCAGTTCGACGAGCACCGTATCAACATTATTGATACTCCGGGACACGTTGACTTTACCATTGAGGTTGAGCGTTCACTTAAAGTACTAGACGGTGCATGTGCGGTATTTTGTGCCGTAGGTGGTGTAGAGCCTCAATCAGAAACTGTATGGCGTCAAGCAAATAAATACAACGTACCAAGAATTGGTTTTGTAAACAAGATGGACCGAGCTGGTGCAGATTTCTTACGTGTTTGTGATCAAGTTAAAACTCGCTTAGGCGGTAACCCAGTTCCAATGCAAATTGCAATTGGTGCAGAAGAGGGTTTTGAAGGTGTGGTTGACTTAATTACTATGAAGGCAATTTACTGGAATGAAGCTGACCAAGGTGCTACTTATGAGGCTAAAGACATTCCTGCAGATTTACAAGATTTAGCTGATGAGAAACGTGAATTCATGATTGAATCAGCTGCTGAAGCTTCTGAAGAGTTAATGGAAAAATACTTAGAAGAAGGTGAGTTGTCTGATGATGAAATCAGAGAAGGTATCCGTACTCAAACAATTAATAATGAAATTATCCCAATGTTTTGTGGTTCTGCCTTTAAGAATAAAGGTGTTCAAGCGGCATTAGACGCGATGATTTCATACATGCCATCACCATTAGAAGTAGATGCTATTGAAGGCGTTTTAGATGATGCTGATGAAACAAGAGTTCCAAGAAATGCAGATGATGATGAGCCATTTGCGGCACTAGCATTTAAGATTGCAACTGATCCATTCGTAGGTACATTGACTTTCTTCCGTGTTTATTCAGGTGTTCTTAAAGCAGGTGATTTCGTTTATAACTCATCTAAAGGCAAGAAAGAACGTATTGGTCGTATGGTGCAAATGCACTCAAATGATCGTGAAGAAATTAAAGAAGTTCGTGCTGGTGATATTGCAGCGGCAATTGGACTTAAAGATGTAACGACAGGTGACACACTATGTGACATGAAAGAGAAAATCGTTCTAGAAAGAATGGAATTCCCTGAGCCAGTAATCGCATTGGCAGTAGAGCCTAAAACTAAAGCTGACCAAGAGAAGATGGGTATTGCATTATCTAAACTTGCAGCTGAGGATCCTTCATTCCGTGTCTCTTCAGATGAAGAGTCTGGTCAAACGATTATTGCAGGCATGGGCGAGCTTCACTTAGACATTATTGTTGATCGTATGGTTCGTGAGTTTGATGTTGAGTGTAACGTTGGTGCACCACAAGTTGCTTACCGTGAAGCGATTACTACTCTGGTTGAGCATCAGCATAAGTTTGCTAAACAATCAGGTGGTCGTGGTCAGTATGGTCATGTACATCTACGCATTGAGCCACAAGAGCCAGGTGCGGGTTATGAGTTTGTTGACGAAATTAAAGGTGGTGTTATTCCTAAGGAATACATTCCTGCTGTTAATAAAGGTGTTCAAGAGCAAATGGAAAATGGTGTACTAGCAGGATTCCCGTTAGTAGACATGAAAGTTACTGTATTTGATGGCTCATACCATGATGTTGACTCGAATGAAATGGCGTTTAAGATTGCCGCTTCTAAGTGTCTATCAGAAGGTGTAAGAATGGCTAACCCACAATTACTAGAGCCAATGATGGCAGTAGAGGTTGTTACCCCTGAAGATTACATGGGTGATGTTATGGGTGATATCAACCGTCGTCGTGGATTAGTTGGCGGCATGGAAGATATTCCAAACGGTAAGCAATTAAAAGCAGATGTACCATTAGCAGAAATGTTTGGTTATGCAAATGACCTTCGTTCTATGACCCAAGGTCGTGCAAGCTATTCAATGGAATTTGCAAAATACACAGCAGCACCGAAGAATGTTGCTGACGAAGTAATCGAAAAATTAAATAAGTAAGGAGCGTTAAAATGGCAAAAGAAAAATTCGAAAGAACCAAACCACACGTAAACGTGGGCACAA
>CAZEYU010000033.1:0-8096 GCA_964516395.1 uncultured Candidatus Thioglobus sp.
ATGTTTCTTTATTTGATGAAAAGAATTACACTGCTCATAAGTCTGTATCAGAAATAGTACCAATTAGAGTAGTGCCAACCAGATTTGGTAATATGATTTTTTAAGAATTTTAAAAAGCACTAACACCAGCAATGCCTTGGGCGCCAATTTCAAGTGCTTTATTCAAATCTCCTAAGCCCATACCACCTAAAAAACACACTTATGTATATATGACTATGTATAATATACATAACTACATATATTAATTGAGGGCTAGGCGTGGCACTGAATATAATTAATCAGGCTGTTGAGAAGAAAGCGATCCTTGCAAGTAAGATTACTGGCAAGAATAAGACCGCTACTGTAGATGAGGCGTTGGAGTATTTTTTAGCGCATCATCAACCTGCTAAAAATAATAAGACTAAAAACCAAGAGGTTATTCACTTACTGGAAGAAATGAGTGTATTGCCAGTATTGGATGCCCGATCTGCTGAAGAGATTTTAGGCTATGATGAGTCAGGGCTTGCAAATTGAAAGTGTTAGATAAGGTTGTAGCTGACACCTCAATTTTTCTCGCCATTTTGTTGCAGGAGGATGATGCACATCAATACAAGCAAGCACTGCTTGAGGCTAGCAAGGTTTATATTAGTAGTGCAACTACGGTGGAAATGTATATTGTTGTCTCTCATCGTTTTGGTGCAGAAGGTCTTATTCGTTTGAATCAATTGCTTGAGTCAGATTTATTTGAGATTAAGAGTGTTACCCCAAAGCAAGCGCAGCTTGCTCAAAATGCTTATCTTCGATACGGCAAAGGCAAAGATCCTGCCGGGTTGAATTTTGGTGATTTATTCTCTTATGCGTTGGCAAAAGATGAAAATTTGCCGTTACTATTCAAAGGTTTTGATTTTTCAAAAACTGATTTAGAATCGGCATTGTAAATTCTAAAAAGCACTGACCCCAGCAATCCCTTGTGCACCTAGCTCTAATGTTTTATCTAAATCTTCTAATCCCATGCCGCCTAAAAAATAAACTGGGATATTAAGCTTATCAACCACTTCTTTGGCAGCATCCCATCCAAGTGGAATGGTATCAGGGTGAGTCTGTGTGGCCTGCACGGGTGAAATAACCACAAAATCTGCACCCATTTCTTGAGCCTTTAGTGCCTCATTTAAATCGTGAGTGGATGCGCCAAGCAGTTTGTTTTCACCACAAGGCCTTTTGTTAAGCTTTAACATTTCGCCTGTGGTGATGTGCCAACCATCACAATAGGTCTCATCAAAGGTTTTTCCAGGTATATTAAGTAACAAATTTACATTATTTTGTTTGCATTTGTTGTGAAGTTCTGAAATAAAGTCGACATCTAGATCAACTTTACTTCTAAGTTGAATAAGCTCAATATCCTGTGTCATTTTTTCATCAAATTTAGCCATCCATTCATCACTTTGGTGATTACTTGAAGGGGTAATCCAATATTTGTTTGGTAAGGTAATTGAGTCAATAAATGCTTTCATGGTAGGTAATAATTTATAGTTTTTTAATTCATCAATGCTTGCCCAGCTTATCTGTTGCCCTTCAACGCCAATGGGTGAGTGTTGATACTTGTTAATATTATAGATGCTAAGATTAACGACTCTATCGCTATATTGATGCTGCATGGTTTGGTGAAGTGTCAGTTTGTCTACTTGAATTCCAAGCTCTTCAGTTAGCTCTCTAATAATGGTTTGTTTTTCAGATTCGCCACACTCAACCTTGCCTCCAGGTAATTCCCAAAAGCCACCCATAAATTGATGATCTTGGCGTTTGGCAATTAACAATTGCTCCTTGTTATTACGCAAAACACCAACAACAGCCTTGATTGTATTCATTTATTAAGCTAATGGTAAAATAGCATTATTTTAATTCGTTATCCTTTTGAACATTTACGAAAAAATTCGAACATTAAAACCGCATGCATTTTTGCTTGAGGATGGCTTAATGGGAATTGAAAAAGAAGGGTTGCGTGTTTCTAGAAAAGGCGGTTTGTCACAAGCGCCTCATCCAAAGTCTCTAGGCTGTGCACTGACGCACCCTAGTATTACCACTGACTTTTCTGAGTCATTAATTGAGTTAGTAACACCAGCAAAATCAAGTGCAACAGATGTATTGGATTTTTTAAAAGATACACAACATTATTTATACCTTCATTTGCCTAAAGATCAAAGCTTTTGGCCAGCATCCATGCCATGTGTTATTCGAGGTGAGACTTACATTCCGATTGCTCAATATGGTTCATCTAATCGTGGCAAGATGAAAAGCATCTATCGTCAAGGTTTGGCAAATCGTTATGGCAGTGTCATGCAAACCATTGCCGGGATTCATTTTAACTATTCATTTTCATCATCATTTTTTGAACAGTATAAAGGCGTTGTTGGATCAACACAGAGCTTAATTGAGTTTACTAACGAAAGCTATATGAACCTTACTAGAAATGTAGTTCGCTATGGCTGGGTTATTCCATACTTGTTTGGTGCATCACCCGCAGTTTGTAAGTCATTTTTAAAAGGTTACCATCAACACTCTTTGGTGGAGTTTAACGAATCCACATTGTTTGAACCTTATGCCACTTCATTGCGCATGGGTGATATTGGCTACCAAAACTTGCGTGAAGATGAAGCGGGTGTTAAGGCTAATTATAACTCGCTTAGTCATTATGTGCATTCACTTAAATCTGGAATGTCTGCTAATTGTAGTGAATACGAGCAAATTGGCATTAAAAAGGCAGGAAAGTATCAGCAATTAAATAGCAATATTTTGCAAATTGAGAATGAATATTACGCTTCTGTTAGACCAAAACCACACTTATGTCCAGGCAAAAAACCTCTAGATTCTTTAAGCGATAAAGGCATTGCTTATGTGGAGCTAAGATCTTTAGATGTTAATCCATCGTTATTATTAGGTATTGATCAAGAACAGTTATATTTCTTGGAAGTGTTTTTGTTGTTTTGCTTGTTGCAAGATTCACCAGCAATATCCACTAAAGAGCAATTTGATATTGATAATAATGATCAATTAGTTGCACATGAAGGGCGAAAACCTAAGTTAATGCTAAAAAAACAATCTAAACCTGTTTTGTTAAAAGATTGGGGCAATGAATTAATTGAGCAGATGCTTGTTTGTAGTGAATTGTTGGGTGATGATTACTTTCAAGCAGTGTCTAACATCGGTAGACGTTTTGACAATCCAGAGTTGACGCCTTCAGCTCAAGCACTGAATATTATGAGAGATAAAAACCAAGGGTTTTTTGATTATGCCAATACGTTTGCAAAACAACATAGAAGAGAGTTTTTATCACAAAATATCAATCAATCACACTTTGACCATCTTGATGAGTTAACAATATTGTCTTGTAAGCAACAACGTGAAATTGAAAATTCTGATAGCATGAGTTTTGATGAATTTTTGGCAGACTATTTTAAAAAGGTGTAATGATAAATGAGTAACGAAACAACCATTTGTGCATTGGCCAGTAGCCTTGGTAAAGGGGGTATTGGCGTTGTTCGGGTCTCAGGCCCTCTTTGCCAAGATATTGCTAAGAAAATGCTTGGCATTGTGCCTAAGCCTAGGTATGCACATTATGGCTCTTTCTTTGATCAAGAGAAAACTGAAATTGACAAAGGCATTGCGCTTTATTTTCCAGCTCCACACTCATTTACAGGAGAAGATGTGCTTGAATTTCAGGGGCATGGTGGTATGAGTGTGATACGCAGTTTGTTAGAATCTGCAATTACTTTAGGCGCTAAAGCGGCCGAACCTGGCGAGTTCTCTAAGCGAGCCTTTTTAAATGGAAAGATGGATTTAGTTCAAGCGGAGGCCATTGCTGATATTATTGATGCCAGTTCCGAACAGGCATCAAAATCAGCATTAAAATCACTCTCAGGCGAGTTTTCTAAACAAGTTAATCAACTTACTCAATCTATTATTGAATTGCGGGTTTTCATAGAGGCAACCATTGATTTTTCTGACGAAGAGATTGATTTTTTGCAGTCTGATCAAGTAAAAACAAGAACGCTTGGCATTCATACAGAAATTAAAGATATTTTAAAATCAGCTAAGCAGGGTTCAATTTTAAGAGAAGGTTTGAATATTGCAATTGCTGGTAAGCCCAATGCTGGAAAATCTTCCCTATTAAATGCATTAACTCAAGATTCAAGCGCTATTGTTACTGACATTGCAGGCACCACGAGAGATGTGCTGACTGAAACGATTCATATTAATGGCATGCCGCTTAATATTATTGACACAGCAGGACTACATGAAAGTAACGATGTGGTGGAAAAAGAAGGCATTAAAAGAGCAAGAAAAGCCATTGAAAACGCTGATGTAGTAATATTGGTATTTGATGCGCGTGATCAACGTCCAGATTTTTCAATTCTCCCTGATGGGGTAAATACTCAATCGTTATTATTGGTTAAAAATAAAGTTGATTTAACTCAGGAAGGTGTTCAAAAAACGTTAAATGAGAATCAAGTGCAATTATCTGTCTCTGCAAAAAACACTCAGGGTATTGATATTCTTAGGCAGGAGTTATCCGATATTGCAGGTTTAGAAAGCGGCTCAGAAGGCGTTGTTTTGGCAAGAAAGCGTCATACCATTGCCTTAGAATCTGCGCTTTTTTCTATTGACAATGCACTGATTCAATTGGAGGTAGGCGCTATAGAATTAATGGCAGAAGATTTGCGCCAAGCTGGCCAGTTTATGGGTAGTATTACTGGCGAGTTCTCTTCAGATGATTTATTAGGAGAAATCTTCTCCTCTTTTTGTATTGGTAAGTAATGGGTATTAAAGCAAAATTCTATATTTACTTTCTTGTAACAATATTGTTATCGCCCTTGCTTCTTTTGGAAGTGGTACTGGCTTTTTCTAATGGAAATTTAGTTGATATTTTCCTTGTTATTGTTATCTTGTTGATTTACTTAGGCTTGTATTTGGCCATTCGTAAAGATTTCTTAATGCCGTTTAGCGAGCTACAAGATTGGGTTAAACGGTTTAAGTTTAATCAAAATGTAAGACTTGATGATGAGCACAATACGACCTTTCAGCCTGTTGCCAAGGCTATTAATCATTTGATTGATGAAAATCAACACCTATATGATGACATGGAAAGTATTCTAAAAAAGCAGATTCAGCGTCTTAGTCAAAAGTCAGCCTCTTTAGAAACACTTTATAGTGTTTCTTCCAAGCTTAACAAAATTCATTCAACTGAAGAATTATTTGAATATTTTCTAGGCGTATTTTCTAGCATGACGGGCGCAAGTTCTGGTGCTGCGAGATCATTAGGAGCTGATGGTAATTTGCATTTGGTCGCCTCTTTCGGCGAGCTTGATAAACAAGGTGTAGAATCTCAAGTGCTGAGCAGCGATTGTTTTTGTGGTGAAGTAGCAATGGCAAAACAAGCAGGTGTACAGTTTAGTGTGCATAATTGCGCCAAATGTGTGGGCGAAAAGTCTAAGCAGAGAGCCAGTGTGGGAACTATTTTTATCCCGCTTAGATATCATGGCAAAACATTAGGAATTTTTAATTTATTTTTTGATACTGAGCCTTCTCTAGCCTTAGAAGAGCGCGCATTGCTTGAATCAATTGCTGATAATATAGCGGTAGCATTGGACAAAGCCATACTAGATGAACAAACTAAGCGCATGGAGTTATCACAAGAAAGGCTGTTTCTTTCACAAGAGATTCATGACTCTTTGGCCCAAACTATTTATAGTCTTAAGCTTCAAGTAAGCGTATTGGGCAATTCTTTAAAAGAAGCAAAGCAGTTAGACGCTTATCAAAAAGTACAATCTTTACAAACAAGCATTGCTCAAGCTAATCAAGAGTTAAGAGAATTAATGTGTAACTTCAGGGTGCCACTAGATCCAAAAGGCATTGAAGTATCGCTTGAAAATCTAGCAAACCGATTCAAAATAGAAGAAGGTATTGCTACTTTTTTACAAGTGGAAGGTAAGTTAAGAGTCTCGCCAGAAGTTGAGATGCAAATTATGCGTATTACTCAAGAAGCGCTATCAAATATTCGTAAACACGCTAATGCACGCAATGTTCGCATTTTGTTATCTGCAGAACCGAGTTGCCAATTATTAATTGAAGATGATGGTGCTGGCTTTGAAAAAGATCAGAATGCTAGTGAGATAATGGGGAATAATATTGGTATGAATATTATGAAAGAGCGCGCTGATCGAATTGGTGCTAAGCTTGAAATTGAATCAGAGGTAGATGAAGGTACGCGTATTACCGTAACTTTTGCAAAAAATACATGAAGATATATATTATTGATGACCACGCTTTATTTCGTAACGGACTGATTGCTTTATTAGAATCGAAAGATATCAGTGCAGATGCGGCATCTTCTCCTGAGCAGGGTTTGGCGGAAGCTCCAGAGCTTGAAGTTGACATTATATTGCTTGACTTGCGCATGCCTCAAATGTCAGGCGTTGAAGTATTAAAAGCTTTAAAAGCGAACAACATTACAATTCCAGTTGTTATGCTTACCACTTCCACCGAAGAAACAGATTTGCGTGATTGTTTGAAACATGGTGCACAAGGGTATCTGCTAAAAGACATGGATCCAGATGAATTGGTTAATGCCTTAAATGAGGCGGTAACAGGATCAATTGTGGTGGCCCAAGACATGACGCACGTTCTGGCTAAAGTACTTAGAAATGAACTGTCTGACAACGAACCTTCTTTTGATGCGCTAACCAATCGAGAGAAAGAAGTGGCCTGTCAGGTAGCATCGGGTTATAGTAATAAAGTAATAGCACGAGAACTGGGTATTTCAGACGGTACAGTCAAATTGCATGTGAAATCCATTTTAAAAAAATTAGCCCTTTCATCGAGAGTTGAGGTTGCCGTTATGGTAACTGAAAAAGGCTATTGTAAATAAGGAAGCGCAAATGGATGGCTATCAACAATTAGTAGTAAAGGCACTTAAAACAGTAGATGAGGTAATGCCTTGGGACTTGGAAGAAGAAATTGAAAAAGATTCAAGTATTATCTTGCTAGATATCAGGGAAGCCGATGAGTTTGAAATGATGCATATAAAGAACTCAATCCATGTGCCTAGAGGGCGATTAGAGGGCGCTTGTGTATGGAATTATGATGACACTGTGCCAATACTAGCAAAAACAAGATCACAAAATATTGTGGTTATATGTCGTTCAGGCAACAGAAGCGTACTAGCAGCACAAACCATGCAACTAATGGGATTTGAAAATGTGCGCTCATTAAAGATGGGCATCAAAGGCTGGAATGATAATGACATGGAAATGTTTGATTTTTCAGGAAAAACAGTAGACATTGATGAAGCCGATGAATGGCTAAATAGAGCAGTTCCAGAAGACAAATTAGCCCCTCAATAAAAATAATTTAAAAAAACTAAAAATAACACTTGACCCAGTGATTTTTCTTAGTATAATTTCGCGCTTTCACTGCACCAAAACAGTAAAAAGTTTTAATGCAAAAGAAAGTTGAAAATAAGTGTTGACAAGAAGATTTAACGCTGTATAATTTCCACCTTTCACTGCATCAAAAAGTTTACTTTTAGCGCAGTAGCTCTTTAAAAATATATCAAACAACTTGTGTGGGCACTCGTACAATAAAAATTGTGCAGTGCACACGAAACAATTCACATTTATTTGTGGTTGTTCCGACAAAACAAAAGCAAAATCAGCTTTTAAAAAAATTGAACGCAAAGCGCATTTATTTATAAATGTTGCCAATGTTCTAAATAGTTAGAATTGAACTGAAGAGTTTGATCCTGGCTCAGATTGAACGCTGGCGGTATGCTTAACACATGCAAGTCGAACGGAAACGATGGAAGCTTGCTTCCAGGCGTCGAGTGGCGGACGGGTGAGTAACGCGTAGGAATCTGCCAGATAGTGGGGGATAGCCCGGAGAAATCCGGATTAATACCGCATAATCTCTACGGAGTAAAGGAGGCCTCTATTTATAAGCTTTCGCTATCTGATGAGCCTGCGTAAGATTAGCTTGTTGGTGAGGTAAAAGCTCACCAAGGCAACGATCTTTAGCTGGTCTGAGAGGATGATCAGCCACACTGGGACTGAGACACGGCCCAGACT
>CAZEYU010000034.1:0-7690 GCA_964516395.1 uncultured Candidatus Thioglobus sp.
GATACTGCCAAATCTTTAGCAGAACGTGTTCTTATTGAGGAGCATAAACTATTTCCAAAAGCAATCCACTGGTTTACTCAAGGCCGATTAGCGCTTAAAAACAATCAGGCTTTATTTGACGGAAAACCTTTATGAGCAAACTATTATTAATTGTCATAGCGCTGACAATTAACACCTGCTCTTTTGCGTTTAAGCCTCATAGTGTTAACTATCAATTGTCAATCAACGGATTAAAAATAGCTGAAGAGGTTAGGACACTACATCAATTAGAAGATAGTTATTTTTATACAGCCAATGCAAAAACAACTGGATTAGCAGCGTTGGTTAAAGATTATTCTATCGCTGCCAGCTCAAGTTTTAAAATTAACACTCAAGGGGTTGATAGTATTAACTATCAAATCATGGAGCAAGAAGATAAAAAAGTCACTGAGAATTACGCCATTGATATCAACTCTAGTGGTAACTCTGTGATGTCGATGCTAACCAAAAGCCAGCCAAAGGTTATTACTTGGAAAGCTGATTCTGGCAATATCTTAGATCCTTTAAGTGTATTTCTGGCACTATCCTTTGATTTAAAAAGAACACCTGAAAAAACAGCATTTACCTATCAAGTAGCTAATGGAAAATCAATAGAAAAAATGTACTTTGAAAAAATTCCTAACCAGACCATTACTATTAACAACAAAACCCTTAAAGCCATCAAGATTAAACGCACCAAGCACGATAGCAATATTGAGGCCTATTTTTTACCCGATCAGCAATATCTGCCAATACTAATCAAACAAACCAAGGGCGTTAGAGATTATGTTTATGAAATTACGAATCTCAATCAAACAGAAGTTGAAAAATTACAAGTAACTCTTTAAAAATTCACCTGTATAAGAGTCTTTGACTTGGCTCACTTGTTCTGGCGTACCCGTAGCAATAATATCGCCACCTTTATTACCCCCTTCAGGACCTAAATCTACAATCCAATCTGCAGTCTTAATAACGTCTAAATTATGCTCAATAATTACAATGGTGTTTTCTCTTTCTCGCAAACGTCCAATGACAGATAGCAGTTGTTTAATGTCATGAAAATGCAGACCCGTTGTTGGCTCGTCAAGAATATAGAGTGTTTTTCCAGTATCTATTTTTGACAACTCTTTGGCTAGCTTAATACGCTGAGCCTCACCCCCTGAAAGGGTTGTGGCATTTTGACCTAATGTAATATATGACAAACCCACATCCATCAAAGTTTGTAACTTTTGCTTAATTTTTGGCATAGGCTCAAAAAACTCCAAAGCATTTTCAACTGTCATATCAAGCACTTGAGAAATGGTTTTTCCTTTGTAAAAGATCTCCAGTGTTTCACGATTGTAACGATTGCCTTCGCACACATCACAAGCAACATAAACATCTGGCAAGAAATGCATCTCTACTTTAATCAAACCATCGCCTTTACAAGCCTCACACCTTCCACCCTTAACATTAAAACTAAAACGGCCTGCTTTATACCCACGAGATCTGGCTTCTAGTGTTTGTGAAAACAGCTCTCGAATCAAAGAAAAAATACCTGTATAAGTTGCTGGATTTGAACGCGGTGTTCGTCCAATCGGACTTTGATCAATATTAACAATTTTGTCAAAATTCTCAAGCCCTTCAATACTTTCATATTGAGATGGCGTTGTTTGCGCGCGATTTAGCTCCCGTGCAGCCAATGCATATAACGTATTGTTAATCAAAGTTGATTTTCCAGAACCGGACACGCCTGTTACACAAGTTAAAACACCTACCGGAATATCTAAATCAACATGATTTAAATTATTACCACTTGCACCTTTAATACTTAAATATCGATCAGATGATTTGCGCACGCTTGGTACTTCAATGCTTTGTCTGCCACTAATATAATCACCTGTTAAAGATTTAACGTTGTCTTGTACTTGCTTTGGCGTGCCGGCTGCGACCACCTCGCCTCCATGCTGCCCCGCCCCTGGGCCAATATCAATTACATAATCGGCTTGTTTAATGGCATCTTCATCATGCTCAACAACAATAACTGTATTACCAAGATCTCGCAAATAAGTCAGCGTATTTAGTAATTTTTGATTATCTCTTTGATGCAGTCCAATTGAAGGCTCATCCAGAACATACAAAACCCCCATAAGGCCTGCGCCAATTTGACTGGCCAGACGTATTCGTTGTGCCTCACCGCCTGATAAAGAATTTGCACGCCTATCTAGACTCAAATACTCTAAACCAACATTAATTAAAAACTCTAAGCGTTGAATAATCTCTTTTAGAATTTTGTCAGCAATTTTGGCACGTGCGCCATCCAACTCTAAAGTTTTTAAAAAATCATAAATACCGGCAATTGAAAGCCTGGTAATACTAGGTAAGTTTCGCCCACCAATAAATACATTTCGAGCAGATTCGTTCAATCTATCACCTTCGCAACTAACACAGTCTTTACTAACCACGTAACGTGACAACTCTTCCCTAACAGAGCGAATTTCACTTTCTTCATAGCGACGCATCATTCTTGGAATAACACCTTCAAAAGGTTTGGCTTTGTTTGACCAGCCTTTTCTACCCTTGATTCTAGAAAAATCAATCTCATCATCACCGCTACCATACAAAACGATTTTCTTGTGTTTGTCGTCTAAGTACTCATAAGGTGTTTCAATATCAAACCCATAAAACTCACCAACCAACATTAAAATTTGATAAAAATAAGCATTAGCCCTTCCCCAGCCATAAATAGCGCCATCTGCCAAACTTAGGCTTGGGTTGGCAACAACTTTTTCCTCATCAAATATATCTTTCACACCCAGTCCATCACAACTTGGACATGCACCAACAGGATTGTTAAAAGAAAAAAGCCGTGGCTCAAGTTCGGTAAGTGAATAACCACACTCAACACAAGAAAATTTTGCAGAAAAAACCATCTCTTGCCATGATGGCTCATCATCCATTGATGCAATCCGCACCAATCCTGCACTTAAATTAAGTGCCGTTTCTAATGACTCCGACAAGCGTGAAGAAATATCATCACGAATCTTTAAACGATCCACAACAATTTCAATAGTGTGATGAACTTTACCATTAAGTTCATCCATTTCATCCATATAAACAACTTCACCATCTACTCGAGCTCGCAAAAACCCTTGGTGTGATAACTCCTCTAATAACTTCTTGTGGCTACCTTTTCGATTTTGAACAATAGGTGCCAAAATCATGATCTTTTCACCCTCTGGTAACTTAACAATACTGTCCACCATTTGAGAGACGGTCTGAGATTCAAGATCTATTTGATGCTCTGGACATTTTGGAACGCCCGCCCTGGCAAATAATAATCTCAAATAATCATAAATTTCAGTAATGGTTCCCACTGTAGAACGAGGATTATGGGAAGTGGCTTTTTGTTCGATTGATATGGCAGGAGATAAGCCTTCAATATGATCAACATCTGGCTTTTCCATTAGTGATAAAAACTGACGCGCATAAGCCGATAAAGACTCAACATATCGACGCTGACCTTCGGCATAAATAGTATCAAATGCTAAAGATGATTTTCCCGACCCTGACAAGCCAGTAATTACAACCAGTTTATTTCTTGGGATATTAATATCAATATTTTTTAAATTATGAACGCGTGCACCACGTATGCTAATCTGTTCCATCTATAAGCCTTAAAAATATGTCGGACAAAGGGTTCATTATAACTATCAAGATAGGTAAAATCCCCTTGTATTGTGTAATTTATTAAAGTATTTACCATGGCAAAATACAAGCGAATTTTATTAAAACTCAGTGGTGAGGCGCTAGCCAGCTCTGAAAATACAATCGACCCAGACACATTAAATAAAGTTGTTGCTATTATTAAATCAGCCCTTGATCAGCAAGTAGAAGTAGGCATTGTTGTTGGTGGCGGAAATATCTATAGAGGTGCAGCATTAGCCGAATCTGGCATGAGCCGAGTAACAGGTGATCATATTGGCATGCTTGCAACTGTTATGAATGCACTGGCAATTTCTGATTCGTGCAAAAAAAATGGTGTTGATGCTGTGGTTATGTCAGGATTTCCAATTGGTGGTGGCGTGTGTGACCCGGTTAACCATACACATGCCAAACAAGCATTAAGTGAAGGCAAAGTAGTGATATTCTCTGCTGGCACTGGCTCTCCATGTTTTACAACAGACACAGGCGCAACGTTACGTGCGATTGAAATTGAAGCAGATGTTGTTTTTAAAGCTACTAAGGTTGACGGTGTTTACACTGATGACCCAATGAAAAATCCAGAAGCAACTCGCTATGAAAGTTTAAGCTTTGACAAAGCTATTGAAAAAGATTTACAAATCATGGACACTGCGGCTTTTGCCATGTGTCGTGAACATAATATTGAAATTTGCGTCTTTAGCATGCTAGAAGATGCCAATACATTATCCAACATCTTAAAAGGTGATTCTCTAGGAACAATTGTAAGGAACTAACCATGTTAAATGAAATTCAACAAGATGCTCAAGAACGTATGAATAAAAGTGTTGCATCGCTTGAAAATGCTTTTGGAAAAATTAGAGCGGGTCGTGCACATCCTTCTTTATTAGAACAAGTGCAAGTAGAGTATTATGGCTCTATGGTTCCAATCTCTCAAGTAGGAAATATTGGTGCTGAAGACTCACGAACACTTAAGGTGTCAGTTTGGGAAAAAGACATGGCGGCAGCTGTAGAAAAAGCCATTATGACTTCTGATTTAGGACTTAATCCACAAGCAATGGGTCAAATTATTCGCATTCCTTTACCGCCACTAACTGAAGAGCGTAGAAGAGATCTGGTTAAAGTGGTTAAAGACGAAGCTGAACAAGCTAAAGTTGCCATTCGCAATATTCGTCGCGATGCTAATTCTGACTTTAAAGACTTATTAAAAGATAAAGAAATATCTGAAGACGAAGCAAGACGTGCGGAAGACAATATTCAAAAAATAACGGACGATCATGTAAAGCAAGTAGATGATAAACTCGCTGAAAAAGAAAACTCCTTATTAGAGATTTAATTTTTTCAATCTGCATTAAAAAAAGCCTGCAATTGCAGGCTTTTTTATTTAATATTTTAAGCCTTAATCAGCTTAATGATTTTCTACACAAGAAAAATAATCACCCCATCTCTCGGGTGAAAATGCTGTTCCCATTGCATCAATAGGACCTGTGTTGTATAAGAAACCACCTGCTAGAGCATCTTTAAATCTTGCAATGTTGCTAGCAGACAAACCAAGCTTATGCTCACAAGCCTCATGTGCAGCAGCTGTCACTGGAACACCGGAAGTGGTTTGACCAATTACTTCAGAAGTTTTAGACAGTGTCATTGTTTCTGGCGCTTGTTCATTGACCACTACTTTGTCAAAAATAGGCTCTACTGGACCCATATCACGATCATCACCACCTGCCATTACACTGGTAGATAGTGCGAATATCGCAACAAGGCTTAATGTTTTATTCATCATTACTTTTGTCTCCAATTAATTTAAAATTTCCTCTTTAAACTGTATTTTATATTACTCTGGTTTTTTATGCTTAATGATTTCCAACAACAAGCTAATAACTCAAATTTATCCACTATTGTTGATGCGTTAGTTAAACAATCTAATGTTGCATTTTCAGCCAATAATGGCAATATTCCAAAATGGGAAAAAGCCATTGAATCTATCAAAACTCAATACAAAGGCTCTCTGAGCTACACAAGCCCTTATCTTAATATCAATTCAAAAAATATTGATAAAACCATATTAGAGCAATCACTCAAACAACTCATGCCTTGGCGCAAAGGGCCTTATCAAATAGCTGATTTACAACTTGATAGCGAATGGCGTGGGGATCTAAAGTGGAACAGATTAAAAAACCATATTTCACCATTACAAGGGAAGTCTGTGCTGGATGTTGGCTCTGGCAATGGTTACTTTACTTATTTAATGGCCATGGCTGGTGCTAAAATAGCCGTTGGTATTGAGCCATTTTTACTGTTTAATTATCAATTTAGTGCCATTCGATCTTTAATAAACAACCCACCCAATGCGTTTGTATTGCCTCTCAAACTAGAACAAGTTCCAGGCAAAGCTCTGTTTGATTCAGTTTTTTCAATGGGTGTTCTTTATCATCAGAAAGATCATATGCTACATCTTCAACAACTCAAAAATGTATTGGTTGAAAATGGAGAATTAATTCTTGAAACACTAGTCATTGACGCTGAACAGGGTAATTACATCATCCCAGAAGATCGTTACGCTCGAATGCGTAATGTTTGGTGCTTACCATCTACTGATACACTGCATGATTGGCTAGAAAAAACTGGATTCAAAAACATTAGGCTAATTGATGTTACCAAAACCACACCAGAAGAACAGCGCGCCACTCATTGGATTGGAGATAACACTCAATCTCTTGAAGATTTTCTTGATCCAAACAATAGCAACTTAACCATTGAAGGGTTGCCAGCGCCCAAGCGTGCTATCTTTATTTGCAATAAATAAAGGTATAATTTTCGCTCATGAATCGTTTGCTACTCACTTTATTACTCCTAAGCAGTACTATCTTTGCTTCACCTAATATTGTTGTTAGTATCAAGCCCATACATTCTATTGTTAGTAGCATTACACAAGGTGTATCACAACCTAAACTACTGCTTAAAGATAATCAATCGGCTCATCATTTTCATCTGAAACCTTCACAGTTATTAATGATTGAAAAAGCCGATTTGATTATTGCCATACACCCCCAAATGGAGCAAGGCTTAAATAAAATTTTAAAAAATATTGATACCGATAAAAAACTCTATGCTCATCAATCTGAAGAGATTCATGACGAGGAACATGATCATGACACTGAAAACTATCATATCTGGCTAGATATAAATCAAATGCAACAATTTAGTGTACGACTTGCCAAAAAGCTTATTGCCATAGATCCAGTAAACAAGCATTCTTATGAGAACAATTTGAAAAATCTTAATACTGCTTTAAATCAACTCCAACGAAACACTCTACAACAATTATCCACTTACAAACATAGAGACGTTGCAGGCTATTCTAATGCGCTCGCCCACTTTGTTAGCTCAAACCGACTCAACCAAAGCTTAAGCGTTACTACACGACACGAAGAGCGCTTAAGTGTTTATAAAGCCATTAAAGCAAAAAATACCATTAAAAATAAACAAATCAAATGTTTGTTAAGCACTTCAGATGTTCCCAATAGCCGCATCAATACATTAACCGAAGGTTTATCAATCAATGCTGCAAAAATTGATATTATTGGATTTGACATCAATCCAGGCCCACAGCATTATTCTAAGCTTATTAATCGTATTACAGACAAGGTAGGCCAATGTCTTCAGTAAGATCGGCCTTTAACAAAGCTTCAAACAATTATGACGATCATGCTTTTTTACAAAAAGAAGTGGCATCTAGACTTGATGAAAAGCTCAACGTAATTACTGCAAATTCTGAAGTGATTTTAGACCTTGGTGCAGGCACTGGTCTGCTTAGTAACAATTTACTTAAACGCTTTCCAGGTTCTAAAATTATCGCATTAGATTTTGCTCAAAATTCACTTAAGAATAATCAAGCAACTAACAAAATTTGTGCCAACGCTTATCACTTGCCGTTAGCTGACAATAGTGTCGATATGGTTATATCTAGCTTGATGATGCAGTGGTGTCC
>CAZEYU010000035.1:0-7317 GCA_964516395.1 uncultured Candidatus Thioglobus sp.
AGTGTTTTGTATGTGGTATTTGCATTGGCATTAATTGCCAGTATTTATATAGGTAAAAAAACATTACTGCAAAGGATGATGGGCAAAGAGCTAGAGTTACCTGGACAAGTTTGGAATCAGCTAACTTGGTTTTGGGGTATTGGTTTTGTCGGAATTGCAATTGTTAATGCTTATTATGTTGAGCTAGCATTAAAAGCAAGGGATGCGTTATTTTCAGTAACGGGCCTAGATCCAAAAATTGAATTAACTGAAATTGACTGTACAACTACCACGATGGTGGATTTATGTTTTGCAGCACAACACACAGAAGAATCGTGGGTAAATTTCAAATTATTCGGTACTATGGGGCTTACTTTTGTATTGATCGTTATTACGGTTATTTTTATTAGTAAACACATAAAGGAAAAATAATTAAATGTTAAAACACACTCCTCTATATCAGGCGCATATTGAAGCACAAGGAAAAATGGTTGATTTCGGTGGTTGGGAAATGCCACTAAATTATGGCTCGCAAATTGAAGAACATCATGCTGTTCGCAAAGATGTTGGTATGTTTGATGTATCACACATGACTACGGTTGATTTTAAAGGTGCTGAAGCTAAAAGTTTTTTACAGACTTTGATTGCCAATGATGTGGATAAATTAAAAAATCCAGGAAAAGCACTATATAGTTGCATGCTTAATGAAACAGGTGGTGTGGTTGACGATTTAATTGTTTATTATCAAGATGATAAAAATTACCGAATGGTGATTAATGCCGGCACAACAGAAAAAGATATTGCCTGGATTAATGCTCAAGCTAAAGGGTTTGATGTATTGGTTGAGCCACAATTGGATTTGGCCATGATTGCTGTACAAGGGCCTAATGCTCGCCAAAAAGTTTATGAAGCCATTCCTGGGGTTGAAGAGGTTTGTGGTGAACTAAAGCCTTTTAATGCAGCAAGCCTTGGTGGCTTGTTCATTGCTCGTACAGGCTACACGGGTGAAGACGGGTTTGAAATTATGATCCCTGAAAAATCAGCTGAATTTACATGGAAAATGCTAATAGAGGCTGGTGTCAAGCCTTGTGGTTTGGGTGCACGAGATACACTTAGGTTAGAAGCAGGTATGAGCCTATATGGTTCAGAGATGAATGATGAAGTGTCACCGCTAGAAGCGGCATTGACTTGGACGATAGATTTGACCAACGAAGATAGAGCGTTTGTAGGGCGTAAAGCGTTAGAAAAATTAAGAGATGATGGTGTTAAAAAAACCATTGTTGGTTTGGTATTAGAAGGTAAAGGCGTGATTCGTGATCACCAAAAAGTAGTCACTAGTTTAGGCGATGGAGAAGTGACTTCAGGGTCGTTTTCACCAAGTATGAATAAAGCAATAGCACTTGCAAGAGTACCAATGGGCACAACAGGATCGTGTGAAATCGAGATGCGAAACAAATTAGTATCGGCTAAAATAGTCAAACCACCATTTGTAAGAAATGGCAAAGTATTAGTTTAAAAAATATTATTAATTAACAGGAGTTTGCAAGTATTTTTTCTTTTCTACAAGGCAAATTTTCAAAATATGAAAGAGTGTAGCAATCCTACATGACTGAATATTTTTAAAATTTAATACAGTAGAAAGTAAAAAAGATGCAGTAAAGGAATATGAGCGAAGTAAGAGACGACAGACAATATACCGAGACCCACGAGTGGATTT
This sequence comes from uncultured Candidatus Thioglobus sp., assembly GCA_964516395.1. Taxonomy (GTDB): domain Bacteria; phylum Pseudomonadota; class Gammaproteobacteria; order PS1; family Pseudothioglobaceae; genus Thioglobus_A. The sequence goes on from CAZEYU010000035.1 coordinate 1,697, forward strand.
TAGACAATGGTGATGGCACTTATACAATGGGTGTAACTGATCATGCTCAAGCACAATTGGGTGATATGGTATTTGTAGAATTACCAGGCGAAGGCGATGAGGCTTCTCAAGAAGATGAATTTTGTGTTGTTGAATCTGTAAAAGCTGCCAGTGGTGTTTATGCGCCAGTTGATCTTGAAATTGTTGAGGCTAATGAGGCGCTAGATGATGAGCCAGAATTAGTTAATTCAAGTTGTTACGATAATGGCTGGTTAGTGAAATTTAAATCTGATGCTATTGATGGTTTAATGAGCTCTGAAGAGTACGCTGAAACACTAGACTAACCTCTCTTGATTAACTCCCTGGTTGCCTATAAGGGCAAACCTGCGCGTGTTGTTAGTAGTACAACGCATAAATTTGATATCGAATTTACAGATGGTTCATCGCGCAAGGTAAGAGAAAAAGATTTTCGTTTTGTTCATCCTGAATTTACTCAGGTTGATGATAAATGCTCGCATGCTGATTTATCTGTACTTGAAGATTTTCAAGAAGAGACGTTATCATTACAAGAAATTACCGAGTGGCTATTTGATGACTTTAGTGCAAAAAATGCTTGGTGTACATGTTTGTTAGTTGAAGATGGATTGTATTTTTATTGGCAAAAAGATCAAATTTTTGTACGTCCAACTGAACAAGTTCAGAGTATTCAGGCAAAACGAGACGCAGAAATACTAGAAGCAGAAAGGCTTAAATCTTGTATTGAGCATCTATCTAATAATACTTATGATGAATCTGATCTTGAGTATTTAAAAGAGATTGAAAAAGTGGCACTTAATCAATCAAAGCATGCCAAGATACTAGATCATATCAAAGTTGAAAACTCTCCTGAAGCCGCTTATCAATTTTTGTTAAAGCTTAATTATTTTGACGCTAGTTTTAATCCTTATCCAGCGCGTTTCGGCATTCCAGAAGATGAAGAAATTTCTGTTGAAATGCCAGATTTTGAGCGTATTGATTTAACTCACCTTACAAGTTACGCAATCGATAATGCAGAGTCAAATGATGCTGATGATGCTATTAGTATTAATGGTGATCGACTGTGGGTACATGTTGCTGATGTGTCAGCTATTGTTGAGCCGGGATCTGAGTTGGATAGCTATGCACAAGAGCGTGTTAGCAACCTGTATTTGCCTGAACAAATCATTCATATGTTGCCAGTGTCAATTACCAATGCTTGCGCATTAGGTATGAGTGAGACTTCTCCAGCGCTATCATTTGGTTTTGATTTTTCTAAAGATAACATTGAGAATATTGAAGTAGTGCGTAGCACCATTAAAGTGACCAATATTAGCTATGACGATGCTGATAAGGTGTTAAATTCCAATGCTGATTTGTCAAAATTGCAAGCTGTGGTTACCGCACATAAAAGATATCGAGATGAAAACGGTGCAATTAGTTTAAGCCTCCCTAGAGTAGATGTTAGACTTAAAGATGGAGAGGTTCAAATTTCAGACCAGACCAGTAGTCCGTCACGAGAATTGGTAGCTGAAATGATGATCATGGCAGGGCGTGTGATTGCGCAATTTGCTCAAGAAAATGATATTGTCATGCCATATGCCATTCAAGATGAGGGTGATTTTCCACAAGAAACATTAGACAATAAACATAATTTAACCATGTCTGAGTCATTTGCTACCACTAAATGCTTCAAGCGCTCAGCAACTTCTACTAAACCACTACAACATTATGGGTTAGGGCTGGATGCTTATTTGCGTGTTACCAGTCCAATTAGACGTTATTTAGATTTATTAGCGCATCAACAATTGTCTAATTTTATTAATGATAAGCCGATATTAGATCTTGAAAAAATGAAAGAAATTATTGGCATTAATAATGCAACCATGGCTGATGTTGGTAGAACTACCAGATTTAGCAATGATCACTATAAGTGTTTGTATTTAATGCAAAATAAAAATTGGCAAGGTGAAGCGATCGTAGTAGATACACGAGGCGATAAAGCGCTAATGATGATGCCAGAGATTGGCATGATGACTCAAATTAAGTTTAAAGAGTTGCCCAAGTTAGATGATGCTGTACAAGTTAAGGTGAGTTCGGTTAATTTGGTTGAACGATCAGTTAATTTCAAAACGGCTTAAACCATTTTTATCTATCTTAATGGCGTTGCCTTGGGTGTTTGACCAATCTCCCAAAACGTAGCGTGCAAATGTTTTCTCAACATGAGTGTTAGCACGATGAGTGTGTCCATGAATTAAATCAGAATTTGGGTATTTCTCCATTAGCTTGTTAACCGTTTGCGGGTTAACATCCATAATTTCACGAGTTTTATATTGTTGAGATTCAACACTTTTTTTGCGCAGTTGCCCGCTTAGTTTTAAACGCCATTTTTTAGGCAAACGTAAGAAAATATACTTTGTGATTGGATGTTGTAAGACACTCTTAAGTTGCTGGTATGACTCATCATCTGTACACAGTTCATCGCCATGAGTTAGTACGTATTGCAGGTTGTTGGTTTCTAATAAATAAGGAGAGTTGATAATCTTCGCACCTGATGCCTGTTCAAATTCCTCAGCTAACAAAAAATCACGATTACCACTCATAATAAAGATTGTGGTGGATTGACTTAGTTGCTTTAACGTTGACACTACCGATTGATAGTTGGATAGCGATAAATCATCACCAAGCCAAGTATTAAACAAATCCCCTAAAATAAATAACTGATCTGCTTTTGATGCTTCTTGTTGGCAAAAATTGATAAAAAGTTGAGTTTTTTCCACCTCATTGGACACAAGGTGGAGATCCGCTATGATTAGCGAAGTAGACATTTATGCAGTGTATGCTTTGTTAATAACGACTGAATCATTAGGCACATCAGCATGTCCAGCTTTATTGCCGGTAGAAACTTCGTTGATTTTATCAACCGTATCAAAACCATCAGTCACTTCACCAAATACACAATAACCCCAACCATCTTGCCCTGGGTAGTCTAAGAACGAATTATCAGCGGTATTGATAAAAAATTGTGAGCTGGCAGAATGTGGATCCATTGTGCGAGCCATTGCAATTGAATATTTTGCATTTTTTAAGCCATTTTTTGCTTCATTTTCAATTTCTGCTTTAGTAGGTTTTTGACTCATGTCTTCAGTAAAACCACCACCTTGAATCATAAAGCTTTTAATGACGCGGTGAAAAATAGTGCCATCAAAAAAGCCATCATTGACGTAGTCAATAAAGTTTTGAGCAGTAATTGGCGCATTGTCGGCATCAACATTAATACTGATGTTGCCCATATTGGTTTCTAGAATAATCATTATCTTAATCCATTAGTGATAAAAAATAGTAATTATACGCAAAACTTACTTTCATTAAACTCAGCGTTTGGGTATAATTGCCTCTTTTTACGAATTCACATTTTAGGTTTTATTATGTACGCAGTTATTAAAACAGGTGGTCAACAGTTTAAAGTAGCCGAAGGCACAACTTTAAAGGTTGAGAAGTTAGAAGTTGAGCCGGGCAAGAAAGTTACTTTTAAGGAAGTTCTTATGGTTGCTGATGGCGAGAAAGTTCAGATTGGCGCCCCAACCGTTGCAAAAGCATCAGTTGAGGCAAAAGTTATTTCACAAGGCAAAGGAAAGAAAGTACATATTCTTAAATTCCGTCGTCGTAAGCATTCTATGAAGCAACAAGGCCATAGACAACTGTTTACAGAAGTTGAAATCACAAAAATTAAGGCATAGGAGAATAACCCATGGCACATAAAAAGGCAGGCGGTAGTACTAATAACGGTAGAGATTCCGTATCAAAAAGATTAGGTGTTAAGCGTTTCGGCGGTCAATCAGTATTAGCTGGTAATATTTTAGTACGTCAAAGAGGTACTAAATTCCACCCGGGCACTAACGTACGTAAAGGTAAAGACGATACATTGTTTGCAACTGTAGACGGTAAAGTTGTATTTGCTAAGAAAGGTAAATTTATGCGTCAAACCGTATCAGTTGAAACTGCATAATTAATCCTCAAGAAATATCTTAAAAAAGCGCCTTCCAGGCGCTTTTTTATTAATTAAAATAAAGCTATTTCATTTATTCAAAATCTTATGAAATACGCAATTGTTTTCCCAGGCCAAGGCTCTCAATCACTTGGCATGCTCTCAGAATTGGCTGATAAATTTCCGATTGTTAAAGAAACATTTACTGAGGCTTCTGAAGCTCTAGGTTTTGATCTTTGGCAATTAACCCAAGAAGATCAAGACGGCCTTAATCAAACACAAAACACACAACCTGCAATGTTGGCTGCAGGTTATGCAACCTATAGAGCGCTTATTAGTGAAACTAAACTCTCACCAGTTTGCATGGCGGGACACTCTTTGGGTGAATATACAGCGTTAGTGGCATCTGGCGCACTTGACTTTGCTGATGGTATTAAGCTGGTTAGAAAGCGCGCAGAGCTTATGCAATCAGCTGTGCCTGCTGGTGTGGGCGCTATGGCTGCCATCTTAGGCTTGGACGATGAGGTAGTTGTTAAAATATGCAGTGATTACGCAGGCGAGGGTATTGTACAAGCGGTTAACTTTAATTCAAATGGCCAGGTGGTCATTGCGGGCAATAAAGCTGCGGTAGATGCAACCTGTGAAGCCATGAAAGCAGCAGGTGCAAAACGTGCTGTAGTTTTGCCAGTAAGCGTACCTTCTCATTGTTCACTGATGGATGATGCTGCTAGCGAATTTAAAAAATCAGTAGACGCACTTGAGTTTAATATGGGCAGTGTTGATGTCTTACATAATGTAGATAGTCAAAAAGCAACAGACACTGATGACATGAAAGCCAAATTAGTGGCCCAACTTCACAAACCCGTACTATGGACAGGTACAGTAAAAGCCATGCATACAATGGGTATTGAAAAATTAATCGAAGCAGGCCCGGGTAAAGTATTAGCTGGACTAACAAGAAGAATTGAAAAATCATTGTCTGCAAATGCTGTAATTGACTCAGCAAGCATGCAAAAAGTATTAGAGGAGATTAAGTAATGAGTTTAGAAGGAAAAATTGTACTAGTAACAGGAGCATCTCGCGGTATTGGCCAAGCAATTGCACTTACCTTGGGTGGTGCGGGCGCAACAGTAATTGGCACAGCAACAAGTGATAATGGTGCAGATGCAATCAGTGCTACATTAAAAGATAATAGTGTTGCAGGTACAGGCATGGCGCTTAATGTTACTGACAATGATCAAATTGCTGAGGTGATGAAAAACATCACTGACACTTATGGCGCTGTCGATATCTTAATTAACAATGCTGGAATCACTCGTGACAATCTGCTGATGCGTATGAAAGAAGATGAGTGGGATGATATTATGAATACTAATCTTGCCTCAGTTTACAAAATGTCAAAAGCGGTACTTCGCGGCATGATGAAGAAGAAATCAGGTCGCATTATCTCAATTGCCTCAGTTGTGGGCGCCATGGGCAACGCAGGTCAGACTAACTATGCTGCTGCTAAAGCTGGCATTATGGGTTTTACTAAATCATTAGCTCGTGAAGTTGGACCGCGCGGTATTACCGTTAATGCTGTAGCACCGGGTTTTATTAAAACTGACATGACCGATGCACTCCCAGAAGAACAAAAAGA
>CAZEYU010000036.1:0-6965 GCA_964516395.1 uncultured Candidatus Thioglobus sp.
CTATCTCAGGGCTGATGATCACAACTGAGGCGATGATTACTGATGTTCCTCAAGAGGCTGCACCAGCAGCAGCAGCGCCTGATATGGGTGGCATGGGTGGAATGATGTAACAATCACTTCGTCTTTGTTCTGATAGATTGTGTTAAATTTTAAAAAAATTAAGTCATTTAGAGAAACTAAACTTCTTGCATATTTTATAAAATTTGCTTGATCTATCAGAAAAATACTCGTTATTTTAGGGTGGTAAAACACTCGCATAATGGCTAGTTAGCCAGTTATATAAAAGCCTCGTTTTTACGGGGTTTTTTTTGGTATGATACTTCTCAAATATATTCTTGGGCATGCTAACTATGAGTGATTATGATTCTTCCTCAATTGAGGTTTTAACTGGATTAGAGCCTGTTAGAAAACGCCCAGGCATGTACACTGAAACTGAGCGTCCGAATCATCTAGCTCAAGAAGTTATCGATAATAGCGTCGATGAAGCAGTTGCTGGACATGCTAATAAAATCAGTGTTATTTTGTATAAAGACGGCTCTCTTTCTGTTGAGGATAACGGCCGTGGAATGCCGGTAGACATTCATCCAAAAGAAAATAAACCAGGGGTCGAGGTTATTCTCACCAAACTTCATGCTGGCGGTAAATTTTCAAACGATTCTTATCAATTCTCAGGCGGGTTACACGGTGTTGGTATTTCTGTGGTTAACGCCCTGTCCAGCTTTGTAGAAATATGGATTAAACGCGATTCAAAAGAGCATTACATAACGTTTGCTGACGGATTTAAAAAAACAGATCTTGAGATAATCTCCAAAGTTGGAAAGCGTAACACAGGTACCAAAGTTAGATTTGTACCAGATGCTCAATTTTTTGACACAGTTAATTTCTCAGCCACAAAGCTAAGGCACAATCTTAGGTCTAAAGCGGTTTTATGTCCAGGTTTAGAAATTAATTTTTACAATGAAATCGATGACACAACCGATAAGTGGATTTATCAAGAAGGCTTAAAAGATTACTTGTCTATGTCATTAGACGGATTAGATTGCTTGCCTGCCACGCCATTTATTGTTGACTACCAATCTGATGAACAGCAGCTTAACTGCTCTTTAGCTTGGACGCAATTTAACTCCAATGTTGTGGCTGAAAGTTATGTTAACCTTATTCCAACCTCGGGTGGAGGCACTCATGTTAATGGGCTGCGCTCTGGATTAACTGAAGCTTTAAAAGAATTTTGTGAATTTAGAAACTTAATTCCCAAAAATATCAAACTAACACCTGATGATATTTGGCAACGTATAGCTTATGTTTTATCTATTAAGATTTTAGACCCTCAATTCTCCGGACAAACTAAAGAAAGGCTTTCTTCTAGAGAGTGTGCTGGTTTTGTTGCTAATGTGGTTAAAGATGCATTTAGTCTTTGGCTTAACCAGCACACTGACATTGCTGAGCAAATAGCTCAACTGGCCATTCAAAATGCACAAGCCCGTTTAAAAACCAGTAAAAAAGTTGTTCGTAAAAAAGTCGTTAGTGGTCCTGCCCTTCCTGGAAAATTGTCTGATTGCACTAGCAATGATCTTGAGCAAACAGAAGTGTTTTTGGTTGAAGGCGATTCAGCGGGTGGCTCAGCTAAACAAGCGCGCGACAAAGAATATCAAGCTATTTTACCACTACGTGGAAAAATCTTAAATACTTGGGAGGTTGACTCAGAACAAGTATTGGCTAGTAATGAAATTCATGATATTAGTGTTGCTATTGGTCTTGAGCCTAATAGTGATGATTTATCCGGACTTCGATATGGAAAAATTTGTATTCTGGCTGATGCTGATTCTGATGGTGCGCACATTGCCACACTGATTTGTACTTTATTTGTTAAACACTTCCCTAGACTTATTACAGAAGGTCATGTGTATGTTGCCATGCCACCACTATATCGAGTTGATGCTGGCAAACAAGTTTATTATGCACTTGATGATGGTGAGCGTGACGCAATTATTCGAAAAATTGAAAATGAAAACAAGCGTGTCAAAATCCAAGTTCAGCGTTTTAAAGGTTTGGGTGAAATGAACCCTTCCCAGCTAAGAGAAACCACCATGCTGCCAGATACTCGTCGCCTAATTCAACTGACACTTGACAATCCACTGCAAGCATTTCAAACAATGGATATGCTACTATCTAAAAAACGCGCTACAGACAGAAAGAGTTGGCTAGAGGAAAAAGGTAATTTGGCCAATGTCTAAAAAATGTGTTGTTCTTTTATCAGGAGGACTTGATTCAACAACAACGCTAGCAATTGCCCTTCAACAAGGGTTTGAGTGTTATGCGCTTAGTTTTGATTATGGTCAAAAACAAAAATCAGAACTCAAATCAGCAGCAGCCATTGCCAAAGAATTTGGTGCTGCTGAACATAGAATTATGAAGATATCGCTCTCAGATATTGGTGGCTCTGCACTAACTGATGAATCTATCGATGTGCCTGATTTTAATCAGAGCGATGAAATACCTGTAACTTACGTACCAGCAAGAAATACTATTTTCTTATCTTATGCCACTGCTTGGGCAGAAGTGCTAGATTGTCAAGATATTTTTATTGGTGTGAATGCACTAGATTATTCAGGTTATCCAGATTGCAGACAAGAGTACATTGACGCCTTTGCAACAATGGCCAATCTCGCTACCAAACAAGGTGTTGAAGGCAAAAAAACCACCTTTCATACACCACTCATACAACTCAATAAATCTCAAATTATTCAAAAAGGTATTTCTTTAGGTGTTGATTATTCTAAAACAACAACCTGTTATCAAGCAAATAATAAAGGTGAGGCGTGTGGCGTTTGTGATGCGTGTGAATATCGAAAATTAGGCTTTAGAGAAGCAGGAATTGATGACCCAACCCTCTATCAAAATTAATCTATTTTTTTTCAAATTTAGTCTTGCGTCAAAGTTTTTTAAAGATAAAATATTAGTTTTAAAACCAATTAAGGAAATAACAAATGAGTAGCATTGAGGAAAGAGTAAAGAGTGTTGTAGCTGAACAATTAGACGTAAGTGGCGATATTGATAATAACGCTTCTTTTATTGATGATTTAGGTGCAGATTCACTAGATACTGTTGAATTAGTTATGTCTCTTGAAGAGGAGTTTGATTGCGAAATTCCTGATGATCAAGCAGAGAATATTACAACTGTTCAACAAGCTATTGATTACGTTAATAACAATTTGTAATTTCCGTTTATTAACTTAAACAATAAGGCGCTTTTTCTTCGGGTTAAGCGCCTTTTTTTATTGATTAAATAAATACAATTATGAGCAAAAGAAGAGTGGTGATTACGGGGCTTGGTATTGTTTCCCCAGTTGGCAATAATGTTAAAGATTCTTGGGAGAATATCCTTGCAGGAAAATCAGGTATTAACACACTAACCAACATAGATACTGAAGGTCAATCAGTTAAATTTGGCGGCTCTGTTAAAGACTTTAACATCGCAGACTATCTAAAACCTAAAGATGCTAAAAAAATGGATACTTTTATTCATTACGGTATGGCAGCTGGTATTCAAGCTTTTGAAGACTCTGGCATTGAAGTTAGCAAAGAAAATGCGCAGCGTATTGGTGTTGCCATTGGTGCTGGTATAGGTGGTTTAGGAACCATTGAAAAAACTGCTGATCTTTATAGAGAAAAAGGCGCTAAACGCATCTCTCCTTTCTTTGTACCCTCTTCAATCATTAACATGATTTCTGGCAACCTATCAATTAAATACGGCTTTAAAGGTCCAAATTTTGCCATTGTAACTGCTTGTACAACAGGTACACATAATATTGGCGATGCATCACGTTTAATCGAATATGGTGATGCTGATGTGATGATCGCCGGTGGTGCTGAAATGTCAACCACCAATTGTGGTTTGGGTGGCTTTGCTGCTGCTCGTGCACTTTCTACTCGTAATGATGACCCATCAACCGCTTCACGCCCTTGGGATAAAGATCGTGATGGTTTTGTACTGGGTGATGGCGCTGGAGTGGTTGTGCTTGAAGAGTACGAACATGCCAAGGCTCGTGGCGCTAATATCTATGCAGAAGTATCAGGCTACGGTATGAGTGGTGACGCTTATCACATGACACTACCTTCTAAAGGTGGTGAAGGTGCAGCGCGCTGTATGAAAAATGCAATGCGTAATGCAGGTATTAATGCTGATCAAATTAACTACATCAATGCCCATGGAACTTCTACACCTGCTGGTGATCAAGCAGAAACAGATGCTGCTAAACTAGCATTGGGTAAACATGCTCACAACATTGTGATGAGTTCTACCAAATCAATGACAGGTCATCTTTTAGGGGCCGCTGGTGGTATTGAGGCAATATTCACAGCACTTGCCATTAAAGATCAAGTTGTTCCACCGACTATTAACATCATCAATCAAGACCCTGATTGTGATCTAGATTATTGTGCCAATGAAGCGCGTGACATGACAATTGACCATGCTATCTCGAATTCATTTGGATTTGGTGGTACGAATGGCACAATCTTACTTTCTAAGATTTAAAGATTAACACCTAGGCAACTAGGTGTTAGTTGTATTATTTCTCTATTTGTAAGTCAACACCCTTAATCTGATCTGCATCAGCAATTAACTCTTTAACAAATTCATAAATAGTCATAGCACCATTTTGAACACTATTAAGCGCAGCTTCTTTGTTAACCACTAACGCCCAGCTTTCTTCAGTTGACACAAACTGAATAGCACCGCCAATCAGTGCCAAAATAATAATAACACTTAAAATAAATTTAATCATAATTCCTTTTCTTTAACTTTTAAAACAAAACGCATTGTACCTAATTTGTAATACCATTGGCTTTTAACAACGCATTAATTGATGGCTCTGCATGTCTAAAATGCCGATATTGATCCATAAAATCTAAAGACCCACCTACTTCCAATATTTGTTTTTTAAAATCAGTTGCAGCTTTAGAATTAATACCACCCTCTTCTTGTACATAGTAATAAGCATCAGCTGCTAATACTTCAGCCCATTTGTAACTAAAATAACCTGCTGCATATCCGCCAGAGAAAATATGCCCAAAAGTATTTAAAAAGCGATTTTCATCAATGCTATCCATAAGTGCGGTTTGATCTCTAACTTGTTTTAACACTTCATAGGTATCCTCAGTGCTTAAATGAGTTTTTAAATCCCACAATGAAAACTCACACTGGCGCAACATGCCCATGGCTGATTGGAAGTTTTTTGAAGCAATCAATTTATCATAAAGTTCGTTGGGTAATTTTTCTTTACTTTGATAATGCTCTGACATTAAATCCACCACATCTCGCTCATAACAGAAAAATTCCATGTATTGACTTGGCAATTCCACACCATCCCAAGGAACACCGCTAATACCGGCCGCACAAGGGTATTTAACGACTGTTAACACATGATGCAGCGCATGACCAAATTCATGAAATATGGTGACAATCTCATCAAATTCAAACAAAGCAGGCTTGTCTTTAGAGGGAGAATTGAGATTACACACCACAAATGCAATTGGTTTTTCATCGTCTATCAAAGGCTGGTAATCAGCCATCCATGCGCCACCACGCTTATCCTCTCTTGCATACAAATCAAGATAAATTTTGCCAATCAATTGACCTTCATGGCTAATTTCTAATACTTCTACATCAGGATGATAAGTTGATTCATTAACCTTTAGTATCTTAACTTGATACAGATTTTCAATGGTTGTAAACAATCCATTCAAAACCTTGTATTCTGGAAAATACGGCGTAAGATCTGATTTTTTAAAACCGAATTTTTTTTCTTTTAATTGCTCACTATAAAACCCTAAATCCCAAGGTTTTAACTCAACACCTGCAAATGCTTTCAATTCATTTAATTCTGTTTGCGCTTGTGGCTTTGACTTATTAACCAAGTTAGTCAAAAACTCAATAATTTGCTCTGGAGACTCAACCATTTTAGAAGCAATAGAAAGTTCAGCATAGTTATCAAAATTAAGAATTTTTGCCATCTCGTCTCTTAATGCCAAAATCTCATTCATGATTGCTTTGTTATCGTATTTAGAGGATGTAATTCCTACTTCAGAAGCTCTCGAGATGTAAGCTTTATACATTTGCTCTCTTAGTTCTGAATTATCCAAATAGGTCATAGCATCCATATACACTGGAATTTGTAAACTCAGCTCATAACCTTTATCGGTTTTTATTTTGGCTAACTCATTTTCACCATAGCCCTTTAGCTCATCTTTACTAACTAATTTCTTCCACTCATTGGTTGCTTTTAAAGAATTTTTGGAAAATTCATTGTTTAATATACTAAGTCTCGATTTAATTGCTTTGAATCGATCAGATTGCTCACCCTCTAAAGCCACGCCAGATAATTCAAACCCTTTAACCGCATCATTAACAATGTGTTTTTGTTGCTGATTTAACTCAAGGTTCAGTAGATTCTTATAGGCTTGATAAAGTTTTTTATTGCTTGATATGTCTGAATAAAAATCCGTAATAATAGGTAATGTTTTCTCGTACTCTTGATTAAATTCATCATTAAAAATAACTGCATTCAAATGCGAATTAACACTGGTTAATTTTCCAAGCTCAAACTCGAACTTATCGATTGGTTTAACCACATTATCCCAGTCATCACCATGTTCAGATTGAGCAATAATATCACGTCCTTTTTGAGTCAGGATTTCAATGTCTTTTACAATATTTTTTGGCTGGAAGTTTGGCGTGAGATTCATGATTGATATTTTTTTCGAGTTAATAATGCGAGTATTTTTCTTATTTTAAAGGCAAATTTTTAAAATATGATTGAGTGTGGCTAACCCACACGGTTGATTATTTTAAAAATTTAACGAAAAAAAATAATAATAAAAACGAAGTAATTTGGTGGAGAGAGAGGGATTCGAACCCTCGGTACGTTACCGTACACCCGCTTTCCAAGCGAGCAAATTAAACC
>CAZEYU010000037.1:0-6440 GCA_964516395.1 uncultured Candidatus Thioglobus sp.
GTCATTTCACCAATGAAATTTATCAATGACAGTAAAAATATGCGCATGAGTGCCTTTATTGACGCAGGCTCTGTTGAAGAAAAAGCCAAAAATATAAGTTTTGATGAAATTAGAATGTCAACAGGTGTGGCATTTTCATGGCTAACACCGGTAGGCCCTTTAGGAATTTATGCTGCAAAACCTTTGATTAAAAAATCAGCAGATAAAACCAAAACGGTTGAATTTACATTAGGAACTAGTTTTTAACTGTTAGGCTCATGAAATACTTTTTTTTATTTGTTACTTTAGCTTTTACCCACGCTCAAGCTGGACTGTTCTCTGATCAAGCGCTTAAAATTGGCTATATTAATATTGATCATGTTGTTAATAGCTCACCTCAATTTATCCAGGCCAATCAAAGAGTAATTAAAGAGTTTAAGCCACATGAAGAGCAACTACTTGCTCTTAGCGAAGATCTTCAAGCTTTGGTTGATAAACTTAATAACTCGAAAGACAAACTTACCCAAGTGCAAATCAAAGATTCAATTACAAGCATCAAGTCTTTAGAGAAAAGAATTAAGGCAAAGGCACTTTCTCTTAAGCAGCAACTAAAAGAAAAAAACAATCAAGAGTTAGGAAAAATTCAAACGCTTATCAATCAAGTTATCGCTGAAGTTGCTAAAGAGCAGAATTTTGACTTAATTCTTTATCAAGAAGTTGCCTACGCTAGTGAAAACATTAATATCACTAAAATCATTAGTCAAAAATTAAAACGTCTTAACGAATAATGGTAACTCTGGGGGAAATTTCTAAAGTAATTAACGCCACCATCAGTGGTGAAGAGTCTTGCATTATTAATAGTATTTCAAGTTGTGAACAAGCGCAAAATGGACAACTAACTTATGTGGTTAGTGAAAAACACTTGGCATCTCTTAAAAACACTAAAGCCAGTGCTGTTATTATTAGCCCTAACTTATTGGAACACTGCCCTACCAACGCATTAATTGTTGATGATGCTTACCTTGCCTTTGCAAGAGCTACACACTTATTTAAATATCACAATACGCCTACTCAAGGCGTTCACTCAAGTGCTCAAACCAACAACGCTATTGTTAGTGGAAATTGCAGTATCGGTCAAAACACCATCATTGGAGATGATAGCATTATTGGTGGAAACGTTGTTATTGAAGACAATGTTGTTATTGGTAAGAACACCCATATTAGCGCAAACGTTACCATTCTTAATAACTGTCAAATTGGTAATAATGTTGTGATTTCTCCAGGCGCTGTTATTGGATCTGAAGGTTTTGGCAATGCGCGTGATAATAATAAAAAATGGCACTCAATTGCTCATTTGGGCAAAGTCATTATTGGCAATAATATCACCATTGGTGCCAATACAACCATTGACAGGGGAACGCTAAATGACACTCAAATCCATGATGGTGTTAGGCTAGACAATCTGATTCACATTGCTCACAATGTTATTATTGGACAAGACACTGCCATTGCAGCCAATACAGGTATTGCTGGCTCTACTAACATAGGGAGGCGCTGTATGATTGGTGGCATGGTTGGTATTGTAGGTCATCTTAATGTTTGTGACGACGTGATTGTAAATGCTAAGAGTACTGTTGATAAAGATATTAACATACCAGGAGTCTACACTGGTATTGTGCCATTAATGCATCATAAAACTTGGAAGAATGTTGGAATATGGCTCATAAAACTTGATAAAATCGCTAAACATTTAAACATTAAATTAAAAAATTTAAAAGGAAAATAACCATGGAAATGAGCATTAATGATGTTAAAAATTACTTACCTCATCGATACCCTTTTTTACTAATTGATCGTGTATTAGAGCTTGAAGTTGGAAAAACTTTGGTGGCGCTTAAAAATGTTACTTTTAATGAACCACAATTTACCGGTCATTTTCCTGCCCAGCCTATTATGCCTGGCGTTTTAATCGTTGAAGCATTGGCGCAAGCAACAGGAATTTTGGCATTTAAATCAGAAGTTGGAAAGCCAATTGATGGTCAAATTTATATGTTGGTTGGTGTTGACAAAGTGCGTTTTAAACGTGTTGTTGAGCCCGGTGATCAGCTGCGCTTAGAAGTGGAGGTTATGACGGTCAAACGCGGCATGTGGAAGTTTAAATGTAGAGCGCTAGTAGATGGAAAAACAGTAACAACTGCTGAGCTAATGTGTACTCAAAAGGCAGCTGAATAACCAATAAATTCTTGAGGAGAATATTGTGGCAATAGATCCAAGTGCAGTCATTGATCCCAGTGCAAAAATACATAAAAATGCAGAAATTTGTGCGTATGCAGTTATTGGTGCAAATGTAGAAATTGGTTCAGGCACCATTGTAGAGTCGCATGCGGTTATTCAAGGCCCTACTAAAATAGGTAAAAATAACCATATCTACTCTTTTGCCTCAATTGGTGGTGATCCACAAGACATTACTTACGAAGACGGTCAAGAGTCCAATCTTGTTATTGGAGATGATAACTTGATTCGTGAATTTTGTACCATTAACCGCGGTACAGAAAAAGAAAAATCACTCACTCGAGTTGGATCTAATAACATGTTAATGGCCTATGTACACATCGCCCATGATTGTGAGCTTGGTGACCATGTTATCATGTCTAATAATGCTTCTTTGGCAGGCCATGTTAAAGTGCATGATTGGGCAATTTTAGGTGGCTTTACTCTAGTAAAGCAATTTTGCATGATTGGTATGCATACTTATATTGGCATGGGCTGTCATGTTAATAAAGACATTCCAGCTTATATGGTGGCCTCAGGGTCGCAAACGCGTGTAAGAAGTATTAATGCAGAGGGTATGCGTAGACGTGGCTTTTCATCAAGTGCCATTGCTTCAATCAAGCGCGCCTTTAAAGTGGTGTATCGTGAATCTACTGGTCGATTGCTCGATCAAATGCTTAATGAACTAGAAGCTTCTGAGGCTGATTCTGCTGAAGTAATGCAGTTTGTTAAATGTATTCGCAGTTCAAAAGTGGGTATTATGCGTGGCCCTGTAGAGGAGTGATCCAACTTTAGTTTTGTATGGACAAATCCTTCTTAAAGTCTAGCGCCGTTGTCACTGCCATGACTTTTATCTCACGCATTTTAGGTCTTGTGCGTGATTATTTTATTGCTCGTTATTTTGGTGCTAATGGTCTAACTGACGCCTTTCTTGTTGCATTTAGAATTCCTAATTTTTTAAGACGTCTATTTGGTGAAGGTGCTTTCTCTCAAGCATTTGTTCCAATTCTTGCCGATGCTAAAGCTAACAAATCTGAAGCTGAAGTACAACAAGTTATTAACCATATAGGCACAAAATTTCTAACAATATTAGTAATTATTACTTTAATAGCTGTGGTGGCTGCACCTGTTATTATATTTATGTTTGCTTGGGGGTTTTATTTTGATGAAGATCTAACTAAATTTCATCTAGCATCAGACATGCTTAGGATTACCTTTCCATATTTACTGCTTATTTCACTCACTGCTTTTGCCGGCAGTATTTTAAATACTTACGATAGATTTGCAGTGCCTGCATTTACACCGGTGTTATTAAACATCTCTATGATTTTAAGCGCTGTGTATCTTTCTGATTATCTTGAAACGCCCATTATGGCACTCGCTTGGGGAGTTTTTATTGGTGGTGTTTTGCAACTTCTATTTCAACTGCCTTTTTTAATAAAATTACGCAAATTACCTAAACTGGTCAAAGGTCATCATGATTCGGTCAATGTTTTAAAAAAACGTATGTTGCCAGCTCTTTTTGGCGTATCTGTATCTCAAATTAATCTACTAATTGACACCATGATTGCATCACTACTGGTTAGCGGTAGTGTATCTTGGCTGTACTATTCGGATCGTTTACTTGAATTACCATTAGCATTAATTGGCATTGCACTTGCGACAGTCGCACTGGCCAAACTTAGTAATCATTACGCCAGTAATGATCATGAAAAATTTACATCAACCATTGATTATGCATTAAAAATTGGCACAGTTTTAGGAGTTCCCGCTTGTATAGGGTTAATGCTTTTAGCTGAACCTTTGATGATCACCTTATTTCAATATGATCAGTTTGATTCGTTTGCTGCTCATCAATCTTCTTTAAGTCTGATTGCTTATGGTTCAGGACTCATGGCATTTATTTTTGTTAAAGTTTTGGCACCAGTATTTTTATCCAGAGGTGATACCAAAACACCAGTTAAAGTGGGTGTTATTGCCATGGTGTCTAATGTGGTTTTAAATGTATTGTTTGCTTATTATTATGCCCATGTAGGGCTTGCGGTTGCTACTTCTATTTCTGCGCTCATTAACGCATCTTTTCTTTATTATTATTTAAATAAAGACAATATTTATACCGTGTGTAAAAATTTTAAAAAAATGTTGTTTAAAGTCTTAACAGCAAGCTTTATAATGATCATCTTTATTTTGTTATTCAATCTAGATATTCAAACCTATCTAGAAATGCAGGCCTTTTCAAGGATTGTGTCACTTACAAGTGTCATTGTTCCAGCCGCATTAATTTATTTTGTCAGTCTAAAGATTTTAGGCGTAACCATAAGCAGACTATGAATACCGTACAATGTATCAAACTTAATCAAGAATTAGAAGCTCTAGATCGAGCGCCCTACCCTGGTGAATTAGGTCAAAGGATTTTAGCTAACGTTTCTAAACAAGCTTGGCAATTATGGCTAGATCATCAAACCATGCTAATTAATGAGAATAATCTTAGCATGATGGATCCAAAGGCTCAAAGTTATCTTAAAGAACAAATGGATAAGTTTTTCTTTTCCGAAGAAGGTGCTGATGACATTCAAGGTTACACGCCACAAACATAATGGCTAATTTATTTATTATTGCTGCACCTTCGGGCTGTGGAAAAACATCACTGGTCAAAGCACTCATTGATAAAACCAACGACTTGCGTGTCTCTATCTCTCATACAACCAGAGATGCAAGACTAGGAGAGATTCATGGCGAGAACTATTTTTTCGTCTCTAAAGCAGAGTTTAATCAAATTAAAAGTAGTGATGGCTTCATAGAATCAGCTCAAGTTTTTGATAACTATTATGGTAGTGCCAAACAAACAGTCTCTGATTTGTTACAAAATGGTACAGATGTTATTTTGGAAATTGATTGGCAAGGTGCCAGACAAGTTAAAAAAAGTTTTGAAAATGCCATTGGTATATTTATTTTGCCACCTTCTGAACAGGCGCTTAGAGATCGATTAACTGATCGTGGTCAAGATAATGAAAGTATTATTAACAGAAGAATGCAAGATGCAGTTAGTGAAATGAAGCATTATGACGAATTTGATTATTTAGTCATTAATGATGATTTTGAAATTGCACTTAATGATTTATCTAATATTATTCTCTCTCAACGTTTAAGCTTGTCTGAGCAAACAAACAAGCACAAGCAGTTGCTTAACTCATTGATTTAACCTATAATATTCGCTATTAGTAATATTAACAATCCATTATTTATTAAATGTCGCCAGAGTTAGCCCTACCACTTTCAGCTCATAGTAGCGCCTTAGAGGTACAAAAATACCCGCCAATATTAAGCGCTGAAGAAGAGCATGAGCTTGCCATACAATTGTATGAAAATCATGATCTAAGTGCTGCTAGAAAATTAGTTTTATCGCATATGCGTTTTGTTGCTTTTATTGCGCATGGTTACAAAGGTTACGGCTTAGAACAAGCAGATCTTATCCAAGAAGGCACTATCGGTCTTATGAAAGCGGTCAAACGCTTTAATCCACATAAAAAAGTACGACTGTCTTCTTTTGCTGTTTATTGGATTCGTGCCGAGATTCATGAATTTATTTTTAAGAATTGGAAAATTGTAAAAGTAGCAACCACCAAAGCTCAGCGTAAATTATTCTTTAAGCTTAAACAAGCTAAAGCTCAAATTTATCAATCATTGAATAATGATCAAGCAGATCAAATTGCAAAAGATTTAGGCGTGCGTCGAAAAGATGTTTTGGAAATGGAATCTAGATTGCAGTTTAACGATGTTGCTTTTGAGAATTCTGATGATGAAGATTCAAATGCACCCGAGCAATACCTTACTAATGAAAATACACAGACGCCAGAGCAAATGTTGCTAACAGATGATTCTCAAAAAAATCAACAGCAACAGCTTTACACAGCGCTTTCTTCACTTGATGAAAGAAGTTTAGATATTTTACAATCTCGGTACTTGAAAGAACAAAAAACAACCCTACATACTCTAGCAGACAAGTATGGTGTTTCTGCTGAGCGGGTTCGTCAACTTGAAAACAAAGCCATGCAAAAACTTAAGGAAAATTTACAAGCGCAAGCGAGTTAAATTTTTACCTCAAGCTTTGTATTAAGCTAATTGTTTTTATCATTTATTAAAACCAGGAGAAAAAATGAACGTCCATCCAACACGCGACCGCGTTATTG
>CAZEYU010000038.1:0-6225 GCA_964516395.1 uncultured Candidatus Thioglobus sp.
ATTAAGCTTTTGACCCATTGCTGAGCTAACCAAGTTTTGAATAGCACTAGATTTATCTTTTTGAGACACTTTTGGCGATGCAATAAAGCCTTGCATTTGCGTGTCACTCAATACTTGTGACGCTGCCTCTAATACAGCCTTCCACTGCGCATGCGTCTTATCTTGCTGTGCAATCTCAAACAACGCATTGGCGTAAGGTTTGGCTATTGTAACTAGTTCCATAATCAGTTATTTATAATGATTGTGATAATTTGCTCAACATCTCTTGATGTGTTTTGCTATCTACTTCTTTTGCCAAAACAGAATTAACACCTTGCATAACCAAGGTAGAAACTTGTTCTTTTAATTCATTGCGAGTACGTACAGTATCTTGCTCTAGCTCAGCTTGTGCTTGTGCCTTAACCTTGTCTGCCTCGCGAATAGCTGCATCTTTAGCCTCTTCAATGGCGACTGATGCCTGCTTATTTGCATTGGCAATAATTTCAGCCGCTTGATCTTTAGATTGAGCAATAAGATCTTGAGCTCTTTGCTCTGCTTCTGCTTGCTCAGATAAACCGCGTTCCGCTGCTAACAAACCATTTTCAATACGCTTTTGGCGCTCTTCCATGGCAGCAATTAAAGGCGGCCAAATATACTCTTTAACCAAATAGATAAAAATGAAAAATGCAATTGATTGACCAATTAACGTAGCATTTATATTCATAAGTTTGCCTTATACTTGAAAATTAAATTCTATATCCTTATTAAGCAACTGCGAACAGTACGTAAAGACCTAGACCAACAGCAATCATTGGAACCGCATCCACTAGACCCATAAAGATAAAGAACTGAGTTCTTAACATTGGAATTAACTCTGGCTGACGTGCTGCACCTTCTAGTACTTTTGCACCTAATAAACCAATACCAATCGCTGCACCTAATGCGCCCATGCCCATCATAATACTACCTGCAATATATAAAATCGCGCTTGTTTCACCCATTTTATTTCTCCTGTGTGTTAAATAAAAAAATTAAAAAAATTAATGCTCTGTTTGATGAGCCATATCCATATAAACAATCGTTAGTGTCATAAAGATAAAGGCTTGCAACGTAATAATTAAAATATGGAATAGTGCCCAACCGATTTGCAATAAGCCACCAAATATACCAAACCCAATACCAACACTATACATAATAGCAATTAAGATAAAGATAATCTCACCAGCATACATATTACCAAATAAACGCAATGCTAATGAAATTGGCTTAGAAATTAAAGCAACACCTTCTAATAACAAGTTTGCAGGTAACGCCCACTTTCCAAATGGATGGAAAAGCAATTCACCTAAAAATCCGCCTAAACCTTTATGCTTAACACTGTAATATAAAATTAAAGCAAAGATTGATAATGCCATACCAAATGTAATGTTTGGATCTGTTGATGGCACAACTTTAAAGAATGCTGTGTGTGGATCGCCGCCCATAGCAGCAACTGATATTTCAGCCAATTGTGGCAACCAGTCAACAGCAATCAAATCCATGAAATTCATAAAGAAAATCCAGACAAAAATAGTTAATGACATAGGGGCTACTAATTTATTCTTATATTTAAATGAATCACGAACACTGAAGTCAATAAATTCAATAACCATTTCAATAAAGTTTTGTAAGCCCGTTGGTACGCCTGTGGTGGTTTTTTTAACCGCTGATCTAAAAATAAAGAAGAAGACTAATGCAGTAAATAAAGACCAAAACATTGAATCTACATTAACAGACCAAAAGCCCATTGCTTGTGCTTCGGCAGCATTATGTGCAAATTGCCAATTGCCATCAATTTGACCATACGTCAAATTTTGCAAATGGTGCTTAATATAGGCCGATGATGTTAAGGTTTCTGCTGACATTGTTTATAAAAAGCAAAGCTTAAATTAATAATAAAAAAACTCAATAATACTACCAATGGATCTAATGTGAGCATCGCCAATGCCAGTAAAACCCCTACCAGTAAAAGCCTTTCTATTAACGACATCCGCGCCATACTAATGACTTGTTTCGGATCGATAATATTTCTATGCTTAAGTTGTCTTTCACGCCAATAAAGCAAGCCTTGATTCAGAATTGCGATCAACGCTCCAACAACAATTTCCATAAGTGTCGGTATTATATATTATGCATTGTGTTATTTTCAACATTTAATTGTATTTTTACAACTTTCGTCAATTAACAATATAAGAATATTCCGATACATTTGACAAAGTAATCTTTAACCACAATAATACAGGTTCTTTTAGACTTTATCTACTGAGGAGATATTCATGGCACACATTGTAGTGATTGGTGCGAGTACAGGCGGGTTGCCGTTTGCATACGACATTAAAAAAACCCTAGGAAATACACACAAAGTAACGGTTATTTCTAACAATCCAAACTTTAATTTTATTCCTTCTAATCCATGGGTAGCGGTTGGCTGGAGAAGTGAAAGTGATATTAGTTTTGAATTAGAACCTCGTCTAAAACGCAAAGGTATTAACTTAATTGTGGGTGAAGCCACAGAAATTAAGCCCGATGATAATCAAGTAATGGTTGGTGAGCAGACTGTTGATTATGATTACTTAGTATTAGCAACTGGCCCTAAGTTAGCATTTGATGAAGTTGAAGGCTTGGGTCCTGATGGCCACAGTGTATCTATTTGTACAACAGCACACGCCAAAGTTGCCTCGGATGACTGGGAAAAGTTTTGTAATAATGGCGGAGGTCCAATTGTGGTTGGTGCTGTACAAGGCGCATCTTGCTTTGGCCCAGCCTATGAGTTTGCCACCATTATGGATACCGATCTTAAAAAACGCGGCATTCGCGACAAGTGTCCAATTACCTTTGTAACAGCAGAACCTTATATTGGACACCTTGGATTGGGTGGCGTTGGTGACTCAAAGGGTTTGCTTGAGTCAGAATTTAGACATCGTCATATTAAATGGATTACCAATGCCAAAGTCTCATTAGTTGAGGCTGACAAAGTAACGGTTGAACAAGTAGATGATAACGGTAAAACCATTAAAACACATGAAGTTGAAACGAAACATACCATGATGCTGCCAGCATTTAAAGGTGTGGACGCTGTTGCAAAACTTGCTGAAGTAGATCCAGGTTACGTTAATCCCCGTGGTTTTGTAATGGTTAACGATTATCAACAATCACCTGTTAAAGACAATATTTTCTCTCTCGGTGTAAATATTGCTATTCCACCAGTTGAAGCAACTCCAGTGATGTGCGGCACACCAAAAACAGGCTATATGATCGAATCAATGGTAACTGCTATTGTGCACAACATTGAAGAAATGATTGCCGGAGAGGCACCAACACATCACCCAACTTGGAATGCAGTTTGTATTGCTGACATGGGAGATACAGGCGCAGCCTTTGTTGCCATGCCACAAATTCCGCCTCGCAATGTGACATGGGCGAAAAAAGGCAAAATGATGCACCTTGCAAAAATTGCTTTTGAAAAGTTCTTTATTAGAAATATGAAAACAGGAAACTCTGAGCCTTCTTACCAAAAATACATTTTTAAAATGCTGGGCATTGAACGCTTAAAAGAAGGTAAAAAATCCTAATAACTCAAGGCTGCAGTGGCAGCCTTTTTTATGCACAGCTTTGTGCAATCATCTCAGCAGCGGCAACACGAGTCTTATCTGTAATCACTGCACCGCCTAAAATTCTTGCAATTTCATCCACTCTATCACTCTCTGACAACTGCACCACTTGGGTTTGTACTCCATCTGAGAGCTGGGCTTTGCTCACTCGCAGATGTTGATGACCAAAACTAGCTACTTGCGCTAAATGTGTAATACAAATAACTTGATAATGTGCTGCCAATTCTTGTAATTTTTCACCAACCACTTGTGCAACCGCGCCACTAATACCCACGTCCACTTCATCAAAGATAAGTGTTGGCGTATATTCGCTATTGCTACTAACCACTGACAATGCCAAAGAGATGCGTGAAAGCTCACCACCAGAGGCTACTTTTTTAAGTGCTTTAAATGCTTGCCCCATATTGGTCTTTACTAAAAACTCAACTGACTCAACACCATTTAAATGCACACCGTCAGGTTTGGTATTTAGTCCAATTTTAAATTCACTGCCTGGCATACCTAGCACTTGCATGGCTTGTGTTACTTGAGATGACAACTTATCAGCATAAGAGACTCTTGCTGTTGAAAGGCTTGTGGCTTGAGCCATGTATTGTTTTTCTAACTCTTCAAGTTGAGTGGTTAACTCATCAATCGAATGATTGCCTGTTGTGATTTTTTCCAACTCATTTTCAATATTTTGTTTAACATCCATTAGCTCAATAATTTGAGCGTTGTGTTTACGCGCCAATTCATGCAACTCTGACACTCTTAACTCAATCTCTTGAGCGCTTTGTTCATCAATTGACAGGCTTGATAAATAATGATTAAGCTCATAAATTGCTTCTTGAGTTTGCACTTGAGCTGAATTTAATAGCTCATGAGCGCTTTCAAGCTTTGTGTCCAACTCTAATGCTTGGCCCAACTCATAGGCAAGTGCTGACAATTGGTGATTGATGCCATTGTCATTATCAAGTTGATTCAAGATCTCTGAAGTTTTGTCCATCAGTGATTGTGCATTACTGCTAATTTTGAAATCTGACTCAATATTGTTCAGCTCATTCTCACTTAATTGCGCTTGATTTAACTCATCTAATTGGTGTGTTAATAATGTTTGCTGCGCTTGAGCTAAGTCATGATTATCTCGTAAATAATCAATCTTTTCCTTGAGCTCTTTATAGCGTTTAACCGTTGTATTTAACTCAGTTTTTTGCTCATCTAATTGTGCGTAACTGTCCAACAAATTCATTTGTTGATCATTGCGCAATAATAGTTGGTGTTCGTTTTGCCCGTGCATATCAATCAGCAGTTCACCTACGCTACGCATGGCTGATAAGGGAACGCTGTTGCCATTAATAAACGCCTTAGAACGACCATCACTAGTAATCACTCGGCGCAAAATACATTCGCCTTCATCATCTAAGGATTGTGCTTGTAAAAAATTTTGCACTGATTGATTATTCTCTACTGCAAACACAACGCTAATATCAGCCTTATCTTTGCCATGACGAACCAAACTAGAGTCAGCCCTAGCACCCAGAGCAAGGCTCAGCGCTTGCAACAAAATAGATTTACCCGCGCCAGTCTCTCCTGTTACTGCGCTCATGCCTGAGTCGAAAGACAAGTCTAGCTTTTCAACAACTGCTAGATTTTTTACCGATAATTGAGATAGCATTTGTTTGTACTACGAAAGTTTCGAGCCCCAATGTAATTTCGAGCGAATAATCTCAAAATAATCATAATCTTGTGGGTGCAACAAATGCACAAAACTGCCATGTTGGCGCAGACGAATTTCCTGTCCTGGTGAAACTGGGAACGTGTTTTGCCCATCAATATGCACACTAACGCCCTCGCTGGCATCATTAATACGTACCACTACTTCACTGTCACCTGGAATTAATAATGGTCGATGACTCATGGTATGCGGACAAATAGACACTAGTCCAATAGCATTAACACCTGGGTGCATAATTGGCCCGCCACTTGATAATGCGTAGGCGGTAGATCCAGTTGGTGTGGTAACAATCAAGCCATCAGCACGCTGGTTGTTGACAAATTTATCATCAATATAAACATCAAATTCAATCATCTTTAATGCATCTTGCCTGTTAACAACCGCATCATTAAGTGCCACACTTTGATGAATGGCTTCGCCGTCCTGCTCAATTGAACAATCCAACAAACAGCGTTCTTCTTTGGTAAATTCGCCAGCCAGCACCTGAGTGACAATTCCAAACATATTATCAACCGAAATATCGGCCAAAAATCCAAGTCGACCTAAGTTAATACCTAATATTGGAATGTTGTCATCAACAAACGTGCGGGCGGTATTTAAAATAGAGCCATCACCGCCCACTACAATAATCAAATCTGCCTGGTCTTCAATAATAGCAATGCCTTTAACAACAACAACGCCTTGCTTCTCTAAGAATAGACGCAATTCCTCCGCTGTGCTTTCGCTAACAGCGTCAAATGGTTTGCTAATAATGCCGATTGTGTTAAACATTTTTCTTAATCACTCAAGGTTGAATTCTTTAAAATAGCCACTATATAACCAGCTAGTAATTAGCTACAAATATACATTAATTGGACACCAAGATGACAAAAAAGAAAAAGC
>CAZEYU010000039.1:0-4273 GCA_964516395.1 uncultured Candidatus Thioglobus sp.
TATCCAGGCTGCACAAGAGTATGGGAACTACCTCTAGATCTTCGAGATCAAGTTGAAGATTTACTGGTAGGATTTAAAGTTGAATATGATGATGAGAGCTGGGAAATTTTAGAAGTAACGACATTAAAAAATTAAAAAAATATGATAAAAAATCTATGGTCTGACAAAGAAGCAAGTCAATTTAAAGATGATTTAGCGCTGCGAGTTTATACTTCACGTTTACTTGGTCAAAATTCATCTTTAGTACTTCACGGCGGTGGCAATACATCAGTCAAAATTACCGAGACTAATATTGTTGGAGAACAGGAAGACGTGCTGTATGTAAAAGGTAGTGGATGGGATTTAATATCCATTGAAAAAGCTGGATTTTCTCCAGTGCGTATGAAACATATGCTCAAACTTGCCAAACTGGATAAGCTGTCTGATCCGCAAATGGTAAATGAATTAAAAACTCAACTAACTAATTCATCAGCTCCAGCTCCATCAGTTGAAACAATCTTGCATGCAATTTTGCCTTTTAAATATGTCGATCATACTCATGCTGATGCTGTAGTAACAATAACCAATACCAAAAATGGTAAAGATAAAATTAAACAAATTTATGGTGATAAAGTTGTAATTGTTCCGTATGTAATGCCTGGCTTTGATTTGGCTAAAGATGTAGACAAACTATTTTCTAAGTACGCAACTGAAAAAACTGAAGGCATGGTTCTATTGAATCATGGAATATTCTCATTTGGTGATAATGCAAAAGAGTCATATGATCGAATGATTGATTTGGTAAACATGGCAGAGCAATATTTAAAATCAAACAATGCCTGGGATATAGAAAAACCTGCCAATAATATTGAATCAAAACCAATTAACATTGATATTGCACAAACAAGAAACAATGTATCAAAATTAATTGGCTATCCAATTCTATTTAATTTAACTAATAGCAAACTTGGCATTGATTTTTCCAATCGTAAAGATATTAAGAAAATTGCTACTAGAGGGCCAGTTACCCCTGATCATGTTATACGAACTAAACGCATACCAATGATTGGACGCGATGTAGATTCATTTGCCAATGAGTACAAGCAATATTTTGATACATATGAGCCCCAAGCAAAAGAAAGAAAGACTATGCTAGATCCTGCTCCGAGAGTGGTTTTAGACAAAGGCTTTGGCCTGTGTGCTATTGGAAAAAATATGAGTGAAATTGGTATTATTTCCGACTTGTACGAGCACACCATAGAATGCATTACTAGAGCTGAAAAATTAGGTGGCTGGCAAGCGCTTCCAGCTGGAGATATTTTTGATCTTGAATATTGGGATTTGGAGCAGGCAAAACTACAAAAAAGTGGCAACACCCCAGAGTTTCAAGGTGAGGTAGTATTAATCACTGGAGCGGCATCAGGTATTGGAAAGTCTTGTGTTGAATCTTATCTCAACCGCGGATGTGCTGTGATAGGCATTGACCTAGATAAATCTATTGTTAGCACATCAAGCAGTAATAATTATCTAGGCTTAGTCTGTGATATCACCAATGAAAATAAACTTAAAGAGATAATTGAAACAGGTGTACAGCACTTCGGTGGAATAGACATGGTTGTTCTTAATGCTGGGATCTTTCCTGGTGGAAAGAAAGTTGCCGACCTCCCTACTGATGAATGGAGAAAAGTATTTTCCATTAACCTTGATGCAAATCTATCACTACTAAGAGATCTGTACCCACTATTAAAACTCGCACCTAAAAATGGTCGTGTAGTAATTATTGGTTCTAAAAACGTACCGGCACCAGGACCTGGGGCAGCTGCTTATTCAGCATCAAAAGCAGCACTTAACCAATTAATGCGAGTGCTGGCAATGGAATGGGGAGATGATGGAATAACAATCAATTCACTTCATCCTAATGCAGTATTTGATACTGCTATTTGGACAGATGAAGTATTAGAATCAAGGGCTAAACATTATGGTTTAAGCATTGATGAATATAAAACCAACAATGTGCTTGGCGTTGAAGTAACTAGCCATGATGTAGCAGAACTTGCAGCCGAGATATGCGGTACTTTATTTGCAAAAACAACTGCAGCGCAAGTTCCAGTTGATGGTGGCAATGATAGAGTTATTTAATTTTATAAAAAAGAAATATTATTATGAGCAGCAATAAAACAATACTTGGAATTATTGGTGGCAGTGGAGTTTATGATATTGATGGACTAACTAATACTTATTGGAAAAAAATTGAATCGCCATTTGGTAACGCTTCTGATGAACTACTATTTGGCGAATTAGATGGACAGCAAATGGTTTTTTTACCAAGACATGGTCGTGGTCATAAAGTCCCACCATCAGAAATTAATTTTCGTGCAAATATTGATGCACTTAAAAGGGCTGGTGTAACTGATATTATTTCAGTTAGCGCTGTTGGATCTTTAAAAGAAGAGTTAACACCAGGAACATTTGTTATTGTTGATCAATTTATTGACAGAACATTTGCTCGAAATAAAAGTTTTTTTGAAACAGGTTTGGTTGCACATGTTTCTATGGCGCACCCAGTATGTGACAGACTAGGCAAACATCTAGAAACAGCGGCAAAAAATAACGGAATAAACGTTGTTCGCGGTGGTACTTATATCGTAATGGAGGGCCCACAGTTTTCATCTGTTGCAGAATCAGAACTATATAGAACATGGGGATGTGATGTTATAGGCATGACCAATATGCCAGAAGCAAAATTAGCTAGAGAGGCTGAAATGTGCTATGCAACTGTAGCTATGGTTACAGATTATGATTGTTGGCATGAAGATCATGACAATGTTACAGTTGATGCTATCATCAAAGTGTTACTTGCTAATGCTGATAATGCTAGATCATTAGTTAAAAATGTTGCAGCATCAATTGATATGGACACTAATAGTGCAACTTGTAGTTGCAAATCTAGTCTGGATAATGCAATTATTACAGCACCAGAAGCTAGAGATCAAAATTTAATCAAAAAATTAGAAATCGTTGCAGGACGAGTATTGAAATAAAGAGGAGTATTTATGCCAATTAAATCACGTATTAGAACAGTCAAACACTATCCGAAAGAAGGAATTATGTTTAGGGACTTTACCACTCTATTGCAAGATCCAGTGGGCTTTCGCATTTCTATTGATGAACTACATTCTCGATATAAGGATATGGAAATTGACAAAGTTGCTGGTATTGAATCTCGTGGTTTTATCATGGGTGCCCCTCTTGCGTATTTGCTAGGAGTTGGTTTTGTGCCAATACGAAAACAAGGAAAACTTCCAGCTGAAACTGTTGGACAAGATTATGAGCTAGAGTACGGAGTTGATCGAATTGAAATTCATACTGATGCTATAAACCCTGGCGAGAAAGTGCTTATTGTTGATGACTTAATTGCTACTGGCGGTACTGCAGAAGCTGCTGTAAAACTTGTACAAGAAATGAAAGGTGAAGTTATTGAGTGTTGCTTTGTTATTGACTTGCCTGATATTGGCGGTAGAAAGCGTTTAGAAGATATGGGGCAAAAGGTGTTTGCACAATGTGAATTTGAAGGTGAGTAAATGAGTGAAAATATTGAAACCTTAAGGTGGAACAACGATCATTTTGAAATGATCGATCAGCGCATATTGCCAGCTGATTTTAAATACATTTCATATACTACCACCTCATCAGTAGCGGACGGTATTCGCGATATGGTAGTGCGTGGAGCGCCAGCCATTGGCTGTGCAGCTGCTTATGGTGTTGCACTTGGAGCGCTTAATCTTCAAAACAAATCTGATGATGAATTTGCAAAAGGCATGGAAGAATGTTTTGAAATTTTAGCTAAATCTAGACCAACTGCAGTTAACCTGTTTTGGGCAATTGACAGAATGCGTAACAAAATGAATGAGGTCCATGAATCTCCAAAGAAGATTGCTGAAATCCTACTTGAAGAAGCCCATGAAATTAAAAGAGAGGATATTGAAATTAATCGAGCAATGGGAAGTAATGGCGCAAAATTGCTTGATGATGGTGCAAGAGTACTTACGCATTGTAATGCCGGAGCACTTGCTACGGCGGGCCACGGTACTGCTTTAGGCGTGTTCAGATCAGCTGTTGAAGCTGGAAAGAAAATTTCAGTTATTGCTGATGAGACCCGACCTTTTTTACAAGGTGCACGTTTAACTGCATGGGAAATGGTGCAAGAAAACATACCTGTTACTTTAATATCTGACAATATGTCAGGGCACTTAATGAGCCATGGAGAAATTGATGCTATTGTAGTTGGCACTGA
>CAZEYU010000040.1:0-3158 GCA_964516395.1 uncultured Candidatus Thioglobus sp.
GCTGAAGGTTTATTTGAGCGTGCTGCTGTACCAGCACTGATTATGGTGGCGTTTGGTGCATTACTGATGGGTGTTTTTCAGTTCCTAGATAAAAAATCGTCTAGATCAGCTTAAGTCAGTAAAATACCCTTAACTATTAAGGATTTATTGAATATCATGAGTAATACATTGTTAAATATTAAAGGCATTAGTTGTGCAGCAATCAATGCTAGTATTAAAAATAATGACGCACTAGATTTATCCGTTGTTTCTCTTGCGCCTGGCACAACTACAGCTGGCGTATTTACTCAAAATGTATTTTGCGCAGCACCTGTGCTTGTGGCTAAAAACCATCTGGAGCATTCACCATTAGCGCTACTGATTAACAGTGGCAATGCCAATGCCGGCACAGGATCTAAAGGCATGGAAAATACACTTAAAACTTGTGAGTTACTAGCAGGTGAGCTAGATATTAAGCTCGAGCAAGTTCTACCATTTTCAACCGGTGTGATTGGTCAGCAGTTAGACGTGTCAAAATTTGAAGCCGGTATTGTTCAAGCCACCACTCAATTGTCCGATGTTAATTTATCGCAAGTGGCTAAAGGCATTCTAACCACAGACTTGGTTGAAAAAACTTATTCTAAAACTTTCGAAGTAAATGGCAAAACCATTAGTATTAGTGGTATCGCCAAAGGTTCAGGTATGATTCGCCCTGATATGGCCACCATGCTTAGTTTTGTATTTACTGATGTGGTTGCTACCCAAGAGCAACTTCAGGTATGTTTAACACAAGCAACCAATCAATCGTTTAATCGAATTACAGTAGATGGTGACACCTCAACTAATGATGCTTGTACGCTTAGTGCAACAGGCAAGAGTGGTGTTAATTTGTCCGATTGTGCGGATGAGTTTCAACAAGCACTCAATGAAGTGACACAAGCCTTGGCACATAAGATTGTTAAAGATGGCGAGGGTGCGACTAAGTTTGTTGAGGTGTGTGTTCAAGGCGGCGCAAGTACTAACGATTGTTTAGAAGTGGCTTATACCGTAGCACATTCACCTTTGGTTAAAACCGCACTGTTTGCCTCTGATGCAAACTGGGGGCGTATATTGGCAGCGGTAGGGCGTGCTAATATTTCAAATCTTAATATTGAAGATATTAATATTCATTTAAATGACGTCAGCATTGTAAAGACTGGCGAGCCAGACCCGAGTTATACGGAATCAGCAGGTAGTATCGAGATGGCCAAAGAAGATATTGTTATTACCATTGATATCGGCCAAAGCAACATTGCCGAGAGTGTTTGGACAACTGATTTTTCATATGATTATGTAAAAATCAATGCAGAGTATCGTACATGAGTGTTTACAGGTTGTTAATTTCTTGTCCCGATACACATGGCTTGGTGGCAGTTGTAAGTCAGTTTATTTTTAAGCACAATGGCAATATTAAAGAAGCACACCATCATTTAGATGAGCAAAACAAACGATTTTTTATGCGTATTGAAATTGAGTCAAGCTCAATTTCTTGTACACTTGAAGAGTTAAAGTGCTCTTTTGAAGTGTTAGCCAATCAATATGACATGAGTTGGCAAATTAATGACGCCACAAAGCTTAAGCGTATTTTGATCATGGGTTCTAAATCATCACATTGTGTGGCTGATTTATTACACCGAGACCATGAAAGTGAATTAGAAGGCGAAGTTGTTGGCGTATTGTCTAATCATCAAAGGTTGGAAAAAATTGCCAGCTGGTACGATATTGATTTTAAGCAAGTAGCAATCAATATAGATACTAAGGCGACTGACATTGCCAAGATGACTGATGCAGTTGATTGGTTCAAACCAGATGTGATTGTATTAGCGCGTTACATGCAGATTATTCCACAAGACTTGTGTGAAAAATACGCAGGAAAAATTATCAATATTCATCATTCATTCCTACCATCTTTTATAGGGGCAAATCCGTACAAGCGCGCCGCTGAACGCGGAGTTAAATTGATTGGTGCAACGTGTCATTATGTGACTGCTGATCTAGATGAAGGACCTATCATCGAGCAAGATGTTATTCGAGTTGATCACACAGATAGTGCAGATGTAATGAAGAAAATGGGGCAAGATGTTGAGAAAATTACCTTGGCTAAAGGTTTGCAATATCATCTAGAGGATCGTGTTTTAACGTGTAATAATAAGACAGTTGTGTTCTCATAATTATTGACGTGAGTCAAGTATTTCTATCCAATGCATCCGTAAAATAACTTGCCATGGAAGTTATTTTTTCATTTGAATTTTTATTGCCGTTGCTATTTTTTATAGTGGCCTTTATCTATTCGTCGGTCGGTATGGGTGGTGGGTCCTCATATACAGCCATTATGGTAATATCCGGCATGTCAACTTTAGTGATACCAATGGTATCTTTATCACTTAATTTATTCGTTACTACGATTGGCAGCTATAACTATTTAAGAAATGATCATGGCAAAGTTCGTATTATTCTACCATTTTTAATATCGGCCATTCCTTTTGCCTATGCAGGTGGTGCATTAAACTTACCGAGAGAAATTTTTTTATGGATATTATTAGTTTCACTAATTTTGGTTGCTATGAGAATTTATCTATGGAAAGATACTGGCTTTAGACTACTACTGTCTCAGCGTCAAAAAATAATTGTCTCGCTATCTGCCGGTTCTATTTTAGGACTGGTTGCTGGCATTGTGGGTATTGGTGGTGGCGTGTATCTAGTACCCCTTATTATTATGCTTAATCTCGGCAGTCAAAAAGAAGCGGCTGCTGCTGGTGTGGTGTTTGTTTGGGTAGTGTCACTCTCTGGATTAATATCACGCTTGCAATATAACTCTATTGATCTTTTAGAGTACGTGCCACTTATTATGGCTGTAATGCTTGGAGGGTTTTTAGGCTCATACATGGGTTCATTTAAATACAGCCCTAAAGCCATGGAAAAATCTCTAGGTATTGTCATATTAGTTGCCATTGTTTTTCTAGTCAAAAAAATCCTGTAAATTTTTTTTCATCTATCACTTGAAAGAATAAAAAAACAACCCTATATAAGATCTTAGATAAAAATTGCGTACTCATAAATAGTTGCGTAATTTAAAAACTAATACTTATTAAAACCAGGAGAAAAAATGAACGTCCATCCAACACGCGACCGCGTTATTG
>CAZEYU010000041.1:0-3069 GCA_964516395.1 uncultured Candidatus Thioglobus sp.
ATAGAGCGAGGATCTTTTTCATAACCCTGCATATCAGTTGACTCAATAATGTCACAAGTGATATTAAGTGTCGCTTCTTCAGTAAATGGGTCCATTATTGCTGTTGTTGTATCTGGCTTCATAATCATGTCAGATTCATTAATTGGCTTCCAACCAGCAATTGAAGAACCATCAAACATTTGGCCTTCTTCTAATTTTTCAGCATCAATAGTGTGTGCTGGAACACTTACGTGTTGCTCTTTACCTTTAGTGTCAGTAAAACGAAAATCAATAAACTTTACGCTATTGTCTTCAATCATCTTCATTACATCTTGTGCAGACATATTTTCTCCTTTTTTAACAATTATTTTCTCTGACAGACTTCGTCAAGTAGCTCGCGCCGTTACGAGCAAAATTCTTTTGTTAGTTTTATTGTTATATTATAAAATTATAAGAACCCAATATATTTACAATAAAAACAGCGACTCATTCTACCCTAATTTCTCTACCAAAAGAACAATCTCGTCAGAATTTTCTGTAATTTCAAGCACTTTGTGCCCATGCACTTTGCACCAAGCTGGAATATCATGCAATACACCAGGATCTGTTGCTAATACTTGGATCGTATCACCCACCTGTACCTTGTCAATCTTCTCACCTAGGCGTATCACTGGCATGGGGCAAAGTAATCGCTTAGTATCTAAATCAAGCTTCATTAATCCAATCCTGTGGTTTTAAAAATCGATCATATAACAAAGCCTCTTGAGTACCAGGTTGTGGCTCATATTGATACTCCCAGCGCACAAGTGGCGGCAGAGACATCAAAATTGACTCTGTACGGCCACCAGTTTGCAATCCAAATAAAGTACCGCGATCATAAACCAAATTAAACTCCACATAGCGACCTCGACGATAAAGCTGGAATTGTCTTTGTGCATCTGTAAATGGAGTATCTTTACGTTTTTCAACAATTGGTCTATAGGCTTTAATATAACTATCTCCAACACTTTGCATAAATGCAAAACACTGATCAAAGCCACCTTCGTTAAGATCGTCAAAAAACAATCCACCAATACCGCGTTGTTCGTCACGATGTTTTAGGTAGAAATACTCATCACACCATTTTTTGTACTTGGCATAAACCTCATCTCCAAATGGATCACAAGCGTCTTTAGCTTGCTTATGCCAAAAAATACAATCTTTATCAAAGCCATAATACGGCGTTAAGTCAAACCCACCACCAAACCACCATATTGGATCTTCACCCTTTTTTTCTGCAATAAAAAAACGTACATTGGCATGCGAGGTTGGTACGTAAGGATTTTTTGGATGAATCACTAAAGATACACCAAGCGCACTAAAACTACGTCCTGCTAATTCTGGTCTAAGCGCTGTTGCTGAAGCAGGAAGATTGTCACCATAAACAATGGAAAAATTAACACCTGCTTGCTCAAACACATCCCCATCAGAAAGTACTCGAGTTAATCCATTTCCCTTATTGTTAGGTTTTTCCCACCTATCTTTAATGAATTTAGCCTTGCCATCAACTTGTTCTAGTTGTTCACAAATATCGGCTTGCAAAGATAGCAAATAACTCTGTACTTGATCAATCACCTAATTCTCTCCCCTGTTTGTAAATTAATAATTTTTGATGGTTGGTTATTATAGTTTTTTGGACTAATCATAAAATCTAATTCGTTTTTAAAAAACATCTTAAGTTTTAATATTGAATCAGCAGTATTTCTGCCAGAAATATTAGCACTGGTAGATACAAGCGCACTACCAGTTTTTTCACATATATCTTCAATCAAGCTATTATCAGTTAATCTAATAGCAACAGTGTCAAATCCTCCAATCAAGACAGGATTTATGTTCTTATTTGCCTTGACCAAATAGGTAGTTGGTGTACTGCTTAGCTCTATCTTTTTTAATAAATCTACATCATCAACAAAATCTAGTAAAAATTTAGCATCACTTGCAAGCAAAATTAAACCTTTATTTGTCGCTCTGCGTTTAAGCTTAACAATCCTATCTATTGCATTTACATCACTTGCTAAACAACTTAAGCCTTGAACGGTATCTGTAGGTATGGACACCACCCCACCAATGTTTAAATACTGCGCTGCTAAACTAGATTTAAAGCTCATTTTTTTGCTCTCGGATGGCACTTATCATATACTTTTGATAATTCTAAAAAATCAAGATGAGTATACACTTGAGTTGACTTAATACTCTTGTGCCCTAAAAACTCCTGAGTAGTTCTAAGATCATGACTAGATTGTAAAAAATGTGTGGCCGCAGCATGTCTTAACATATGCGGGTGGACATTGATTTTAATACCTGCATTTAGTGCACGTTTTTTAATAATATTTTGCACAGATCTTGTGCTAATTCGTTGACTACTTTTATTAGTAAATAATGCCTTAGTATTATGATTGTTTAAATGTTTATTAATTGCATGAATGGCTGATTTTCCAAGTGGCGTATGCCTTGTTTTTGAACCCTTTCCCATCACTGACAAAAACCCTTGCTCTAAGTCTACGTCTGCAAGGTTAAGACCAACCAACTCTGAGATCCGAAGACCGCACGAATACAACACCTCAATCATGGCTACATCTCGGTATTCAGAAGCAGAATTTGACTGTGGCTTTAACATTAGCAACAATTCCTCATAACTAAGCGCACTAGGAAGATTTTGGCTAGGTTTTGGTGTTGCTAATTGTATGGCACAATTTTCCTCTAACTGACCTTGATTTACCAAATAAGCCAACAACCCCCTAACAGAAGACAAATGACGACGAATACTTCTAGGGCTAATATTTTGACGACGAAGTTGCATCATAAATAAATTCAATAAATCAGCACTCAATTCAGACCAGTGATTTACTTGTTTAGTTTGTAAAAAATGCATTAATTTTATTAAGTCACGCTCATAAGATATTTGCGTGTTTAGCGCATACTGGCGCTCATCTTTGAGGTGGTTAATAAATTCAATAATCGCTTTATTCAAAACAGGCCTTGTTTTTTTTTATTTCGTCCATATTAATACATTTTACGCATAAAACACAGGTAAATAAATGACGACTAAAC
>CAZEYU010000042.1:0-2151 GCA_964516395.1 uncultured Candidatus Thioglobus sp.
ATGGCTAAACCACCTCTGATATTGCCAAATAAGTCACCCATGGCCTCTAACAATTGCTCAGCTAATTTAGTCTTTTGCAGAATAACGCCCATAAAGATAAACAAGGGTACTGCCATTAAAATGGTGTTTTGCATTACACTCATGATGCGGTAAGGCATAAAGCCAAACAGATCTATACCTTCGGTAAGGGTGCCAAAAATAACTGCCACACCCGCAAAAGTGAAGGCTACTGGAAAACCAACCATAAGTAGCATCAAGGTGATGGCAAACATAATTAGACCAATCATGTTTGACTTGCCTTGAGTTGCTTGTAGTTATCCATAGCAAATATAAAGCCAGAAATAACAACCAAGATAAAACTAATAGGGATAACACTTTTGATAATAAAGCGATGAGTAAGCCCACCAGGATCTCCGCTCAGTTCCCCAATTTCATAAGCGTTATAGGCAAAATCAAACCCGTAATAAGCAATGAGAAAACTAATAGGTAGAATGAAAATAATAAAGCCGGTTATATTAACTAAGGCTTGTTTTTTTTGAGTAAAGTTGGCATAAAAAATATCGACTCGTACATGCGCATCCTGTTGCAATGTGTATGAAATTCCGAGTAAAAATAGCGAAGAAAATAGGTGCCACTCCATTTCTTGTAAAGCGATAGATGAATTATTGAAGGCGTAACGAAGTACAACATCAATAAAGACATTAAAAATTGTTAATAGTAAAAGCCCGATGGTTATGTTTTCTAACCATCGGGTATAGATTGATCGAATCTTAGTTACCTAAAGAATTTAAGTATGACTGATCAGAGATTTGCGTCCAAGCACGAATATTTTTAAGATAGTTGTGTCTAGATTCAATAATCTCTTTAGATAAAGGATCTTTGGCAGCTAACTCAGCAAGAAGTTTTTTGTTGGCCGCTTTAAGTGCATCAAACACAGGCTTAGGGAATGTCTTAACCTTGATGTTAGGAAAATCCTTTTTCATGCTTGCCCAGTTTTTAGCGCTCTCGTCGTTAGAGTGTACAAACATATCGTACGCTGCATATTTCATTGAAGTTACTAAGATGGTTTGTAAATCTTTTGGTAGTGCTTCATAAGATTTAAGATTGATCAAGAATTGTAATTCTGAACCTGGCTCATGCCAACCTGTGTAGTAATAAGGTGCAACTTTATGAAAACCCATGCGCAAATCAAGTGAAGGACCTACCCACTCTAGCGCGTCAATTGTTCCGCGATCAAGTGCTGTATATAGTTCACCTGCTGGAATGTTGGTTGGTTTAGCACCAACTTCTGACATAATTTCACCTGCAAAACCTGGGATACGCATCTTCAAACCTTGAAGATCTTCAACTGAGTTGATTTCTTTTTTAAACCAGCCACCCATTTGGTTGCCCGTGTTACCACCAATGATAGATTTCATGCCGTGTTTAGCGTAAACCTTATCCATAAGCTCTTGACCGCCTCCGTATTCAAACCAAGCGTGTTGTTCAGCAGCAGTCATGTCAAATGGCATTGAAGTGAAGAATAGGGTATTAATATCTTTGCCTTTCCAGTAGTAAGAACCTGAATGGCCTAAGTCATACTGACCAGACTTTACAAAATCAAAAATTCCTAGCGCTGATTTATGTTTATTTTTTGAATCAATTTTGATCACTAAACGTCCATCAGACATCTCATTTGCCAATTGAGCAAACTTCTTGGTTGAGTCACCGAAAATTGGAAAGTTACTTGGCCAAGTTTCAGCCATGGTAAGCGTATAAACTTTCTTATCTTGTTGTGTGCTTGCAGATGTATTTTTATCATCGCTACAGCCCGTTGCCGTAATGACTAATGCTACCGCTGCAAATAATTGCATTAATTTTTTCATTATTCCCCCTGTTGTTAATAAAGATTAAGTATTGTTTTTTATCTGTGCCAGAATGGCACGGTCTTTGGAATTATAGTCTTGAAAAGTTTGTATATTGGTGAAATTTTTTTGAAGCAATTCAACGATTTTATCTTGTTGGTTGTAGCCATGCTCTAACAACAAATAACCATCTTTGTTAAGGTGTGTTGGCGCTTGATTAGCAATAACTCGAATATCATCTAAGCCGTCTATTCCAGCAGTCAGTGCAGTAATTGGTTCAAATTTTAAATCTTGTAAATAAGCATCA
>CAZEYU010000043.1:0-1762 GCA_964516395.1 uncultured Candidatus Thioglobus sp.
TGGAGTAATTAACTCAAATCTTTTAGCCACTGTGAAACAGTGTCAATTTCATTGTATTTAGTTAAATCAATTTGCAATGGTGTGACTGACACATAATGATTGGCAATGGCGTGAAAATCTGTACCCACGCCATTATCAGCCTCTTTGCCGTTTTCACCTATCCAATATAAAGATGGATTTTTTTCATCTTGAGTACTGGGTTCAGACATATGTCGTTTGCCAAGGCGTGTTGTTTGAAAGCCTTTAATATTATCAATTGATACATCAGGCACATTAACATTGAGCACAGTATCATGCGAAAGTTGTGAGGTGTGAATTTGGTTAACAACTTGTAGTGCAATCCTGCCAGCTGTGTCAAAATTTTTACCTTTCCAACTCGCCAATGAAAAGGCTATTGATGGCAAACCAAGAAAACGCCCTTCTATTGCGCCCGCAACCGTACCTGAATAAATAACATCATCGCCTAAATTAGGGCCAAAATTAATGCCAGTTACTACCAAATCAACCTCTTCTTGCAAGAATCCACACAATGCCAAATGCACGCAATCACTTGGGGTGGCATTGATACTATAGACCCCATCTTTAATTTTAATAGGCTCGAGAGGCTTATCCAATGTTAACGAACTACTAGCTGCAGACTTGTTTTCACTCGGTGCAACCACTACTACTTCATGGTCTTTAGCAAGATACTTTGCTAATGATTGAATGCCTTCGGCCTGATAGCCATCATCATTGCTTATAAGTATTCTCACGAAATATTTAGCGAAATTTTATCTTTCTTCACACCAACTTTAACTGTACCGCCATCAAGTAGTTTTCCAAATAACAATTCATCTGCTAATGGCTTACGAACCTCTTTTTCGATTAAACGTGACATTGGTCGTGCACCCATTTTTGCATCATAACCATTCTTAGCAAACCATTGTCGAGCTGTATCGGAGACGATTAATGAAACATTTTTATCTTCAAGTGTCGATTCAAGCTCAAATAAGAATTTATTCACCACAAAAACAATGGTTTCTTCGTTTAAGCTGTTAAAGTAAATCACTTCTGAAAGTCGATTTCTAAATTCTGGCGTAAAGGCTTTTTTAAGCTCACCTTCATAATCAAGTGCGTGATCTTGCTCACTAAAGCCAATGGATGCACGCTGAACACTTTGTGCGCCGGCATTTGATGTCATCACTAAAATTACATTTCTAAAATCAACTTCTCGCCCATTTGCATCAGTCAGCTTGCCGTTATCCATAACTTGCAATAATAAATTAAAGATATCAGGATGCGCTTTTTCAACCTCATCAAGCAATAAAACTGCGTACGGATTGGAATTAACTGCTTCAGTTAATAAACCACCTTCATCATAGCCAACATAGCCTGGTGGCGATCCTATCAGCTTAGACACAGAATGACGCTCCATGTATTCACTCATATCAAAGCGCAATAATTTCACGCCCATAATACGGGCTAACTGCTTGCAGATTTCTGTTTTTCCTACCCCGGTTGGTCCGGCAAACAAAAAAGCACCCATGGGCTTATCTTCATGTGCCAAGCCAGATCTTGATAGTTTGATTGCGGTAGATAAGCTTTCTACTGCTAAGTCTTGACCAAAAACACCCAATTTAAGCTCTTGCTCTAAATTTTTTAGTAGTGATTTATCATCATTGGTCACTTGTCTTGATGGAATTCTCGCCAGCTTAGCAATAATGTTTTCAATATCATTAACACCAATATTAATTTTACGCTTTGATTTTGGCTGAATTTGTTG